>NZ_BAAAUX010000032.1:60344-78761 GCF_039534165.1 Saccharopolyspora taberi | reverse complement strand
CGCGCAGCGCCGGGTCGGCGCCGCGGCCGGCGACCGGCTCTGCCGGTCCCGGGCCGGGAGCCTGCGGCGGTCCGCCGTCGCGCGGCCAGAGCGCGATCACGCCGAGGACCGCCAGCACCACGACCACGACGGTCCAGCGGATCTCGTTGCGGTACTCGCGCAGGCTCACGAGTGCGGCTCCGTCTCGGCCACCTTCTCGATCGTCTTCTCCGGGATCTCGGAGACGATCCCGGCCAGCTCCAGCAGCCGGGGCGCCTCGTGCCCGCGGACCAGCTTCGCGGCTTCCAGGTGGCCGGTCGGCCCCTCGCCGTAGGCGGGGCAGTCTCGGGCGAGCAGGCACGCGCCGCACGCCGGCTTGCGGGCGTGGCACACCCGGCGCCCGTGGAAGATCACGTAGTGCGACAGCATCGTCCATTCCTTGCGCGGAATGAGCTCGCCGATCGCGTGCTCGACCTTGACCGGGTCCTCCTCGGCGGTCCACTTCCACCGCCGGACCAGCCTGCCGAAGTGGGTGTCGACGGTGATCCCGGGGACGCCGAAGGCGTTGCCGAGGATGACGTTGGCGGTCTTGCGCCCGATGCCCGGCAGCTTGACCAGGTCCGCCAGCTTCGCGGGCACCTCGCCGCCGTGCTTTTCGACCAGCTCCGCGCCCAGGCCCATCAGCGAGGCCGCCTTGTTCCGGTAGAAGCCGGTGGAGCGGATCATCTCCTCCAGCTCGGCGCGGTCCGCCCCGGCGTAGTCCGCGGCCGTCGGATACCGCCTGAACAGGGCCGGGGTGACCATGTTGACCCGCTTGTCGGTGCACTGCGCGGACAGGATCGTGGCCACCGCGAGCTCCAGCGGGGTGTCGAAATCAAGCTCGCAGTGGGCGTCGGGATAGGCTTCGGCCAACGCACGGAGCATCCGGCGGGCACGCCGGACGAGTCCCAGCCGGGTCTCCCCCGACCGGGCCTTGGCAGCCTTGTCGACAGCGGTGTCACGGGGCTTGTTCCGCGCTTGGTCCGGCACCCCTCCAGACTACGGATGTCGCCCACGCGGATGGTGCCCGCACCGCCTCGCGCGCGCAGAAGATACCCCCGGTTACATCCGCCCCGAAGGCATGAGCGAGGATTTCATCATCATGACTGCCTGGTTCGTGATCGTCGTACCGCTTGTGATCATGTTCTTCACGCTCTTCATGGAGCGCGTGGAGGCACGGCTCCGCCATGTCGCGGTACAGGAGAACGAGGTGGAGGAGCTGCTGGAGAACGCCCGGCCGGACGAGGTCAGGGCACTGTTCCGGCAGGGAATTGGACGTGCGCTGGAGCTGTTCCAGCTACGCAGGGTGGGACGCGCCGGTAGGCTACGAACTCGCCGTTCCCGCGACCAGTCTTAGACTTACTGGTAGTGATCGGCGGCACACCCGGTCCGCGTACACGCGGCGCCGGATCGTAAGACAGCCGCCGCGTCTCAACATGGAGGGACGAGGTGGACGAGACCCTGGCCCGGGCCGGCATCTTCCAAGGCGTTGAGCCGGCCGCGGCGGAGGCACTGACCCAGTCGCTGGAACCGTCTGAGTTCCCGCGAGGACACGTGATCTTCGCCGAGGGCGAGCCGGGCGACCGGCTCTACATCATTCAATCCGGCAAGGTCAAGCTCGGACGCAAGTCCCCGGACGGCAGGGAGAACCTGCTGGCGATCATGGGGCCGTCGGACATGTTCGGCGAGCTGTCCATCTTCGACCCGGGACCGCGGACGTCGACCGCGACCACCGTCACCGAGGTGCGGGCGCTGACCATGGACCGCACCGCGCTGCGGCAGTGGATCAGCACGCGTCCGGAGATCGCCGAGCAGCTGCTGCGGGTGGTCGCGCGCCGGCTGCGCCGCACCAACGGCATGCTCGCGGACCTGATCTTCACCGACGTGCCCGGCCGGGTCGCCAAGGCGCTGCTGCAGCTCGCACAGCGCTTCGGCAGCCAGGAGGCCGGTCTGCTGCGGGTCACCCACGACCTGACGCAGGAGGAGATCGCGCAGTACGTCGGCGCCTCGCGGGAGACCGTGAACAAGGCGCTGGCCGACTTCGCGCACCGCGGCTGGCTGCGGCTCGAAGGCAAGAGCGTGCTCATCCTCGACCCGGAGCGCTTGGCCCGACGCGCCCGCTGACGGCCCGCCGGCCGTCGGCCACCGCGCGCCGACCGACGGGCTCGGGACCACTTCCCGAGCTCCTCAGTTGGCGCGCGCTTTTTCGCGCCCGCAGCACACAGCGAGAGAGCTGGTATGTCACCCCCGACGTGGCACACCAGCTCTCTCGCCTGCGCGTGGCCGATCCCCCGACGACCAACCACGCTCCCCCCCTCCTCCAATGCGTCGGCCCCGAATCCGGCACCGGAGGAAGTTCTGTTGTGGGCCCCTACTGACCAGGACGCCGTACCGGTCCCACGGGTTTCACCGTTCACCCGGATTGGCTAGTGCCGAGTAATCCGTTGCCCGTGCCATCGAGTGTGCCCGCCGCCGCCGGTGTCCGCCTCGGGTCAAAAGTCCCATTCTGCGGCGGTGAGCCGAATTACCCGGCCAGAGGTTGGTACGCGGGTACCAGTATCGGAATACTGGACGGGTGTCCAACTCCGTCTCCCCGCGCGACTACCGCGCCGCGCTGACCGCGCCAGGAGCCGCCGCTCCGGTCCTGACGTCCCTGCTGGCCAGGCTGCCGATCGCGATGATCGGGCTGGCCCTGATGCTCTACGTGCAGCAGGAGACCGGGACCTTCGCCGCCGCCGGACTGGTCTCGGCGAGCGAGCTGATCGGGGTGGCTTGCGGCTCGGTCGCCCAGGGCCGGGTGATGGACCGGATCGGCCCGACCAGGCCGCTGCTGCTGATGTCCGGGGTGTTCGCCGTGCTGGTCGCGGGCGCGATCGCGGCCATCGAGGCGCACGCGGCCCTGCCGGTGCTGGTCGGGCTGGCGTTCGGCGTCGGCATCACCCAGCCGATGGTCGGCCCCGCCTCGCGGGCGCTGTGGAACGAGCTGCTGCCGCCAGGGCGGGAGCGGGACGCCGCGTTCTCCTACGAGGCGATCAGCATGGAGGTCTTCTTCATCCTCGGGCCCGGGTTGGCGGGGCTGCTGGTCGCGATGCCGTGGGCCGGGACCGGAGTGGTCGCGGGCGCGGTGTGCATGATCGCCGGCAGCGTCGGGTTCGCGCTGACCGGAGCCGCGCGGCGGCAGCGGCCCGCGCCGGGTGACCGCGACGGCGGGAACCTGCTCGGCGCGCTGGCCAGCCCGGGGATGCGGACGGTGGCGCTGGCCGCGCTCGGCTTCGGCGCCCTGATCGGCTTCGTGGAGGTCGGCGTCCCCGCGGCAGCGGTCCGCGCCGGGTACCCGACCGCGGGCGGGCTGCTGCTGAGCCTGCTCTCGGTCAGCTCGGTGGTGGTGGGCGTGCTCTACGGGATGCGGCCGTGGCCGCGGCCGATGCACCTGCGGCTGCCCGCGCTGCTGTTCGGCTTCGCCGCGCTGATCGTCCTGCTCGCGCTCCCGTCGACGCTGTGGGGCCTGTCGCTGGCGCTTCTGATCGCGGGCAGCCTGATCACACCGCAGTCGACCGCGCACTCGGTGTCGCTGGAGATCGCCGCGCCGAGGGGAACCGCGACCGAGGCGTTCGGCTGGGTGGTCACGTCGGTGACGCTCGGGGCCGCGTTCGGGCAGTCGGTCAGCGGGCAGCTGGTGGAGGCCAGCGGCCCGCCGACGGCGTTCCTGACGGCCGGCGCGGTCGGTGCCGTGTTGGCGCTGGTGCTCTGGGCGCGGCGCGGCACGCTGCGGCCGGAGGCCGCCGTGCAGCAGCAACAGCTCGCCGCGGTCTGAAAACCCGGCGCTGTCAGCCCAGCTGGCTAGCGTCCACCGCATGGATCTCGACGTCACGGCGCCCACCCGTTCCGCCGCGAGCGCGGCGGCGGACCTCGTTCGGCTGCTGCCCGGCAGGTTCCTCGACCCGGTCCTGGCTGCGATGGTCCTCACGGCCACCCCGGGCGGGCTGGAGCTGGCCGGAACGGACCGCGAGCGCGGCATCCGCCTGAGCCGCCCGGCGCGCACCCACGCCGAAGGCCGGGTGCTGGTCCCGGCGAAGCCGCTCGCGGAGACGCTGCGCAACCTCGACGCGGACGAAGTCCGCCTGGTCGTCGAGGGCTCGAAGCTCGCCCTCCGCACGCCCAACGCGCGCTTCGCGCTGCCGCTGCTCGACGCCGACGCGCACCCCGGCGTCCGCGAAGCGCCGCCGCGCGTCGGCGCGCTCGACGCCGCGCTGCTGCCGCGGGCGGCGGTCGTCGCGTCCGCGACCTCCCGCGACGACGCGCTGCCGGTGTTCACCGGTGTGCACGTCCGGCAGCGGGAGGACCGGCTCGTGCTGGTCGGGACCGACCGGTTCCGGATGGCGGTCGCGAGCCTGCCGTGGCGCGCCGAGGTGGCCGACCTGGACGTGCTGGTGCCCGCGAGCATCCTCGCCGAGGTCTCCAGGCAGGCGTCCGGCGACGAGGTCGTCCTGCACGCCGACGCGGACCGGGTCGGGGTGAGCTGGCCGGGCGCGGAGGTCTCGACGACGCTGCTCGACGCGCCGTTCCCGGACGAGTCGCGCCACCTGCTGCCCGACGCCGACTGCGCGGTGGAGGTCGACGCGGACGCGCTGGCCGGGGCGGTGCGCCGGGTTTCGCCCTACGCCGGGGCGCACGGCTCGGTGCTGCTCGACGTCGACGACTCCGAGGTGCGGGTGCGGGCGGCCGACTCCCGGTTCGGCGACGCCCAGGAGTCGGTCAAGGCGACCGTCCGGGGCGATCGCTTCGGCCCCGCCTACCAGCCGCGCTACCTCGCCGACGCGCTGGCCGCGTTCGCCGGGCGGACCGTGCGGCTGGACCTGCGGGCGGGGCAGCGGCGGTCGTCGGTGATCAGCGAGGTCGAGCCCGGTCCCGCCGAGCTGCGGTACGTGCTGATGCCGAAACGCGGCTGATTTCCGGCTTCCCGGCCACTAGGGTCGGAGCACGTGGCCAAGATCGCTGAACTCCTCTGCTATCCGATCAAGGGGTGCGCGGGGACCTCGCTCGTCGACTCGGTGGTGACGCCTGCGGGACTCGCGCACGACCGCGGGTTCATGGTCGTCGCCGAGGACGGCGTGTTCCGGACCCAGCGCCGCCATCCGCGGCTCGCGCTGGTCCGGCCGGAGATGAGCACCGACGGCGAGCGGATGACGCTGCGCGCGCCGGGTGCCGAAGCGCTGACCATCGACGTGGACAGCACCGGTCCCAAGCAGGACGTCGAGCTGTTCGGCAAGCCGTTCAAGGGAATCGACCAGGGTCCGGCGGTGGCCGAGTGGCTGTCCGGTTTCCTGGGCGCGGCGAGCAGGCTGGTCCGGGTTCCGCCGGACCACGACCGCGTCACCGACGGCCTGACCCCGGGCACCTCCGGCTACGCCGACAGCTGCGCGGTGCTGGTGATCTCGCGGCCGTCGCTGGACCTGCTCAACGAGAAGCTGGCCACGCCGCTGCCGATGAACCGCTTCCGGCCGAACATCGTGGTCACCGGCTTCGACGAGCCGCACGCCGAGGACCGGATGCGCCGGGTCACCTCGGGTGACGTGGAGCTGGGCTACGCCAAGCTCGCCACCCGCTGCGCGGTCACCACCGTCGACCAGGCGACCGGGACGAAGTCCGGTCCCGAGCCGCTGCGCACGTTCGCGAGCTACCGGCGGGTCCAGGCGGGCGGTGTGGCTTTCGGGGCGAAGTTCGCCGTGGTGCAGCCGGGGAAGGTGTCGGTCGGCGACGACTTCGTCGTCCACGAGTGGGGCGAGCCGGAGTACTAGCGGGCGGGCGCTCGGGCGGCGCTGGCGGTGCGGCGCGGGCGTGGTGCGGCAGGGCGAGGTGCGGCGCGGACGTCGTGCGGCAGGGCGAGGTGTCCGGCTGGCGGGTGAGCCGGAGTGCCAGAGCTTCCGCGCTCCAGCGGAGTGCCGGAGCCCGCGCTCCAGCCGGAATACCCGAGCTCCCCGCGCTCCAGCCGGAGTACCAAGCCCCGCGCCCCAGCCTGAATGCCGGAACTCCCAGAGTTCCCGCCGGAATCCAGGGCCCCGTGCTTCCTGCGGCCCCAGCCGGAGTGCCAGCGCTCCCCGCGCCCTCGCCGGAATGCCCAGGCTCCCCGTACTCCCTGCCGCCCCAGCCGGAGTGCCAGCGCTCCCCGCGCCCCAGCCCGAGTGCCGAAGCCCCCGCGCTCCCGTCGGAGTGCTAGAGCTCCCCGAGTTCCCGGAGGTGGGCGAGCTGGGCCTCGACGCTCCACTCCGCCGCGCCCCAGACCGCGGGGTCGACGTCGGCGTAGACGACCTCCACGACCTGCCGGGCGGTGGCTCCGCCGCCGAGCTCCCGCACGGCCGCGCGGACCTGTTCGAGCCGCTGCTCGCGGTGCCGGAGATAGGCCGTCGCGACCGCGCGGACGTCCGGCAGCTCCGGCCCGTGGCCGGGCAGGACCGCCGTCCCCTCGGGCAGCTCCGCGAGCCGCCGCAGGGAGTCCAGGTACGAGCCGAGGTTGCCGTCCGGGTGCGCGACCACCGTCGTGCCGCGGCCGAGCACGCTGTCGCCGGTGAACACCGACGGCTCCTCGGCGATGGTGAAGCACACCGAGTCCGCCGTGTGGCCCGCGGTCTCCATCACCGTCAGCCGCACCCCGGACGCTTCGACCACCTCGCCCTCGGCGAGCGGTTCCGCGCCCAGGCACAGCTCCGGGTCCAGCGCGCGGATCGGGGCTCCGACGAGCGCCGCGAAGTCCCGCGCGCCTTCGGTGTGGTCGGGGTGGTGGTGGGTCAGCAGGACCACCGAGACCGGACCCCGCTCGGCGATCCGGCCGAGGTGGTCCGGGTCGGCCGGGCCCGGGTCGATCACGATCCGGTCCGCCGCGTCCGGAGCGCCGACCAGCCAGGTGTTGGTGCCGTCGAGGGTCATCGCGTTCGGGTTCCGCGCCAGCAGCACCGACGCGTGCGGCGTGACCGGGCGAAGCTCTCCGTAGGCTGGGTGCTCCATCACTGCCCTTCTCCGTCGTAGCCCGGCTCGCCGGGCAGCACCGCGCGCCAGCGGCCGTCCCTGCGCACCAGCTTCGGCAGCACCTTCGCGGGTGTGCGGTCGGCGGCCAGCGCGGCTGCCACGCTGCCGTACTCGGCGATCTCGGTCAACGTGACCCACGTCGGCGGGAGCAGCCCGCAGCGGCCCCGCTCCCAGTCCTCCAGCGCCGCCCGCGGCGAGCTCCAGTACGCCTCGACGGCCTCCGAGGTGACCGCGTCGGCGCGCTGCCCCTCGGGCATGGCGGCGAGGAAGAACCTGGTGTCGTAGCGCCGCGGCTCGGCCTCCGGCGTGACCCAGTTCGACCACGGCCGCAGCAGGTCCGCCCGCAGGACCAGGCCGGCGTCGGCCAGGAAGCCCGCGAGGGAGATCTCCCGCGAGACCAGCGCGGCCCTGGCGTCGGCGAAGGCCGAGGTGTCGCCGACGACGGCGTCCGGTCCCGGCCCGGCGAGCAGCACGCCGGACTCCTCGAAGGTCTCCCGCACGGCCGCGCACACGAGCGCGCGGGCGAGTTCGGTGCCGCAGCCGAAGCGCCGCGCCCACCACTCCGGAACGGGCCCGCTCCACGCGACCGACGCGTCCGCGTCCCGGGGATCGACCCCGCCGCCGGGGAACACCGTCATGCCGCCCGCGAACGGCATGCCCCGCACCCGGCGCTGGAGGAACACCTCCGGGCCCTCCCGCAGCAGGATCACGGTGGCCGCGTCCTTCGGCGTGACCGGCGGGTCCGGGAGCGTCTTCGGGACGAACCCCTCCGGGAGGGTCAGTTCCTCCGGCAGTTGCACCATGCCGTCACCCTATGAGCTCGCACGCCCCCGGCGAAGGCGCAAGTTCCTCCGCCGGGGCGACATCGGGTGCCTCGCCGACCCCGTTCGCACGCCCGCGATCACCCCGGAGGCACGATGTCGGCATGAGCGAAGCACTACGGGTTGGAGTGGTCGGAGCAGGACCCTGGGCCAATCGGGTGCACGCACCCGGGCTCGACGCGCACCCCGGCACCCGCCTGGCGGCGGTGTGGGCGCGGCGGCGGGACGCGGCCGAAGCGCTCGCGGAGCCCTACGGCGCCGAGGTCGCCGGCGGCTTCGACGAGCTGCTGTCCGATGTGGACGCGGTCGCGTTCGCGGTGCCGCCCGCCGTGCAGGCCGAGCTGGCGCCGAAGGCCGCTCGCGCGGGCAAGCACCTGATCATGGAGAAGCCGCTGGCCGCCGACCTCGCCAGGGCGCAGGCGGTGGTGGACGCGGCCGAGGAGTCCGGGGTGGCCGGGCTGCTCATGCTGACCAGGAGGTTCGCGCCGGAGGTGCGGGCGTGGCTGGCGGGGCTCGACGGCGTCCGGGGCGGCATCGGCCGCTGGCTGGCGGGCGCGCTGCTCGCCGGGGACTACGCCGCGTCGGAGTGGCGGCAGAAGGAGGGCGCGCTGATCGACGCGGGCCCGCACGCCATCGACCTGCTCGACGCCGCGCTCGGGCAGATCGAGCGGGTGCACTACGCCCGGCTCGATCCCGACGACCTCTGGACCGTCGTGTTCGGCCACGCCGGAGGCGCGACGAGCACGCTGACGGTGTCGCTGCGCGTGCCGGTCCAGCCCGCGCTGGTCGAGTTCAGCGTCTACGGCGAGAACGGGCACACGCAGCTGGCGGGCCGCCGCACGGCGGCGCACGAGTGCTACTCGGTGCTGCTCGACGAGTTCCTGGAGCTGATCCGGGACGGGCGGACCGAGCACCCCTGCGATCTGCGCCGGGGCCTGCACATCCAGCGGATCCTCGCCGAGGTCCAGTCCGCGGTGTAGCGGGGCAGGGCGGTGGCGCCGGGTGGCACCACCGCCCGTCCGCTCAGCGCTGCTGGCTGTTGCCCTGGTTGCTGACCGGGGCCGGGGACGCGCCGATCGGCGGGAAACCGCCCGTCCCGCCGGGCATCGTGGAGGTCCACTGCTCCTGCTGGCCGGAGCGGCCCGCCGGGGCCTGCTGGGGCCCGGTCCGGTCCTGCTCGCGCTGGGCCAGCTCCTCGTGCAGCTTGCGCAGGAGGTTGCGCTCCCGGTCGGTGAGCTTGGCGTCGACCGCCGCCGGGACCTTCATGTTGGCCTCCGGCTTGGTCTCCGGCTGCGGCGGCTGCTCGGGCTCCTCCGCGACCGGAGCGGGCTGGGCGACCGGAGCGGGCGGGGCGGGCTGGGCAGCCGGGGCGGGAGCCGGGGGCGGAGCGGGGGCCGGTTCGGCCTCGCGCTCGACCTCGGCGACCGGGCGCCGCTCGCGCTCAGGAGCCGTTGGTTCTCCTGGTATGTCGCGGCCTCCGGCCGCCTCACCACCTGAGCTCGCCCGCGGGGCGCGCGCCCGGGTCATGCCGTTCGCACCGGCGGTGACCGGCGGCATGTCGAGGTGCACGCGGTGCGCGGCGGCGAGCGCGTTGCGGTGGTACTCGGGCAGGTCCGCACCGCTGCCGAACACCTCGACCGAGGCGTCCACACCGGCCCGGCGCAGGGCCTCCACCAGCTGGTAACCGGCGGCGGCCACCGACCCCTCGGAGCCGACCTCGGCCAGCAGCACCCGCTGCGGCACCGCGCCGTAGGTGACGCCTGCGGGAGTGGTCCGCCACGCGCACCAGACCGCGCGCACGCCGGGCAGCCGGGAGGTGACCGGCGACAGCGCGGTGACCACGTCGTCGTCGGACTCGCCCTGGTCGGTGAACCGGTGGTTCTCGTCGGGCAGGTTGTCCAGCACCAGGAGGCGATCGGCCAGCCGCTGCTGCGAGCGGGCCTCGTCGAGCACCCGGCGCAGCTGGTACTGCTCGGTCGAGGTCACCGGGATCCGCCCGGCCACCAGGCAGCCGGTCAGGAACTCGGCCGCCGCGTCGAGCTGCCCGCCCCCGAGCAGTTCCCGCGCCGAGTTGATCGCGTCGTCGTCCACCCGTCCGGTCATGGCCAGCAGGAGGTTGTGCAACCGGTCCACCGGACCGGCTCCCTCAGCCACGTCCACGTCTGTGCCTCCTCGATTCGCCCTTGCTCTGGTCAGCCGCGGTGGCCCGCGAGTTCTTCGGCGCCCTCGCACACCAGCACCGAGTCGGCCAGCGCGGCGCGGTGGTAGGCGGTGGGTTCGGCTTCGGGCGGCAGCACCTCGACCCGGGGTTCGGCCTCCCCGAGCGCGCGCAGGATCCGCTGGATCTCCCCGGTCAGGGCGATCGCGTCGGCCGACGCGGTCACCAGCACGATCCGCTTCGCGACGCCGCCGGGTTCGCGGCGCCAGCTGGTCCGCACCTGGCGGACGCCCTGCCTGCCGCGCAGCGTGGCGCCGAGGACGAGGATCTCGGAGTCACCGGCGCTGGCCGCGGGTGCGTCGGCGGTGAAGTTGTGCGCGGCCGGGCGGTCCTCGACCGGCAGGATGGCGTTGACCAGCGCGGTGTCGGCGCCCAGCGGCAGCAGCGCGTCGCGCAGGAGCCGGTGGTCGGCGTCGTCGAGCGCGACGCGTTCGCGCACCAGCGTCGCGGGCAGCGCTCGCGCGATGACCTCAGCGGCACCGCCCGCGAGCCAGTCGCGGAAGCGCCACAGCTGGCGGTCCGGCAACCGGCCGGCGAGTCGAAGCAGCAATTCGTGGCACAGAAGGTCGGTCTCTCGCACCGCCACGTCGGCCCCTCCCAGGCTCTACTCCCTCTCGGCGCGGGTTGTCCGCAGCCGACCGGCGAATCCCGCCGCGCACCCTTTCAGGTGAACTATCCCCCACTGCCCCGGCAGGACAAGCCCGCCAGGTCGAACCGTACGGATACTCACAGGAATCGATACCCCCATTCGACGGACCCCAGGGCAGGGCTCGATCGAAAAGGGATGACCGCAGCGTACTTGCCGCCACCAGCGGTGCGCGGCCACTGTCGCGAAACCGTCTCACCATTTCCGGACGAAGATCTTTTTCCGGGCAGCGAAGACGGCGTCACCGCACCGGGTGACGCCGCCCGCTGTGATGTCGTCCGCGGCGAAGTCACTCCACCTCGACGATCAGCTCCACCTCGACCGGGGCGCCCAGCGGAAGCTCGGCCACGCCGACCGCGGACCGCGCGTGCCTGCCCGCGTCCCCGAAGATCTCGCCGAGCAGCTCGGACGCGCCGTTGATCACGCCCGGCTGGCCGGTGAAGCCCTCGGCCGACGCCACGAACCCGACCACCTTCACGACCCGGACCACCGAGTCCAGGCCGACCAGCGAGTCCACCGCCGCCAGCGCGTTGAGCGCGCAGGTGCGGGCGTGCTGCTTGGCGTCTTCGGCGCTGATCTCCGCGCCGACCTTGCCCGCCGCGGCCAGCTCACCGGCCACCATCGGCACCTGGCCCGAGGTGTAGACGTGCGAACCGCTGCGCAGCGCGGGCACGTACGCGGCGAGCGGGGTCACGACCCCGGGGAGCTCGATCCCGAGCTCGGCGAGTCGGTCAGTCCACCGGCCCATGTCACTCACCCTTCGGGCGCTTCATGTAGGCCACCATCTGCTCCCCGGTCGGGCCGGGCGTGACGGCGACGAGCTCCCACCCGTCCTCGCCCCACTGGTCCAGGATCTGCTTGGTCGCGTGCGTCAGCAGCGGCACCGTCGAGTACTCCCACTTAGTCATGGCGATCAGCCTAAAAGCGGCGAAGAGGTCGCGTTGCGTGGGTGGCCGCTGCCGGCCCGGCCGCCCGGCCGTTCGGGGGCGGCGGTTCGCCCGAACCGGTCACCTCGCGGGGCGAAGCGGACTAGTTTCGGCCGGGTGGAAGCCTGGCGATTCATCGCGACCGCGCTGACCGTCGCGGTCGGCTCGTTCATGGTGCTCGGCCTGATGGCCAACGTCCGCGCCCGCCGCGAGACCGGCGCGCGCGAGGTCGCGCGGACCGGGGTGCGCGGCGGGCTGGCCGTCGCGGTGGTCGCGGCGCTGACCGCGACGGTGCTGCCGCCGGTGGTGTGCTGGTCGCTGGTCGGCGCGGGCGCGCTGGTCACCTCGATCGTGATGATCACGGGCTGACCTGCGGGGACGTTCGCGGTGGAGACAGCTGAACCCATCCCGACCTACGCTGATCGTGTGACCGACTGGGACGGGGACCTGAATTCGGCCCGGCTGCACGTGGTCAGCGGCAAGGGCGGCACCGGCAAGACCACGGTCGCCGCGGCGCTGGCGCTGGCCCTGGCCACCGGCGGTCGCAAGGTGCTGCTGGTGGAGGTCGAGGGCAGGCAGGGCATCGCCCAGCTCTTCGACACCGCGCCCCTGCCCTACTCCGAGGAGCCGATCGCGGCCGCGCCCGGTGGCGGCGAGCTGCGCGCGCTGGCCATCGACGCCGAGCCCGCGCTGCTGGAGTACCTGTCGATGTTCTACAACCTCGGCTTCGCGGGGCGGACGCTGCGCCGGATGGGCGCGATCGAGTTCGCCACCACGCTGGCGCCGGGGCTCCGCGACGTGCTGTTCACCGGGAAGATCAAGGAGTGCGTCGGCCGCACCGACGACCGCGGGCGCTACGTCTACGACCACGTCGTGGTCGACGCCCCGCCGACCGGCCGGGTGGTGAAGTTCCTCGACGTCACCCGGGCCATGGCCGACCTCGCCAAGTCCGGCCCGATCCACGGCCACAGCGACGGCGTGGTCCGGCTGCTGCACTCCCCCGGCACCGTCGTCCACCTGGTCACGCTGCTGGAGGAGCTGCCGGTGCGGGAAACCCTGGAGGCCGTGGCCGAACTCGACGCCGCCGACCTGCGGCCGGGCGCGGTGCTGTTCAACCGGGTCCGCCCCGGGCGGCTGCCCGCGGGCTCGGTGGCCGCGGCGGCGGCCGGGCGGATCGACACCGCGCAGCTGGCCGACGGCCTGGCGCTGGCCGGGTTCCGCGCGGACCCCGAGCTGGTCGACGCGCTCGCGCACGAGGCCGTCGAGCACGCGATCCGGGCGGACGCCGAGGACTCCGCGCGGGAGCAGGTCGCCGCGATCGACCTGCCCGCGATCTCGCTGCCCGACCTGACCGCGGGCATCGACGTCGCCGAACTGTACGAACTGGCCGAGGTCCTCAACGAGCACGGCGTCGGGGACCACGGCGTCGGGAGCGCGAGATGAGCCAACCGCACCGGCCGGAACCGGTCGACGTCGACGGCCTGCTGGACGATCCGGCGACCCGGATCGTGGTCTGCTGCGGCTCCGGCGGGGTCGGCAAGACCACCACCGCCGCCGCGCTCGCGGTCCGCGCGGCCGAGCGCGGGCGCAAGACCGTGGTGCTCACCATCGACCCGGCGCGCAGGCTGGCGCAGGCGCTGGGCCTGCGGGAACTCGGCAACACGCCGAAGCAGGTGGTGCTCGACGACTTCGAGCCCGCGGGCGACCTGAACGCGATGATGCTGGACATGCGCCGCACCTTCGACGACATGGTGCGCGCGCACGCGGGGCCGGACCGCGCCGAGCAGATCCTGGAAAACCCCTTCTACAAGACCATTTCCACGTCGTTCTCCGGCACGCAGGAGTACATGGCGATGGAGAAGCTGGGCCAGCTCGCCGCGTCCGGCAGCTGGGACCTGATCGTGGTCGACACCCCGCCGAGCCGGTCCGCGCTGGACTTCCTGGACGCGCCGCAGCGGTTGTCGACCGTGCTCGACGGCAGGCTGATCAAGATGCTGTCCACCCCGGCCCGCGCGGGCGGCAAGGGGTTGCGGCGGATCGCAGCGGCCGGGTTCGGCATGTTCTCCAAGGCGGTCTCGACGATCATCGGCGGCCAGCTGCTGGCCGACGCAGCGGCCTTCGTGCAGGCTTTCGAGTCCGCCTTCGGCGGCTTCCGCGAGCGCGCCGAGCACACCTACCGGCTGCTCCGCTCACCGGGAACGGCGTTCCTGGTGGTCGCCGCACCCGAGCCGGACGCGCTGCGGGAGGCGGCCTACTTCGTCGAGCGGCTGGCCGGGGAGCGGATGCCGCTGACCGGGCTGGTGGCCAACCGGACCCATCCGGTGTTCGCCGGGCTGGCCGGGACCAAGGCCGCCGCGGCGGCCGACGAGCTCGCGGAGACGTCGCCGCTGGCCGCGGCGGTGCTGCGGATCCACGCCGACCGGGTCGCGGTGGCCGAGCGGGAGAAGCGGCTGCTGGCCCGGTTCACCCGGGCGCACCCGGAGGTCCCGGTGGTCGGGGTGCCCGCCCTGCCCTCCGACGTCCACGACCTGGAAGGACTCCGGGAAATCGGCAGGCGGCTGGCAGGTGAATAAAAGGAGAACCGCGCGGATGACGCACCCATCCGCGCGGCGCTCAAATGGAGCAACGACCGGAAAACCGTTGAAAACGGGAATATTCCCGTTCTGCGGTGAACCGGTCAGCTCACCTGGTACTCGTCGATATCGGCGTAGTCCTGGCGGGCGGCCTCCAGTAATTCCCGCCAGTTGCGGACATCCGGGCGACGGCGCAGCAGTGCCCGCCGTTCCCGCTCGGTCATTCCGCCCCACACGCCGAATTCGATCTTGTTGTCGAGCGCCTCGCCCAGGCACTCCGTGCGGACCGGGCACCCGAAGCAGATCATGCGCGCTTTGCGCTGCTCGGCGCCCCGTACGAACAACTGGTCCGGATTCTCATCACGGCAAGCTGCCCGAATCCGCCAGTCCCCCTGCTCGAACATAGAGTTCCCCCAGCTCCTCACTGGATCGTCGGCGACCGTATTTCGTCCGGAGCCCCCCGGCACCGGATGTCGGGGCGCGCGGTGCGCGCCACAACAGTGCTGTCGCTGGACGTGGACGAACTGTAGAGCCCGTCGGTTCCACAACCAATGAATGGTTGTCGCTCCGTTATCTTTGAAGCTCATCACATCGGGCGGACCTCAGGCGTGACAGAGCGTCACGTCCGGGGGCGGTTTTAGGCTGGTTCGATGCGAGTGCGGGATGGGGTGCTCAAGCTTTTCGGCCTGTGTGTGCTGGCCGGCGTGCTGGTCGCCGGCCTGCTGTTCCCGGTCGCCGGGTCACTCGGCGTGGTCTCCAACCGCGCCAGCGACGCGGTGAACAGCATCTCCGCGGAGCTGATGACCCAGGAACCGCCCCTTGTGACGACGGTCACAGATCGGGCCGGAACCCCGATCGCCTACCTCTTCGACCAGAACCGGACCCCGGCGCGTCCGCACGAGATCGCCGACACCATGAAGGCGGCGATCATCTCGATCGAGGACCGCCGGTTCTACGACCACCGCGGCGTGGACTGGCCGGGCACGGTCCGGGCCGCGCTGACCAACCAGATGTCCGGCGAGATCGCCCAGGGCGGTTCGACGCTGACCCAGCAGTACGTGAAGAACTACCAGGTCCACGTGGTCGCCGCGGGCGATCCGGTCAAGCAGGCCAAGGCCATCGAGCAGACCCCGGCGCGCAAGCTGCGCGAGATCCGGATCGCGCTCCAGCTGGAGCGCGAGCTCGGCAAGGAAGAGCTGCTCGCCCGCTACCTGAACGTCGTCCCCTTCGGGAACCAGGCGTACGGCGTGGCGTCCGCCGCGCGCACCTACTTCGGCACCACGCCGGACAAGCTGACGATCGCCCAGGCCGCGCTGCTGGCCGGCATGGTCAACAGCCCCAGCGCGCTGAACCCGGAGACCAACCCGGTCGAGGCGCTGAACCGCCGCAACCTGGTGATCCAGGCGATGCAGGACCAGGGCCGGATCACCCGCGAGTCCGCCGACCAGGCCCGCAACGCGCCGCTCGGGCTCGCCCAGCCGCTCAACACCGTCCCCAACGGCTGCATCGGCGCGGGCCCGTCGGACGGCTTCTTCTGCCAGTACGTCATCGACTACCTGGGGCGTTCCGGCTTCACCGAGGACCAGCTCAAGCGCGGCGGCTACACGATCCGCACCACCCTGGACCACCACGCGACCGCCGCGGCCAAGGCCGCCGCCGAGAAGGAAGTGCCGAAGAAGACCAAGGGCATCGCGAACGTGATGAGCGTGGTCGAGCCGGGCAAGGAGAAGCACCGCGTGCGCGCCCTGGTCGCCAACCGCGACTTCGGCCTCGACGCCAAGAAGGGCGAGACCGCGTACGCGCTGCCCAGCGGCATCGCGCACTTCGGCGCGGGCTCGATCTACAAGGTGTTCGCCGCCGCCGCGGCGCTGGAGAAGGGGATGGGCATCCACAGCACCATCCAGGCGCCCGGTGCCTACACCTCCCGCGTCTACAAGAACGGCACCGCGCCTTACACGGTCGGCAACGCCGAAGGCGTGACACCAGGGCCGCGCACCCTCCAGAAGGCGCTGGCGACCTCGCCGAACACCGCGTTCGTGGCGTTGCAGGAGCGGGTCGGGCTCAACGAGACGGTGGACATGGCGGCCCGGCTCGGCATGCGCCAGACCATGCTCGCCTCCGACCGCGTCGGTGATCCGGTGCCCGAGGGCAGCAACGTGCAGTCCCAGGCCGACTGGATCAAGCAGTCCAACGTCGGCGCGTTCACGCTGGGCTTCACGCCGACCAGCCCGCTGGAGCTGGGCAACGTGGCGGCCACGATCATCAGCGGCGGGACATGGTGCCCACCGACCCCGATCGAGCAGATCCTGGACCGCAACGGCAACCCGGTCTCGATCACCGAGGACCCGTGCGAGCAGGCGGTGGACGAGAAGCTGGCGAACGCGCTGGCGGTCGGCATGAGCCACGACGACAAGCCGGGCGGCACCGCCGCCGCGGCGGCAGGCGGCGCGGGCTGGTCGCGGCCGATGCTGGGCAAGACCGGGACGACCGAGGCGCACCAGTCGGCCGGGTTCATCGGCGCCACCCCGCAGTTCGCGGGCGCGGTGCTGGTCTTCAGCGACGGCACCTCGCCGCAGGGCATCTGCGACAGCAGCCCACCGACGCTGTGCGGGGCCAACGGCGGCAACATCTACGGCGGCAAGGTGCCTGCGCGCACCTGGTTCGCCGCGATGAACCCGATCCACCAGGGACTTCCGGTCGCGCCGCTGCCGCCGACGACCAAGCGCTACGAGACCGGCGGCAGCGAGCACCAGGTGCCCAACGTGGTCGGGCTCAGCGCGCAGCGCGCCACCGAACTGCTGCGCAAGGCCGGGTACGAGGTCGCGGAGCGGTCGGTCAACAGCCAGCGCAGGCAGGGCACGGTGACCAGCCAGTCCCCGCGCGGGTTCGCGCTGCCCGGCGAGGTCGTGACGCTGTCGATCAGCACCGGGTACGTGCCGCCGCCCTCGGTGGACAAGCCCCCGCCACCACCGCCGGGACCGAACCCGCAGCCGCCTCCGCCGCCACCGTTCCCGCCGGGCATCAACCCGCCGTGACGGGAGCTCCCTACACTCGACTGACGTGACGAGGATGCAAGCGACCACGCGGCGGGCCCGGTCCCGGTACCGGCAGCTGGAAGTCCGCTCGGTCGAGCGGATCACGCCGCTGATGGTGCGCATCGTGCTCGGCGGCGAGGAGCTGGCCGACTTCGTCAGCAACGGCAGCGACCAGCGGATCAAGCTCTGCCTGCCCCGGCCGGGGCAGCCGACCCCGCTGGGCCGCGACCGCGCGGAGGTCTTCGCGCTGCCCAGGGACCAGCAGCCCAAGCAGCGCACCTACACGGTCCGCTGGTTCGACCCCGAGCGGCTGGAGCTGGCGATCGACTTCGTCGTGCACGAGCACGACGGCCCGGGCAGCACGTGGGCGTCCCGGGTGCGGCCGGGCGAGCAGATCGTGGCGGTCGGACCGAGCCCGTCCTACGAACCCAGCCCGGAGGCCGATCCGCTGGTGCTGATCGGGGACGAGACGGCGCTGCCCGCGATCGCGGCGATCCTGGAGGAGCTGCCCGCGGCGGCGAAGGTGCGGGTGTTCGCCGAGGTCGCCGACGCCGCGGAGCGGCAGGAGGTGGCCAGCGCGGCGCAGGTGGAGTGGACCTGGGTGCACCGGGACGGAGTCCCGGCCGGGGAGAGCGGCCGACTCGTGGAGGCCGTGCGGTCGGCGGAGCTCGGGCCGGAGGCCCGCGTGTGGATCGGGGCGGAGGCGGAGCCGACGCACGTCCTGCGGGACCACTTCCAGCAGACGGTCGGCCTGGACCGCAGCCGCGTCTACGCGCTGGCTTACTGGCGCCGAGGCGCCGCGGGCTGATCGCTCAACGGGAACCGCCGTGTTCCGTTGACGGGCTCCGCTCGCGGCCGATTCCGGGTTTGGAGCCGCGCTTACCGCCCCCGCACCAACGCCTCGATGCCGTCGAGCACTCGCTGCAAACCGAACTCGAACGCGTGCTCCGCTCCCGGTCCAGCACCTCGTCCAGCACCGGGCCGACCGTGTGCCGCCACTCGTCGTCGCTGGTCCGCCCCTGCCACGCGAACATGCTCGCGGTGGCGTCGCGGACGTAGCCGAGCAGCAGCTCCAGCGCCGAGTCCCGGATACGGCGAGGCGACCTCCGCCAGGGGGCGTGGCGGCCCGGGAAGGCGGCGTGGCGGCTTCCGCCGGA
>NZ_BAAAUX010000032.1:0-60286 GCF_039534165.1 Saccharopolyspora taberi | reverse complement strand
ACCAGCGGAGCGATCCGGCCGCCCTCGGCGCGGCCCGCGACCTTGGCGTTGACGGCCTTCATGACCTGGCCCATCTGCTTCATCCCGGGCCTGGCGCCCAGCTCCTCGCCCACCTCGGCGACGACCTCGCGCACCAGCTCCGCCAGCTCGGCGTCGTCGAGCTGCTTCGGCAGGTAGCGGCGCAGGATCTCGGCCTCGCCGCGCTCGGCCGCCGCCTGGTCGGCCCGGCCGGCGCCGGCGAACGCCTCCGCGGACTCGTCGCGCTTCTTGGCCTCCTTGGTCAGGACGCGCTGCACCTCCTCGTCGCTGAGCTCGCGCGCCTCCTTGCCCGCGACCTCCTCGACGTTGATGGCCGCCAGCGCCATCCGCAGGACACCGGTGACCACGGTGTCGCGTTCCTTCATCGCGGCGGTCAGATCCGCCCGCAACTTCTCCTTGAGCTCGGCCATGCACCGATTATCCCGATCCGCACCAACACGTTTCGCGCCGAGCCCACGCGGTCGAACACCGGCGGACCGCCGTAGGGTTGGCGACGTGAACAAGCTCGGACGGATCCTGCTCACCGGCGGCGCGCTGGGCGCCGCGACCTTCGGCTACGCGGCCGGGATCGAGCGGCGGCACTGGACGCTCCGGCACGCCACGCTGCCGGTGCTGGCCGAGGGCTCCCCGCGGCTGCGCGTGCTGCACGTCTCCGATCTGCACATGATGCCCACCCAGCACTCGAAGCAGCGCTGGGTCTCGGCGCTGGACGAGCTGGAGCCGGACCTGGTGGTCAACACCGGCGACAACCTGGCCCACCCGCAGGCGGTGCCCACCGCGCTGCGCGCGCTGGGCCCGCTGCTGGACCGGCCGGGCATCTTCGTCTTCGGCAGCAACGACTACTACGGCCCGAAGCCGAAGAACTGGGCCCGCTACCTGGTGCCGTCGGCGAAGCAGAAGCGCATCCACGGCACGCCGCTGCCGTGGCGCGACCTGCGCGCGGCGATGACCGAGCGCGGCTGGATCGACGCGACGCACCGGCGCCACGCGCTCGACGTCGGCGGTGTGCGGCTGCACGTGGCCGGCCTGGACGACCCGCACCTGCACCGCGACAAGTACTCCAAGATCGCCGGGCCGGTCCCGGCGGACGCCCAGCTCAACCTCGGCGTGACGCACTCGCCCGAGCCCCGGGTGCTGGACGCGTTCGCCGACGACGGCTACGACCTGGTGCTGGCCGGGCACACCCACGGCGGCCAGCTGCGGCTGCCGGGTTACGGCGCCCTGGTCACCAACTGCGAGCTGGACCGCTCGCGGGCGCGCGGCGCGTCCACGTGGGGCGAGCACATGCGGCTGCACGTCTCGGCGGGTCTCGGCACCTCCCCATACGCGCCGGTGCGGTTCGCGTGCCCGCCGGAGGCGACGCTGTTGACGCTGGTCCCGCGCTCGCAGGAAGTGCGCGAGGGCGGCCGGGACCGCGTGGGCGGGGCCCCCTTCGGGGCGGGTGCGAACGTCCGCTAGACTTTGATCCGTCGGTCGGACAGGCACCCGATAGGTTCACCGGCGAGATCGGGGTGTGGCGCAGCTTGGGAGCGCGCTTCGTTCGGGTCGAAGAGGTCGTGGGTTCAAATCCCGCCACCCCGACAGGGCAGGGCCCGGTCGGACTCCAGCAGGAGTTCCGACCGGGCCCTTTTCCGTTGCCCTAATGCGCGGCCAACTCCCGTTCGCGCTCGCCGGTCCCGTCTCCTCCGGCATCGCGATTCCGGGAAGCGGCGGGAAAACTGTGGCGGCGACCCGCGATGACCACGACCGTGGCCGCGGCGGCCAGCACCGCGGCCACCACCGGCAGGGCGCTCACGCCGATGTGCTCCAGGAACAGCCCGCCCAGTCCGGCCCCGGCGAAGATGCCGAGGTTGAAGGCGAGGACGAACAGCGACGACGCGGCGGTCTGGGCGGCCGGTGCGGCCTTCAGCGCGGCGGACTGGAGCAGCGTCGGCAACGCCGCGTAGGCCAGCCCCAGCACGACGGCCAACACCACGGTCGCCACCGGCAGGTCCCGGATCACCGCCAGCCCCGCCATCGCCGCGGTCACCAGGCCGACCGCCCACAGCAGCGCTCCTCGCGGGCGGGTGTCGACCAGCGCCCCGGCGGCCCAGACCCCCACCGCACCAGCGCCTCCGAAGGCGAAGAGGACGGCGCTGACTCCTTCCTCCGGGATCCCGCGGTTCGCCAGGTACGGCGCGATGTAGGTGTAGAAGGCGAAGTGGGCCAGCATGATCAGGGTCGTGGTGAGCACGATCCCCCTGACCCCCGGGGTCCGGAACGCGGTGCCGACACCGGTCCGCCCGGCCCTGACCCCCTCCACCCGCGGCAGCAGCGTGGCCGCCGCGACCACGACGAGCACGGCGATGACGCCCATGCCGAGGAACGAAACCCGCCAGCCGAAGGTGGTGCCGACGGTGGTGCCCAGGGGCACGCCGAGGGTGAGCGCAGCGGAGTTGCCCGCGAAGACCGCGGCGACCGCGCGACCGGCCTTGTCGGGCGGGACCAGCCGCGTGGCGTAGGAAGCCATCATCGACCACAGCACGCCGTGCACCGCGGCAGCGATCAGCCGGGCGAACGCGGCGGTGGCGTAGTTCGGCGAAACCGCGAGCAGCAGGTTGCTCACCGCGAACACGACCATGATCACCACGAACAGCCGGCGCCGCGGCCAGTGCGAGGTCCAGGCGGTCAGCGGCAGCGTCACCAGGAGGGTGACCAGCGCGTACAGCGAGACCAACTGGCCGATCATCGGCTGTGAAGCCCCGATGCCGTCGCTCATCTGCGGCAGCAGCCCCATCGGAAGCGTCTCCGTGGTGATCGTGAGGAAGGCGGCGGCGAAGAGGGTGACCAGGCCGGCCACAGCCGCCTTGCCGGACGGCGGGGCGTCCTTGACCGTGACATTCATGGCCCGGACGCTAAAGTCTGCCATCCATGTGAGGGTCAAGTTCGCGGTCCATGTCCTGCGCCACAGGCGCCCCTGCCACCCGCTCCGGCAGGCCGGGCCCTTCTCCGTTGCCAGCGGTGTCATCCGCTCCTCCGCCGGGTATTCCGGCGACGGCGTGAGGAGGAGCGATGTCGACGTTTCCGGGTGGGACGCGGGCCGTGCTGCGGCCTGCCGTGCCCGACGATGCCGAGCCGTGCGGCCGGATCTGCTACAACGCCTTCGCCACGCTCGCCGACGAACACGGGTTCCCGCCGGACTTCCCGTCCTCGGAGGTGGGGGTGGCCGCGGTGCGCGGGCTGCTGTCGCACCCGGAGTTCTACGGCGTCGCGGCGGAGATCGACGGCGAGGTCGTCGGGAGCAACTTCCTCGACGAGCGTTCGGTCATCGCCGGTGTCGGACCCATCACCGTCGCCCCCGGCGTGCAGGACTCGGGCGTCGGCAGGGCGTTGATGGCCGACGTGCTGCTTCGCGCGGAACAGCGGGGGTTTCCCGGTGTGCGGCTGCTCCAAGCCGCGTACCACAACCGGTCGCTGAGCCTCTACTCCAAGCTCGGGTTCCGGATCCGCGAACCCGTGCTGAACATGTGGGGCGAACCGATCGGCGCTGCGGTGCCGGGCTATTCCGTCCGGCAGGCGACGTTCGACGACTTCGACGAGTGCAACCGGATCTGCCGGGCCGTGCACGGCCACGACCGCGCCGGGGAGGTGCGGGACGCGCTTTCGCAGGGAAGCGCCCAGGTCGTCGAGCACGGCGGACGGATCACCGGCTACACGACGGGCGTGGGCTTCTTCGCGCACTCGGTCGCGTCGACCAATGACGGCATGCGGGCGCTCATCGCCGCGGCGCCGGAGTTCAGCGGTCCCGGATTCCTCCTGCCCGGCCGCAACGGCGAGCTCGTCGGGTGGTGCCTCGACCGCGGGCTGCGGATCCGGATGGTGACGACGTTGATGTCCATCGGGCTCTACAACGAGCCTTCCGGGGCCTACCTGCCGTCGATCCTGTACTAGCCCCGTACCTGATCAACCCGCCGAAGGCCCGCCAAGTCACTCGTCCGTGGCATTCCTTTCCCACTTCGCCAGCCTGCGGATGACATGGGGCAGGATCGATGGGGTGAGTACCTACCCTGAGGCGCAGATCCCCGAGAAGCTGTTCGACGACCCGACCACCGAAGCCCGCTGGCGGGCCAGGTTCAGCGCTCCGCGCGTCTCGCTTCCGGACTGGGCACGCGACGCGCCGCAGCGCAGCCTGTACGTGTCCAACGTCAGCGGCACGTGGGAGATCTACGCCTGGGACCGCGAACGCGACTCGCACCGCCAGGTGACCGACCGTCCGAACGGGACCTTCCACGGCACCCTGTCGGCCGACGGCGAGCACATCTGGTGGTTCAACGACACCGACGGCGACGAGTTCGGCACCTGGGTCGTGCAGCCGTTCGGCGCGGACGGGCACCGGGAGGCCGTGCCCGGCACCCACCCCGGCTACCCGTCCGGGCTGGAGCTGGGCGCGCGGGTGACCGGCCTGGCGATGTCCACCGACGACGGCGTGACGGTGTGGGTCAGCCGCGACGGCGGGGCGCCGGAAGTCGTCTACCAGCATGAGCAGGACGGCGGGCTGTCCGCGCTGTCCTGGGACGAGTCGCTGCTGGCGATCTCGCACTCCGAGCACGGCGACAGCAGGCACCCGGCGCTGCGCGTGCTGCGCACCGACGGCTCGGTGGTCGCCGAGAAGTGGGACGGACCGGGCAAGGGGCTCGACGCGCTGGACTTCGCGCCGGTCACCGGCGACCAGCGGCTGCTGGTGCTGCACGAGCGCCGGGGCCGCGAGGAGCTGCTGATCTGGGACGTCGGGGCCGACACCGAGACCGAGCTGCGGCTGGACCTGCCCGGCGAGATCTCGGCGGACTGGTACCCGGACGGCAAGGCGCTGCTGATCGCGCACACCCACCACGCCCGCACCACGATGCACCGCTACGACTTCGCCTCCGGCGAGCTCACCGACCTGCCCACGCCGGCGGGCACGGTCGCGGGCGCGACGGTCCGGCCGGACCACTCGGTGGAGTACTCCTGGTCCTCGGCCGCGACCCCGTCGCTGGTCCGAGCGCTGTCGCGGGACGGCGAGGACCAGGTGCTGCTGTCGCCGCCGGGCGACCGCGCGCCGGGATCGCAGCCGGTCGGCGACGTCTTCGTCGACGTGCCGCACGGGCCGAACGACACCGTGCACGCGCTGGTCTCGCGGCCGGAGGGCGATGGCCCGTTCCCGACGGTGTTCAACCTGCACGGCGGCCCGCACGCGGCCGACGAGGACCGGTTCTCGGCCTACCGCGCGGCGTGGCTGGACGCCGGCTTCGCGGTGGTGGAGATCAACTACCGGGGTTCGACCGGCTACGGCTCGGCCTGGCGGGACGCCATCGAGGGCCGCCCGGGGCTGACCGAGCTGGAGGACGTCGCGCGCGTCCAGGACTGGGCGGTCAAGGAGGGCCTGACCACGCCCGAGCTGAGCGTGGTCGCGGGCGCGTCCTGGGGCGGCTACCTCACGCTGCTGGCGCTGGGCACGCAGCCGGAGCGCTGGGCGTGCGGTGTCGCCGGGGTTCCGGTCGCCGACTACGTCTCGGCCTATGCCGACGAGATGGAGCCGCTGCGCGCCTACGACCGGGCGCTGTTCGGCGGCTCGCCGGAGGACGTGCCGGACGTCTACCGCGACTGCTCGCCGCTTACCTACGTCGAGCAGGTGCGGGCGCCGGTGCTGGTGCTGGCCGGGGACAACGACCCGCGCTGCCCGATCCAGCAGATCCTGAACTACCTGGACCGGCTGGCCGAGCGGGAGGTGCCGTTCGAGTTCTACCGCTACGACGCCGGGCACGGATCGCTGGTGGTGGCCGAGACGCTGCGCCAGGTCGCCGCCGAGATCCACTTCGCGCGGCGGGTGCTAACGCCCCCGATGGGGCGTTAGCCGGTGCAACGCACCATCCGCCCGCAGGGCGGATTCACAACAGGGCGGGGCGCACTCAAGCGCCCCGCCTCTGCCTATAAGCCGCTCTCTGCCTACAACCGCTCCGCCCGAACGACGTCGAGGTTGTGGAACGTCGGCTCGCCCTCGCACAGTTCGCGCATCCGCTGCGCCAGCGCGTCGGTCTCCGGCAGCGCCGAGTTCCGCATAGCGTCCTCATAGGACGGAAACTCCACGAACTCGTAGAAGCTGTCCGGTTGGTCGTGGTCGGTGGTCAGCACCGCGCGGGTCGCGGTGCGCTTGCCGCCGGTGACGTCCTCCCACTCGTCCAGCAGCCGGTTCAGCTCCTCGCGCCGCTTCGTCCGGAACTCGATGAGCTGGACGAAGTTCATCCCGTTGCCGCCCGCGGCGGGCGCTTCGTCTTCAAGAAGGCCCCGGATGTCCGTGCGCAGCTGGTCGCTGTCCTCGTGGCCGTGCACCGAGACGGCGTGGTCGACGGCGGCCCGCAGGACCTCGTCCTCCTCGCCGCTGATCGTCAGCGTGCAGTTCATCTCGCTCGGGTACTTGCGGCAGTCCGCCACTTTCCTGGTCATGATCACTCCCGTGGCCGGTCGGTCCCGCCTCGCGGTTCAAGGTTCGGCCGCGCCACCCGGAGCGCACAGGGGCTTCCGGCCCGTGTTCCGCCGTTTGGTCGAAGTCCGTGACCGGCGAGCCACCTATCCTCAATTTCTGCGTGAAAGAGCGCGAAACAATGTGGTTTCAAGCATCTTTGCGAAGGAGTTGGCATGGCTGGTTTCAGTCGACGAGGGTTCCTGGGAGCGGTCGCGCTCGGCGGCGCGGCGACGGTCGCCGGGACGAACCGGGTGCTGGCCGAGGCCACCGGCCGGTCCGGGCTCACCGTGCGCGGCGACGAGTTCCTGCTCGACGGGGAGCCGTTCCGGATCATCGCCGGCGAGATGCACTACTTCCGCACGCATCCCGACCAGTGGCGCGACCGGCTGCTCCGGATGCGCGCGCTGGGCCTGAACTCGGTCGACACCTACGTCGCCTGGAACTTCCACGAGCCGCGGCGCGGACAGGCCGACTTCTCCGGCTGGCGGGACGTGGCCCGGTTCGTCGAGACCGCGGGCGAGGTCGGGCTCAAGGTCATCGTCCGCCCCGGCCCCTACATCTGCGCCGAGTGGGACTTCGGCGGCCTGCCGCCCTGGCTGCTCGAAGACCGGAACCTGCCGCTGCGGTGCAGCGATCCGGCCTACACCGACCTGACGCTGCGCTGGTTCGACGAGCTGCTGCCGCGCCTGACGCCGTTGCAGGCGACCAAGGGCGGGCCGTTGCTGGCGCTCCAGGTCGAGAACGAGTACGGCAGCTACGGCAACGACCAGGTGCACCTGGAGCAGCTGAAGAACGCCATGCGCGAGCGCGGTGTCGACAGCCTGCTGTTCTGCTCCAACGGGCCGTCCGACTACATGCTTCGCGGCGGGAACCTTCCCGACGTGCTCGCGACCGTGAACTTCTCCGGTGATCCGACCGACCCGCTCAAGGCGTTGCGCGAGTACCAGCCGGAAGGTCCCTTGTGGTGCACGGAGTTCTGGGACGGCTGGTTCGACCACTGGGGCGAGCAGCACCACACCACGGACCCGGTCGAGACCGCCGGTCACGTCGACAAGATGCTCGCGGCGGGAGCGTCGGTGTCGCTGTACATGGCCACCGGGGGAACCAACTTCGGCTGGTGGGCCGGGGCGAACTACGACACCGGCAACGACCTCTACCAGCCGACGATCACCAGCTACGACTACGACTCCCCCATCGGCGAGGCCGGGGAGCTGACGACGAAGTTCCACCGCATCCGCGAGGCCATCGCCAAGCACGCGCCCGTCCCCGACGAACCGCTGCCGGAACTGCCACCGCGCCTGGCGCCGCAGACCGTCCGTCCTCATGAGACGGTCGGGCTGCTGGAGTCGCTGGACGTGCTCAGCACTCCGGTGCACAGTGCGATTCCCGCGCACATGGAGAAGTTCGGCCAGCCGTACGGGCTGATCCACTACAGCACTCGCATCCAGGGGCCGCGGGCCGCCGCCGGGCTGGGGATCTCCGGACTCGCTGACCGAGCATTGGTGTTCAGCGACGGCAAGTACCTCGGGACGCTCGATCGCAACACCCCGGACCAGACCATCGACATCGCGGTGCCGGGCTCGTCGGGGCGGTTGGACCTGCTGGTCGATACCGGTGGGCGGGTCAACTTCGGGCAGCTGCTCAGCGATCCGAAGGGGATCAGCGATCGGGTGCTGCTCGGCGCGCAGGCGCTGCACGGGTGGGAGGTCCGGTGCCTGCCGTTGGACGACCTGTCCGGGCTTCGGTTCGGGCTTCGGTTCGGCGGGGGGACTTCGGTCGGGCCGGTGTTTCACCGGGCGGAGATCTCGGTGCCGGAGCCTGCTGACGGGTTTCTTGCGTTTCCCGGGTGGGAGAAGGGGTTGGTGTGGTTGAACGGGTTTTTGCTCGGGCGGTATTGGGATGTTGGTCCACAGCGGACTCTTTATGCTCCTGGGCCTCTTTGGCGGCGGGGTGGGAATGAGGTTTTGGTGTTGGAGATGTATCGGGGTGGTGGGGGGATCGAGGTTCGCTCCGAAGCTGATTTGGGGTGAGGGTCTGCAGTCGGGCTCCCGGACGGGAGCGGCTCTGCCGGTTCGGGTTCCTGTTGGGCTCGTGGTTTCCGGGGCGCTCGCCGCCCCCGGACCCCCGGCAGGTCTCCGGGACCGAAGCGGCTCTGCCGGTTCGGGTTCTTTTGGGCTCGTGGTTCTGGGGCGCTCGCCGCCCCCAGACCCCCGGCAGGTCTCCGGGATGAGTCTCCGCGGTTCGCTGCGGTTCGGTTGGGGTGGTTCTCATCCCGTCGACCTCCACGAGGGCTATCAGACCGCGTCAAGGGGGCCTTATTGCTTGGCCGCTGCGGTTTTCTTGTCGGTGCCCCCTTGACACGGCCTGATCGGGCTGGCGCCAGGTCGACGGGATGAGAACCAAACCCCGCCCTTGTAGGTGGGGGCATTTGCTGGGCGCGTTGTGCGCGGAGACTTCAACTCCGCCCTTGTGGGTGGGGACTTCGTTGTCCGCTGGGCGCGTTGGTCTGGGTGGTGCCCTAGTGCGAGGTGGCCTCTGGGAACACCTCGTCCCGTACGGTGCGCAGGGCCTCCAGCAGTGCGTCCAGCTGCTCGGGCGTCAGCAAACCCGTCAGCCACCTGTCGATCTCGGCCAGGTGGTCGGGCAGGAAACGCTCCAGCACTTTCCTTCCTTCTGCCGTGACGACCGCGTAGGTGCTGCGGCGGTCGTCGGGGCGGGACTCGCGGTCGGCGAAGCCCCTTGCTTCGAGGCGGTCCACGACCCGGGTGATGCCGCTGGTGGACAGTGCCGTCTGCGCTGCGAGGTCGCTCATCCGCAGTCTGCCGCCCGGTGACCGGGCCAGGCGGATCAGCACGTTGAAGTCCGGGCGGGCCAGGCCGTGCGCTGCCAGCCCCGGCAGGAGCTTGCGGACCAGGCCGTCGTGGGCCTCCATCAGCAGCCCGGACGCGGTCAGCCGCGGATCGTCGATGTCGCTCACCCCGCCATCTTAGTTGCTGGGCGGATAGTTGATGCGCGGAATAAATCTGGGGGCCATCCGCTTGCACCTCCTGACATCGTGATCAGGAGGTAGCCATGAACGACACCCGCGCCACCATCGAGGAGTTCTACGCCCGCATCGGGGCCGGCGACGCCGAAGGCGCGACGGCGCTGTTCGCCGAGTCCGTCGACTGGTACGTCTACGGCTCCCCGGCCGTCCCGTGGGTCGGCAGGCTGTCGACCAGGGCCGAGGTCGCCGAGTTCTTCGCGCTGCTGCCCGAGCGGCTGGAGCGCAGGGCATTCGACGTCGCGCGGCTGCTCGTCGACGGTGAGCACGCGGTTGCCCTCGGGCACATGCACCAGATCGTCCGGGCCACCGGCAAGCCCTTCATCACGCCCTTCGCGTTCCACTTCACCGTCGTCGATGGCAGGATCACCCGTTACCACGCCTACGAGGACAGCCACGCGCTCGCCGAGGCCGTCAGCTGAGGTGGCCGGGGCGCTCACCACATGTTGGGGACGTTATCTTGACTGATTCCAGTTTATCCGTGGCATACTGGGTGGCGCCATGACCCCCGATGCGGTCCCCGCCAAGACCCCCGGTGACGTGCGCGAACGGTTGCGCGGCGCCGGGCTGCGGGCGACCGGGCCCAGGATCGCGACGCTGCGGTGGCTGCGGGACCACCCGCACTCGACCGCGGACCAGGTGGCGAGCGCGGTTCGGCAGGACCTGGGTTCGGTGTCCACGCAGGCCGTCTACGACGTCCTGAACGCGTGCACCGAGGCCGGGCTCCTCCGGCGCATCGAACCGGCCGGGCACCCGGCCCGGTTCGAGACCCGCACCGCCGACAACCACCACCACCTGGTGTGCCGCCAGTGCGGCCGGACCGAGGACGTGGACTGCGTCCACGGCGCCGCGCCGTGCCTGACGCCGTCGACCACCGCGGGCTTCGAGGTCGACGAGGCGGAGATCGTCTTCTGGGGTCGTTGCCCAGACTGTCGATCGTCGGCCGACGAGCCGACCGACCACCACGAGGAGGCGCGATCGTGAGTTCGGCACGATTCACGACGACCAATGCCGGCATCCCGGTCGGCAGCGACGACCACTCCCTCACCGCGGGCCCGAACGGTCCGGTCCTGCTCCAGGACCACTACCTGATCGAGAAGAACGCGCAGTTCAACCGCGAGCGGGTGCCCGAGCGCGTGGTGCACGCCAAGGGCGGCGGCGCGTTCGGCTTCTTCGAGGTGACCGAGGACGTCAGCCAGTTCACCAAGGCCGCCGTGTTCCAGCCGGGCACCAGGACCGAGACGCTGATCCGGTTCTCGTCGGTCGCCGGTGAGCTGGGTTCCCCCGACACCTGGCGCGACCCGCGCGGAACCGCGATCAAGTTCTACACGACCGAGGGCAACTACGACCTCGTCGGCAACAACACCCCGGTCTTCTTCATCCGCGACGCGATCAAGTTCCCGGACTTCATCCGCTCGCAGAAGCGCCGCGCCGACAACCACCTGCGCGACCACGACATGCAGTGGGACTTCTGGTCGGCCTGCCCCGAGTCGGCCCACCAGGTGACCTGGCTGATGGGCGACCGCGGCATCCCGGCCACCTGGCGGAACATGAACCTCTACGGTTCGCACACCTACCTGTGGCAGAACGCGGGCGGCGAGAAGTTCTGGGTCAAGTACCACTTCAAGACCGACCAGGGCCACGACTTCCTCACCCAGGCCCAGGCCGACCAGCTCGCAGGCACCGACGCGGACCACCACATCCGCGACCTGTGGAACACCATCAAGGCGGGCGAGCACCCGAGCTGGACGCTGTACGTGCAGGTCATGCCGTACGCCGAAGCCGCGGACTACCGGTTCAACCCGTTCGACCTGACCAAGGTGTGGCCGCACGGCGACTACCCGCTGATCGAGGTCGGCCGGTTCGTGCTGAACCGGAACCCGGAGAACTACTTCGCCCAGATCGAGCAGTCCGCGTTCGAGCCGTCGAACCTGGTGCCGGGCATCGGCCCGTCGCCGGACAAGATGCTGCAGGGCAGGCTGTTCTCCTACCCGGACGCGCACCGCTACCGGATCGGCACCAACTACATGGAGCTGCCGGTCAACCGGCCGATCTCGGAGGTCAACAGCTACTCCAAGGACGGCTCGATGCGGTTCGGCCTCGGCCAGGACCCGGTCTACGCGCCGAACAGCTACGGCGGCCCGCACGCCGCGACCGAGACCTTCGCCGACGACGTGGCCCCGGCCAACGTCGAGCAGGAGATCCTGCGCACCGCCTACGCCCTGCACTCCGAGGACGACGACTTCGGCCAGCCGGGCACCCTGGTGCGCGAGGTCTTCAGCGACGAGGAGCGCGCCCGGTTCGTCGACAACGTCTCCGGCCACCTGCTCGGCGGCGTGAGCAAGCCCGTCCTGGAACGCGCGCTGGCCTACTGGCGCAGCGTCGACAAGGACACCGGTGACAAGATCGCCGAGAAGGTCCAGGGCTGATCCGGCCCTGACCCACCGCTGACTGCGGTAACCCACCACAACGCGCGGCCCGGGGGCTCTCCCCCGGGCCGCGTGCCGTCTACTTAGGACGGTAAGCGCGCAGGAACACCTCGACGCCGGCCCGGACGATCTCCTCCCGCTCGGCGTCGCCGATGGGCAGCGCGCCGTAGTACGTCCGGCTCTGCACCTCGCTGCCCACCAGCGCCACGAAGTGCAGCGCAGCCCGCTTCGGGTCCGGGACGTCGAGCAGGCCCCTGTCGCCCAGCTCGGCCAGCCTGCGCGCCAAGTCCTCGTGCACGCGCTGCGGCCCCGCCTCCTGCCAGGCGTGGATGACGTCGTCCGGGACATGGCCGATCTCGGCCTGGATCTGGCGCACCAGCGCGAAGTGCGCGCCGAACCGGGGCATCACCCTGGTGAAGGCGAGCCCGAGGTCGACCAGGTCCGACTCCAGATCGACGATCTTGCCGAGGTTGCGGTCCAGGTCGGCCAGCTGGACCTCGCGGACCTGCTCCGCGCTTTCCAGGATCACCGCGCGGAACAGCTCCTCCTTGTCCTTGAAGTGGTTGTAGATGGTGCGGGTCGAGACCTCGGCGGCCTTGGCGATCGCGTCGATGCTGGCGCGGGTGTAGCCGTCCCGGCCGAACACCTCGCGGGCCCCTTCGAGGATCGCCCGCCGCTTCTCCGGTCCGCGCCGCGCGGCGTTCTCCCTGCTCAAAGCACACTCCCAAGCCTAAGTACAGCGATCATAAGTACAGTGGTCATTGCACTAAGTGCATTACATGTTGTACTTTACCACTCGTCCGCCTCCGGCACACCGACCCGAGGAGTGAAGATGTCCGAACTGCGCCTCGCAGTGATCATCGGGAGCAACCGCGAAGGCCGCTTCGGGCCGACCGTGGCCAGCTGGTTCGCCGAGCAGGCCCGGCAGTTCGACGGCCTCGACGTCGACGTCGTGGACCTGGCCGGGATCCCGCTGCCCACCGCCATCGACTTCGGCGCCGAGCCCGGCCCGCACGTGACCGCGCTCGGCGAGCGGCTGGCCGCCGCCGACGCCTTCGTCGTCGTCACGCCCGAGTACAACCACAGCTTCCCCGCGCCGCTGAAGAACGCGATCGACCTCTACCGCGCGGAGTGGCAGGCCAAGCCGGTCGGGTTCGTGTCCTACGGCGGCATGGGCGGCGGTCTGCGCGCCGTCGAGCAGCTGCGGCTGGTGTTCGCCGAGCTGCACGCGACGACCGTCCGCGACACCGTCAGCTTCCACAACGCGTGGGACCGCTTCGACGAGTCCGGCGTGCCGGTCGACGAGGGCTGCAACGCCGCGGCCAAGGGCATGCTCAACCAGCTCACCTGGTGGGCCCGCGCGCTGCGCGGCGCCCGCGCGGCCGAGCCGTACGCCGCGTGAGGCCGACCGTGAAGAACAAGCTGACGCTGGCGGTCGTCCTGCTCGGGTACCTGACGCTGCCGATGTCGATGTCCGGCACGACGGTCGCCCTGCCGCAGATCGGGGCGGCGTTGAACACCTCCGGCAGCACCCTGCAATGGGTGGTGACCGGCTACTTCCTCACCGCGTCGTCGTTCATGCTGGTCGCCGGGTCGACCGGGGACCTGTTCGGCAGGCGCCGGATCTACCGCGCCGGGGCGGCGACCTACGCGCTGGGCAGCCTGGTCGCCGCAGTGACGCCGAGCATCCTGCTGCTGGACGTGGCCCGCACGGTCACCGGCATCGGGGCGGCCGGGGTGATGGCCGGTGGCGGCGCGATCCTGGCGTCCACGTTCACCGGGGCCGAGCGCACCAAGGCGTTCGCCGCGATGGGCACCGTCGCGGGCGTGGGCATGGCGATCGGCCCGACGCTGGCGGGCTGGCTGGTCGGCGCGCTCGGCTGGCGGGCCACCTTCGGCACCTTCGCCGCGGCGGGATTCCTGCTGCTGGCGGGCACTTCCGCGATGACCGAGTCCCGCGCCGAACAGCGCACGCGGGTGGACTGGATCGGCGCGCTGACGTTCATCGGCGGGCTCGCGTCGGTCATGTTCGCGATCACCCAGAGCTCCCGCGCGGGCTGGACGAGCCCGCTGGTGCTGGGCCTGCTCGCGGCGGGCGCGGGACTGCTCGCGGTGTTCGCGGCCGTCGAGCGGCGCTCGCCGCACCCGGTGCTGGACCTGACGCTGCTGCGCGACCGGCGGTTCGTCGGCTGGCTGCTGGCGGGCGTGGTGATGGTGCTGGGCTTCGGCGGGGTGATGTCGTACCTGCCGACCTACCTGCAGGGAGCGAACGGGATGTCGGCGCGGGATTCCGGCCTGGTCATGCTGATGTCGACGGTGCCGACGCTGGTGCTGCCGATGCTCACCGGACGACTGGTCAACCGGGGTGTCCCGCCGCGGCTGCTGATCACCGGCGGCCTGCTGCTGATCGCGGCGGGCAACGCCTGGCTGACCCGGCTGCACCCGGGGATCGGAGGAGGGGAACTGCTCGGTCCGCTGCTGACGGTGGGGCTCGGGATCGGCCTGGCGACGGGCCTGATCGACGCGCAGGCGATGAACCAGGTGGACCGCTCGCGCACCGGCATGGCGGCCGGGCTGCTGAACACGGTCCGCGGCGGCAGCCAGACGCTGGTGATGGCGCTGTTCGGCTCGGTGCTGATCACGCTGCTGACCGGCGGTCTCGGTGCGGAGCAGGCGGGCCGGGTGGCGACCGGGAAGCTCGGCACCGCCGAGCAGGCCGCACAGCTGACCGGGGCTTGGCAGGTCATGCTCTGGGCGATCGCCGCGCTGACCGCGCTCGGCGCGGTGGCGGTGGGGGCACTGCTCGCACCTTCGCGCGTTGAGGTGCGGCGCGCGGTGGTGGCGGTTTCTTGACCGTGCGGCCCGGGTTTTGCCCGGGCCGCACGGGGTTTCGCGTCAGTGGTCGAAGCGGCCGGTCTTCAGCGCGGCGAGGAACGCCCGCCACTGCGGACCGGTCGCCGTGAAGTACCCGGCCGCGCGGTCCTTCGTGTCTCGGACCGCCGCTCCGGCGGGTAAGGCGCCGACTTCGACGCAGTTTCCGTTGGGGTTGCTGTAGCTCGACTTCCGCCACATCATGCGCGCTCCCTCTGCTCGGCGAGCTTCCCGATGAACTCTGACGTCGCCGCAGTGGTCAAGGCAACCCTGCTGATGCTGTCCACCGCATGCCGGTACGCCTGGACGTCGTCGTCATCGGGGACGAACGCCCCGGAGCTGTAGTGCTCGAAGTGCACGACGGGTGGCGAATCCGGGAAGTCGTAGAGCACGAACGGCCCCGCCACTCCTGGATGCCAGCCGACGCGCGCCGGTACGACCCGGATGACCACGTTGTCCCGGGCACCCAGTTCGAGGAGGTGCTGGAGCTGGTCCGCCATCACCCCGGGTTCGCCGATCTTGTCCTTCACGGCGTTCTCGCCGATCAACACGGAGAGGTGGACCGGATTCTTGCCGGTCACCACTTCCCGCCGCGCCGTGCGCAACATCACCCGGGCCTCGGTCTCGTGCACCGGAAGGCCGCTGGCGAGGGAGATCGCACGCGAATAGTCGGTAGTTTGCAGCAGCCCGGGCACGACCATCGGCGCCCATTCGACGATGGCGGAAGCGGCTCGCTCGCATTCGACGGCCCCGGCCAACTGCTGCGGAATGCCGGGCATTCCGACGGTGAGCCAGTTCGGTTCGCCTGCGTGCCGGGCGAGCTCGACCAGGCGCTTCTTCTCGGAACCGGTCACCCCGGCCGCCGTCAGCAGCGACGCCACGTCCTCCGGTGTCGGTATCCGTCGACCGGTCTCCCAGTGCGAAACCGTTCCATGGCTCAGACCCAAACGTCGGCTCAGTTCTCTTCCACTCACCCCCGAACGCTCCCGAATCGAACGGATCGCGGCGGAAAGCGCGCGGGCTCTCGGAGTTACACCGTTACTGTCTACAGGCACAAGACAAATGCTATCCGCAAAGAATCGCCTTGCACTTCCCTCAATCGTGGAATTGATCAGCGTCTAATAGACGGGCAATCTGGCTACATCAATTGATCTCCAGTTCACCAGGGCGGTGCCGATGTACCCGTTCCACTGGGTCCCCTGCGAGGGCTCCCGGCACGCGAGCCTGGACGCCCGGCCCGCGGGCGGCTACCCGACCGGAACGGAAGTGACGACGTTGTGCGGCAAGCGACTGCCCGCCGACAACTCGGAACTCGCCTGGCTCTGGCCGACCTGCCCGCCCTGCAACCGCGAAGCGCACCGCCTCGCGGCTCCGGCGCTGGAACTCCAACGCCGAATCCTCAACGGCCTGATCAGGTTCTGAGACCCGGCTCGGTGCCGCTGCCCCCGACTCCGGGCACCGAGCCGCGCGACCGGTCGGGGCAACCTCCTCCCCCCTGCCCCGACCGGTCGCACCCCCGTGTCACATCTCCCCGAGCGCCGGGGTCATAGGGGTGTACCCATCGAAAGAGCAAGGAGCGCACCGATGAACGCCCGACTGAACATCGTCGAGAACCGGGTCTCGGCCAAGGCCATCAAACACATCGTCGCGGCAGGCAAAGCCGTCTCGGACTCGGGGCTTCCCGAGTCGACCCACCACCTGGTGCTCCTGCGCGCGAGCCAGATCAACGGCTGCGGGTTCTGCGTCGACATGCACTCCAAGGACGCCCTGCACGCCGGGGAGACCACGGTGCGCCTCAACCTCGTGGCCGCGTGGCGGGAGGCCACGGTGTTCACCGAGGCGGAGCGGGCCGCGCTGGAGCTGGCGGAGGCGGGCACCCGCATCGCCGACGCGGCGGGCGGGGTCTCCGACGACGTCTGGGCGAACGCCGCCAAGCACTACGACGAGGACCAGCTCGCCGCCCTGGTCACCCTGATCGCGGTCATCAACTCCTTCAACCGCCTGAACGTCCTCGTCCAGAACCCCGCGGGCGACTACCAGCCCGGCATGTTCGGGTGACGCTCGGCGCAGTCCCGTCGATCGACTGTTCCGGGGTTCGGCGGCGGCGTTGATCCGCGATACTCCGGGGTCAGTCCAGTCGAACCGGGAGCAGCCGATGTCCGTTCGCCGCGTCATGCCCATCATCCGGTCCGAAGCCGCGCAGGAGAGCCGGGAGTTCTACGGCCTGCTCGGGTTCGAGGAGGTGATGAACCTCGGCTGGATCATGACGCTGGCCTCACCGTCGAGTCCGACGGCGCAGGTCAGCGTCATGTCCAGCGACAAGACCGCCCCGGTGACCCCGGACATGAGCATCGAGGTCGACGACGTGGACGCGGTGCACGCGGCCGTGCTGGACAGCGGTGCGGAGATCGTCCACCCCCTCCAGGACGAGGAGTGGGGCGTGCGGCGGTTCTTCGTCCGCGACCCCAGCGGACGGGTGATCAACGTCCTGAGCCACCGCTAGACGCGCAGCTCGGTGTGCAGGGCCATGCCCTGCTGGCTGGAGCAGTAGATGTTGCCCTTGGCGTCCGGGCCGGAGCCGCCGTCGGTGGCGCAGGACCACTGCCCGTTCATCACGGTCGCGTTGCGCTGCGTGCCTTCGTACTGGTCCGCCGGGAGGTTCCGGTACTCGTCGATGACGTTGAACGCCTCGGTGCAGCCGACCCGGCCCGCCGGGGTCACGTCGCCGATGAGGTCGTAGGTGCGGTCGCCGAAGTCCAGCGGGCCGCAGTTGACCGGCTCGACGCCGTGCTGGCTCGCGGCGAGCGCGGCTCCGCCGCCGGAGGCCGGGGCGGGGGCCGGCTGCTCCGCCGTGGCGCAGCCGGTGAGCAGGACGGCGCCGGTCACGGCGACGGCGGGGGCGATTCCCAGGATGCGCTTGAGCATGCGATCTACCTCCAGGCTGGTTTTGGGCTTTTCTGTTCGGTAGACGCTTGTTTTGGGGTGGGGTTGGTTTGGGGCGGGGAGGGGATTGTCACAGGGTTTGGGGGCAACCTTGGGGCGGAGGGGGTTTGCCGGTTTGGCTGCGGTTTCGTGGGGCTTTCTGGGGCCCTCGCCGGCCCCAGACCCCCGGCAGGTCTCCGGGACCGAAGCGGCTTTGCCGGTTCGGAGTCCGGTAGGGCTCGTGGTTCTGGGGCCCTCGCCGACCCCAGACCCCCGGCAGGTCTCCGGGATGAGTCCTCGATCTCCGCTGCGGTTCGGTTGGGGTGGTTCTCATCCCGTCGACCTCCACGGAGGGCTATCAGACCGCGTCAAGGGGGCCGTTGCGTTGTTGCGCTGCGGTTTTCTTGTCTGTGCCCCCTTGACACGGCCTGATCGGGCTGGCGCCAGGTCGACGGGATGAGAACCAAACCCCGCCCTTGTGGGTGGGGACTTTCCCGCCCTCGTGGGTGGGGGCATTTGCTGGGCGCGTTGGCTTGGGTGGTTGCGGGGTCTAGCCCCTCAACTGCGTTGCGATCAACCGCTCGCAGCTGCGCACGACCGTCCTCACCGCTTCGCGGTGCGCGCGGTCGTGCAGCGGGTTCACCGTTTCCTCTCGCCAGCGCGCGAGGACAGCCGCGGCCTCGTCGGCCAGGTCCGGGTTCAGGGCGTTCTCGTCGTAGCCGAGCCTGCTTCGCACGTCGTCCCCGTACGCGCCGAGTAGGCGGTGCGCCTCGGACTGCAACGCGCGCGGGAATCGGATCTGTCCCGAGGCCAGCGAGGACAGCAGGCGCAGTTCCTCCCACTCGTGGGCGTTGGCGAGCAGGTGCTCGAACTCACCATGCAGTTGCTGCATGCCCGGTCTTGGGTTGCCGCGCAGCACCACGTCCACCGCGAGCAGGATCGATCGCGCGCGCAACGCATCCTGGCGTTCCACGAACTGGAGGAACACGGCTTCCTGGAGGTCGTTGAGCCTGCTGTCCTCCAGCAGCGCCGAGCGCAGGCCCTTCAGGTCGGCGACCCCGTCGCGCAGGCACATCAGCGCCCGTGCGATCCCGTAGCGGCCGAAGCGTTCGAGCAGTTTTGCCCGCACCTGCGCGGGGACCGCCTCCGGTGCGGTGCTACTGGCGAACCGGTCCGCCGACAGCAGCAGTGCGTCCAGGATCTCCTGCGGCAGCTGGGCCAGCCCGGCCAGCGCGTTGAACTCCTCGGCCGTCATCGTCTGCGATGCCTGCCCGAGCAGGCCGACCACCGGGATCACGTGCTGTGCGAAGGATCGCACCGTCGGGTCGTCGCGGTAGCGCTGCGCCATCCGCTCGGCCGCGTCCAGCACGTCAACGCCGCCGCTTCCGGTCTCGTCCGCCCTGGAGAACGCGATGATCGTGTTGATCGGGGCGGCGCGGGCCAGCTGCAGTTCGTGCACCGACTGGAGGAACTGGATGTCGGTCTGGTGCGGGTGTCTGGTCAGGTACAGCACCGCGTCCGCCTCGGACAGCACCTGCGCCAGCGCCGAGCGGCCGGTCTCCTGCACCGCCGACGACGCCACGCCCGGGGTCTCGATCAGCGTGATCGCCTGGAGACCCGGCGCCGGTGCCTCGATCACCAGCCGCGCCACCTCGTCCGGCCGCCACCGCTGGAGGTCCCGGATGGTGGCCGTGTCCAGCGTCGTCACCGGCACGTTCTGCACCGCGCCGTGCGGGGTGTGCACGAGGATCTTCGGTTCCGGCCCGTACTGGTAGAAGGTGTTGACCTGGGTGCGCTCCTCCGCGTCGGTCGGCGCCAGCTCCTCCCCGACCAGCGCGTTGATCAGGGTCGACTTGCCGGACTTGACCCGGCCGCTGACCGCGATGCGCAGCGGCTGGTCGAGCCGTTCCAGCCTCCCGCGCAGCCAGGTCGAGGTGCGCGGGTCGTCCCGGTAGAAGGTCATGGTGCGGATCAGCAGCGCGCGGGCGCGCTCCAGCAGGCGTGCGCTCATGCGGCGGTGATCCGGTTCTGGGTCAGCAATCCCACCCGCTGGCGCAGGACCGCCAGCTCCTCCAGCTTCTTCTTGATCTCCCTGGCGCGGGCGTCCCGATCGACCGCGCTGCGCTCCGCGGAGCGCTTGATGTCCTGGATGGCCCGGCTGACGTCCATCTGGGCCTCCTCGGTGATCCGGGTGAAGTGGTGGTGCAGCGCCCGGTGCGCCGCGCGGATGGCGTCCTTGGCCTCCTTGTTCACCTGGAACACCACGTGCTCGACGTAGCGCTGCACCGACGCCCTCGCCTCGGTCTGCCTGCGCCGCAACCGCGAGTCCTTCTCCTCCTTGAGGCTCTTGCTGCCCAGCAGCAGACCCGCCGAGATCGACACCACGTTCATCAGCGGCAGCCCGGCCATCGTGGTGATCAGGCCGAACATCAGCACGCCGCCGTAGGAACCGCGCAGGCTCGTCAGCACCTGGTCCATGCCCGGGTAGTCCGCGCTCTTCGGCGGTTTCAGCGCGGGCACGTCGTCCAGCGGGTTCGGCGCGCGCAGGCGCTCGATGTCGGGGACCGAGTCGCCGTGCTCGCGGCGCAGCTGGTCGGCGACCTGCTCGGCCAGCCGTTCGCGGCGAAGCTCCAGCCACTGGAACGTTTCGGTGATGGCCTCGGTGAGCCGGTCGGTGAGCCAGTCGACGAACTCGTCCCAGACCTCCTTCGGGTCCGCCTCGTCGAAGGTCTCGTTGACCTGGTGCAGCACCGCCCAGCTGCGTTCGCGGAAGTCGAACTCGATGTCGGCGAACAGCTCGGAGATGCCGTCCGACAGCGTCTTCTGCCACCGGCTGGACATCCGGCGCAGGTCCTCGGCCCGCCGCTGCGCGGTCTCCAGCTCGACCAGCGTCTCGGCCGCGGTGCGCGGGTTCTGCGCCGCGAGCTCGGCACGCAGTGTCGTGGTGAGCTGGCTGACCGCCTCGGCGACGTTGTGCGCGACCAGCCGCCGGGTGAGCTGCTCGTGCTGGCCCGCCATCTCGGTGCGCAGGTACTCGATCAGCGCCGGGAAGCCGGACTCGGCGTTGAGCCCGCTGTCCTTGCCCTGCATCGCGCGCATCCGAACCACCGAGGAGACCGGGAAGATCTTGGTGGTGACCCCGGCGTTGGCCAGGTGCTTGCGGTTGACCTCCATGACCTTGCGCCAGTGCGGGGTCACGTCGATCTTGGGCTGCACCACCGCCACGTTCGGGCACAGCGCGGTGACCTGCTTGAGGAACGACAGCTCGCTGGTGGTCAGCTCCTGGGTCGCGTCGGAGACCATCAGCAGCGCGTCGGCCTCGGCGGCGACGGCGAGCGTGGTCGCGGTGAGCCCGGAGGACACGCTGCCCACCCCGGGGGTGTCCATCAGCACCAGACCGCCTTCGAGGACCGCGCGCGGCAGTCCGACCTCGCCGCGGGTCAGCGGGCGGCCGAGCTCGACCGCGCGGTCGATCTGCTCCCGGATGTGCTCGATCGGCACCGGATGCCGCTCCAGCGCCGCCGGGCCGTTGGCCGGACCGTGCTCGACGAGCATCGCGGTCGGCTCGTCGGCGTGCCGGACCAGCGTCGGCACCACCGTCCGCACGTCCTCGCCCGAGGCGCACACGGGTGCGTTGACGATCGCGTTGACCAGCTCGCTCTTGCCCTGCTTGGACTCCCCCACGACCAGCACGAGCTGGGCGGGGTCGAGCACCCGGGTGCGGATCTGCCGCAGCCGGTTGTGCAGATCAGCGCGTCGCTGCTCGGCACATTCCGCGGTCGCGCGATCGATCAGTTCCACCAGCGCCGTCTCGATCACGGCGTCGATTGTGGCGTGCTGGGCCGGAGAGATAAACCCGTTAGGGGGAAATCGCACAGTGATCGGTGTGTGTTACGAGAGCGACCAATCCCACCGATCGGACATTTCAGCGAAATGCCGGGTCCGCGTGCGATCGCGGACCCGGCATTTCCGGCATCAAGCCTGGATTCAGAGCAGGCCCTCGGGCAGCGCCGAGGTGGCCTCGCCCGCGATCTGCTCGACGGCACCGCCGGCGATGTCGCCGACGACCGGCAGCTCGCTCGGGGCGGGCAGACCGGAGGTCAGCTCGCCGACCGGCAGGGCCGCGGTGGCGTCGTCGACCGGCAGGGCGTCGACCGGCAGCGCGGAGGTCACGTCGTCGACCGGCAGGGCCTCGGCGACCTCGCCGACCGGCAGCGACGAAGCCACGTCGTCGACCGGGAGCGCGGAGGTCACGTCGTCGACCGGCAGCTGGCCGGCCACGTCGCCGACGACCGGCAGCGCGGTCGGGTCGGAGATCGCACCGGTCGCGTCGCCCACGACCGGCAGGCCGCCGGCCACGGCGGTCACGTCGCCCACGACGCCGCCGACGTTCAGGCTGGTCACGTCGCCGACCACGTTGTTCACGTCGCCACCGGTGACGTCACCGGCAACGTTGGTCACGTCGCCCACCACGTTGGTGACGTCGTTGACCGGCAGGATGTTGACGTCGCCACCGCCGACGGTGTTGCCGACGCCCGCGACCAGGTCGCCACCGACGTTGACGCTGTTGTCGACGGTGTTGGTGACCTGGGTGACCGAGCCGTACGCCACGTCGCCCACGGTGCCGACCACGGTCTCGGTGGTGTCACCGACGACGTTGCCAACGGCGGCGATGTTGCCGATGTTGTTGTCGCTGGCGATGTGGTGCACGCTGATCAGGTTGTGCGAGTCGTTCTGCTCGATGTCGACGTTCACGTCGCCACCCTGCGCGGGGGCCGGCGCCGGAGCCGGGGCCGGGGCGGGCAGCTGGGCGTCGACGTCCTCGGAGAAGTCGGGGACCTGCGGGGTGGAGTTCTGCAGCATGGTGTGTTCTTCCTGCTCGAATGGATGTGCGGGATGCAGTTGGTTGATCGCGACGTACTGGTTGCTCGCAGCGAACTTCTCGACGCTGCTCTGGAGTGAGCGGTCGTACTCCTGCACGACCTCGACCGGTGCGTAGTCGAGAACCAGCGACGTGGCTTGCAGCACGTCCGTCGCGGTCATGCCCCCGAGCCCAGCCTGATCCAACGTGGCGTGCGGATCGGCGTCGAAGGCGGACCGGGCAGCCGGGTCGGTGACGAGCCTGGTCAGGAACTCGTGCAACGTCGGCTGGCCGCCCTCCGGGTGCGTCCCGGGATCGGTGGTCGGGATGTCGGCGCGACCTTCCTGCTGAGAGTGCGGCATGTCGATCTCCTGACGTGCTCAGCGGACTCGGTTGCGGACGGCCGAGTGAGGTACGCCGTTCCCTCACTGCCGTTGATCACGCTATGGCCCCCGGGGCCCCCGGGGCATCGGGTCCGACTCCTAGTTAACCCCGTCCCTATTAGGGGGTCGCCCTAGTGACCCGTTAGGGGATGGATGGCAACATCCGGTACCACTCTGTAATCAAGCCGCGTTAAGTTGTGCTCGTCCCCGAGACCGCCGGCCGCACTGAGCCGGAAGGCCGAAGGACGACAGCCGAAGGGAATGCATGCCGTACGTCCTTGGGATCCATCTCGGTGCCACGGCGACCTCGGCCGCCATCGCGCGGCGGGAGGGCAGCCGGTGGACGACGGGCGTCCCCGTCCCGCTGGGCGGGACGCCCACGGTGCCGACGGTGCTGTGCCGGGCCCAGGACGGCTCGTTCCTGGCGGGTGAGCACGCCCAGCGGCAGGCGCTCACGCACCACCAGTGGGTCGCCCGCGGGTTCATCGATCGTGTGGGTGACGATGCGCCGCTGCTGATCGGCAGCGAGTTCGTCGCGCCGCAGTTCCTGGTCGCGACGATGGTCGAGTGGGTCGCCGACGCCGTCGCGCACCGCCAGGGCCAGCCGCCGGACCACATCGCCCTCGCGCACAGCGCGGCGTGGGGCCCGCACCGCGTCCGGCTCGTGCACCAGGCGCTGGCCCAGCTCGGCATCTCCGACGTCACGCTGCTGCCCGAACCGGTCGCGGTGGCCATGGACTTCGCGGACAAGCAGCGGGTGGACGAGGACGGCTCGGTGGTGGTCGGCAACATCGGCGGCAGCGGGTTCGACGCGACCGTGCTGCGCAGGCGCCGGCCCGGCTTCGAGGTCGTCGGACCGCCGCTGACCTCGGCGCACCCGAGCGGCCAGGACCTCGACGACGCGCTCTTCGAGCACCTGCGCGCCGAACTCGGCGGGCTGCCCGGGCTGGACGTCTCCGACCCCAACGTCCGCGCCGCGGTCGCGCACCTGCGCGCGGACTGCGCCCAAACCCGGGAGGCGCTGTCGTTCCACCCCGGATCGACGCTGCGGATCCACCTGCCCAAGGTGCACACGGACTTCGCGGTCTCCCGGGCCCGGTACGAGAAGCTGGCCCGGCCGCACCTGGAGCGGGTGCCGGAGCTGGTCCTGCAGGCGGTGCAGTCGGCGAACCTGACGCCCGCCGAGCTGGACGCGGTGGTGCTCGCGGGCGGCGCGGCGCGGACGCCGCTGCTCAAGCAGGTCGTCCAGGAGCGGCTGGAACTCCAGCCGCTGGTGGACGCGGCGCCCGAGCTGGTGGCCGCCTCCGGCGCGGCGGTCGCCGCGGTCAGCGCGGTGTCGGCCGGGACGGACCAGTCCGAGTCGGTGGCCGAGACGAGCGTGCTGATGCGCATCGAGGCCGACGACCCGGACGTGATCGACCCGTTCGAGGAGGAACCGGCCGCCGCCCCGCGCCCCGCGGTGGAGGTCGAGCCGATGCACATCGAGCCCCCGGACGAACGGCGGGAGCGCACGATCAAGATCGTCAAACTGGCGGTGGCCGCGCTGCTGATCATCGGAGGACTGGTGCTGACCTTCGTGCAGGGACCGATCAAGAACGGGCCGCTCAGCGGCTTCGGAGTCGGCCAGCAGCAACAGCGGTGAACCGGCGGCAGCGAGAAGGATGATCGTGAACCACCCGACGAGGTCCGCGTGGGCGGCCGGAACGTACGCGGCGGAGCTGCGCGCGGCGGTCGCTGCCGACCCCGCAGCCCCGGTCAAGGCCGGGGTGCAGGGCGCGGGCGGCTACGGCAAGAGCACGCTGCTCGCCGAGCTCGCGGCGATCTACCAGGCCGCCGGGATCCCGGTCAGGCGCGCGGTCGGCTCTCCGGCCGCGCACGGGTCTGGCGGGCATGGGGCTGGCGGGGACGGGTCTGGCGGGCATGGGACGGCCTCGCATGGGTCTGGCGCGCATGGGACGGCCGTTCCACCACCCGGGACCGCCTCGTATGGGACGGCCGTCCCGTCACCCGGGCCTGCCGCACACGGGTCAGCCGCGCCACCATCCGGGACCGCTGCGCACGGGACCGCGCCACCCGGGACTGCCGCAGCGCCGTGGGATTCCCGCGACGCGGCTGGCTCGCCCGCACCGAATCCGCGCGACGCGTCCGGCGAAGTGCTGCTCATCGACGACGTGGACCGGCTCGACGACACGACGCTCTTCCTGCTGCGCGGGATCGCCGAGAAGCCGGGCGCGCGCGTGATCGTCACCTACCGGCCGGGCCCGCGCTCGCACGCGCTCGGCGAACTGCTCGGCGCGCTCGGCACCCCGGTGCTGCTGTCGGGGCTCGGCCGCGACGACATCGCCCGCAGGCTGCCCCGCCCGGCACCGCCGGAATGGCTGGACTGGCTGACCGCGCAGACCGGCGGTGTCCCGCGGTTCGTCGACCGGGTCCTGACCGCGCTCGACCCGGACCGGCTCGGCCTGCCCGAGCTGCCCCGGATGGCGCTGGAGCAGTTCCACCACGACTTCGACCAGCTCGGGCGGGCAGGCCGGGCCTGCGCGGTCGCGATGTCGCTGGGCGCGGCGCCGCATCCGGACGTGCTCGCGTCCCTGCTGGACCTGGAGCCGGGCAGCGCGGCGCAGGGCCTGGCGGCGATCCGGGCCAGCGGACTGGTCGACGACCACGACGTGCCACTGCCGATCGTGCGGCAGGCCGCGCAGGTGCTGACGCCGCTGGAGCACCGGCTGCGGATCGTGCGGCGGTTGGTGGAGGCGCAGCTGGCGCGCGGCGGTCCGGTGCTGGCGCTGGTCCGGCCGCTGCTCAACGCCCAGGTCGCGCTGCTGCCGGAGGAGACGTTGGCGGCGGCGTTCGCGAAAGGTGCGGACGAGGCGCTGGGCGAGTGCCCCGAGCTGGCGGTGCGGCTGCTCGACGCGGCGGTCGCGGCAGGAGCCCCGGCGTCAAAGGTCGCTGCCCGCAAGGCTCGCGCCGCCGCGGCGAACGGCGAACTCGACGAGGCGTTGCGGCTGGCGGACAAGGTGGTGGTCGACGAGACGGCGCCCGATCGCGCCCTCGGCGTGCAGGTCGCCGCGACGGTCCTGGCGCACCGCGGTCTGCTCGCGCAGGCGGCCGACCTGTGCCACTGGTCGGTCTCGCACCTGCGGTGGCCGGGCGACACGGCGTGCGCGGCGGTGGGGCTGATCGCCACCGGCAGGCTCGCCGACGCCGACGGGGTGCTGAGCGGCCCGCGCGATTCCGGACCGCCGACGTCGCTGTCGGGCGCGGCGGTCAAGCTCGCCGAAGGCGTGCGGGAATCGGTCACGGGCGCGGCGAGCACAGCGCTGTCGACGCTGGTCCGGGCGGCGTCGCTGTCGGACCCGGTCGGCAGGACGGCGCTGCTGCCGGACACGCCGGCGGCGATCGCGGCCATAGTCGGCCTGCACTGCGGAGAGCTGGACGTCGCGGAGTCGCTGCTGTCCCGGGCGATCGAGTCGAGCACCGGGGGACCGCTGCTGAGCAACCGGCACCGGCTGCTCGCGGCGTGCGTGCACCTGGTGCGCGGGGACACTGTCAGCGCCCGCACGAAGCTCGAAGCCGTGCATCCGGAAGCGGCGCGGGACCGGCTGCTGGCGACCGCCATCGAAGCCGGAATCGCCAACCGCGACAACGACATGACGGCGCTGACGGCCGTGCGCGGCCAAGCCCGCCAAGCGGTCGCCGAGCACTCGCCGGACCTGTTCTCCCTGCTGCCGCTGGGAGAACTGGTCGTGGCCACGGCGCGCCTGCGCGACCAGGAGTGGGTGCAGCCGCACCTACGCGAAGCACGAGCGCTGCTGGCCGATCTGGGCGATCCTCCACTGTGGACGTCCCTGTTGTCCTGGAAGTGCTTGCAGGCGGCGGTGATCCTCGAAGACCTCGACACCGCGAACCGCCACGCCGCTGAACTCGACCGGCTGGCGCAGCACAACCCGATGTCGGCGGCGATGGCGGAAGGTGCCCGCACCTGGCTCGAGGTCCTGGCCGGGCGCGTCGACCACGACGGAGCCGAGCGCGCCGCCCGCGGCCTGCACGCTGCGGGCCTGGCGTGGGACGGCGCCCGGCTCGCTGGTCAGGCTGCGTTGCACACGCCCGACCGCAAGGCGATGCTCGCGCTGCTGGAGTGCGCGCGGGCCTTGCAGGGCAAGCAGCCCCGACCGCGCGCTGTCGACGGCGACCTGCTCAGCGACCGCGAACGCGAGGTCGCGCAACTGGTGCTGGCCGGGCTGACGTACAAGCAGGTCGGGAAGCGGCTGTTCATCTCCGCGAAGACCGTCGAGCACCACATCGGCCGGATCAAGCAGCGGCTCGGCTCCCGCAGCCGGGAGGAGTTGCTGGACCGGCTTCGGGAGCTCGTCGGCCCTGGGGAGTGAGCTTTTCGGGGTTTGGGCTGGGTAGCACTGTGGGTGCCGGGCTGGATGGCTCGGCTGGTGCCCGGACCGACGCACAAGGGCATGTTGGGCATCCGACACGCCGAAGTGCGTCGGGGTTGCCGACATGCCGGGGCGTGTCGGAATGGCACTGAGTCAGACACGCCAGTGGAGCCCGGCAGGCCGGGGAGAACTGGCCGAGGAGGGCCGGGCGGAGCTGGCTGAGCAAGGTCACGCCCAGCCAGGCAGAGCCGGGCCAAGCGGAGCCGGGCAGCGCCAGGCGGAGCCCGGTAGCGCCAAGCGGAGCCGGGATCCGGTCACCTGGGCTGGTTGGGAGTGACACTGGGGAATGGGCGGCTCCGAAGGAGGGAACATGGCCGAGGTTGAGCTGGCGTATCTGCGGCGGGCGATCGAGTTGAGCGTTCGGGCTCGGGAGCAGGGGGATGAGCCGTTCGGGTCGCTGTTGGTCGGGCCCTACGGGGTGGTGCTCGCCGAGGACGTCAACACCGTTCGCACCGATCGGGACATCAGTGCTCACCCTGAGCTCAAGCTCGCGGTGTGGGCCGGGCGGCATCTGGATGCCGACACCGCCCGGCGGACCACGATGTACACCAGCTGCGAGAACTGCGCTATGTGCTCCGGCGCTATGGCCATTTCCGGGCTCGGGCGGTTGGTGTTCGCTCTCGACGGTGCTCGGCTCGCCGAGTTTCGGGGTACGCCGGCTGCGCTGGGCCTTTCCGCGGCCGAGGTCTTCGCGAGCGCAGCGCAGCCGGTCGAGGTCGAGGGGCCGCTACTCGCGGAGGAGGCCCTTGTCGCTCATCACGGCTGGTCCTGAAGCCGTCCTGCGCGCAGGGCCAGCCCCGCACGCAGGGTGCTCGCGATCTCGACCATCGCCTCCTGGAACCGGCCGCCCGCTTGGCGGAGGTTCATGAAGCCGTGGATCAGGTCTTCGAAGCGCCGGTCGATCACCGGCACCCCGGATTCCTTCAACCGCTGCACGTACGCCTCTCCTTCGTCGCGCAGCGGGTCGAAGCCCGCCGTCACCACGTACGCCGGGGGCAGCCCGGTCAGGTCCTCGGCCAGCAGGACCGACAGCCGGTGGTCACCGCGCTCGCCCACTTCCGGCACGTAGTTCGCCATGAACCAGTCGATGTCGGCGTCGGTGAGCAGGAATCCTCGCCCGAACAGCTCCCTCGAACGGCGGCGCCGGGTGGCGTCCACCGCCGGGTAGACCAGCAGCTGGAACGCCGGCCTGATCTCCTCGGACCGGGTCGCGTACGACACCACGGCCGCCAGGTTGCCGCCCGCGCTGTCCCCGCCCACCGCGATCGACTCCGGTGTGGTGCCGAGCGCTTCGGCGTTGTCCGCCGCGAAGCGGAACGCCGCCAGGGCGTCGTCGAACGCCGCTGGGAAGCGGTGCTCCGGGGCGAGCCGGTAGTCCACCGACAACACCCTGATCCCGGCCTGCCGGGCCAGGAAGCGGCACGCGTCGTCGTGGGTCTCGATGTCGCCCACGACGAAGCCGCCACCGTGGTAGAAGATCAGCAGCGGGCCCGGGCCGGCGACCTCCGCAGGCCGGTACAGCCGCGCCGCGAGCTCGCCGGACGGCGTCGGGATCCGGCGCTCGCCCACCGACACCCCGCCGAGCCGGTTGAACGTCATCAGCTTGTTGGACTGCACCATCGCCGCCCGGGCGATTTCCGGCGTTGGCGCCGACAGCCCGTCGTGGCCGATCATCCGCTGCAGCCTGAGCAGCAGTTGGGCGTCCAAGGCGAGTTCGTTGCCGTCCAGGCGGATCGGCGCTCCGGCGATCAGCCGCCGGAGCGGTTGGGGGAGCTGGAGAATGGCGCGCAGCGCGACGGCCTGCACCTGGGGCGACACATCGAGAGCTTTCGACATGGGTGGACCTTCCCAGCGGAAACAAGGCAGCACCTGAGGTTACCGACAAGTAGGAGTGGCGCGGGACACGGCCGTGCGCTTTGACTTCGAGCTGACTGGAGGTCGTAGCGTGGCCGAGGCTCCCACCACGGGAGCGCCCCGGCGATGGAAGGATCGACGCATGACCGTGACGGTGGTGGGGATCGGCGGATCGATCCGCCCCGACTCGCAGTCCGAGCGCGCGATGCAGTGCGCGCTCGCCGGAGCGCGCGAAGCCGGGGCCAAGGTCCACGCCATCACCGGCGAGAGCCTGGTACTGCCGTTCTACGATCCGCAGGTCACCACCCGCACCGAGAACGCGATCGAGCTCGTCGAGTCGCTGCGCACCGCCGACGGCGTCATCCTCGCCTCCCCCGGTTACCACGGCACCATCTCCGGGCTGATCAAGAACGCGCTCGACTACGTGGAGGACCTGCGCGGCGACGACCGCGTCTACCTCGACGGACGCGCGGTCGGCTGCATCGGCATCGCCTACGGCTGGCAGGCCACCGTGACCACCCTCCAGGCGCTGCGCTCGGTCGTGCACGCGCTGCGCGGCTGGCCGACCCCGCTGGGGGCGGCGGTCAACTCCGCCGAGACCGAGCTGGGCCCGGGCGGCGAGTCGGACGACGAGAAGGTCACGCGGACCCTGCGGACCATCGGGCGGCAGGTCGTGGAGTTCGCCGAACGACGCATGTGAGGTCGACATGCGCGGGTACCCCGCAGCCAGGAGGCTCTGGAGGACAGAGCTCTCGCGCAAGGGAGGTATCCGTTCCATGGCCACTAAGACGGTTGACAAGGCACCGATCACCAGCGCACTGACCGACTCCGACCGGGACACCACCGGCAAGGTCCTCCAGGGCGCGCTGCTGGACCTGGTGGATCTGCACCTGGTGGCCAAGCAGGCGCACTGGAACGTGGTCGGCAGGTTCTTCCGCGACGTCCACCTCCAGCTCGACGAGCTGATCGACAGCGCCAGGGGATTCGCCGACGACGTCGCCGAGCGGTCCGCGGCGATCGGCGTCTCGCCCGACGGGCGGTCCGCCACGGTCTCGTCCGGCTCCGGCCTCCCGGCCTTCGGCGCGGGCTGGAAGAGCGACCGCGAGGTGATCGAGTACATCGTTTCCGCCCTTTCCGAGCTGATCAAGCGCATGCGTGCGCGCATCGACGAAACGGACAAGTCCGACCTGGTCACCCAGGACCTGCTGATCGGCATCTCCCACGAGATGGAGAAGTCGCACTGGATGTGGCAGGCGCAGCTCGCCGGGAGCTGACGCCCGGAGGGTCGGCGCCGGTCCCGGCCCGGCGCCGACGGCCTGCGCCTTTCAGCTGCGTGGTCGCCGGGCCAGGGCGTCCCGGTCGATCTCCAGGTGGTACGGGTGCGGACATGCCTCCAATATCGCCAGCCTCGGCGCCGATCTCCAGGAATCGGCAATACAAACACACGTTCGAATGAAGATTGGCCTCCTGGAGCAACGAAAAGGGGCGTCCCCCTCCCCGACCAGGGAAGAGGACGCCCCTCGAAGCGCCCGGGTCAGCCCGCCAGCGTCTCGGCGATCTCGTAGGTGTTGAGCGCCGCGCCCTTGCGGAGGTTGTCCCCGCAGACGAAGAAGTCCAGCGTGTTCGGGAAGTCCAGGGCCTGCCGGACCCGGCCGACGTAGGTCGGGTCCGCACCGACCACCTCGGCCGGGGTCGGGAAGACCCCGTTGTCCGGGTCGTCCTGCAGCACGATCGACGACTGCGCGCCGAACACCCGGTGCGCCTGCTCGACGGTGATCTCGCGCTCGAAGGTCGCGTGCACGGCCAGCGAGTGCGTGGTCAGCACCGGCACCCGCACGCAGGTGGCCGAGACCTTCAGGTCCGGGATGCCGAGGATCTTGCGGGACTCGTTGCGGACCTTCAGCTCCTCCGAGGTCCACCCGTCGTCCTTGCGCGAGCCCGCCCACGGCACGACGTTGAGCGCCAGCGGGGCCTTGAACGGCGTCTCGGCGGGCAGGCCCGCCGCGGTCAGCGCCTCGGCGACGTCACCGGCGCGCACGCCGACCTGCTTGCCCGCCACCGCCGAGACCTCGTCGTAGAGGCGGTCGATGCCTTCCTGACCCGCACCGGAGGCCGCCTGGTAGGAGGCGACGACCAGCTCGCGGAGGCCGAACTCGTGGTGCAGCGCGCCGAGCGCGGCCATCATCGACAGCGTCGTGCAGTTCGGGTTGGCGATGATGCCCTTCGGCCGCTCGTGCACCTTCGCGGCGTTGACCTCGGGCACCACCAGCGGCACCTCGGGGTCCATCCGGAAGGCGCCGGAGTTGTCCACCGCGACGGCACCGCGCTCGGCCGCGACCGGCGCCCACTGCGCCGACACCTCGTCCGGCACGTCGAACAGGGCGATGTCGACCCCGTCGAACGCCTCCGGCGCCAGCGCCACGACCGTGCGCTCCTCGCCGCGGACGGTGATCTTCTTGCCCGCCGAGCGCGGCGAGGCGATCAGCCGGATCTCTCCCCACGGCACGGACGGCCGGTTGTTGATGATGTCGATCATGACGGTGCCCACCGCTCCGGTGGCACCGACGATGGCTACGGTCGGCTTGCTCATCAGCGGCCACTCCCCGCGTAGACGACGGCCTCTTCATCGGCACCGAGCTCGAAGGCGTTGTGCAACGCGGCGACCGCGTCGTCGAGCTGGGTGTCCCGGATCAGCACCGAGATGCGGATCTCCGAGGTATTGATGATCTCGATGTTCACGCCCGCCTGCGACAACGCCTCGCAGAAGGTCGCCGTGACGCCGGGGTGCGAGCGCATGCCCGCCCCTACCAGCGAGACCTTGCCGACGTGGTCGTCGTAGACGACCTGGTCGAAGCCGAGCTCGGCCTTGATCTTCTCCAGCTCGGCCACCGCCAGCGCGCCGTTGCTGCGGGCGACGGTGAAGGTGATGTCGGTGAGTCCGGACGCGGTGCTGGAGACGTTCTGCAGCACCATGTCGATGTCGATCTCGGCGTCGGCGATCACCCGGAAGATCCGTCCCGCGATGCCCGGGTTGTCCGGGACCCCGCGAACGGTCACCTTGGCCTCCGACCGGTCGTGCGCGACACCGGTGATCATCGCCTGTTCCACGGAAAGGTCCTCCACACTGCCGGACACGATGGTGCCGGGCTTGGGCGAGTACGACGAGCGGACGTGCAGCGGCACGCCGTAGCGGCGGGCGTATTCGACCGCGCGCAGGTGCAGCACCTTCGCGCCGGTCGCCGCCATTTCCAGCATCTCCTCGTAGGTGATGCGGTCGAGGTGGCGGGCATCGGAGACGATGCGCGGGTCGGCGGTGTAGACACCGTCGACGTCGGTGTAGATCTCGCAGACGTCGGCGTTCATCGCCGCGGCGACCGCGACCGCCGTGGTGTCCGAGCCGCCGCGGCCCAGGGTCGTGATGTCCTTGGTGTCCTGGGAGACCCCCTGGAAACCGGCGACCAGCACGACCTGGCCCTGCTTGAGCGCCTCCTGCACCCGGCCCGGCGTGACGTCGATGATCCGCGCGTTCTGGTGCGCCGACGTGGTGATCACCCCGGCCTGCGAACCGGAGAACGAGCGGGCTTCCGCGCCGAGCGACTCGATGGCCATCGCGACCAGGGCGTTGGAGATCCGCTCCCCCGCGGTGAGCAGCATGTCGAGTTCGCGCTCCGGCGGGGCCGGGTTGACCTGCTGGGCGAGGTCGAGCAGCTCGTCGGTGGTGTCACCCATCGCGGAGCACACGACGACCACGTCGTTGCCCGCTTTGCGGGTCTCGACGATCCGCTCCGCGACCCGTTTGATGCGATCGGCACTCTCCAGTGAGGAACCGCCGTACTTCTGGACGACGAGCGCCACGTGAAAAAACCTCCTCGGGCCGTGCCTCGCAAGGCTGCGGTCGCCCCGGGTGCGGGTTGTCCCCGCACTGACACCGGAATGGACGAAGAGCACCGCCGGCACCGGTCCTGACCGGCGACGGGACGCCCCGCGACCCGATGGGTGCAGCATCGGCCACCTGGGCCGAAGCGGCCTCACCAGGTCGCTCCGCTGCCAGAACAGCCTACCGAATCGTTACCGCCGCGCCCTACTCCAAAGGCCGGCCGCTAGCCTGTGGGGCCGGTTTGTCGACAAGGTCGGAGGAGCACGTTGGCCACCTCGCCGGGCGCGATCGAGCCGCAGCGGCGCAACACCGGCGAAACAGGTCGTAACCAGCCGAAACGGTCTGTTCCACCGCTGTTCGCGCGGCTGTCGTCCGGGCTGTCGGACCAGCACCGGGCGGTGGCCGCCCTGGGCCCCGGTGTGGTTTACCTCGCAATCCGCGTTTTCGGCCTTCTGGTGCTGTCCTGGCTGTCGGCCGCCAACGACGAGTCGCTGGCCGACAACCTGGGCGCGTGGGACGGCGAGTGGTACCTGGAGATCGCCGAGCACGGCTACGGCGGTGTCGACCCGAGCATGGTCGACGGGTTCGGGAACCGGTACCCGGAGACCCCGCTGGCCTTCTTCCCCGGGTATCCGCTGCTGGTCCGGCTGGTCGCGCTGATACCGGGCGTGAACATGATCGGCGCCGCGATCGCGGTGAGCCTGGCGTGCGGCGTCGTCGCCGCCTACGGCCTGGCCCGGCTGGGCAGGCGGGTCGGCGGTTCGCACGGGGTCGGCCTGCTGCTGGTCGCGCTGTTCGCGGCGGCGCCGATGTCGGTGGTGCTGTCGATGGCCTACTCCGAGGCGCTGTTCTGCGCGCTGTCCATCTGGGCGCTGGTCGGGGTGATCGAGCGGAACTGGCTGCTCGCGGGGCTGTGCTGCGCGGCGGCCGGGCTGGTGCGGCCGACCGCGGCCGCGCTGATCGGCGTGGTCGGGCTGGCCGCGCTGGTCGCGATCGCGCGGCGGCGCGAGCTGTGGGGTCCGCTGCTGGCGATCGTGCTCGCGCCCGCGGGGATGCTGCTCTACGTCGGCTGGGTCGGGTTGCAGACCGGCAAGCCCGGCGGGTACTTCGCGCTCCAGCAGCGCGGCTGGTCCTCGGCGTTCGACGGCGGGGTGGCCACCTCGAAGTTCGTGGTGGAGACGCTGACCTCGGACAAGTCGGTGCTGGAGACCTTCACCGCGTGGATCGTGCTGGCCGCGCTGGTGCTGCTCGTGCTGTGCGTGCGGCACCGGATGCCCTGGCCGCTGGTCGTCTTCGCGGCGGCGGTGCTGGTGCTCGACCTCGGCTCGGACGGGCTGATGTACTCGAAGGTGCGGTTGATGCTGCCCGCGTTCCCGCTGCTGATCCCGGTCGCGATCGGGCTCGCGCGGAGGCGGCCGACGACCGCGGTGTGCACGACGATCCTGCTGGTCTGCTTCGGCTCCTGGTTCGGGGCCTATTCGCTGACCGCGTGGTCCTACGCGATGTGAGCCCCCTGGAGGTGGCAGTGAGCAAGCCCGCCGACTCGTCGGTGCCCCTGCACCCGCTGATCGCCGAGCGGTGGAGCCCGCGCGCGCTCGATCCGGCGGTGGAGCTGACCGACCGGCAGTTCACCGCGCTGTTCGAGGCCGCCCGGTGGGCGCCGTCGTGGGGCAACACGCAGCCCGCGCGGTTCGTGGCGGGGCGGCGCGGTGACGACACCTTCGAGCGAATCCGCGGCACGCTGTCGCGCGGCAACCACGCGTGGACCGGACCCGCCGCCGCGCTGGCGATCGGGGTGACCCGCGTTCGCGACGAGGACGGCGAGCCGATGCCGTACGGCGCGTACGGGCTGGGCCTGGCCAGCGAGAACCTGGTCCTGCAGGCCGTGGCCGAGGGGCTGGTCGGGCACCAGATGGCCGGGTTCGACCGGGAGAAGGCGCGGGTGGAGTTCTCGATCCCCGAAGACTTCGAGCCGATGGTGGCGATCGCGGTCGGCGGGCTCGGTTCGCCCGAGGGGCTGCCGGAACGGCTCCAGCAGAAGGAGGCGGCGGCGCGGTCCCGCCACCCGCTGTCGTCGCTGGTGTTCAGCGGCACCTGGGGGAACGCGCTGTTTTGAGTCCCGGTTGCCGCCGAACAGGCCAGTGATGATCCGCCGATGGCGGGACGTATTCCCTGGGTTGTTGAACCAAAATGGGAAAATGAATACTTACCGTAGGGTAATGAGGTAGGACTTCACTCGTGTGGACCAGCACGCGACCTGCCGCGACGGCGCTCGACAGCGTCGACGAGCTCGCGGGTCTGCGCACCCGGTACGGGCTGCCGCCCGGCCTCGTCCGGCTCGACGGCAACAGCGGCGGCTTCGGCCGGAGCGAAACCAGCGCCCGGCTGCACCGGTTCGCCGAGAACCGGTGGCGGTCCGGCTGCATCGGCAGGCTCGACGCCGACCGGAAGCAGGAGGTCCGGCTGACCAAGGACCGGCTGGGCGGTCTGGTCGGTGCCGCCCCGCACGAGCTGGCGGTCGCCGAGACGACCTCGGTGAACCTGTTCAAGGCGCTGATCGCGGCGGCCCGGCTGCGCCCCGACCGGCCGCTGCTCGGCGTCGGCCGCGACTGCTTCGCCGCCGACCTGTGCATCGCCCGGTCGGCCGCCGCGCACACCGGTCGCGAGCTGCGCCTGCTCCACAGCCTCGACGATCTGCCCTACGACGAACTCGCGGTCGTCGCGCTCGCGCACACAGACGTGCGCACCGGTGGAGTGCGCGATGCCGCCGCGATCACCGCGAGGCTGCACGAGCACGACGTCCTTGCTCTGTGGGACCTCAGCGAGTCGGCGGGCGCTCTGGACGTGAACCTGCGCGCCTGGAAGGCCGACTTCGCGATCGGCTGCGGCCACCGGTACCTGGGCGGCGGTCCCGGCGCGCCGGCGTACTCGTTCGTCGCCGAGCGGCACCACGCCGCGCTGGACTGCGAACAGGCCCGCGAGGACTCCGCATCGGCGCCGTCCGCGCTGGCATTGTGCGAACTGCGCGCCGGTCTCTCCACACTGGACGGTGTGTCCGGGGCATCGCTGGCGGCGAAGACCAACGGGCTGGTCTCGCTGTTCGTCGAGCGGCTGCGGGGTGCTCCCGGCGTGGAAATCGTTTCACCTTCCGCCGACCGGCCGCGCGGAGCGCAGGTCAGCCTCCGGCATCCGCGCGCCGAGCGGGTCTCGCAGGAGCTGTTCGCCCGCGGCGTGGTCGTCGACCTCGTCGAGCCGGACACGCTGCGGTGCAGCTTCGCGCCGTCCTGGCTGCGCTACGTCGACGTCTGGGAAGCGGCGCAGATCGTGCACGAGGTGCTGCACGACCTCGACCACCGGTAGCTACTTGCCGAGCAGGCGCAGCACGCGGACCGCGATCGAGGTCACGACCAGCCAGAACACCGCCGCGATGCCGTAGTTGAGCAGCACCGCCAGCTGCGGGTCCTGCGGCATGAACAGGTCGGAGAAGCCCAGCGCCAGCGGGTCGGCCCACTCCGCGACGAAGCGGGTGATGCCGTTGTCCGGGTTCGCGCCGCCGACGGTCAGGACCACGTGGACGACCAGCAGCACCGCGGCGAGCGTGCCGACCCAGCGCACGAGGGTCGTGGCCACGCCGACCGCCCTGGCCCGGAACCGGGCCGCGTCGAACTCGCTGTGCTTGCGGCGACGACCACCGGAGAACGCCTGCGCGGAATCGCTGTCGGACATGGCAGGAGTGTTTCACGCCACCCCTACCGGTCGGTAGCCTCAGCCGAAGATCCGGCCCAGCACCGCGGCGACGACGACCCAGAACACCGCCGCGAGCCCGAAGTCCAGGATGACCTGCAGGATCTCGTTGCCCCCGTCGACCAGGCCGGGGAAGAACAGCGCCAGCGGTTCGGCGGCCTGCCGCACCGAACTGGCCAGCCCCGCGTTCGACGGCACCCCGAACAGCACGAAGACGATGTGCAGCACCAGTATCGCGGCCAGGAGGAAACCCGCGCCGTTGATCAGCGTCGCGACCCCGGACCGACCCTTGCCAGCAGCCATGATCCCCAGTCTGCCCTGCCGGAGCCGTCCGCAGAACACCCCGCTCGCGCCCAGCATGTGGAACGGGCGCTTGCATTCCGGCCATCGGATGCGGTTAGCCTGGGAACGTGGCTCGCGTTCTCCTGCTTCGCCGCCGCGACGGGGTCTGACCAGACCGGCCCCTCGTCGCGGGGTTCGAACGTGCCGGTCGGAAGGCCACCGAAGCACAGAGCAGGAGCAGTCCCCGCATGAGCACCCCCGAACAGGCCCCCGCCGGTCGCGTCAACCAGCCCGCCAAACCGGCGCCCGCCGACCAGAAGCCCTGGAACCCGCAGCGCGGCAGCTCGATGCCGTTCCACCGCTACCGCCCCTTCCACGAGCTGGTCGAGGACGTGCGGCTGCCCGACCGCACCTGGCCGGACAACCGGATCACCCGGGCGCCGCTGTGGTGCGCCGTCGACCTGCGCGACGGCAACCAGGCGCTGATCGACCCGATGTCGCCCGCCCGCAAGCGCCGCATGTTCGAGCTGCTGGTGCAGATGGGCTTCAAGGAGATCGAGGTCGGCTTCCCCGCCGCCAGCCAGACCGACTTCGACTTCGTCCGCGAGATCATCGAGGACGGCGCGGTACCCGAGGACGTGCGCATCCAGGTGCTGACCCAGTGCCGCCCGGAGCTGATCGAGCGGACCTTCGCCGCCCTGGAGGGCGCGCCGAAGGCGATCGTGCACATCTACAACTCCACGTCGATCCTGCAGCGCCGGGTGGTGTTCCGCGAGGAGCGCGAGGGCATCAAGAAGATCGCGACCATGGGCGCCGAGCTGGCGCAGGAGTACGCGGGCAAGTACTCCGACACCGACTTCCGGTTCCAGTACTCGCCGGAGTCCTACACCGGCACCGAGCTGTCCTACGCCGCCGAGGTCTGCGACGCGGTCACCGAGATCTGGCAGCCCACGCCGGAGCGGCCGGTGATCCTGAACCTGCCCGCGACCGTCGAGATGGCCACCCCGAACGTCTACGCCGACTCGATCGAGTGGATGCACCGCAACCTGTCCCGCCGGGACTCGGTCGTGCTGTCGCTGCACCCGCACAACGACCGCGGCACCGGCGTCGCCGCCGCCGAGCTGGGCTACCAGGCCGGCGCGGACCGGATCGAGGGCTGCCTGTTCGGCAACGGCGAGCGCACCGGCAACGTCGACCTGATCGCGCTGGGCATGAACCTGTTCAGCCAGGGCATCGACCCGCAGATCGACTTCTCCGACCTGGACCACATCAAGCGGACCGTCGAGCACTGCAACCAGCTGCCGGTGCCCGAGCGGCACCCGTGGGGCGGCGAGCTGGTGTACACCGCGTTCTCGGGCAGCCACCAGGACGCCATCAACAAGGGCCTGGACGCGCTGCGCGCGGAGGCCGACCGGGCCGGGGTGAGCATCGACGAGCACCCGTGGGAGGTGCCGTACCTGCCGATCGACCCGAAGGACGTGGGCCGCACCTACGAGGCCGTGATCCGGGTGAACTCGCAGTCCGGCAAGGGCGGCGTCGCCTACATCATGAAGACCGAGCACCAGCTGGACCTGCCGCGCAAGATGCAGATCGAGTTCTCCAAGCTGGTCCAGCAGCGCACCGACTCCGGCGGCGGCGAGGTCACCCCGGACGAGATGTGGGCGGTGTTCTCCGACGAGTACCTGGACGCGCGGAGCCCGCTGGGGCTGGTCCGGCAGAGCTTCCGCGGCGAGTCCGGCAACGAGACGATCACCGCGACGGTGGTCGTCGACGGCGAGGAGCAGGAGATCACCGGGTCCGGCAACGGCCCGATCGCGGCGTTCGTCGACGCGCTGAGCACGGTGGGCCACGACGTGCGGGTCATGGACTACAGCGAGCACGCGCTGACCGCCGGTGACGACGCCCGCGCCGCCGCGTACCTGGAGTGCGCCGTCGGTGACGAGATCTTCTGGGGCGTCGGGATCAACACGTCCACGGTGACGGCGTCGCTGCACGCCATCGTCTCCGCGGTCAACCGCGCCGGGCGCTGATCACGTGGGCGGCGGTCCCTGCGCGGGGCCGCCGCTCACGAGTCGACGGGTTCGGGTTCCGGCTCGGCCTCGGCGGCCTTCTCCGCGCGGCGCCGGACGTAGAGGGTGATGGCCACGCCGACCAGCACCGTGATGAGCAGGGCGAGCCAGGAGAACTTCCGGAGCCAGTGCTCGGCGACGATGCCGAACACGTAGCCGACGGTGGTGACCGCACCGGCCCACGCGATGCCGCCGGTGGCGTTGGCCAGCAGGAACTTGCGGTACTCCATGCCCAGCACACCGGCCAGCGGTCCCGCGAGGATGCGCAGGAGGGCGACGAACCGGCCGCCGAAGACCGCCCAGGCGCCCCAGCGGTCGAAGGCGCGCTCGGCGGCGGCGATCTGCTTCGGCCCGAAGTGCTTGGGGAACCGGCGGCCGAGCCGGACGAGCAGGCCGCGGCCGTACCTCTTGCCGACCGCGTAGCCGACCGAGTCGCCGATGATCGCCCCGGCGGCGGCCACGCAGCCGAGGACCACCGGGTTCACGATCCCCTGCGACGCCGCGACGCTGGTGCTGACGAGCATGATCTCGCCGGGCAGCGGGATCCCCACGCTCTCCAGCCCGATGATCAGCCCGACCACGAGGTAGATCACCGCGGGGGGAATCGTCTCCAACCACTCAATCATGCAGTTCGCCCGTTTCGCCCTTTACACATCAACGCCGTCGCGCGAGTGATGCGCGGCGGCCTTCCTCAGAGTACGGACGCCGGGTGTCCCACCGCCGCCTTTGCGGGAAACACTTTCCACCCCGCCGACGCAACTGTGACCCCTGTCACTGAATTCCCGGCGCATCGCCGGAACCGAATGCGCTGACATCGGAAGAATGCGCGCAGTAGCAGCAAAAGCACGGAAAGGAACCGGCTGGAACGACCAATTCACTCGACCAAAGACGGTAGTGGGCGCTGCTACCCGGCGGCACGCTTGTGTCACGTCGCGAAAACTCGTGAGCCGGCGGGTCCGCCCTCACGACTCCGCACTCATCAGTGATCGGGTCACAGCTGTGCGGGAGCACGGACGCGACGCCCCTGGGGAATCGGGAACGGGGGAGCGGCCGGAGCAGGTTTCGGGGACCGTCGGGGTCCGGTCGCTTTCCCACCCGCACCGGGGTTCTGCTCGCGCAAACGCGCGATTCCACTCGTTCGGTGTAGTGAGCTTGAAGCCCCTCGGCACGCGAGGTTCAGTCAGTCACCGACCCGCAGTGCAGCTGGACCGCTGGAGTGGACATGTGGCCTACCGAGGACCCGATGGAACAGCTCCGATGGCGGATACCGTGCACCTCCCCCGCCGCCGAGAATCGCAGGATGACCGTCCTGGTCATGGGCGACCGGGTAGCGCTGGTGCTGCCGCCGGCCGAAGTCCTCGTCCTCGAACCCGACGAGGCCGACGACCTGGCCGCCCTGCTGGAGCGGGCGGCGGACTGCGCTGAGGGGGACTCGTCGTGGGCCTCATCGACACCGACCTGAGCTTCGACCCCCGAGATCCCTTCTTCCCCACCCCTGGCGCCTACGGAGTCGAATGGGGCGTCCAGGTCTTCACCACCGACAACGGCTACGGGATCGACGCCGCGAGCACGCACGTGCACGAGGGCGACCGGATCACCCTGGACACCGACCGCTACGCGCTGTTCGGACAGCAACGCATCGTCGAGACCGGCGGCGTGCGGATCGAGGTCGTGCACGACCGCGGCCTGCTGGAGTGGTCGATCACGGTCCGGCACGACGAGCCGGTCAAGGCGGTGAAGCTGATGCTGCGCGGCCTGTCGCCGGAACAGCTCCGGGCGGGCTGGTGGACGCCGAGCACCGGGCGCGGCTGGGCGCACGGGGTCGACAGCAGGCGGTTCCAGATCGAGTACCCGGGCCCGGACTGGGTCACGGCGTGGGCGGCCGTCGGCGACGAGGCGGACTGCTCGACGCTGAGCATCCGGGATCCGCTGGTGCAGCGGCAGATCCTGCACCTGCACCACCCGCCGTACTCGCCGGTGCCGGTGGTCGAGCTGGTGCACGTGCCGCTGGCGACCTCGCGGTCCACGGCCTACCGGGTGCCGCCGATCCGGCTGCGGCTGGGCGCCAGCGCCGCGGTGGCCGACACCGACTTCGAGGACCACATGTCCTTCGTGGAGGGTTCGTTCGGGCTGCGGCACTGGGAAACCCGGCCCGACGTCCCGGAATGGGCGCGGCACACCGCGCTGGTGGTGACCCTGCACGGCCAGCACTGGACCGGCTACGTGTTCAACACCTTCGCCCAGATGGCCGAGGCGCTGCGGTTCGTCACCCAGCACATCGAGGGCCACCGGGTGCTCGCGTACCTGCCGGGGTTCGAGGGCCGCTACTACTACGCGTACCCGCAGTACCGGCCCGGTGAGGACATGGGCGGGGCCGAGGGATTCGCCGCGCTGGCGCGCACCGCGCGCGAGCTGGGGGTCCGGCTGATGCCGATGTTCGGCGGGCACGGCGCCAACGTGAACCGCTACCCCGACTGGGAGCGGTCGGTGCTGCGCAACGACACCGACCGCTACGTCGAGCTGCTCAACCGCCCGGACTGGGACTCCGACCGGGTCGGCGAGGGCGACCAGGTGTTCCTCAACCCCGGGGAGCCGCGGTTCCGGGCGCACCTGGTGGAGTCGATCTCGGCGCTGGTGCGCGAGTTCGGCATCGACGCGGCGTTCCTCGACACGCTCGGCTACTGGTTCAACGACCCGCGCCACAACGTCATGGACGGCTGCAAGAAGCTGGCCGCCGAGCTCCGGGCGCGGCACCCGGAGCTGCTGCTGGCGGCGGAGGGCTGGTGGGACGCCCTGTCGGCGATCTTCCCGATGGGACAGCACTACTTCGGCCTCGACCGCGACATCCGCAAGCCTCGCGTGCTGACCCGGTACGCCCGGACCACCGGGCACCTTGCCGAGGGGACACCGGGCCAGGGCAGCACCGGCGTGCACGAGAAGGGCTTCATGCCGCGCCCACCGGACGTCACGCGCGAGGGGCACATCCCCGTCGTCGGGATCGTCGACGACACGCTGCCCGCGCACGCCGAGGAAGTCGCCGCGATCTGCCGCTGGGCCAGCGAGAACGGCCCGCGGTAACCCGCGGGTCAGGAACCTCGCAGCACTTCCCGCAGTCTCGGGACGAAACCGGCGGGGTCGTCGACGAATCCGATGTGCCCGCCCGGGAAGAACGTCGGCTCCGCGCCGAGTTCCTTGGCCAGCGCGCGGGAAGTGCGGTCGCAGAGCTCGCCGGTCGAGTCCTCGCCGATGCCGACGACGACCCGGGACGGCACCGAGCGCAGGATCTCCAGGTCGGGCTGCCAGAAGGTCGAGTGCCGCATCTCGTGGGCGAACCAGAAGTGCTCGTCGGCGACGTCCCGCGGATCGCGCTCGCCGCCGAACATCTGCTCCACGACCTCGGCCGGGATCGCGAGGTTGGCCAGCTCGAAGAACTTGCGCCACCCGCCCAGGACATCGCCCGCGAGGTAGGTGGCGCAGCAGTCCTCGGTATCGGCGCGCAGCTGGTCGCGGTCCGGCAGCAGCTCGTCCAGCGGCGGCTCGTGCGCGATCACGGTGCGGACCTGCTCCGGACGGGCCTGCGTCAGCGCCAGGGCCGTGACCGCGCCGCCGCTGGAGCCGAAGACCGTCGCCGGACCGGCGTCGACGTGCGCGATCAGCCTGGACAGGTCGTCGGCGCGGAGTTCGGGCGTGGAGTCGGCGTCGGGATCGTCGACCCGGCTGCGGCGGATGCCGCGCGGGTCCGAGGTGAGCACCGTGTGGTCGGTGGCGAGCAGTTCGGCCAGCGGCGCGAACGCGTCGGCGTTCATCGGCGCGCCGATCAGGGCTACGAGCGGGCCCTCGCCGCGCACCTCGTAGTGCAGGCTCGCGCCGGGTACGTCCAGGTTCATCTGCTTCCCCCTCCGATTGGAACTGGACGGTACAGTACTCGTGCGGGTACTGGACCGTCCAGTACTATCCATCGACGTGGAGCGAGTGGAGACAACCGGCCGGTCGGCGCGGAAGCGGGAGTCCATCCTGGACGCCGCCCGCGAGCTGTTCCTGCGCAACGGCTACCTGGGCACGAGCATGGACGAGATCGCCGCGCTCGCGAAGGTGTCCAAGCAGACCGTCTACAAGCACTTCGGTGACAAGCGGCGGATGTTCGTCGAGCTGCTCACCGGCGACATGGACCGCGCGGACGCCTCGGTGGCCGAGCTCGCCGAGGCCGTGCCGGTCAGCCAGGACCTCGCGGCCGACCTGCGCGCCTTCGCCCGCGCGTACCTGGCGGCGGTCATGCAGCCGCACCTGATCCGGCTGCGGCGGGTGGTCATCGGCGAGGCCGAGCGGTTCCCCGAGCTCGCCGAAGCCTGGTACGCGGGCGGGCCCGAGCAGGCCTACGCGACGTTCGCCGAGTGGTTCGAGGTCCTCGGCCGGCGCGGCCTGATCCGCGCCGAGGACCCCGTGGTGGCCGCGCAGCACTTCAACTGGCTGGTCCTGTCCGTGCCGATCAACGAGGCCATGGCCCGCCCCGACGCGTCGTTCGAGCGGGACCGCCTCGACCGCGTCGCCGACGAAGCCGTCCGGGTCTTCCTCGCCGCCTACGGGACTTCCTGAACCCCGGGGCTGGTCAGCACACGACTGGGCTAACGTTGGAGAGCGTGCCGAAGGTATTGCTGGTGGAGGACGACGAAGCGCTCTCCGAGGCGCTCGGTCTCGCGCTGAGCAGCCTCGGGCACAGCGTGCAGATCGCGGGCACCGGTGAGCGCGCGCTCGCGCTGCTGGCCGAGGGCCAGCCGGTCGACGTGGTGCTGCTCGACGTGATGCTGCCCGGGGTGGACGGTTTCGAGGTCTGCCGCCGGATCCGCGCCACCAGCACGGTCCCGCTGATCCTGCTGACCGCCCGGGCGGACCCGATCGACGTGGTCGTGGGGCTGGAGGGCGGCGCCGACGACTACGTGGTCAAGCCGACCGAGCCGCGGATCATCGACGCCAGGATGAAGGCGGTGCTGCGCCGGTCCGCGCCCGCCTCGGCGGCCACCGACCCGTGCCTGCGGTTCGGTCCGCTGGAGATCGACCCGCTGTCGATGATCGTCACCCGCGACGGCCGCGAGCTCAACCTCACCGCGACCGAGCTGCGGCTGCTGCTGGAGTTCGCCGACCACCCCGGCCAGGTGCTCAGCAGGCAGGTGCTGCTGCGGCGGGTCTGGGACTACGGCTACGTCGGCGACTCCCGGATCGTCGACGCCGCGGTGGCGCGGCTGCGCGCCAAGATCGAGGACGACGCCGGGAACCCGGCGCTGCTGCGCACCGTGCGGGGGCTGGGCTACCGACTGGTGCGGCCGTGAGAGGTCCGCACCTCGGGTTGCGGGCGCGGATCGTGATCGCCGTCGTGCTCGTGACCACCACGGCCACGGTCGCGATGGCCTTCTCCGCGTACCGGTTGCAGGCCACCGGCACCACCGACCGCTTCACCGCCGCCGCCAACGCCGGTTTCACCTCCGACCTCAACCAGGTCCGGGGGCGGTTCGCCAACGCTTCCGGGCCGGGCGGGCGGATCCGGCTGGTCGCCGACTACATGCTGGGCCGCAAGGGATTGCAGTGGTCGGTCCTGGACTTCATGCCGGCTGCGGACTCGGTGCGCGGGCCCGCGTTGCTGACCTCGGGCAACGGCTACTTCGGGCCGCAGACCAAGAGTCCGGACCAGCCCGGGACGGCGTTCGGGTTCGCGGGTCTGCCGGAGCCGGTCAAGGTGGCCACCACGACGCCGTGGGTGAACCTGACCGCTGACCTGGTGGCCCGCGCCCGGCCCGGCGGGATGGCGACCGAGACGATCGAGATCGAGCGCGGCGGGCTGCTGCTGGCGTTCGCGGCCAAGGTCGGTCCCGACCTGGTGCTCGTCGAGTTCTACAACATGCAGCCGCTGCGCGACGAGCTGTCGCAGCTGCGCAGGACGCTGGCGGTGGTGGCGCTGGTCGTCTCCGCGCTCGGGGTGGCGGCGGCGCTGGTGGCCGCGGGCAGCATCCAGCGGCCGGTGCGCCGGGTGGCCGCCGCGGCGCGCAGGCTCGGGGACGGCTCGTTCGACGTCCGGCTCCCGGTGCGGGGGTCGGACGAGATCGCCGAGCTGACCAGCTCGTTCAACTCGATGGCCGAACGGCTCGGCGACTCGATCGAGGAGCTGCGGAGCAAGGACCGCCAGCAGCAGCGGTTCGTCGCCGACGTCGCCCACGACCTGCGCACGCCGACGGCGTCGCTGGTCGCCGCGGCCGACAGCCTGCGGCACCCGGACCCCGAGTCCCGCGACCGCGCCGCGCAGCTGGTCGCGACGCAGGCGCGCCGGATGGCCCGGCTGGTCGAGGACCTGCTGGAGATCTCCCGGCTCGACTCCGGGGCCGCGGAGTTCCGCCCGGAGTCGGTCGACCTGCACGCCCTGGTGCTGGACGCGGTCGAGCTGATCGCCGGTGCCGCGCGGGTCGAGCTGCGGACCAGCGGTGACCTGGAGCTGGTCGGCGACCCGCGCCGGCTGCACACGATCGCCTGCAACCTGCTCGCCAACGCGGTGCACCACGGCGCCGAGCCGGTCACCGTGGTGCTCGACGGGACCGATCCGGCCAACGTCACGATGCGGGTGGCCGACTCCGGGCCGGGGGTGGCCGACGAGCTGATCCCGATCCTGTTCGACCGCTTCGTCCGCGGCGACCGCGCGCGCAGCGCGACGGAGGGCAGCGGGCTCGGCCTGGCGATCGCGCGGCGCAACGCCTTGGCGCACCACGGCGAGCTGACCGTGCACAACGACGGCGGCGCCGTGTTCACCCTGACCGTCCCCCGCGGCGACTCGGACCCGCAGCCAGCGGACGCCTGAGGTTCCGCCACCCGCACCGCCACGCAAAACGAGCCGTGGACACAGGCGTCAAACCTGCCCGACCTCGGTCTGGCCCGGCCGCAGAGTCGGCCCGCAGGTGCGGCTCGGCCACACGTTCGTCACGTCCTTGTGGTCGACCTCGGCCACGACGGTGTCGGCGTACTCGCGGAGCTTGCGCAGCGCTTCCTCGTCGGGTACTGCGTCGCGGCGCACCCAGTCGCCCGCCGGCGCGCCGGGGAGCTCGTAGCGGTAGATCTGCACGTAGTCGCGCATCCGCGGGTCCGCGGAGATCCCGGTGTCGCCCCAGACCGACCGGGAGTGGATGAAGGTCGGCCTGACCTCCTCGAACACCCAGTCCCGCATGCCGGCCATGTCCTCGTTCTTCATGAAGTCGGCGATCCTCGGCTCGACCAGGCCGCCCAGGTCGACCAGGTGCAGCCTGCTGGTCAGCGCCGAACCGCCGAGGTCGGGCAGCAGGATCGACGCCTCGGTGGCGCCGATGATGTCGGCGTAGGCGTTGGGCACCCGGCCGAGGCGGTCGGCGACGTAGCACATGGAGATGTTGGGCACCGAGTTGAACGCCCTGGCGTGGATGCCGAAGACGTACACCGACGGCACGACCGACATCACCAGCCCGGCGGCCAGCACCACCCGGCCCCGCCGCTGGCCGTTGCGGAAGACCTCGACCGCCGAGAGCACCGCGACCAGCGCGCCCAGCGCCCAGATCGGGGTCGCGAACCGGTACTGCGCCATCCAGTCCGGTTTCAGCACGGCGAACGCGATGACGGCCAGCATCAACGGCACCAGCAGCGAGGCCAGGCCGCGCCGCCACGTCGTCGACCGGCCCAGCGCCATGCCGAGGACCACCGCCAGAGCCAGCACCGCGAGCGGACCCGCGTACCCGACCAGTTCGGCCGAGCGCATCAGGTCGGCCACCTCGGGGATCCCTTGCGCCTTGGCCACCGACGGGTTCGACAGCAGCCGCCCGAACTCCAGATATCGCCAGGTGAAGTACGCGCCGACCGGCACCGCGAACGCCAGCACCGACACCACGACCCCGCGCACGCTGGCCCCCAGGGTGTGGCGGCGCAGGTGGATCAGCACGGCCAGCGGGTAGGCGCCCGCGTAGATCAGGCCCTCCGGCCGGGTCAGCGCCGCGGTCGCCGCGAGCAGCCCGGCCACCGCCGCCACCTTGCTCGCCGGGAGCCGGTCGTCCATCGACGCGTGGAACAGCACCGCCGCCAGGCCGACGATGACCAGCGCGTACAGCGAGTTCTCCAGCCCGGAGAAGACCCAGATCACGAACGACGGGATGACCGCTAGCAGCCCGCCGACCACCAGCGTCACCAACCACGCGCGGCTGGTTACGCGGCGCGCGACCCCGTGGCAGACCGTCAGCATCGCCGCGACGCACAGCAGCGCGAGGCCCTTGGGGAACAGCACGTAGTCCGGGACCCCGAACAGCGAGCCGTGGTCGAACAGGCCGAGCAGGCGGCCGACGGCGAGCAGCACCGTCCACGTCGGATTCGAGAAGCCCTCGACCGGGTCCGCCCCCGGCTGCACGACCGGGCCGAGCCCTTCGGCGATGCTGCGCGAGTACGCGAAGGTGATCGCGGCGTCGTCGACGAACCAGTTGCCGTAGAGCGAACCGTGCGCGCCGATCGCGGCCGTGCCGCCCAGCACCGACAGCCAGGACCACGGGCGCGTCCGGCGCCTTGCGGTCTCGGCCTGGGGCTGTTCTTCTTGCGTCTCGACAGGTAGGGCCGACACCGCCGTGGTGGCCGTCATGGGAAAGAACCGCTCCTCGGGAATCCTCGATGGACGCGGCCAACGGTAGGAGCGGTTTGTGCCGGAAATTCGACCCGAGATCGCGGGTTCTGCGCCGGTTCCGCGTCAAATGTGACAGTTCTTCGACAACGGCCCGCAGTACCGTTTCGACACGCGGTACCGCTCTCCGACAAACGGCCCGCTGCGGGCGTAGCGCCCCGGCGGTACCGCCACGTGACGCTTGAAGAGCCAAGGCCGTCCCCGGCAACGGCCCGAGCCGCGCCCCGCTAGCCCGCCACCCTGGCGGCCTCCTCCAGCAGCACGTCGAGCACCAGCCGCACGGCGGGCCGCTCCGCCGCTCCGCGCCGGGACACGGCCTCGACGTTGCGGCCCGCCCGCACGTCGGCCAGCGGGCGCAGCACCAGCCGCGGGTTGTCGGCCGTGTACCTCGGCAGCAGCGCCACCCCGAAACCGTCGGCGACCAGCGCCTCGATGACCCGGAAGTCGTTGATCCGCTGCACCACCTTCGGCCGCGTCCCGGTGCGGATGGCCAGCGACCGCAGGACGTCGTCGACCGGGAACCCCACGCCCACGCTCACCCAGGGCTCGTCGACCAGCTCGGTCAGCTCGACCCGCTGCTCGCCCGCGAGCCGGTGTCCCAGCGGCAGCGCCACGTCCAGCGGTTCGCGCAGCAGCGGCGTGATCTCCAGCCGCTCCTCGTCGAACGGCTGGGCCCGGTCGTCGCGGTGGGCAACGACGACGTCGAAGTCGGCGGCCAGCGCCGGGACCTCCGACGGGACCATGTCGACGTCCCGGCACTCCAGCGCCACGTGCTCGACCGCGGCCATCCTGCGCAGCAGGCCGGGCAGCAGCAGGAGCGAGCCGGACGGGAACAGCGCGACCCGGACCGTGCCGCGCGGGGTCGACCGGTACGCGTCGAGCTCCGCCTGCGCGCGGTCGAGAGCGGCCAGCACCTCGTCGGCCCTGGCGGCCAGCATCCGGCCCGCGTCGGTCAGCCGCAGACCGCGGCCGGACGGCTCGGTCAGCGTCACGCCCACCTCCGCCTGCAGCGCCCTGATCTGCTGGGACACCGCCGACGGCGTGTAGGACATCGCCTTGGCGACCGCCGTGACCGTGCCGCGGTCGGCCAGTTCCCGCAGCAGTCTCAGCCTTCGAACGTCCATGAAGGAATGCTACACACAGGTTGAAAAACATTTAGCTGGTGCAAATACTGAGTTCGGCTCAGCATCGATGCCGTGAACGCACCTGACCGCTCGCTCGCCCTGCTCGTCGTCCTGCTCTGGGGCCTGAACTTCATCGCCATCGACATCGGCCTCCAGCACTTCCCGCCGATGTTGTTCGCCGCGGTGCGGTTCACCCTGATCGCGGTGCCGACCGTGCTGCTCGTGCCGTTCCCGGACGTCGAGTGGAGGTGGCTGATCGGGTACGGCCTCGGCTACGGAACCCTCCAGTTCGCGTTCCTGTTCGTCGCGCTCGACATCGGCATGCCGACCGGCCTGGCGTCGCTGGTGCTCCAGGCGTCCGCGCCGTTCACCGTCGTCCTCGGCGTGGTGCTGCTGCGGGAGAGGACCAACCCGTTGCAGGTGGCGGGAATCGTCATCGCGGTCCTTGGCATGGTCGCGATCGGCTGGAGCCGCGCGCAGTCCGCCGCGCTGCTGCCCGTCCTGCTCACCGTGCTGGGCGCGCTGAGCTGGGCCGTCGGGAACCTGTGCAACCGCAGGGCGAACCCGTCGAACCCGCTGCACCTGACGCTGTGGATGTCGATCGTGCCGCCGCTGCCGATGTTCGCGCTGTCGCTGCTGACCGAGGGTCCGCAGGCGGGCTGGCAGGCCGTCAGCACCGCGTTCTCCTCGACCGAGGGCTGGATGGCGCTGGGCGCGCTGGTCTACGTCATCCTGCTCGGCACGATCGGCGGGGCCGGGATCTGGGCGGTGCTGATGGGCCGCAACCCGGCGGGCTCGGTCGCACCGTTCTCGCTGCTGGTGCCGGTCGTCGGCATCACCGCCGCGTGGCTGGTCCTTGGCGAGCGGCCGGAGCCGTTCGAGCTGGCGGCCGGCGCGGTCGTCGTGTTCGGGGTGCTGCTGGGCAGCGTCCGCCGCCGCCCGGCCGAGGTCCCCGCTGCCGAGGCTCCTGCTGCCGAACCGGTGCTCACGCCGTCGCGCTGACCGCGCGCGGGGCGAGCCTGCCGCTGCGGATGTCCTCGGCGTAGTGGCAGGCGACCCGGTGACCGGGCCCGATCTCGCGCAGCTGCGGCTTTTCCGTGTCGCAGCGGGTCGCCTGCTTCCACGGGCAGCGGGTGTGGAAGCGGCAGCCCGGTGGCGGAGCGGCCGGGGAGGGCAGGTCGCCGGTGAGCAGGATCTGCTCCCGCTCGTCCTCCACCTCCGGGTCGGGGACCGGGACCGCCGAGAGCAGCGCCCGGGTGTAGGGGTGCAGCGGCTCGGCGTAGAGCGAGTCGGACCCGGCCTCCTCGACGAGCCCGCCCAGGTACATCACGCCGACCCGGTCCGCGATGTGCCGGACCACCGCCAGGTCGTGCGCGATCACCAGGTAGGTCAGGCCGTACTCGGACTGCAGGTCCTCCAGCAGGTTCAGCACCTGCGCCTGCACCGAGACGTCCAGCGCCGACACCGGTTCGTCGGCCACCACCAGGTCCGGCCCGACCGCCAGCGCGCGGGCGATGCCGATGCGCTGGCGCTGGCCGCCGGAGAACTCGTGCGGGTACTTGCGCAGCGCCTTCGGCGGCAGCCCGACCGCGTCCAGCAGTTCCCGCAGCCGCTTGCCGGTGCTCGCCCGGTCCTTGTCGAGACCGTGCGCGCGCATGCCCTCGACCAGCAGCGACTCCACCGACTGCCGGGGATCCAGCGACGCCAGCGGGTCCTGGAAGACCATCTGCATCCGCCTGCGCATCCGCCGCAGCGGCTCGCCCTTCATGCCGGACAGGTCGATGCCGTCGAACACCACCCTGCCGCCGGTCGGCTTCTCCAGCCGCAGCAGCGCGCGGCCCAGCGTCGACTTGCCGCAGCCGGACTCCCCGACCAGGCCGTAGGTCTCGCCGCGCTCGATCCGCAGCGAGACCCCGTCGACGGCGTAGACGTGGCCGACCGTGCGGTCGAGCAGCACGCCCCGCCTGATCGGGAAGTGCACCGCGAGGTCGTCGACCTCGACCAGCAGATCGCTCATCACATCCCCCCGTCGTTGGAGTGCCGCACCGGGTTGTGGCACCGCAGCAGCCGCGACCCGACGTCCACGCTGACCTCCGGGGTCTGCTGCTGGCACACCTCCAGCGCGTTCGGGCAGCGCGGGCAGAACGCGCAACCGGCGTCCCACGGGATGTTGTCGCTGATCGAGCCCTTGATCGGGGTGAGCCGCGTGCCGCGGCCGGAGTCGAGCCTGGGGATCGAGGCCAGCAGGCCCGCGGTGTAGGGGTGCCGGGGCCGGGCGAACAGCTCGTGCCGCGCGGCGCGCTCCACGACCCGGCCCGCGTAGAGCACGTTCACCTCGTCGCACAGCCCGGCGACCACGCCCAGGTCGTGCGTGATCATGATCAGCGCGGTGCCGGTCTCGGCGACCAGCTCGGTCAGCAGGTTGAGGATCTGCGCCTGGATGGTGACGTCCAGCGCCGTGGTCGGTTCGTCGGCGATCAACAGCCGCGGCCGGCAGGCCAGCGCCATCGCGATCAGCGCGCGCTGGCGCATCCCGCCGGAGAGCTGGTGCGGGTACTCCCGGAGCCGCCGGTCCGGGTCCGGGATCCCGACCCGCCGGAGCAGGTCCGCGGCCTCGGTCATCGCCTTCTTCCTGGACAGCCCGCGGTGCCGCTCGATCACCTCGGCGACCTGGAGCCCGACCGCGACCACCGGGTTCAGCGAGGTCAGCGGGTCCTGGAAGACCATGCCCAGGTCCCGGCCGCGGCGCTCGTCGAACTCCCGCCTGGACAGCCCCAGCAGGTCGGTGCCGTCGAAGGTCACCGAGCCGGTCACCTCCGCGCCGCGCGGCGGCAGCAGGCCCATGATCGCCAGCGAGGTCACCGACTTGCCGCAGCCGGACTCGCCGACCAGGCCCACCGTGCGGCCCGGCTCGACGTCGAAGGAGATCCCGTCCACCGCGGTCACCGGCGGCTCGCCCCTGCGGGCGAAGACCACCGAGAGGTCGCGGACTTCCAGCAGCGCCATGGTGTCCCTACCGTCGTCGCTTCGGATCGAGGGCGTCCCGCAACGACTCGCCGACCAGCGTGAAGCCGAGCGCGACGAGGATGATGCAGCCCGCGGGCCAGAACGCCAGCTGCGGATGCGAGTCGATGATCGTCTGGGCGCCGCCGAGCATCTGGCCCCACTCCGGGATCGAGTCGTCGGCCGCGCCCAGACCGAGGAACGACAGCGCGGCGGCGTCGATGATCGCCACCGCCAGCACCAGCGTGGCCTGCACGATCACCGGGCCGAGCGCGTTGGGCAGCATGTGCCGGAACACGATCGACGTCTCCCGCACGCCCAGCGCCCGCGCCGCGAGCACGTGGTCGCTCGCGCGCTGCGCGAGCATGGTGCCGCGCAGCAGCCGCCCGAAGATCGGCACCTGCACGATCGCCACCGCCAGGATCACCGTGAACTGGGTCTGGCTGGCGAACAGCGCGCCGATCGAGACCGCCAGCAGCAGCGACGGCACCGACAGCATCACGTCCACCGCCCGCATCACCACCGAGTCGACCCAGCCGCCGAACGCGCCGGCCGTGACGCCCAGGACCAGCCCGCCGCCGAGCCCGATCACGGTGGCCAGCACCGCGACCAGCAGCGTCTGCTGCGAGCCGAGCAGCAGCCGGGAGAACAGGTCCCGGCCGTACTGGTCGCCGCCGAGCGGGAAGCCCTCCTGCACGGGCGGGATCGTGTTGGTCGCGCGGGAGACCTGGTGCTCCAGGATCCGCTGCGCCGGGTCGTGCGGCGCCAGCCACGGGGCGGCCAGCGCCAGCAGCACGAAGACGCCGATGATCAACGCGCCGACCAGGAACACCGGGTTGCGGCGCAGCCGCCGCCACGCCGACGCCGCGAGGCTGGTCCCGGAGTCCGATGTGGACTCGGCGAGCTCGTCGATGCGCGACCTGCGCGCGTTCAGCACCATGACCGGCTCCTCACCGCGTCCGCAGCCGCGGGTCGATGAGCGCGTACGAGAGGTCGACGACCAGGTTGACCAGCACGTACACCATCGCCGCCGACAGGATCACCACCTGCAGCACCGGGAAGTCCTTGCGCTGGAAGCCGACCGCGACCGCCTGGCCGATGCCCGGGATGTTGAACACCCGCTCGGTGAGCACGGCGCCGGCCAGCAGCGCGCCGGTCTGCAGGCCGATCGTGGTCACCACCGGCAGCATCGCGTTGTGCAGGACGTGCCTGCGCCGGATGACCATCGCCGCGAGTCCCTTGGCCCTGGCGGTGCGCACGTAGTCCTCGTCCATCACGTCGAGCACCGCGGCCCTGGTGATCCGGAAGATCACCGCGAACGGGATCGTCGACAGCGCGACCGCGGGCAGGATCAGGTGCACGAAGGCGTTCCACGCCGCGTCCCACTCGCGGGTCAGCAGCCCGTCCAGGACGTAGAACCCGGTGACCCGGGTCGCGTCCAGCCCGGTGTCCTGCCGCCCGGACGCGGGCAGCACGCCCAGCTCCACGGCGAAGACGAACTTCAGCAGGAACGCCAGGAAGAACACCGGGACCGCGACCCCGACCAGCGACCAGGTGATGCTCAGGTTGTCCAGCCAGCCGCCCCGGCGGCGGGCCGCGAGGTAGCCCAGCGGGATCCCGACCGCGACCGCCAGCAGCAGCGCGAAGACCGACAGCTCCAGCGTCGCCGGGAACCGGACCAGGAACACCTCCAGCGCGGGCGCGCCGCGCTGCACGCCGGTGGACGTCCCGAAGTCACCGGTGGCGGCCCGCTCCAGAAACTTCCAGTACTGCACCCAGATCGGCTGGTCCAGCCCGAGCTGCGCCTCCAGCTGGGCGCGCGCTTGCGGCGTCGCGCGGTCGCCGAGCAGCGCCGAGACCGGGCCGCCGGGCAACGCCCGGAGCCAGGCGAACAGCAGCAGCGACAGCACGCCGACGACCAGCACCAGCTGCGCCAGTCGCCGCACGGTATATCGGAGCACCGGTCCCCCTGTAGCTCTTGGCCACCCTGTAGCGCTTGGCCACCCTGCAACTCTCGGCCACCCTGTTGGTCTCGGCCACCTGTCGGTCTCGGCGAACCTGCCGGGCCCAGCGGCCCCGGACGACGCCGGTCAGGTCACCCGGACAGCGACGCGGTCGCGTACTCCTCGTCGGTCAGCGGCGACGCGACCACGCCCTGCACCCGCTTGTTCAGCACGATCGCCGAGGGCGAGTGCGCCAGCGGGACCGCGGGCAGGTACTGGGACAGCAGCTTGCGGTTGATCTCCTGGTACATGCCCTCCCGCCGGGTCTCGTCCGGCTCACCGTCGGCGGCCCGCAGCTCCGCCGCGAGCTGCTCGCCCCACGGAGCGCCCGCGGTGTAGAAGCGGTTGGTCGGGGTGCCGAAGAAGGTCCCGATGAAGTTGTCCGGGGTGTCGTAGTCGCCGTTCCAGCCGAGCAGGAACAGGTCGGCCTTGGCGTTGTCGACGTCGTCGATGTACCCGCCGTTCCAGGGCTTGCTGATCGGGTTGACGGTGATGCCCGCCGCGCGCAGGTCCTCGGCGAGGGCGTTGTAGATGCCCTGCGGGTCCGGCATGTACGGCCGGGTGACCTCGGTCGGCCAGTAGAAGTTCACCGTCAGGTTCGACTGCCCGGCCTCGGCGAGCAGCTGCCGCGCCTTCGCCGGGTCGTGCTGGTACTGCTGCACGTCGGGCGCCCAGCCCTCGACGGTGTCCGGGTAGAACTGGGTCGCGACCTGCGCGCCCTCCGGCATGTTCGCCTTGACCAGGTTCTCCCGGTCGACGGCGTGCGCGATGGCCTGCCGCACCCGCAGGTCGGTCAGCGCCGGGTTGTTCTTCTGCGTGAAGCCCAGGTACATGACGTTGAACGGCGGCCGGACCATGACGTTGTGCCCGGCGTCGCGCAGCGCCTGCAGGTCGGCGGCGTTCGGGTAGTCGTAGCCGTCGATGCTGCCCGCCTCCAGCTCCTGCTTGCGGGAGGTCTCGTCCGGGATGATCCGGAAGATCAGCTCGCTGAGCTTGGCCTTGTCGCCGTGGAACTCCTCGTTGCGGGCGAGCCGGATGGTCTGGTTGCCCTCGTCGTAGGAGACGAACTTGAAGGGCCCGGTGCCGGTCGGGTGCGCCTTGGCGTACTCGGGGTAGATGAAGCTGTCGCCCTGCGCCTGCACGTTGTTGGCCTGGTGCTGGTCCATCGCGGCCGGTGACTGCATCGCGAACGACGGCAGGCCGAGCATGTCGGGGAACTTCGAGGTGGCGCGGGTCAGGTGGATCACCGCGGTCGCCGGGTCCGGCGCCTCGCAGGACTCGTAGAGCGACGGGCTCTTCTTGTCGGCGAAGCCGCCGAAGTTCTCGATCCAGTAGTACGACAGCGCCTGGTTCTGACCCGCCCCGGTCTGGTGGTACCAGCGCTCGAAGTTCCTGCAGACGGCGTCGGCGTTGAAGTCGGTGCCGTCGTGGAACTTCACGCCCTCGTCGAGCTTGAACGTCCAGGTCTTTCCGTCCGGAGTGGACTGCCACTCCCTGGCCAGCTCCGGTTCCACCTCGGCGGTGCCGGGCTTGAAGCCGACCAGGCCCTCGAAGATCTGCCTGCTGACCCGGAAGGTCTCGCCGTCGGACGCGTAGAACGGGTCGAACAGGTCCGGTGCGCCCGCGGCGCCGAAGGTGAGCGTGCCGCCCTCGCCGCCCCCACCACCGCGCTGCGAGGTGGCGCACGCCGCCAGCGTCACCGCCAAGGCGCAGGCGATGCCGGCGGTCCCGGCCCGGCGCCGGAAGGACCTGTGCGGCGTCGACGGAGCTCTACTCATCACAGCACCTCGGGTGTGTCGCAGGTCTCAAAGTGACGAGAGACTAACCCGGTGCCCGGCCCGCGGGGAGACCCTGAGGTTACGATCCCGCTACTTAGGTCTTCCTAAGGATTCGCCGTTTTTGCTGTTATTCTGCCGAATTTGCGGCGTCGGGCGGTAGAAGTTCCGGCGTCCGGACGATAACGGCGTCGACCCTCGACCGGGTATCGTCCGCCGCGAACCAGCGGTCCTCGAACGCCTGCCAGCGCCGCAGGTGCGGGCGCGTCGCAGCGCCGTCGCGGGCCACCGCGGCCTCCAGCCGCGCAGCGGCGTCGGGGAGTTCCAGCCACACCGCGAGCGACAGCGAGCCGGCGACCGCGCGGCGCGCGGACGAAACCCCTTCCAGCACAAGCACTTCCGGCGGGACGACGTCGACCCACGACCCGAGGACGGGTTCGCCGCCGGGCCACTCGACGCGCCGGTACCGCCCGGACTCACCGCGCCGCATCGGCTCCAGCACCCCGTCGACCAGGCGCGGCCACCACTGCACCGGCTCGTCCCAGGTGGCGAAGTCGTCGGTGGGGACCAACGCGGTGACCAGGCCGTCCGCCCGCAGCGCGGCGACCAGCGCGTGGGCGAACACGGTCTTGCCCGACCCGGACGGCCCGTCGATCGCGACCAGCCGCACCGCCCCCAGGCGCGGTGCGGCGTCGCGGATCGCGGGGACCAGATCCGGCGGGGAGATCATCCCGTCAGCCGCGGGGTTCCCGGTTCCGAGCGGCCAGCCCGCGTCGGACTCCGAAGCGGCTTCGGCCACTCAGACCGCCCGACGGCCCGAGAGGGCGCGGCCCAGGGTCAGCTCGTCGGCGAACTCCAGGTCACCGCCCATCGGAAGACCCGAGGCCAGCCGGGTGACGTTGAGCCCGGGGAAGTCGCGCAGCATCCGGACCAGGTAGGTCGCGGTCGCCTCGCCCTCGGTGTTCGGGTCGGTCGCGATGATCACCTCGGTGATCTCGTCCTTGCCGATGCGGGCCAGCAGCTCGCGCACCCGCAGCTGGTCCGGCCCGACCCCGGACAGCGGGTCCAGCGCCCCGCCCAGCACGTGGTAGCGCCCCCGGAACTCCCTGGTGCGCTCGATCGCGAGCACGTCCTTGGGTTCCTCCACCACGCACACCAGCGTCGGGTCGCGCCGCGCGTCGCGGCAGATGCGGCAGGTCGGCTCCTCGGAGACGTTGCCGCACACGTCGCAGAAGACCACGCCCTCCTTGACCTTCTGCAGGACCTCCTGCAGCCGGGTCACGTCGGCGGGTTCGGCCGCCAGCAGGTGGAAGGCGATCCGCTGCGCGCTCTTGGGACCGATGCCCGGCAGCCTGCCGAGCTCGTCGATCAAGTCCTGGACGGGACCTTCGTACACGTGCCCCTCACAGTCCGGGCAGGCCGAGACCGCCAAGGCCGCCCTGGCCGCCGAGCGCCCCGGTCACCGGGCCCATCTTCTGCGCCTGCAGCTCCTGGGCCGCCCGGTTGGCGTCCCGCACCGCCGCCACCACCAGGTCGGACAGCGTCTCGGTGTCCTCCGGGTCGACCGCCTTCGGGTCGATCGCGACCGACTTGAGCTCGCCGCCGCCGCTGACCACGGCGGTGACCAGGCCGCCGCCCGCGCTGCCGGTGACCTCCGCCTCCGACAGTTCCTGCTGCGCGTTGAGCAGCTGCTCCTGCATCTTCTGCGCCTGTTCCATGATCTGCTGCATGTTCGGCTGGCCACCAGGTTGCACCGTGGGTCCTCCTCGTTCGCGCTGACTCTTCGCACTGTGTCCCCCACCCAGCCTAGTCGGGCCCGCACAGGCCCTGGGCCGGGCCGAGCACCCGTGCGAAGGTGATGCCATGGCGCTGGACATCGTGCGTTTGCTGGAGTGCTCCAGCTGGCAGGCCTTCGACGTGGACGACGCGGGCCGGGTGCTCGCCGGGTCCGACGAGTCGGGCTCGGTGCAGCTGGCCGAGCTCGCAGACGGCGCCACCACCGCGCTGACCGCGCTGCCCGGTGCGGTCAGCGGCCGGTACCTGCCCGGCGAGCGCGTGGTCGTCGTCCAGCACGACAGCGACGGCGACGAGCGCAGCCAGCTCTCCCTGCTGCGCCTGGACGAACCGCGCGCCCCGATGCGGCCGGTGGTGCACGACCGCCGGTACGTGCACCGGCTGCTCGACGTGCTGCCCGGCCGGATCGTCTACATGACCAACCGCCGCAACGGCGTCGACTTCGACGTGGTGGTCCGCGACGCGGCCACCGGCGAGGAGCGGGTGGTCTACGACCGCGGCGGGATGGTCCTGGACGCCAGGGCGTCGCCGGACGGCCGCGTCGCGGTCGCGGTGCCCGCGAGCAAGCCCCTGTCGGACCAGATCCTGCTGGTCGACAACGCGGGCGAGGTCGTCCCGCTCACCGACCCCGACGAGCACGCCCGCCACACCCACCTCTGCTGGCTGCCCGACGGCTCGGGGCTGGTCGTCACCACCAACGCCGGCCGCGACTTCACCGGGATCGCCCGGATCGGCCCGGGCGGCGACCGCAGCTGGCTGGTGACCTCCGACGAGCACGACCTGACCGGCTGGCCGTCCCCGGACGGGTCGACGCTGCTGGTGCAGGCCAACGTCGAGGGCGCGGCCCGGTTCGCGCTGCACGAGCCGACCGGCGAACTCCGGCGCGAGGTCGGCCTGCCCGACGACGGCTGGTGCGCGTTCCCGCTGCCCGCGCCGGTGTGGTCGCCGGGCTCGCGGTTCGCCGCGCTGTCGTTCAGCGGCCCGCGGGTTCCCGGCGATGCGCTGCTGCTCCCGGCGGACGGCCCGGTGCGCGCGTTGACGAGCTCGGCCGCCCAGCTCGGGCCGGCCCCGGTCGCGCCGTCGGTCCACCGGGTGCCGACGCCGGACGGCGAGCTGATCCCGTGCTTCGTCTACAGCCCGCCGGACCCGCCGCCGGAAGTCGCGGGGTCCTCGGTGCTGATCCTGCACGGCGGGCCGGAAGCGCAGGCGGTGCAGTCGTTCAGCCCGATCGTGCAAGCGCTGGTCGGCCAGGGCCACACCGTGCTGGTCCCGAACGTGCGCGGCTCGACCGGCTACGGCAAGCGCTGGTACTCGGCCGACGACGTGCGCCGCAGGCTGTCGGCGGTGGACGACCTCGCGGCGCTGCACGACTGGCTCCCGGCGTTGGGGCTCGACCCGGCCCGCGCGGCCCTGTGGGGAGGTTCGTACGGCGGGTACCTGGTGCTGGCGGGCCTGGCGTTCCAGCCGGCGCGGTGGGCGGCGGGCGTGGACGTCGTCGGCATCTCGTCGCTGGTGACGTTCCTGGAGAACACGGCCGCCTACCGCCGGGCGCACCGCGAGCGCGAGTACGGATCGCTGACCGCCGACGCGGACTTCCTGCGCGAGGTGTCGCCGCTGACCCGCGCGGACCGGATCGCGGCGCCGCTGTTCGTCCTGCACGGCGCGAACGACCCGCGGGTCCCGCTGTCGGAGGCGGAGCAGCTCGCGGAAGCGGTGCGTGCCAAGGGGATCGAGTGCGAGCTGCTCGTCTACCCGGACGAGGGGCACGGCTTGGCGAAGCGGGTCAACCGGCTCGACGCGTACCCGCGCGCGCTCGACTTCCTGCTGCGGAACCTCCGGGCGCGGGTGGCTTCCCCGGCTCCGTAGCGGTGGCTTCGATGGGATCGTCGGCGGCACCGCGCCCTCCTGCCGAGGAATCGCCGCCGGGGTCGGTCGCCGGTCCGGGCCCGGTCAGTCGTCGATCTTGCGCGCCCCGAGCTCGTTGGCCAGCAGCTCGACGGCGGCGTCCTCGGGATCCGGCCGCGAGGCAACGGACTCGTCCGCCGGAGTCGAGTCGGCCAGCATGGCCTCCTCGTCCTCTTCCTCCACCGGCGGCGGCGCGGGCGCGGCGGCCCGCGGCGGGACGTAGTCCTCCGGAGGCGGCTCGTCGTCCGGCGGCGGCTCGGGCGGCGGAGGGATGTCGTCCGAAGGCCGGCGCCCGTTCCCGGACGGCCGCTGCGGAGCGCTCGGCCGTGCGGGAGTTTCCTTCTGCTGCGCGGGTTTCGCGCTCTGCTGCGCGGGTTTCGCGCTGGACCAGTCCGCCGAAGGCCGCCGCTGCGGCGGCTCCTCCGCCCGCTGCGGAGCGGGCTTCGGCGGCGCGGGCCTGCTCGGCGCGGCAGCCGCCGCCCCGGCCTCGACGCAGCGGACCTCCCACTCCTCGCCGAACACCGACCGCAGCGCGTCCTTGACGAAGTCGAGCCTGCGCTGCTGCGCGAACTGCCGCACCAACCCGGACGTCGGCATCGACAGCACCAGCGTCTGGTCCTGGAAGTCCTGGACGGTCGCGTTGAGCAGCAGCGCCTGCGTCGGCCGGTTCCGCTCCGCGACCGCCTTCAGCACGTCGTTCCACACCCGCCGCAC
>NZ_BAAAUX010000031.1:60706-61114 GCF_039534165.1 Saccharopolyspora taberi | reverse complement strand
GTCGGCCCGCCAGGGCCGACGAGGATCGCAACCTGCAGATCGGACGCCACCGCGCCGAGCTGTCCCCGGAGTGGCGTCGGCCCGCCAGGGCCGACGAGGATCGCAACGCGGCCGAAGTGGACAGTCTGATCGACCGGATGCGCGGTGGCGTCGGCCCGCCAGGGCCGACGAGGATCGCAACACCGACAGGCCCCGGGACGTTTTCGCGGCCGAAGTGGTGGCGTCGGCCCGCCAGGGCCGACGAGGATCGCAACCTGGTCCTGGTCGACGACGGCTCCGCCGAGGGCGCGGTGGCGTCGGCCCGCCAGGGCCGACGAGGATCGCAACTCGGTGCTGGCCTGACTGCCGGATAACAAGGCGCAGGTGGCGTCGGCCCGCCAGGGCCGACGAGGATCGCAACGATGCCGG
>NZ_BAAAUX010000031.1:0-60684 GCF_039534165.1 Saccharopolyspora taberi | reverse complement strand
CCGACGAGGATCGCAACACCAACCTCCCGCACGCGAACGGCCTCACCTACGGGTGGCGTCGGCCCGCCAGGGCCGACGAGGATCGCAACAACATCAAGAACGAGCCTCGGTACTGGATCCACCAGTGGCGTCGGCCCGCCAGGGCCGACGAGGATCGCAACTTCCAGAAGCACAGCACAGGCCAGCTCAGATTGAGTGGCGTCGGCCCGCCAGGGCCGACGAGGATCGCAACCGGGACGCCGGGGGCAGGGCCACAACGGTGTAGATGTGGCGTCGGTCCGTCAGGGCCGACGAGGATCGCAACCGGGACGCCGGGGGCAGGGCCACAACGGTGTAGATGTGGCGTCGGTCCGTCAGGGCCGACGAGGATCGCAACAGCGTGTTGAGGAGGCGCAGCACACCGGCGGTGACGGCTGGCGTCGGAGCGTCAGGTCCGATGGGGAGCGGAACTCCAACGGGTACAACTACATCAGCACGATTCAGGTATGGCGTGGGCCAACCAGCGCCGAGGGGGCGCGGGCGACGGCGCCGTCGAGGTTTGGGCGCTGCTGACCCGTCAGGAGCGACGAACAGGGGATGGTTGTTGTTGCTCGTCTTTCCAGGGACGAGACGGCAGTTCCCCGGCGTAGGTCGTCGACGCGCGAAGACACGTGGCGGCGTCCGGCTTTCATAATCGCGCCAGGAACGCTGCCTATGCCCATGTATACAAGGTTCCGATCTCCTTGAAGGTGAAAGTATCGCTGTGGTGGCGTTGTGAGCGTGTTTTGTCGGTGCGAGTCATTACCTTCGGCGCGTCCTGATCGGCTGCGGTTTGGAGTGCAATGTGGGCGCATAGCGCAAATGTGAATGGAATTCGGCAAGAGCTGTCGGAGCATGCTCGTTCGACGGCGGCGATGGCGCGGCGTTTCGCGGGTGAGTTCGGTGCGGGTGACTTGGGGTTTGCGCTGGGGCTGTTTCATGACGCAGGCAAGGCGTGTGCGTTGTGGCAGGAAGGGCTGCTGCGTGCGGAACGGCACGGCGGCCGAGTCGGGGTGCCGCATAAGGAATTCGGAGCGAATCTGCTGCGCGAGGTGGCGGGCTCGGCAGCGATGGCAATCCAGGGGCATCATGGCGGCCTGACCGATCTGGGAGAGCTGCACGATCTGCCAGTGGAGGAGGCATCGCGAGATCGGGAGGCCGTGCGAACCTTCCTGGGGCTGCTTCCTGAGGCTGAGCACGTTCTGGACGGGGCTGCGATGTCGCTGCTGCCGCCGGGGTGGCGTCGTGCGCACACGGTTGCGGAGATGGGGATCAGGCTGGCGTTTTCGTCGTTGGTCGATGCGGATCATCTGGATACCGCCGCGCACGAGAGGGGCTTGTTGGCGCCGCTGGTGCGAGCGGATGCGGACATGGGCGCGTTGCGGGACCGGTTCGAGGCTGCGCGGGAGAAGAAGCTCGCTGACCGGGCTGGGGCGCCGATCGATGCGCTTCGGGAGCGGGTGTATCGGCGTGCGGTGGAGTTCGCTGCCGAGGGGCCGGGTGTGTTCCGGATGCCAGCGCCCACTGGAGTGGGCAAGACGTGGGCGGCAGCCGGATTCGGACTGCATCATGCGGCTCGGCACGGGCAGCGGCGTGTGATCGTGGCCGTCCCGTTTATCACGGTCACAGAGCAGAACGCCGCGGAGTACCGGGCGATGTTGGGCGCGGAGACGGTGCTCGAACATCACTCCGCGGTGCGTCCTGCGGAGTCCGGGCGTGATGAGCGGGTGTTGCGGGGAGCGGTGGAGAACTGGGACAGCCCGTTCGTGGTGACCACGACGGTGCAGTTGTTCGACTCGTTGTTCGCGCGTAAGCCATCCAGGATGCGCAAGCTGCACCGGTTGGCCAACGCGGTGGTCGTGCTCGATGAGGTGCAGGCGTTGCCGTTGCGTGTGCTCACGCCGATTCTCGATGCGTTGCGTGTGCTGTCCGAGGAGTTCGGTACGACGGTGCTGCTGGCGTCGGCGACTCAGCCGTCGTTTCCGGAATTCGATGTCTGGGGCGGGCTGCGGGTGCGCGATGTGGTCGATGAGCCTCGCGCGTTGTTCAAGGCGATGCGGCGGGTGCGGTACAGGTGGTGGCTCGATCCGAAACCTACCCTGGTAGAGGTCGGTCAGGAGGCCGAAGGCCACGACCAGGTGCTCATGGTGGTCAACACGACCGCAGATGCCCGGTCGGTCTTCCAGCAATGGGCTGCTTCATCCAGCGAGGGCCTTTTTCACCTGTCGACCCGGATGTACCCGCAGCACCGCCGAGCGGTGCTGCAGACCGTTCGGGAGCGACTGTCCAAGGGGCATTCGGTCAGCCTGGTGTCCACTCAACTCGTCGAAGCTGGAGTAGACGTGGACTTTCCCGTCGTGTTCCGCGCGTTCGCCCCCGCCGAGGCGCTCCAGCAGGCCGCGGGCCGCGCCAATAGGGAAGGCAAGCGCGCCGAGCGTGGCCTGGTGGTGGTCTTTGACGCCGAGGACATGAGCAGTCCCGCCGGGTACACCATCGGCTCGAAGGTGACCGCCGAGATCTTCGGCCCACATGGAGACTCCACTGTGGATCCGGACGATCTGGATGCGCTGGATCGCTACTACCGCACGCTGTACCAGCGTTCCAACGCCGAGTACGGAACTCGTGCTGCGGAAATCCAGCGCAACCGGAAGTGCCTGGACTATCGGTCGGTGGCTGATGGCCCCAAACACGCTGTCGGCGACAGCGCAGGCCGTGACTCGTCGTTGGCCTTCCGGATGCTCGACGACGACACCGTGCCGGTGGCGATCACCGACCATCGAGGTCCGACTCCGGCCGCAACGCTCCTCGACCAGTTACGTGCAGAGCCTGAAGCGGCAGGAGCGGCGCTCCGCGAGCTGCATCCTTACCTCGTCGCACTGCCCAAACGATTGCTGGAGGACCCGGCAATCAGCGCATGGTGTCAACCCGTGATCGGCGACCTCTACGAATGGACCGGCCCCTACGACGAGCACTACGGCATCGACACCACCAGCCAGTCCGAACAAGAGGTGTGGTGAACCGAGCCTCGGGCCTGGCGGCGGCACCGAACCGAAGCCCGATGCCGCCCAGCACGCCAGCTACGTGTCCTGCCTGAATCTTGCGACCCTCGCCAGTCCGAGGACGGCGCTACGAAGAGCTTAATAACGCCTGGTTGGAGCTTCTCCTTCAGGAGAACTACATGCCCTGCATGAATGAAAGTCGCACCCTGCTATGGTTCTCGACACAAGGTGATCTTGACAGGGGTGTCTGTGGTGAACCTGGAGCTCAGCGTTGGCGTCAAAGTGGACTCGGCACCGGTCGGTGAACACGTGGTGCCCACGGTGTCGTGTGGTTGTGCTGGCCGTCGTCGCGGCTGGGTTGCGGTCGCGTTGGCTTTGCTGCTGGGCGGGGTGAGCTTCTCCTCGTGGCCTGGCTCGTCCATGGCGGTGTCTGGCCGTGATCAGAAGCTGTGCCGCGCTGGGTATCGGCCTGGTCGCGGCCGTTTGTCGGTGCAACGCGGTAGTCACTGACTGTCATGTCGATGGGATGGAAGGGATGGTGTGGTGAGCGACGATTTGCCGCGTTCGTCGGAGGGTGCGCCTCCGGTGAGTGTGCAGGTGTGGGGGCCAGGGGCGTTGTTCACGCGCCCCGAGTTGAAGGCGGAGCGGGTGTCGTACCCGGTGATGACGCCGACAGCAGCCGTGGGCGTGTTGGAGTCGATCTATTGGAAGCCGGAGTTCACGTGGGTTCCGGTGGCGATCGATGTGCTCGCGCCGATCAAGCAGTTCACGCAGCGTCGTAACGAGACCACCGACATCGCGTCGGTGTCTTCGGCGTTGGCCGGGCGGACGGTGGATACGGTCGAGCATCGCACTCAGCGGCACGCGGTGTGCTTGAAGGATGTCGTCTACCGCATCCATGCCCATGTCGAGCTTCGCGAGCGTGCGACGAAGAAGTCGGCGGCCTATCGGGATCAGTTCCGGCGGCGGGTCGATCGGGGGCAGTGTTTTCACCAGCCGTACCTGGGCACGCGGGAGTTCAGCGCCTATTTCGGTCCCGTGGACGAGCGTGAGCGGATCTCGATGAGTGCGAAGCTCGGGGTGATGTTGCACAGCGTCCACCACCACAAGTCGAAGATTCAGTTCTCGTGGTTCAAGGCCAGGCTGGATGAGGGGCGGATGTGGATTCCTCGGGACGGCATGCGTGCCGGGGATCTAGTGGAGGCGTGAATGCTGTTGCAGCGTTTGGTCCGCTACGCCGAGGAGAACGTCACCACGCCGCCGTTTCACCGGGAACGGGAGTTCCTCTGGCGGCTCGACCTGTTCACCGACGGCAGGGCACCGGAGCTGACCAGCCTTCGCGAGCAGGACGGGAAACGGCGGGGGCAGCGACATGTCTCGCCGGCGGTGACCCGCACGGTCGGCGTGGCGCCGCAGCTGGGGGCTGACGACCTGCAGTACGTGTTCGGGTGGGGTGATGACACCACCAAGCCGCAGCGCGTGGCGGAATGCCATGAGCAGTTCGTCGCGTTGTTGCAGGAGTGGGCCGACAGCGCCCCCGATGACGTAGCCGCGCAGCAGGTACTCCGGTTCTACCGGGACGAGAACTTTCCCGCGCGCCGTGAGGAAGCGGGTGCGAAAGAGGGTGTGTTGATCGCGGTTGACGGGGAGCTGCTCATCAAGCGTCCGTCGCTGGTGAGGTTCTGGACGACGGAGGTTTCCCGCCGCAAGGGTGGTAAGAGCCCACGGACTGGGCTGTGCCTGGTGTGCGGGAAGTCCCAGCCGCTTGTGGAGTCGATGCCGAGCACTATTCCCAAGCGCCTGGTACCCGGTGCCGGCAACGATGTCGCGTTGGTCAGCGTGAACGCCTCGGTGTTCGGCTACGACCTGACCACCGGACTGGAGCACACTCCGATCTGCTTCACGTGCGGCAACGCTGTGGGAAGTGGGCTGACCCACCTGCTGGGTTCGGCACACGCGATGAATCTGGCAGGGCAGGACAGCCGGATGGTCTGGTGGGTCATCGGCGCCGACGAGCCCGACATCCTCAGCGGCTTCTCCTCGGGACCGGATCCGGGGCAGGTCGACCGCCTGCTGGACCGGCTGTGGTCGGGCGACCTCGCGCGTGCAGCTGATCTCGCCGAGTCCGTAGACAGCGATGAGCGGTTCTGCTCGCTGACCGTCGGGGGCAACGCCTCGCGAATCATGGTTCGCGACTGGATCGACATGCCGCTGCCGGTTGCGCTACTGCACATGGCGCGCTGGTACCGCGACATGCTCATGGCCACCCCTGCCCAGGACGAACCGGTCGCCTTCGGCTTGTGGCAGCTCGTGCTCGCTACCGGGCGTTGGGAGAGTCAACGTAACGGGACGGGCCGCTACGTCGAGATCGGCAAAAAAGACGGGCGGCGTCGTGAACACGTGCAGCGGGACCTGCTCGCTCGCGCGCTGCGCGGTGTACCGCTGCCGCTGTCTGTTCTGCACCACGTTCTGCACCGGATCGCCGCGGACGGCCGTATCGACGCGCCCCGTGCGGCGTTGGTGCGCCTGGCCCTGTGTGATCCCCGAGACGAGGAGTCCTCAGTGTCCGCTGGCCTCGATGAGAACAACGACGACCCCGCCTACCTGTACGGGCGGATCTTCGCGCACCTGGAAAAGATCCAGTACAAGGCACACGGGCGAGATGTCAACACGACCTTTGGCGACCGGTTCATGGCCGCCGCGATGGGCAACCCGACGTCCGCGGTGATGGCTGGCCGCAAGCTCGCTACCGCCTGGCTGAGCAAAATCCGCCGCAACCCGAAAACCCGCACCGCCGAACTGGCGCTACGGGCCACTTTGGACGAACTCTTCTACAAGATCAACCAGACGCAGCCTCTCGCCGGGTACTTGCCGGTACGGCGCCAGGCCCAGTTCGTCCTGGGCTACCACCATCAGCGCGCCGAGGACGCCCGCCAGGCCCGCGCCTACCGCGAGCAGCACGGCGACGCTTCCGGCGACGGCCCTGACGACGCCTAAGTTCCGCCATTCCCGGTACCACCCAAGCTGTCCTGAAACTTTTGAAAGGCTTCGCTATGACTCCCGATGTGCATGTCGACCCCGCTGTGCGCCACGACATGGTGTTGCTGTTCGACGTCGCCGACGGCAATCCCAACGGCGACCCCGACTTCAGTAACCGGCCCCGCATGGACGAGGAATCCGGCCACGGCCTGGTCACCGACGTCGCGATCAAACGCAAGATCCGCAATACCCTGCCCTTGGCGGCCGACGGCGACCCGCGCTACGGCATCTTCGTCGAGGCCGGTCAGGCACTGAACACCCGCCTGACCGAGTCGATGACCGCCAACAACATCGCAGTCAAGGGCAAAACGCAGCCCACGGCAGAGCAGAAGCAGGCCGCCCGGTCCTGGCTGACCAATCGCTACGCCGACATCCGCTTGTTCGGCGCGGTGCTGTCCACAGGAGACACCAAAGCACTCGGACAGATCTACGGTCCGCTGCAGGTCACCAACGCCCGCAGCATCGACCCGGTGGTGCCCCAGCAGCACACCATCACCCGCGTGACCCAAACCCGGCCAGAGGACATCGAGAAAGGCGAATCCACCGAGATGGGCGGCAAGTGGACCGTCCCCTACGCCCTCTACAAGGCGGAGATCTACTACTCGGCCGCCCGCGGCGGTCAGACCGGTGTGGACAGCCGGGACTTCGAACTGCTCTACCGCACCCTGGAGATGATGTTCGATCACGACCGCTCCGCCGCGCGCGGCACCATGACCGCTCGGGGACTGTACGTGTTCAGCCACGACAACGCCTTTGGAAACGCTCCCGCGCACAAACTGACCGAACGCGTCGACGTGCGGCGCAATGAGCAGACCACGCAGCCTGCCCGGTCGTTCACCGACTACGTCGTGTCCGTCGCCGACGACGGTCTGCCGTCGGGCGTAACTCTGACCAAGATCATCGCCTGAGGTGGTGGCAGCAGACGAACCGCCCAGCGAGCAGGCGTGGGCCAGCATCCCGATTTCGGCGATCGAGCACTTCGCCTACTGCCCTCGGCAGGCCGCGCTGATTCACGTTGAGCGGTACTTCTCCGACAACATCGACACCCAGCGCGGGCACTTGGCGCACGAGGTCGTCGACGCGGGTGGGCCGAGTCGGTCACGCGACGGGATACCGACGTGGACCTCACTGGAGGTCAGTGACCCGGAGTTGGGTGTGCACGGTGTCTGCGATCTGGTGGAGATCCGCGACGAGGGGCCGGTGCCGGTCGAGCACAAGTCCGGCAGCTATCGCCCTGGTGGTGCGGCGGACCTGCAGGTGGCGGCGCAGGTGATGTGCCTGCGCCGCATGTTTGCCGCGCCGGTGCCCCACGGCGTGGTCTTCGCTGGCCGCCGACGCCGCCGCTACGAGATCCCGGTCGATGCCGACCTGGAGGCGCGGCTTCGTGAGGTACTGGCACGCCTGCGTCAGGTGTTCCGGTCGGCGTCGTTGCCAGCCCCGGTCAACGACGCACGCTGCGTCCGGTGTTCGCTGCGGGACGGCTGTATGCCCGAAGTGCGTCTGGATGCTTCGTCGCTGTTCGTACCGCAACCGTTGGGACGGTGGGATGACTGAACTGCTGCGGACATTGTTCGTCACGACTCCAGGCACGAGCTTGCACCTGGAGGGCGACACGGTCCGCATCTATCACCCGGAACGGCCAGGTCGGCACGTGTTGCCCCTGGTCCGCATCGAGCAACTCGTGGTCTGGAAAGGAGTGGATGTCAGCAACGATCTGTTGCTGCGTTGCACCGAAGACGCCCGCGGGGTGACGTGGTTGTCCCGCAACGGCCGATTTCTCGGGCGCATGGGCGGGGCACAGACCGGCAACCCGTTGGTGCGCCTGGAACAGACTCGTGCCTACGACGACCCGGACCGGCGACTCGGGATCGCACAGGCGATTGTGGCGGGCAAGCTGCACAACTATCGCCAACTACTGTTGCGGATCGCACGAGATGCCACAGGTCCGCGCCAAACAGACATCCGTGCTCTCGCCGATCAGCACGCTGAGGCCCTGACCGCCGTTGCCGCCAGCAGTTCGTTGACTGAACTGCTGGGCATTGAAGGCATGGCGGCACGCAGCTACTTTCAGGCGATGCCGCTGCTGGCGCCGGGCGTTCCGCCGGGCCGCACCCGGCGCCCACCGCAGGACCCGTTCAACTGCGTGCTTTCCTTCGGCTACGGGATGCTGCGCGTCGCCGTCGTCGGAGCGCTCGAACACGTCGGGCTCGACCCCTACATCGGATACCTGCACGGCGTTCGCTCCGGCAAGCCCTCCCTTGCACTGGACCTCATGGAGGAACTCCGCCCGCTGCTCGTGGACCGGTTCGTGCTGACCTTGTTCAACCGCAAACGCATCTTGCCCTCCCACACCCGAAGCGATCCCGCCGGCGGGATCGCACTCACCGAGGACGGACGCGCGTTCGTCCTTGGTGAATGGTCGAAGGCCCGGGAACGGGAATGGAAACACACCGGACTCGATCGGGACGTACCGGCAGGACTGCTCCCTGTGGTCCAGGCCCGACTTTTCGCCCGCTACCTCCGCGGAGACCAACCCGCTTACACGCCCTGGGTGGCAGGCTGACATGGAACTGCTCATCACCTACGACGTCGACACCACCACGCCCGCTGGCGCGCGGCGCCTGCGTCGAGTCGCGAAGGTCTGCGAAGCCTACGGGCTCCGAGTCCAGCAGTCGGTGTTCGAGGTCGTCTGCACCGAGGTGGACTGGGAACTCATGCGCAGGCGTCTACTGGAGGTCATCGACCCCAGGCAGGACAGTATTCGCGTCTACCGGCTTAACGCTGGAACCTTCACCAAAGCCGAACCCCTCGGCCACTCACCCCCAGCACCCCACGACACCCCGCTCATCTACTAGCCGGGACACCTCCTCGGAGACCCAAGCGTCCGACGACACACCATGGCCTCCCCAAGTGGGAGCCGGGCGTGTCGGACACGGTTGGGTAACATTCCAGCGCCATGGACACCAACATCCCTGTTCTCGCAGGGTGGCGTCGGCCGCTCGCGGCCGACGAGGATCGCAACTGGTCGTCGGTGATGGGCGAGGTGCGGGAGCTGTTGTGGCGTCGGCCGCTCGCGGCCGACGAGGATCGCAACGAGGTCGAGCAGGCCCTGCAGGACTCCTGGATCCAGTGGCGTCGGCCGCTCGCAGCCGACGAGGATCGCAACTCCTACGGCGTGGCAGGCGGTTGGAACAGGGGTGTGTGGCGTCGGCCGCTCGCAGCCGACGAGGATCGCAACAGCACCGACAGGAACTCGATCTCGACGCCGTCCAATGTGGCGTCGGCCGCTCGCAGCCGACGAGGATCGCAACGATGCCGGGGCGATCGAGTCCACCCTGACCCTGGACGTGGCGTCGGCCGCTCGCGGCCGACGAGGATCGCAGCTGGCTTTACAACCTGGACATGGTCAGGATCGACGCGTCGTGTTGGTCGCTAGTGGCCCGGCGAGGGTCGAGATTGGGCCGTCGAACTCCTGTGAGTAGGAAGGCAGCGGCATCGGCGCTCCGCGGAAGCGCGGCGACGACCACCAATTCAGAAAGCCACGGCCGGTGCGGGTCGACCTCGCCCACCTCTTCCCGTGCCCGGCGACGATCCGCCCGTTCCCCGAAGGCTGGGACGTGCAGGCCGAGGTCCCGGCGAGCAAACCGGATGGTTGCGCACCACGACCGGCGCGTGGATCGCCGCGGTCCGGTTCACCATCCGGCGCGGCGGTGGCAGCGACGGAGGCATGCCGCACACCACGTGGGTGCCCGCAGACGCGATCCGGCTCCGCCACGATGCCCCCGCCCGGAAAGACCAGCACCCACGCCGACGCCCCACGCCGTTAGCACTGGTCGGGTTCGGCGTGGGGCGCGTTCGTCGTTCCTTCGCGCTGGCGGTTCAGTCGAGGTCGAGGACTGCGTTCGAGGGGTTGTCGAGCCACACGCGGTGTTTCCCGGCGTCGACGGTGAGGCCGAGGCGTTCGCGGGCCGGGCTGCCGAGCGCTTGCCATTGCTTGTGGGCGTGCTCGATGGTGTCCCACAGCCGGGCGGGGCCGCCTTGGCGAACGAGGTGCTGGCCGGGCTCTGGGGTGGTGTGGCAGACCCATGATCCGTCGGGGCGGATGAGCCAGGTTTCCGGTGTCGAGCCGTCGGTGGATGTGAACCCGATCCGGCTGTAGGGGCCGGTGTGCAGGGCGGCGAAGAACTCGAACTCCCGCCCCGTGGCGACCTCCACTGCGAGGTTGGTGGGTTCGGGTTCGGTGGCGGCAGCGTCCCGGTGCGGGATGGTAGCGGCGGGCAGCTGCGTGTCGCGGGTGGGCATGAACATGCCGGCGTCCGGCAGGAATGTGCCCTCGGCCCGGCCGTCGTGGTCGACGGTGAGCCGGGCGAGCAGCCCTCCGACGGTCAGCGGGGCCAGGATGATGCCGCCGGGACGGGCCTGCCCGATCCATTCGGCGGGAACGCGTTCCACTCCGACGGTGGCGATGATGCGGTCGAACGGTGCGTGCTCGGCCCAGCCGTCGCGGCCGTCGACGGCTGCCAGGTGGGGGGTGTGGCCGAGCTTGGCGAGTCGGTCGTGGGCGAGGTCGACCAGCACGGGGTCGACGTCGACGCTGGCGACGCGCTCGCTGCCCAATCGGTGGCAGAGCAAGGCGGCGTTGTAGCCGCTGCCGGTGCCGATCTCCAACACCCGGTGCCCGTCGTGGACGTCGAGGGCTTCGAGCATCAGCGCCATCAGCGATGGTGCCGAGCTGGACGAGGTCGGCTGCCCGCTGACGGTGTCACCGCGCCGCGCGGCGTTCACCCCGTCCGGGTTGTTGTCGATCTGGGTGACGTGCGCGGTGTTGCGGTAGACCCCGTCGCGCCATTCGTCGGTGCGCTCCAGCAGTCGCCATCCGGGCCGGTCGGTGCGCGGTTCGAAGTAGTACGGGACGAACAGGCCGCGGGGTGTGTCGCTGAACGCGGCGATCCAGGCGGGGTCGCGGAGGTAGCCGTCGGTGGTGAGCTGGGTGACGAGCTGGGCCCGCAGTGCTTCGGTTTCGGTCGTGGTGGTCACGGTGTCTCCTGGGTGAGGGCTCGGCGAGCGCGGTGGTGATCTGATCACGTACCGGGTGGTCCCAGGCCCATTGACCCGCCGGGTTTGCCTCCAGGAACCACCATCGGCCGTCGTGGTCGACGGAGAAGTCACACGCGGCGAACCGCAGGCCGAGGCGATCGAGCAGCATCACCAGGCGGGCCCGCACCTCGGCCGGTATCTCGACGTGGTGCCAGGTGTTCGCCCCGTGATCGACCCGCCAGTCCAGCGGCACCGCACCGGTGTCGGTGTGCGGGGCAACCGCGAACACCTGCCCGTCCACCCGCGTGACGCGCGCGTCAAATGCCTTGTCAATGCTGCGCTGCAACAGGATCGGGGCCACCCGTACCGACTCGGCGCGGCACTGCTCCGGGGTGACCTCGGTGGCGTAGAACAGCTGCGGTTCCCCGTTGGTCTCCACCGGGTTTCCCCGGAACGGCTTGTAGAGCACTGGGTGCGTGCGCTCGGCGAATTCGGCGGCCTGCTCCGGATCGTTGGTGATCAGGGTGTCCGGGACGGCCAGGCCCGCCTCGGCGGCCTGGGCGAGCTGGTAGGGCTTGTGCTCGGCGGCGTGCACCGCAGGGGGCCAGTTCACCCACGCGGTGCGGGGAAGGCTGCGAGAAGACCTCGCAGCCCCCACCGCTGTTCGGTTTCGATCCACTGGGCGGCATCCCTGCTCGCACCTTCGGGCGCGGTCGGGTTGGTGGGGCGCCGGTAGTAAAGGCCCGTCACGTCGTCGATCTTCACCGCGTGATGGCCGGTGGCCAGAACCCCGGACCAGCGTGCGCCGTCGAGCTCGGCGGACACGGTGAGATCACCGAGATCCGCGCGCACGAGCGGAACGCCGCGCTGGTTGAGTTCGTCGATCACCACATCCGCCGTGGCGTCGAAACGCTGGGTCAGGACGAGTACCGCCACGGGATCAGTCCTCGGTCCAATCCGAGTCGGTCTCGGGGCCCTGGTGCCCATCGGCGTTGGAGTTGGTCGTCGTCTGCCCGTCGGAGTGCCGGCACCACGGCGTGTCCACCCCGTTGTCGCCTGGCGTGAGCATGATCTGCCGCTCCGGGTCGAAGACCAGCCGGGTCAGATCGACCTCGCTGACCGGAATCGGCTTGCGGGCGGCGACTTCCAACCCGAACGCGGTGACCGGTGCACTCATGCTGCCATCCCCTTCTCTTCCGTACTTTTCTTGGTGATCCTCGGCGCGTTCCACCGGAGCGTGTACCTCTAGGCGGGTGGCGGTCCGGCGCGGTACCGCACAGCGACGGCCAACTCCGCCGGGCGCGGCAGGACCCCGGCGCGGTGGGATCGGTTGCGGCGTCGTGCCGCTCGTCGACCCGATCACAGCGGCCGTGCGCGGCTGTGCCGCGCCGGGGCCCTGAGAAGCTGACCAGGCAGCTGGAACGTCACTCGACGCTGCCCGGCCAGCGAGTCAGAGTTGCGGCCCGACTCCTTCCCAGTGCGGGACGCCGTTCGCGTCGTACCAGGGCTCACCTTCGCCGCTGCTGTCCTGCTCGGTGTCGTCGGGTTCCGGGTTGTCAGCCATACCGTCCTATTCCTCTATGTCCATAGTGGTCGATCGTCGATCAGTAACCGGGCATATTGCGCATGTAGCGCTTGATTTCCGCTCTCGCGTACCGCTTGGCGTCTTCGTCGGACGTCGACTCCCGTGTGGGCGGCGACGTCCTTTCCGGCTCCGGTTGCGGTTCCGGCCCTGGCTGCGGTTCTGGCTCCACTGATCACCTCCCCGGTGTTCTTCTCGTCGGTCGACCTGGGAACCGGCCGGACGGCGCGCCTGCGGGCGGTGCACCGACCAGCCGGACGACCTGGTGCCTGTCGGGGGGCTCGCAGACACCGGGCCGGACCTAGAGCCGCTTCACGCCTGCCAGAAGGCGTTGCAGCAGCAGGAGGTTCGGCTTCTCGTCCTCCCGAGGCAGGAACTCGCGTGGCAGCGGCAGGATCTCGGTCTGCATGTCGTCGGCGAGGTCGCCGCGGAACGTGACCTGTCCGCACCGCTGAAGCTGGACGTCGGCAGGCTCGGCCTCGACGTACTCGGCCAGCTCCGGCGCTGATCCTGTTCTTTCGGCGCTTTCCGGCTCCGTGCAACAGCGCCTCGCCCACCACACCGCCGCCGCGATGGCGGTGACGCCGAACACCACGATCAGAACGTCCATCGCTTCTGCCTTTCCAGCTCGTGGTTGGTGGCCGGGCCAGTGCAACGGGGTGTGCTGGCCCGGCCGTCCCGCGTCGCCTCTCAACGCGGGAATCAGTGGGGGACCGGCTGGGCCGTGCGCGGCCAATCGCCGACGGTTGACCTGGGCCGGTAGGTGAAGGGCCGACCCAGGTTCGGGGGCAGGAAGCACAGCCGGTCCGGTTGTAGGACCGCGATGGGAGCCTGGGTGTGTCCCGGTTCGGGAAGCCCGAGCGCCGCCCGGAGGGTCCATACCGCCGACGAGTGGTACTTCCACGACACCAACTCGGGAGCGAACGGATCAGAACCCGGCGTGGCCGACGTGCGGAACGCGGTGGCGTCCTGCTCGCCGCGCAGCATCACCACGTCGGCACAGGCCGGCCACCAGCGCACCGCCGCCACGACATCGGGACCGGTCTTCGGACCGAACACCCACACACCCCACGACTGGCGACGCAGCTCGGCCAACAAGTGATCAATCTCGGAAGAGTGCACGGTGCGCCGCCTCCTGCCAGTCGTCCTCGATGTCTGCCTGGTCGGCGGATGCGTTGCGAAAGTCCGGTAGCCACCCCAGCAAGGACGCCCACCCGAGCGCGAAGCCCAACGCCAGCACGGCGAAGACGATCAGAAGTGGTTGCGGCATAAAACAACCCTCGCGCCGATGAGCGGTCGCGAGGGTTGCAGATCATGACCCTGCGTGAAGGGGTGCAGAGTGCACCCCTGGGCAGGGGGTTACACGGTGAGCCCCAGGCGAGTCGCCAGGTGCCGAGCGTCGCGCTCCACCAAGCGCCCGCCACTCGTGACGAGTTCCCCGGCGATCCCGCGGCTGAGTGGGTGGCAGCGCATGGATTCCTCGGAGATGTCCGCCGCCCGCTGCAACGTTTGCAGTGCGGCGAGATGGTCCTTCTTCTGGTGGTAGCTGCGGCTCATCTCCAACCACAACCGGGCTCGTCGGTCGACCGAGGGGACCGAGTCGGGATCGACGGCGTCAGCGCGTTCGAGGGCCGCCGCTGACTTCCGCATATCCACGTGCACGCTGACCCCTGTCAACTGCGCGTTGGCCGGGCCGAACAGCGTCCACGGATGCGTGTAGCCCTGCGGCATCTTCTGCGCCATCTCGTCGCCCCGGTCCAGCGCGTGCAAGGCGTTGCCCGCTTCGCCCATGCGGGCCGCGGTGATCGCGGCGTGCAGCTTCACCGACCCCCACAAGGCCCGGGTGCTGTCCTTGCCGTCCGCAAGGAACGGCTCCAGCAGGTGGGCCGCGTCTTCAGCGAGTCGGTAGGCGTCCTCCTCCCGGCCGGTCGCCCGCCACACGTTCCCGAGTACCCACGCGGCCCCGGCCAGCGCCTCAGGCTGGTCGGATTCCTCGGCCGCCGCCATGCACCGATCCGCAGACAGCCACAGCAGCGCCGAGTCCGACACCCAGGCGAGCACCTGTTCGGCCAGCGCGTATGCGGAAGCCAACACCATATGCGCCGTACGGCGCTCCTTGCCGCTGGTGACTCGGGCGGCGCGGCGTGCATCCCGGATGATCTGCGGGAGGACAGAACCGGCCGAAGCACGTGGCGTCGGCGAGGTGTGCCAGAGGTGCCAGGCGTCGGCAACGCGGGTCAACAATGCCTGCACATCTGGCTCCGGACCGTCCGGAAGTTGAAGCTGTGCGACCTCGATGGCCTCGCGCAGGTCGGCGACGACCGGATGGCCCGCACGGCGTTCAAGCACGGCGGGAATTCCACCGGACCCGGTCAGGGTCGCCACGTCGACGTTCAACACGCCCGAAAGAGCGACCAGCATGTCCCAGCGCGGCGGCAGTCTGCGACCGCGCTCCACGTCTTTGAGCCACTGAGCGGACCGTCCCACCAGACCCGCGACGACGGGCCGAGTCTTCCCCTGGCGTTCCCGGATGGCTTGAATGCGGGCACCGATCGACAGGCCCGCGAGTTCGTCAGCGTGCATCGTGATCACCTCATCCGCCGGACCCCGCCGAAAGCCCCCGAGCGTCCCCGGGGGCCGTCCTCCGGCGGGAGGTGTCAACGAGCGTAGCGGAGGATCACTCCGCGATCATCGATCTGATCAGGCTTCGAGACCTGCGCAGACGCCTGGGCAGCCCCGTAGGCACTCAGTACTTGGTGTCGCCCACCGCGGCCTGCCGGTAGGCGGCACGTGCCCGCTCGTCGGCGGCCGACTTCCCGTAGCGCCCGACCATCTGGATGGACTTCCACCCGTTCAACCGCATGAGGTCTTGCTCCCGGCCGCCGGCGGCCAAGTAGTTGTGCGAGAACAGGTGCCGCATCAGGTGCGGGTAGATGTGCATGATGCCCGCCTGCTTGGCGCGCCTGCGAAGGATCTGCGCCATGCCCGATTCGGTCATCGGGCCCTGCTTGCCGATCCACAGCCGCTTGGTCCCGGCCGCCTGCGGGTGGCGCGCTCGCGCCCGGATGTACCGGCGCAGTGCGTTGCCCGTCTTGTTCCCGAACGGGATGGCTCGGGCGCGGCGGCCTTTGCCCATCACATCCGCGACGTCGGTGTTGAAATCGAGGTCGTCGACATCCAGTGGCGTGATCTCTCCGGCCCGCGGCCCCGAGTCGACGAGCAACCGGATGTACGCATGGTCCCGGCGGTCCTCGAAGCTGGGGCCCTTGCACGTCGCCAACAACGCGTTGATGGCGTCGTCGGAGACCAGCGGCACCGGCTGCTCGGGGACCTGCGGCGGTTTCAACCGGTCGAACGGGTTGGAGGAGATCCCCTTTTCGACCTCGTGGAGCCACCGGAACAGCTGTTGCAACGAGCGGTAGTGCCTGGCCACCGTCGCATCCGACAGCCGCTTGCCGGTGCGCTGGTTCGGCCGCGTTTGAAGGTGGACGATGAAGTCCTCATGTGCTCGTGGGTGATCGCGCTGGCCGAGGTCGTCACCTCGAGGTCGACGAGGAACCCCACGAACTCCTCGCCGGTGCTCAGGTAGGAGTCGATCGTGCTCGGCGCGGTGTTCGTGGCGCGCAGGTGGCGCCGCCAGTCCGTCAGCAGCTCGCCGAGGTCGTCGGGCGCGTCACTCTGCGAGTCCTGAGTAGTTGGCATGACCCGACATTAAGTCGGAAAATTCCTTGCTCGCTATACGCTGTGCACTACCCTCTTGTTTTATTTTGCCTGGTGGCGCCCCCAGCAGGACTCGAACCTGCGACCTAAGGATTAGAAGTCCTTTGCTCTATCCAGCTGAGCTATGGGGGCCCGCACAGCTCTCCGAACTGCAGGAAGCAGGGTAGCGGTAGGTCGGGGTCGGCGAGGTACCGACGCAGCACCGTTGCCGAGCCGGTATCGAACGGCAAGCCGATCGACAGCGATCAGGCCGCCGGGAGCCTGCCCAGCGCGGCCTTCGTGAGCCGGAACAGCTGGTCGGAGGTGTCGGCGGCGGTCGCGCCCTGCTTCGACAGCAGGGTCACCAGCGTCTGGTCCCGGCGCACCGCGGTGGTCGCGGTGCACGTCTGGTGCGCCTCGATGTACTCGCAGTAGAGCCAGCTCGAGTACCCCTCGATGTCCACCGGCACACCGCGGGACTGCCGGGCCGCGGCCTCGGCGAGCGGCACGTGGTAGCCCGCCGCCGCGGCGTCCTGCGGACCGCCGCCGACCGGGTGCGAGCAGGTCCGCGGGGTGGGATTGCCCGGCCGGGGCGGGCCGGTCGCTCCGCCGGCCAGCGCGAGGTCTTCGGGCGCGAGCAGTGCGCACGGGTCCACGTCGGTCCGCCGGGGCTGCGGGATGCGGACGTCGGCCGCCGGTGCGGACGTCCGCTCGGAGTCCTGGAAGCCCGCCGCCGGGATCGGCTCGCCCGGGATCGCCATCGCGCACCCGCTGAGCACAGACGCGAGCCCGATGGGAAGGGTGAGCGCGCGGCTGCTGCGGGTGAGGTTCACGGGGTTCACCGTAGCGTCGCCGCATCTGCCCGACCACGGCGCTCGGCCACCGCCTCCCACCTGGTGCCTCCGGCTCGCCGGTTACGCTCGGTGCGTGTCATCCGAGGCCACCTCCACCCAAGGCGGGCGAGCGGGATCCGGCGTGGTGGGCGTGCTGGTCGCCACCGCCGGTGTGCTGGCCGCGCTGGTCGCCGCAGCGCTGACCGCGGTCTCCGCGAGCGACGCCTACACGATCTACGGCCTGCCGGATCCCGGCCCGGTCACGCACTACGGCCTGCCGGTCGTGCGCGTGCTCGCCGAATCCGCCGCGGTCGTCTGCATCGGCTCGCTGCTGCTGGCCGCCTTCGGCATCCCCGCGAAGCGCTCCGGTGCGCTCGCCGCCGACGGCTACGCCGCCGTGCGCGCCGCGGGCTGGGCGGCCGGTGTCTGGTGCGTCGGGGCGGTGCTGATGGTCGCGTTCACCGCGGCCGACGCCACCGGGCGCCCGGTGCACGAGGTCCTCGACACCGAAGTGCTGTTCGGCCTCATCGACGCGCTGGAAGAGGCCAAGGCGTGGACGCTGACCGCGCTGATCGCGTTCGTGCTCGCGCTCGCCTGCCGCGTGGTGCTGTCCTGGGGCTGGACGACGGTGCTGTTCGCAGGCTCGCTGGCGGCGCTGTTCCCGGTGATCGCGACCGGTCACTCCGCCAGCGGCGGCGCCCACGACATCGCCACCAACAGCCTGCTGTTCCACCTCTTCGGCGCCGCGCTGTGGGTCGGCGGCCTGGTCGCGCTGCTCGCGCACGCCGCGCGCCGCGGTGCCCACCTCGGGCTGGTGACCCGCCGGTACTCGGCGATCGCGCTGGTGTGCTGGATCGCGCTCGCCCTCTCGGGCGTCATCAACGCCCTGGTCCGGGTGCCGCTCGCCGACGTCTTCACGACCACCTACGGACTGCTGGTGCTGCTGAAGATCGCGGGCCTGCTGGCGCTGGGCGCGTTCGGCTACTTCCAGCGGCGGCGCGCGGTGGCGCGCATCGACGAGGGCAGCGGATCCCTGGTGCGGTTGGGCGCGGTCGAGGTCCTGGTGATGTTCGCGACGATCGGCGTCGCGGTCGCGCTCGGGCGCACCCCGCCACCGTCCGAGATCGGCGCGGTCCCGGGCAAGACCGAGCTGCTGATCGGCTATCCGCTCGACGCCCCGCCGACGCTGCTGCGGCTGCTGTTCGACGTCCGCTTCGACCTGGTCTACGGCACGTTGGCACTTGCGCTGGCCGTGCTCTACCTGGTCGGCGTGCGCAGGCTGCGCGCGCGGGGCGACGCCTGGCCGGTCGGGCGCACGGTCGCCTGGCTCTGCGGCTGCGCGACGATCTTGGTTGCGACCTCGGCCGGGGTCGGCAAGTACGCCCCCGGGGTGTTCAGCGTGCACATGGGCCAGCACATGCTGATGTCGATGCTCGCCCCGCCGCTGCTGGTGCTGGGCGGACCGACCTCGCTGGCGCTGCGGGTGTTCAAGCCCGCGGGCAAGGGACGGCCCCCGGGCGTCCGCGAGTGGCTGCTGGCGTTCCTGCACTCGCCGCTGACCAGGGTGCTGACCAACCCGATCATCGCCCTGGTGCTGTTCGTCGGCTCGTTCTACGCGCTGTACTTCTCCGGCCTGTTCGACATCGCGCTCAGCCAGCACTGGGCGCACCTGGCGATGAACGCGCACTTCCTGCTGGTGGGCTACGTCTTCTACTGGCCGGTGATCGGGGTCGATCCGGCGCCGAGGCCGTTGCCCGCGCTGGGCAAGGTCGGCATGGTGTTCGCCTCGATGCCGTTCCACGCGTTCTTCGGCATCGCCCTGATGATGTCGTCGACGGTCATCGGCGCGAACTTCTACCGCAGCCTCGACCTGCCGTGGATGACCGACCTGCTCGCCGACCAGCGGCTCGGCGGCGGGCTGGCGTGGGCCTCCGGCGAGGTCCCGCTGATCGTCGTGATGCTTGCGCTGCTGATCCAGTGGTCCCGGGCGGACAACCGCGCGGCGCGGCGGATGGACCGCAAGGCCGATGCCGACGGCGACGCCGATCTCACCGCCTACAACGAGATGCTCAAGCGGATGGCCGAGGGCGAGCCGCGTCAGGAGCGGTGAGTTATCCACAGGCACCTGGTTTGTCCACAGAGCGTGAAACTGGGCTCGCAATCCGTGTTCTTCCCGTAGCAAGCTGGATCTCGGGCCGGGTCAAGGGGATCCGGCGGCTGCGGAAGGAGAACGGCGATGTTCCAGATGTTCGCGTCGGTGCCGAGTGCGTCCCGTCACCACGACAGCACCTCCGCTGACCGGACCGGTCGGATCGGCCGCTGCCGGCAGCGGCAGGCACGGGCTTGCGGCGTACCCGAGCCGCGGGGGCCGGCCGCCCCGGCGATCACGGCCTGACCAGGACCGACACCGATCGGAAGGAGGTGGTGCGAAGGGTGCGGTCCGGAGGAGGCGGCGGCAGCGGTCCGATGGGTGACCGCGGTGAAGGGTCCGGCACGGGGCGCAACTACGATTCGTCCCATGGCCGAGTTCATCTACACCATGAAAAAGGTGCGCAAGGCGCACGGGGACAAGGTCATCCTCGATGACGCGACCATCCAGTTCTACCCGGGCGCCAAGATCGGCGTTGTCGGCCCCAACGGCGCCGGCAAGTCGACGGTGCTGCGCATCATGGCGGGACTCGACCAGCCGAACAACGGTGAGGCGTTCCTCTCGCCCGGTTACACCGTCGGCATCATGCAGCAGGAACCTCCGCTGAACGAGGAGAAGACGGTCCTCGGCAACGTCGAGGAGGGCGTCGGCGAGATCAAGGTGAAGCTCAACCGCTTCAACGAGATCGCCGAGCAGCTCGCCACCGACTACTCCGACGAGCTGATGGAGGAGATGGGCAAGCTCCAGGAGGACCTGGACCACGCCGACGCCTGGGAGCTGGACTCCCAGCTGGAGCAGGCGATGGACGCCCTGCGCTGCCCGCCGCCCGACGCCGAGGTCAAGCACCTGTCCGGGGGAGAGCGGCGCCGGGTCGCGCTGTGCAAGCTGCTGCTCAGCAAGCCCGACCTGTTGCTGCTGGACGAGCCGACCAACCACCTGGACGCCGAGAGCGTGCTGTGGCTGGAGCAGCACCTCGCCAACTACCCGGGCGCCGTGCTCGCCGTCACCCACGACCGGTACTTCCTGGACAACGTCGCGGGCTGGATCCTGGAGCTCGACCGCGGTCGCACCTACCCGTACGAGGGCAACTACTCGACCTACCTGGAGAAGAAGGCCGAGCGGCTGGCCGTGCAGGGCAAGCGCGACGCCAAGCTCCAGAAGCGCCTGAAGGACGAGCTGGAGTGGGTCCGCTCCAACGCCAAGGCCCGCCAGACCAAGTCGCGTTCCCGGCTGGAGCGCTACGAGGAGATGGCCACGGAGGCGGAGAAGACCCGCAAGCTCGACTTCGAGGAGATCCAGATCCCGCCGGGGCCCCGCCTGGGCAACGTCGTGGTCGAGGTCGACGACCTCGAGAAGGGCTTCGGCGACAACCAGCTGATCGACGGGCTGTCGTTCAACCTGCCGCGCAACGGCATCGTCGGTGTCATCGGCCCCAACGGTGTCGGCAAGACGACGCTGTTCAAGACCATCGTCGGTCTGGAGCAGCCGGACTCGGGCACGGTGAAGGTCGGCGACACCGTCAAGCTGTCCTATGTGGACCAGAACCGGGCCAACATCGACCCGGACAAGAACGTCTGGCAGGTCGTCTCCGACGGTCTGGACTACATCCAGGTCGGCCAGGTCGAGATGCCGTCGCGCGCCTACGTCAGCGCGTTCGGCTTCAAGGGCCCGGACCAGCAGAAGCCCGCGGGCGTGCTCTCCGGTGGTGAGCGCAACCGGCTGAACCTGGCGTTGACGCTCAAGGAGGGCGGCAACCTGATCCTGCTGGACGAGCCGACCAACGATCTCGACGTCGAGACGCTGAGCTCGCTGGAGAACGCGCTGGAGCAGTTCCCCGGCTGCGCCGTGGTGATCTCGCACGACCGCTGGTTCCTCGACCGCGTCGCCACCCACATCCTCGCGTGGGAGGGAGATGACGAGAATCCGGCCAAGTGGTTCTGGTTCGAGGGTAACTTCGAGGGCTACGAGAAGAACAAGATCGAGCGGCTCGGCCAGGAGGCCGCCCGCCCGCATCGCGTGACCCACCGGAAGTTGACTCGGGGCTGAACTGGGAGGCGCCTTGGCCGGCAGCGTGCAGGGATCCCCACCCGGCGGTGCGGCACTGGAGTTGCTCGACCCCGCGCGGCAGATGCGCTGGCGGGTGCCAGAGCTGGCCCTGGTGCTCAGCGACCGGGCGGTGGCGCAAGCCAGGCGCACGGGTGACCGTGCCGTGCGGCTGCGCGCCGAGGCGCTGGCGCTGTTCGCGACGAACCGGCTCGGTCGCGGTGTGTCCGCGACCGGCCGGGCCATCGGTGCGGTCCGCGACGCTGAGTCGACGGGAGAGTCCGACCTGGCGGCCGAGCTGCGGGTGGAGCTGGCGTACTGCGCCCGCAGCGCGGGCAGCCACGAGGTCGCGGTCCGGGTGCTGCGTCCGGTCCTGGACCGGGAGCAGCTGGAGCCGCTGGTGCGGGCGCACGCGCTGCTCGCGCTCGCGGCGGCGTTACCCGCGCATCGCACCGACAGCGAACGGGCCGACGCGCTCGACGAAGCCGAACGGCTTTACGCTGCGGCGACCGAGCTGAGCCGCGACACCAACCGGATCCTGCGCGCCCGCGTCAGCACCGCCCGCGCCGGGCACCACCGCAGGCAGGGGCAGTTCCTGGAGGCGGTGGCCACGGCCGACGGCGGACTGGAGCTGCTGGAACGGCTCGGTGACCCGGCCGCTGACTCCGGTGAGATCCACGCCCGGCTGGTGCTGGAACGGGTGCAGTCGCTGCTCGAACTCGGCCGCAGCGCCGAGGCGGTCGAAGCGGCGGCGGACGTGCTGGGCCGACCGGTTCGCGCAGCAGCGGCCGGCCCCTCGGGCTGGCTGCGGCTGGCGCTGGCCACCCGGGTGTACCAGCCGGAAGGCGCGCACCGGCTCGCGGTCCAGGTCCTCAACGACGGGGTCGCGATCGCCGAGCGGCACAAGCTGGACGGGCTGCTCGCGGAGACGCTGGGCGCACTGTCCAACATCCACGAGCGGGCCGAGGAACTGACCGAAGCGCTGACTGCTCTGCGCCGTGCGTACGCGGCCGATCGCCGGTGGCGGGCGGCCGTGCACAGTGCCCGGTTGCGGTTGCTGGAGGAGTTCCCCGCGCTGGTGGGCGCAGACCTGCCCGCGCCCGCGTACCAGCAGCTGCCGGTCCAGCGGCGGCAGCCCGCACCGGGACCGTCCACTTCGACGCCGCACAGCCGGTCTCAGCCTGGTTCTGCGGCGCAGACCCCGCCTGCTTCTTCGGGGCAGTTCCCGGAATTCGGCGCGGCGCGGTACCAGCAGCTCGCCGAAGCCGGGGACGCGGGCCGACGCCCGCGACGCCGCAGGCGGAAGGAACCCGAGGCCGAACCTCAGGAGTGGCCCCAGGCTTCCGCCGCGCCTTCGCCCGCATCTGCCGCGCCTTCTCCTGCATCCGCCGCGCCTTCGCCCGCAGTGGAATCGTTTTCCCCCGCCGTGGAATCGCGTGCGGGAGCGGCGGAAAGCGCGCCTGCGCCGGGGTCTCGCGCGGAGCGGCGGGCGGCTGTGGAGCGGTCGGTTGCCAGCGAGCCCCGAGTTGCCAGCGAGGCTCGAGTGGCCAACGAGGCTCGAATAGCTGGCGAATCTCGAGTGGCTGGCGAGCACTTGGCCGACGAGTCTCGAGTGGCTGGCGAGTCCCGAATGGCTGGCGAGCACGGAGTGGCCGACCAACGCCGAGCGGCGGGAGAGCACCGGGCGACGCGAGAGCGATCGGAGCCTGCGGAGCGGTCGTCGGCAGGAGAGCGGCCTGTGGCAGGAGAGTGGTCAGCGGCAGGAGTGCGCTCGGAGGCAGGAGTGCGTTCGGCGGCCCAAACGCCCACCGCGGGTCGTCCCGGGGGAGGGCTGGCTGCGGCGCGGTTAGCCGCTGAGCAGCTGAGCGCGGTCCTGATGGGCGGCGAACCGAAGGCAGCGCCGTCCGCCGGGCCGATGCCGTCCGCCGAGCCAAGGACGTCCGCCGAGCAAAGGCCGTCCGCCGAGCCAGCACCCCCCTCGGGCCCAGCGCCATCCGCCAGGCCAGCGTCATCCGCCAGGCCAGCGCCGTCCGCCGCGTCGGCGGAGCCCGCCGAACCGGCGCCGTCCCGCCATCGGTCCGGCGACACCGACTGGGCTGGCGACAGCGACTGGTCTGGCGACAGTCACGTGTCTGACGACAGCCACCGTTCCGGCGACAGCGACATCCGCGACGCCGCGCGCAGGCTGATGGCGACGCTGACGAGCAGGAACACCGAGCAGCACGAGCGCGAGGCCGAGCGGTTCGCGAAGGCCCAGCGCGAGGCGGAGTCGAGCGTGCGCGACGACTCCGCGGCGTCGTATCCCGCGCCCGCGCACCCCGTCTCGTCATACCCAGCCTCGTCATACCCAGCTTCGTCGCACTCGGCCGAGCAGGAGACCGAGCTGCCGGACTTCCCCGCGTACGACCAGACCTCGTCGGCCGCGTCGAGCTTCTCGTTCCCCGACGAGCCGACCGAGCCCGAAGTCGCCGCGTGGCCGGGGTGGGACCGGGCACCTCAGGAGCCGTCGAGCCTTCGGGAGCCGGGCTCGCGGGGGCCGTCGAGCGCCCAGGAGTCGTTTGGCCTGCGGGAGCCGTTGGGCTCGCGGGAATCGTCGGGGCCTCAGGAGCCGTCGAGCTTGCACGAGCCGTTGGGCTCGCAGGCTTCGTTGGGCTCGTGGGAGCCGTCGAGCCCACTTGAGCCGTCGAGCTCGCAGGACCCGGCGCGCTTGCAGGATCCGTTGGGCCTGCGAGCACCGTCGGAGCCGGAGGCGCCGGACGTCACGGCGATCATGCCGGTCATCGCGGTCCCGGCGGAGTCCGAACCGGCTCTCCCGGAGCCCGCGCGCGAATCTTCGCTTCCGCCACGGGAATCCGGTGAGCGGACCGGGCTCGCCGCGCACGCCGCCGGGTGGCCGAGCTTCGACGAGCAGGGCTCCGGACCCGCCGACGCCGCTGAGCCGGAGGCGCGGCACGAGGGGGGCCGGAGGTCTCGCGGCAAGTCGCTGGCCGAGATCCGGGCCGCCCTCCAGTTATTGGAGGACGCGCGGCCGTCCGGGCGTTCGGGCGGCCGTCGGCGCGCTCGGCACGCCGAGCCCGACGACGTTGACGACGAGGCTCACTTCGAGTTCGACTCCGCCCCTCCCTTCGACTCCGCCGCTTCCTTCGGCTCCCCTTCTTCTTTCGACTCTCCCGCTTCTCCGGACCTTCCGGCCGGCAGCGCGGGCACCGCCGGTTCCAGCAACGCAGGCAGCTCCGAGCGCTGGCCCTTCGACTTCGGGCTCGGCCGGTCCAGTTCCACTGCGGACACCGCGACCTCGGGCTCCGGTCCGTCCACCGCCGACTCCGGGTTCGCTTCGCTCGGTGACTCGGACCCGGCTTCCGCTCCGCCGATGTCCGCTTCGGCAGCCGCCCCCGGCTCGGAGCCCCCCGCCGACCCCGAGCCCCAGGCAGAAGCCACCCACCCCGAGTTCGCGCCGCCGGAACCACCGCCCGCTCCCGTCGCCGACCTCCCGGCCCTGCGGGAGGTCGGCGAGCGCGCGGCCAGGGACGAGCCAGTCGGCGAGATCGGGCTCGCCGACCTCCTCGCCGAGGCGCTCGTCGCCTACGAGAACGGCCGCCGCAGCGAGGCCGAGTCCCGCCGGTCCGGAGCGTCACCGGCCGGACACGCTGAGTCCGGTGTGGCTGGAATCACGGGTGCCCACGCCGCCCCCGCCACCCCCCGTTCGTCCACATCGGACAGTGAGTTGACCGCTCCGCCCGCCCGGCACCGGCGGGCCGCGATCGACAGCGCCACAGGTGATCCGCAGTCCTGGACTCCGCAGGGTTACTGATCATTTCGCTCACCGTCATCGATTGGACGCCCGTTCGCCCTCCGCTCCGCCCAGGACCTGGCAGGCTTAGGGTGGAACTCGTGTTGGCACAACGAGGTGCCGTCAAGCATGGAGCTGCCTGAAGATGACCTCGAATCCCGGACAGTTGAACCGCGAACAACCATCTGCCGGACCTTCCGAGACCCCCGAGCGGACCCGCAACCGCCTGCTGGACCGGGCGGTCGAGTCCGCTCCGGAGCTCGCCGAGCTGCTGTGGACCTACTACCGCCACGTCCCGGCCGACGAACTCGTCGACGACGAGCCCGCCGACCTGGTCGGCGCGCTGCGGTCGCACCGCCAGCTGGCCGCGACCAGGGTCGCCGGACGGCCGGTGGTCAAGATCTTCAACCCCACCCGTGCCGATGACGGCTGGCAGAACCCGGCGACCGTGGTGCAGATCGTCACCGACGACATGCCCTACCTGGTCGACTCGGTGATCGCGGAGCTGGGCCGGGACGGCGCCGAGGTGCAGCGCATCGTCCACCCCATCGTCGTCGTCCGCCGCGACGTCGCCGGTGACCTGCTGGAGGTGCTCCCGGGCGCGGACCCGTCCGCCCCGCCCGCCGACGCGATGGTCGAGTCGTGGATGTTCGTCGAGGTCGACCAGATCTCCGGCACCGACCGGCTCCACGAGCTGGAACACGGCCTCGTCGACGTGCTCAACGACGTGCGCGAGGTGGTCGAGGACACCGAGAAGATGATCCAGACCGCCCGCGGCCTGGCCGACTCGCTGGAGAGCTCCCCGCCGCCGCTGGAGGGCGACCAGATCCACGACGGCGCCCAGCTGCTGCGCTGGCTGGCCGACGGCCACTTCACCTTCCTCGGCTACCGCCACAACGAGCTCGTCGACGGCGACGAGCCCGCGTTGCGCGCGGTGCTGGCCTCCGGCCTCGGCGTGCTGCGGGCCGACAGCGTCGCCGCCCGCGCCCTGACGGCCGGACCGGACGCCCGCGCCAACGCGCTGTCGAAGGACCTGCTGGTGCTCACCCAGGCCAGCGCACCGTCCACTGTGCACCGCGCGGTGCACCCCTACTACGTCGGCGTCAAGACCTTCGACAGCGCGGGCCGGGTCACCGGCGAGCACCGCTTCCTCGGCCTGTTCACCACCACCGCGCTGCACGAGAACGTGCTGGACATCCCGGTCATCGAGCGCCGGGTCCGGGAGATCATCCACAACGCCGGCTTCCCGCTGGAGTCCTACTCCGGCCAGCGGATGCTGGAGGAGATCCAGAACTACCCGCGCACCGAGCTGTTCTCCACCGACCAGCACACGCTGGAGGAGACCATCACCGGCGTGCTGGCCCTGGCCGAGCGCCGCAAGCTCAAGCCGTTCGTCCGCCGCGACCCCTACGGCCGGTTCTTCTCCTGCCTGGTCTACCTGCCGCGGGACCGCTACACGACCAGCTCGCGGCTGGCGATGCAGGAGGTGCTGCTCGACGAGCTCGGCGGCACCAGCGTCGAGTACAGCACCAGGGTCGGCGAGTCGATGCTGGCCCGGGTGCACTTCATGGTGCACGCCGACCCCGAGCACCAGGTCGAGCCGGACCTGACCCGCCTGCAGGAGCGGCTCAGCGACGCGATCCACACCTGGGACGACCAGATGGTCGACGAGGTCGACGCCCAGCAGCCCGACAGCAGGCGCGACGGGCAGCGGCTGCGGCGCGGCTCGGAGGCGATCAGCGAGGTCGGGCAGCGCTACGCGGCGTCCTTCCCGGAGGCGTACAAGGAGGACTTCACCGCCGTCGAGGGCCTGGTCGACCTGCGCCGCCTGGAGTCGCTGGCCGGGCCGCGGGACGTGCGGATGTCGTTCTACACCGCGCGCGAGGCCGGGCCGGGGGAGCGCCGGTTCAAGATCTACGTCGGCGGCGAGCGGGTCATCCTGTCCCGGGTGCTGCCGGTGCTGCAGAGCATGGGCGTGGAGGTCGTCGACGAGCGGCCCTACGAGGTCATCTCCGAGGACGGCAGCCAGTACTGGATCTACGACTTCGGCCTGCGGCTGGAGCCGTCCCTGCTGGAGTCCGGCGCGGAGCGGCTGGACACGCTGCGCGAGCGGTTCGAGGACGCCTTCCGCGCGGCCTGGCAGGGCGAGGCCGAGGTCGACCGGTTCAACTCGCTGGTGCTGCGCGCCGGGCTGGACTGGCGGCAGGCCGCGGTGCTGCGCGCCTACGCCAAGTACCTGCGCCAGACCGGCATCAACTACAGCCAGGACTACATCGAGGACGCGATCCTCGCGCACCGGTCCACCACGATCGCGCTGACCAGGCTGTTCGAGGTCCGCTTCGACCCGGCGCTGGGCGCTGACGAGCGCGTCGCGCACGAGGACGACCTGGTCGCCGAGGTCGTGAAGCTGATCGACGACGTCACCAGCCTCGACGCCGACCGGATCCTGCGCAGCTACCTGAGCCTGATCCGGGCCACGCTGCGCACGAACTACTTCGTCGACGGCGGCACCCGGCCGTACCTGGCGCTGAAGCTGGAGCCGCAGGAGATCCCCGGGCTGCCAGAGCCGCGCCCGCAGTTCGAGATCTTCGTGTACTCGCCCCGGATGGAGGGCGTGCACCTGCGGTTCGGTTCCGTCGCCCGCGGTGGTCTGCGCTGGTCGGACCGGCGGGAGGACTTCCGCACCGAGATCCTGGGCCTGGTCAAGGCGCAGGCGGTGAAGAACGCGGTGATCGTGCCGGTCGGCGCGAAGGGCGGGTTCGTCGTCAAGCGCCCGCCGACGCCCACCGGTGACCCGGGCGCCGACCGCGAGGCCGCGCTGGGCGAGGGCATCGCCTGCTACCGGATGTTCATCTCCGGCCTGCTCGACCTGACCGACAACCTGGTCGGCGGACAGGTCGACCCGCCGCGCGAGGTGGTGCGCCACGACGGCGACGACACCTACCTGGTGGTCGCCGCCGACAAGGGCACCGCGGCGTTCTCAGACATCGCCAACGACGTGGCCAAGTCCTACGGCTTCTGGCTCGGCGACGCGTTCGCCTCCGGCGGCTCGGTCGGCTACGACCACAAGGCCATGGGCATCACCGCCAAGGGCGCGTGGGAGAGCGTCAAGCGCCACTTCCGCGAGCTCGGCGTCAACACCCAGACCGACGACTTCACCGTGGTCGGCGTGGGTGACATGGGCGGTGACGTGTTCGGCAACGGCATGCTGCTGTCCGAGCACATCAAGCTGGTCGCCGCGTTCAACCACATGCACGTGTTCATCGACCCCGACCCGGATCCGGCGGTGTCGTTCGCCGAGCGCAGGCGGCTGTTCGAGCTGCCCCGGTCGACCTGGGACGACTACGACCGCAGCAAGATCAGCGAGGGCGGCGGGGTCTGGTCCCGGTCGCTGAAGTCGATCCCGCTCAACCCGCGCATCCGGCAGGTGCTGGGCATCGACGAGTCGGTGGCGCAGCTGGCCCCGGCGGAGCTGATCAAGGCGATCCTGCTGGCCCCGGCCGACCTGCTGTGGAACGGCGGCATCGGCACCTACGTCAAGGCCGCCTCCGAGACCCACGGCGAAGTCGGCGACAAGGCCAACGACGCGGTCCGGGTCAACGGCGGGGACCTGCGGGTCAAGGTCGTCGGCGAGGGCGGGAACCTCGGCCTGACCCAGCTCGGGCGCATCGAGTTCGCCCGCGCTGGCGGCAAGGTCAACACCGACGCGCTGGACAACTCGGCGGGCGTGGACTGCTCGGACCACGAGGTCAACATCAAGATCCTGCTCGACCACCTGGTCGCCGAGGGCAGGCTGGGCGCCGAGCAGCGCAACGAGCTGCTGGCCGAGATGACCGACGAGGTCTCCGACCTGGTGCTGGCCGACAACTTCCGGCAGAACGCGGTGCTGGGCGTCTCCCGCGCCCACGCGGGACCGATGGTCTCGGTGCACGCCCGGCAGATCAGCTCGCTGGAGCGCAACAACGGCCTGGACCGCGAGCTGGAGGCGCTGCCGACGGCCAAGGCGCTGCGGGAGCGGGAGAAGACCGGCGAGGGCCTCAGCTCCCCGGAGCTGGCGACGCTGATGGCGCACGTGAAGCTGGCGCTCAAGCGCGAGGTGCTCGACAGCGACCTGCCCGACGCCGACGCGTTCAGCAGGCGGATCGGGGACTACTTCCCGCAGCCGCTGCGCGAGCGCTACGGCGACGCGGTCCCGGCGCACCCGCTGCGCCGCGAGATCACCACGACGCTGCTGGTCAACGAGGTCGTGGACGGCGCGGGCATCTCGTACGCGTTCCGGCTGGCCGAGGAGATCAGCGCGTCGGCCACCGACGCGGTCCGCGCCTACGCGGTGGTCACCGAGGTCTACGGCCTGCACGAGCTGTGGCGCCGGATCGACGAGCTCGCCAACGCGGTGCCCAGCTCGGTGGCCGACGACATGGTGCTGGAGAGCCGCAGGCTGCTCGACCGCGCGGCGCGGTGGCTGCTGTCGAACCGGCCGCAGCCGCTGGCCATCGGCGCCGAGATCGCCCGGTTCCGGCCGGTGGTCGCCGACCTGTCCGGTTCGGTCCGGGGGCTGCTGCACGGCAAGGCCGCCGAGGGCGCCGCGGAGAAGCTCGACTGGATGGTGGCCGCGGGCGTGCCCACCGACCTGGCCGAGTCGATCGCGGTGCTGCTGGACTCCTACGCGCTGCTGGACATCACCGAGGTCGCCGAGCTCGCCGAGCGCGACGCCGGGGTCAGCCACGAGCGCAGCCCGCGGGAGAGCGCGGAGCTGTACTACACGCTGGCCGAGCACCTCGACGTCGAGCGGATGCTGCTGGCGGTCAACGAGCTCGAACGCGGCAACCGGTGGCACTCGCTGGCGCGGCTGGCGCTGCGGGACGATCTCTACGCGTCGCTGCGCGAGATCACCATCGACGTGCTGCGGACCAGCGAGCCGGAGGACAGCCCGGACGACAAGATCTCCCGCTGGGAGGCGGCCAACGCCTCGCGGCTGGGGCGGTCGCGGTCGGCGCTGGAGGAGATCAAGAAGTCCGGCAGGCTGGACCTGGCGACGTTGTCGGTGGCGACCCGCCAGCTGCGCAGCATGGTGCGATGAGCCGGTGCGTGCCGGTCCCGCCCGGGACCGGCACGCGCGAACATTGGAGGAAGCCGAGTGGGTGCGTTCGTAGCCGAGGTGGCGCTGCGCTGGTCGGACATGGATGCCTTCGGGCACGTCAACCACGCCAGGACGGTTACCCTGCTGGAAGAGGCGCGGGCGGAGCTGCTGTTCGGCGAGGCGGGCAGGCAGGGCCTGCTCGGCATGGCCGAGGGCATGGTGGTGGCGCGGGTCGCGATCGACTACCACGCGCCGCTGGTGTACTCGGCGGGCTCGCTGCGGGTCGGGCTGTCCGTGCGCGAGCTGAAGGCGGCTTCCTTCCTGGTCGACTACTCCGCCTACGCCCACGACTCGGTCCTGGTGGCGTCCGCGGAGACGTTGATGGTCCCGTACGACCTGCGGGCGGCGCGCCCGCGGCGGCTCACCGCCGACGAGCGCGCCTTCCTCGCCGAGTGGCAGGTGGAAGCGGAGGACAGGCGTGCCTGAACTGCGGATCGCCGACCCGGTCGAGCGGGAGGACCTCGGCGCGTTCGTCGCACGGGCCGTGCGGCTGGACGGTCAGGCGGTGCTGCGCCTGCGCAACCGCCCAGGCAACGACCGGCTGGACGTCTGGGCGGCGACACCGTTCGACGCCCTGTGCACCCGGGCGGTCGAGGGCTCGGTGGAGCCGTCCGACCTGACCGTGTCGGGCAGCGAACTGCTCGCGACGCTGACCGTGGCCGGCGGGCCGGTCATGGACCCCGGCCCGCCGCGGGACCTGCTGTGGCGCTCGGAGCTGCCGCCCGCGAGCGCCTGGCAGCGGGTGGACGACCTGCCCGCGCGGCTGGTGGGGGAGGTCGCCGAACGCGGCATCGACGTGGCCAAGGAGAACGTCGGGCCCAAGGGCACCCCGCCCGCGTCGCTGCTGGACCAGGAGGTCTTCACCGTCAGCGGCTCCGGCTTCGACGTCAAGGTGCCGCTGCGCTGCCTGTTCGTGCTGTCCGGGATGGGGTTCCTGGTCCCGTCGCCGTCCGAGGACGAGATCGTGCGGGTCAGCGCGACGGACTCCTGGCTGCGTCTGGACTCCCGGTTCGGCGCCGTTGTCCGGCGTCGACACGCCCTGCTCCCGCTGCTGATGTGACCGCCGCTGACGTGACCGCTGCTGACGTGCCTACTGCTGACGTGCCCGCCGCTGACGTCACCGGGCGGCGGTTGATCTTCGCGACGATCCACCGCACGCCCTCGCTCACCGCCGCCTCCAGCGGGCCCCGGGCGAAGTACCGCCGCCACACCAGGGCGAACAGGATCGAGAACGCCAGGAACAGCTCCGCCATGTAGATGTTGAGGAAGGCCACGAAGCCCTCCGGCCGGTGCCCGTCCGGCGGGAAGGCGGGCAGGTCCGGGATGTCGTGCGGCAGCGCCGGCCCCATGCTCGCGAGCTTGGCCAGGAAGTCCGGCACCCCGCTCAGCGGCCAGCCGCCGACCACGATCTGCCAGGCCATCACGCCCGCGTGCAGCGCGTACAGCGTCAGCGCCATCGAACCGGCCTTCGCCAGCGGCGACAGCCAGCGCCCGGCCCGCTCGGCCAGCTCCAGGCACGCGGGCAGGATCACCAGCACCACGCCCAGCGAACCCAGCAGCTCGAAGGTCGTGCCGCTGTGCGGCGTGTGCGCCAGCAGCCAGTCCGGGTGCTCGATCGGGACCGTGCCCTGCGCCGACAGATCCGGCAGCCCGCCGACCGCCGCGACCAGTCCGTCCGAACCCCAGTAGCTGGCGCAGGCCAGCACCAGCCCGCTGCCCGCCAGCCACAGCCGCACCTTCGGCGAGCGCAGGTCCAGCCGCCCGACGGCCATTCCCGCCAGCACCAGCGACAGGTACGAGGCCGCCGGGTAGAAACCGAGCAGCAGCAGGTCGAACAAGCCGAGTTCGGCGATCAGGTGGCCGGGGTCGACCGCGTTCACCGCGTCCACCACGCCCCGCGCCACGTCGTCGTGCGCCATCCACGTCCGCAGCAGGAACGACAGCTGCGGACCGACCAGCGCGGCGACCACCGCCGAGATCCCCAGCCCCCGGGCCGACATCCGCACGAACGGCACCGCCAGCAGGAAGTACAGCCCGTAGAACGCGATGATCACGGTCAGCAGGAACCCGGTGGCCTCGGTCGCCTTGGCCAGCGCCACCCCGAACACCAGCAGCAGCCCCGCCCGCACCGCGATCCGCAGCCGCGCGTCGCGCAGCGCGGCACCGGTCGGCGGGACGTCGCGGCCGGACAGCATCGCCAGCGACACCCCGGCCAGGAAGGTGAACAGCGCCGTCGACCGGCCGCTGGAGATCTCGGCCACCACGATCTCCGGGTGGCCCTCCACGAACGGCACCCCGAAGTGGATGTTGAACATCCCGAACACCGCGACGAACCTCGCGATGTCGATGCCGATCAGTCGGCGTTTCCGCTCAGCAGGCGGTTTTCCGGTGCGCGGCGCGGGAAGGGAGGTGGAGGTCATGATGTCCAGTTGGCTCGGGGCTGCCGTCCGGAATGTATCGAGCCGACGGCGTTCCGCCTCGGCGCAGGGGGCGTATCCGAGGCAGGGCTCACATCTTGTCGATCAGCAAAGCCAGACCGCACTCCCCTCGGGCAGTTGTCCCCCGATCAGTGGCCTGCTGGAGAGCAGGACCTCGCCCGGTGGCACCGGCACCGGTTCCGAGGTCGTGTTCAGCGCGCAGGTCAGCTCGCTGCCCGCGCGCCGGAAGGCCAGGCAGCCGTCCGGCGCGCCGAACCACTCGACCTCGTCACCGCGGAACGCCGGGTGCTCGTTGCGCAGCTCCAGCGCCCGCCGGTACAGCGACAGCGTCGAGTGCGGATCCTCCAGCTGCGACTCGACGGTGAACGGCGCCCACTCCGCCGAGATCGACGGCCACTCGCCCTCGGCGGCCGAGAAGCCGAACGGCGGCTTCTCGCCCTCCCACGGCATCGGCATCCGCTGGGTGCCGGGGAGCCCGAGCTCCTCGCCGTGCCGCAGGCACACCGCCCCCGGCAGGCCGAGCTGCACCAGCGCCATCGCCCGCACCGGTGTCAGCGCCGCCTCGTCCCGCGCGGTCTCGCGGGTGGCCATCGCCCACGCGGGCCGCGGATCACCGGCGAACAGGACGCGGGTGATCGCGTCCTGCACCGCCTCCGCGTCGAACCCGGCCACCGCCAGGTCGAGGTTGAACCCGAGCTGCCAGCCGGGCCCGCTGCCGATCACCACCCGCTCCGGGTAGCGGTCCACGACCGCGCGGACCGGTTCGGACGCGCCCTCGCGCGGATCCAGGTGGAAGCCGTCGACGCCGAGGTCCAGCCAGGCGCCCAGCACCTCCCGCGGATCGTCGCGCGCGGGGTCGAGGTCCATCGCGACCATCAGCCGGATCCCGGCGTGGTGCGCCTCGCTCAGCAGCGCCTCCAGCGACTCCGGCTCGTAGTCGAGGCCGCCGACGCCGGAGAGCACGATCGCGTCGACGCCGAGCAGTTCCAGGTATCCCAGCCTGGAAAGCACGCCGTCGAGGTCGCCGACGCCGTCACCGTCGGCGTCGGCGAAGGAGCGGACGTCGACCCGGTAGAAGACCGAGTCCCGCCACCAGCCCGCCCCGGATCGGTGTTCTGTCATGTCGTCCGCACCAGGGTCAGAACCACGCGTTCACCATGCTCTGGGCCGCCATCTCGAAGTACTGCCACAACTGGTCGCGCTGCTCGGCCGTCAGGTCCGCCTCGTCGACCGCGATCCGCATGCAGCGCAGCCAGGCGTCCCGTTCCGCGAGGCCGATCTTGAACGGGGCGTGCCGCATCCGCAACCGGGGGTGCCCGCGGCGGTCCGAGTAGGTGTGCGGGCCTCCCCAGTACTGCATGAGGAACAGCCGCAGCCGCTCCTCGGCAGGGCCCAGGTCCTCCTCCGGGTACATCGGCCGGAGCAGCTCGTCCCTGGCCACCTCCTGGTAGAAGCGGGCCACGATGCGGTGGAAGGTCTGCTCGCCGCCGACCTGTTCGTAGAAGGTCTCCAAGCTAGTCACGGTTCCATCCTGCTAGGTCACCGTCGCGGGTGTCACGCCTGGCTGGGACTCGTCGGCAGCACCGGGCGGCCGTTCGGATACGGAGGGTGGATCTCCTCGTCGTCGTACGCGCGCTTGATCTCCGCGCGCAGCCGCCGCTGCACCGACCACTGCTTGCCGGGGCGGACCTTGGTGGTCAGCCGCAGCGTGATGGTGTCGGAGGTGATCTGGTCGACGCCCAGCATCTCCGGCGGCTCCAGCACGTCCTGCGACAGCGGCTCGCGGCCCGCGGCATCGGTGGCGACCTTGGTGGCCACCTCGATCGCCTTCTCCACGTCGGAGTTGTGCGAGACCGGGAAGTCGACCACGGCCACGGCGAAGCCCTGGCTGGAGTTGCCGACCCGCAGGATCTCGCCGTTGCGGACGTACCAGACGGTGCCGTTGATGTCGCGCAGCGTGGTGACCCGCAGGCCCACTGCCTCGACGGTGCCGGTCGCCTCGCCGAGGTCGACGACGTCACCGACGCCGTACTGGTCCTCGACCATCATGAACATCCCGGACAGGAAGTCCCGGACGAGGTTCTGGGCGCCGAAGGCGACCGCGACACCGAGCACACCGGCCGACGCCAGCACCGGGCCGAGCTCGACGTTGAACACCTTCAGCACGTACATCGTCGCGATCCCGAAGATCAGGAACGAGGCGATCGACTTCAGCACCGAGCCGATGGTGCGGGCCCGCTGCTTGCGCCGCTCGGACATCAGCTCGGCGGTCAGGGTGTCGCTGCGGCGTTCCTTCAGCGGCTGCAACAGCTTCGGGGTCTTGCCGTCGCCCTGGGTCAGCTTGTTGATCGTGCGGTGCACGAACCAGCGCGCCGCGAACGCGACGACGAGGATGATCGCGATGTTCAGCGGCTTCGCGATGAGCAGCTCGGCGTAGCCGGCCAGCCACTGGTTGCCGGTCAGGTCGTTGACTGTCTTGCACCAGCTGCCGGCCTCCTGCACGCACGGGGGCGGGGTCAGCAGCGCGGGGATCATGGGTTCGGGGGTTTCCATGCCTGGTCTTTCTCGGGCCTGGTCGATCCGCGGCCTCGGTCCGGGGGTAGATCCTGGCGGAAGACCACGGGGGACCGGCACCACCGGCGGTGTTTCGTGGACGCCCCGCCGCCCACGACGCACCGCCGGTGCTACCGCTGGTCTTCTCCGACCGGTCCGGGTCTCAGCTGAGCGCGAGCCCGGTGGCCTCCGCGAGGAAGGCGAGCTGGTCGGTCGCCAACCCCACCGTACGGGACACCGAGCGGGCGGAATGTCCCACCTCGGTCTCCCTGCGGAGCAGGACCGGCCGTTTGCCCGGGTCCGAGGCGGTGGCGTGCTGGAGCGCCGCGCACATCTTGCGGGCGTGGTTGGGGTCGACCCGGGTGTCCGACTCGAACACCGTGAACAGCACGGACGGGTACTGGGTCTGCGGCTCCACCGCGTGGTACGGCGAGTACGACAGCAGCCAGCCGAGCTCCTCGGCGTCGTCGGCGGTGCCGTACTCCTCGTTCCAGGTGCGGCCGAGCAGGAACTGCTCGTAGCGGACCATGTCGAGCAGTGGCGCGGAACACACGACCGCCCGGTACAGCTCCGGCCGCTGGGTCAGCGCGGCACCGACCAGCAGGCCGCCGTTGGAACCACCGGTGATGCCGAGCTGGTCCGAGGTCGTCCAGCCCTCGGTGATCAGGTGCTGCGCGGCGGCGTGGAAGTCGTCGAAGACGTTCTGCTTGCTCTCGCGCATGCCCGCGCGGTGCCACTGCTCGCCTTCCTCGCCGCCACCGCGCAGCGACGGCAGCGCCCAGACGCCGCCCGCCGCGACCCACGCCAGCGCCGAGGGGGAGTAGCCGGGCTCCATCGACAGCGAGAAGCCGCCGTAGCCGGTCATCAGCGCCGGGCGCGGCTGGTCCGGGGTGGCGCTCGGGCTGAGGAGGAACATCCGGACCGTGGTGCCGTCCGGCGAGGTGTAGGCGACCTGGCTGGTGTGCACGTCGGGCAGCTCGACCGCGCCGGGCGCGCGTTCGGCGAGCGAGGTCTCACCGGTGGCCCGGGAGTAGGTGTGCACGCACGACGGGGTCGCGAAGTCGGTCCAGCCGAGCCAGAGCAGGTCCCGGTTGGCGCCGGTGGCGTCGTCGGCCGCGGTGATCGACGTGACCTGGCCGGTGCCCGGCAGCGGGACGACGTCGGTGCGCTCGCCGGTCGCCGGGTCGTGCAGCGTCACCTCGGACACCGCGTGCCGGGTGCGCAGCACCGCGAGCCGGGGGTCGCCGTCACCGGTGTCGAACCAGCGGACGGCCTCCAGGACCGAGTCGGGCTCCTCGGCGACCAGCTCGGTCCAGTCGGCCGGGTCCGGGCGCTCCGGGTCGGCCACGCACAGCCGCCAGCGCGGCGCGTCCAGCGTGGTCTGGACGTACATCCGGCCGTCCCGCTCGACCCACGCCCCGGCGCGGACGCCGTCGGAGGTGTCGAGGATGCGGTGCAGCCGCGGCACCTCGGCGCCGTCGGAGAGGTCGGCGATCCACACCGAGTCGCGGCGGGCGGTACCGGGGCTGCCGTGGATCAGCAGCCAGCGGCCGTCGTCGGAGACCGAGGTGCCGAAGTAGAAGGTGTGGTGCAGGCCCTCGCCGTGGACCAGCAGGTCCTGCTCGGGGTCGGCGCCCACCCGGTGCCGCCAGACCCGGCGGTGGAACTGCTCCTCGCCCTCCGGGACCGACTCCGGGGGCAGCCGCCGCACGTAGAAGTACTCCTCGCCGCCGGGCAGCCACGAGATCGACGAGTAGCGGCAGCGGTCGATCGGGCCCTCGACCAGCTCGCCGGTGGTCACGTCGACGACGTGCAGCAGCGACTCCTCGTCACCGCCGACCGAGATCTGGTAGGCGAGCAGGTCGCCTTCGAGGCTGGGGGACCAGCGGTCGAGCGTGGTCCGGCCGGACGGGTCGAGCTCGGTGACGTCCAGCAGCACCCGCTCGCTGCCGTCGGCCTCCCGCACGTGCAGCGCGGGGAACTCCTGGCCGGGCAGGCGGCGGGTGAAGAACGCCCGTTCGCCGCGCCACAGCGGCGCGCCCACCGAGCCCGCCGCGAGCAGCGACCGCATCCGCTCGGCGACCGCTTCGCGGCCGGGCAGCGCGTCCAGCCAGTCGCGGGCCAGCTCGTCCTGGGTCCGGGACCACGCCTGGCACCGGGGATCCTCGGCGTCCTCCAGCCAGCGGTACGGGTCGGCGATGCGGTGGCCGTGGAGCTCGTCGACGACGTCGGCTCGTTCGGCGTCGGGATAGGTCAGCACAACTTCGGTCACGTCCGCCGACAATACGTGTGTTCACCCGAGTTTCGACGGCGCGAAACTGATCATTCCGGTGTTCGACGCGCACGGCGATGATCGGATTCACCGACCGGACGCACTCCGTTCACCCAGGATTGCGCAACCGCTTCGCAACACGTGGCGAATCACACGTGCGTTCGGCCGGACAAATGTGTTCGACTATTGCCCGGTACCCGGTGGAGGTGGTCGCGTGCCCGACCGACAACCGACCCCACAATGGACTCCGAAAGGCGCAGTCACGGGGCTGGCGCCGTGGAGCCCGCTGTGCTCGGCGCAAGGCCGGGGGAGTGGACCGCCGCAGGTGGTCGCCGATCGGCCGCCCGGTCACCCGCCGGGCTGGCGCAAGCGGCGCGTGCTGCTGCTCAACACCACGTTCGAGCCGCTGACCGCGCTGCCGCTGCGCAGGGCCATCGTGCTGGTCGTCTGCGGCAAGGCCGAGGTCGTGCACGGGGACTCGGCCGGGATGGTGCTGCACTCGGCGACCAGCAGCGTCGAGGTGCCGTCGGTGATCCGGTTGAGCAACTTCGTGCGGGTGCCCTACCGAGGGCGGGTGCCGCTGACCAGGTCGGCGCTGATGCTGCGGGACAACCACCGCTGCGTCTACTGCGGCGCGCGGGCCGAGACGATCGACCACGTCGTGCCGAGGAGCCGGGGCGGCCCGCACTCGTGGGAGAACTGCGTGGCCAGCTGCACCAAGTGCAACCACCGCAAGGCGGACAAGACCCTGGCCGAGCTGGGCTGGCGGTTGCCGGTGGCCCCGCACGCCCCGCGCGGACGGCACTGGCGGCTGCTGGCCGGGCTGTCGGAGACCGACCCGCTGTGGCTGCCGTACCTGGGTGAGCCGGCCGCCTAGCGGACACCGGCGAACCGGCCGCTGCGCGAGCTGATCCGCACGCCCTGGCGGGCGCTGATCCGCACGCCGCGTTCCGCGCGGCTGATCCGCACGCCTTGCTGCCCGCTGATGCGGACCCCGCGCTGCTGACCGCTGATCCTGACGCCACTGGTGCCGCTGATGCGGACACCCTGTTTCCCGCTGATGCGGACGCCCTGCTGCCCGCTGATGCGGACTCCGCTGGTCCCGCTGATGCGGACGCCCTGCTGCCCGCTGATGCGGACTCCGCTGGTCCCGCTGATGCGGACGCCCTGCTGCCCGCTGATGCGGACTCCGCTGGTCCCGCTGATGCGCACGCCCTGCTGCCCGCTGATGCGGACCCCGCTGGTCCCGCTGATGCGCACGCCCTGCTGCCCGCTGATGCGGACCCCGCTGGTCCCGCTGATGCGCACGCCCTGCTGCCCGCTGATGCGGACCCCGCTGGTCCCGCTGATCCGCACGCCCTGCTGCCCGCTGATGCGGACCCCACTGGTCCCGCTGATCCGCACACCCTGTCGACCGCTGATGCGAACGCCGCTGCACCCACTGATCCGCACCCCGCTCGCCCCGCTGATCCGCACGCCACGGCCCTCGCCGCTGATCCGAACCCCGCGCTCCTGCCCGCTGATCCGAACGCCGCTCGCCCCGCTGATCCGGACACCCTGCCGACCGCTGATCCGAACCCCGCGGTCCCGGCCGCTGATCCGAACTCCCCGATCGTGATTGCTAATGCGCACACCGTGTTCAAGCAGTGGCTGATTAATCATCGGAAGAGTGAGGCCGTTGCTCTGAGTGGCGGTTTCGATGATCGACATTGTGTGCCTCCTGCATTCAAAATGAGCTTTGAACGGATATGATCAAATATGCAAGACCCATACAGGTGAAAAACTAGAAGCACAAAACGCCAAGAACAAGCCGCCAAGTTGCCGCCGGTTGCAACCTTCTGGTTGGACTCCATTCGGACGCGCGCGTTCGACCGAACGAGTTACTTTGTGTGACTCAGATCACACAGACCGTTTGGTTGCGCGAGATCGTCCGCAGACTTCGCCTGGCATATACCAGCAAGAACGCGGGAAGCGGACACCGCCGGTGTCGGAACCGGTTCGCGCGGTGACCGGGGGTCGGCGGGGGCGGCTGCGGAGCCGGTGGTCGTGGCCCACAACGCCGATGTCATCGGATACCGTAACCGCTGTGACTGTCGTGGAGACTCTGCTTGTCCTGGCGGTGATCCCAGCGGCCATCTACGGTCTGATCACGCTCATCGCGTTGTGGCCCAGGCTCAGCCGCCCCCGCTACAAGACCGGCCAGGAGTGGGACTTCGCTCCGGTGTTCTGGGTGGCCAACCCGGCCGGGGTGAGCACGACGCCGGTGGCCGACGTGGAGTCCGAGGACGGACCGGCCGGTACTGCCCGGGGAGGCGCACGTGGCAACTGGTGAGATCACCGGGACCTCCGAGAGCTCGGAGCTCGGTGCTGGTGAGGCGCTGATGGCCACCGGCAGGCTGTCGATCGCGCGCAAGGTCGAGCCGGAGCGCCCGAAGCTGCCGTTCAGCACCGGCCAGCTGTCCCGGCTGGACGAGGCACTGACCCTGTCCAGCCGGACCACCGGCCTGGAGTTCGCGATCTACCTCGGCGACCTGGGCGAGGACGCCCGCCGGTCGGCCGAGGAGGTCCACGCCAACCTCGGCGCGCGGGCGCCGGAGGGCGTGCTGATCGCGGTCTCCCCCGGCCAGCGCAAGTTCGAGATCGTGACCGGCGAGGAAGCCTTCCGGCGCATCCCGGACCGCAGCTGCCAGCTCGCGGCGATGAGCATGGTCGCCTCCTTCAAGGAGGGCGAGCTGATCGACGGTCTGATCAGCGCCCTGCGGATGCTCGCCGACACGGCGGGAACCCGGTTCACCCCGCAGCACTGACCGCTACAGCAGGCCGAAGCTCTGGAAGTGCTTGAACATCTCGTACGCCGACGAGGTGACGGCCACGGCTCCGGCCTGCTGGGCCTGCATCCCGTACTGCTGCTCCATGCGCTGCCCGCAGTAGATGATCACCGGGGTGTCCACGCCGATGTCGCGCAGTTCGTTGAGCAGCGACATCCCCGCGTCCGTGCGGTAGCGGCCGTCCTCGCTGCGGGACATGTCCGACACGATCAGCCGGTACGGGCGCTCGGCGATCTCGGCCAGCGCCGCACCGGTCGTCGACACCATCGACACCCGCACGCCGTTGTCCCGCAGCTGCCCGACGAGCAGCGCGTGCGACTCCGGCCTCTCGGCCACCCACAGCACCGCGAACGGCTCCGGCCCGACCGGGGCGTTGACCGGCGGTAGCGCGCTTTCCTCCAGCTCCGAGCCGAGCCGCTCCGGCGCCTCCTCCGCGGGCGCCTCCGGCACGGGCTCGCCGCGCTCCTTGGCGTCCAGCTCCCTGCTGAGCAGGCTCAGCTGGCGCTGGAGGTCCTGGATCATCTCGTTCTGCTGGTCGTTGAGCTCGTGCATGGTGAGCTTCTGCCCGCCGACCTCGAACTCCAGCTCCCGCTTCTCCGCGGTCTTGAGCACCCGCCCGATCCCGCGGCGGAACACGAAGATCGCCAGCAGCGTGATCAGCGGCCACAGGATCTGGGCGAGCGACGAGATCAACTCAGGCATCGCGGGCTCCACTGCGGACCAGGGCGTTGGACCAGGCCAGCTTACGTGCGGTGACGCCGCGGGCACCGAACGTGAGGAGACGTGTCCGTGAGCCTTCCGGGCACTGCACCCGAAAGGCTCACGGACGTCGTGGTCAGGAGCGGTCGAACTCCCGCGCGGCCAGCGCCCGCACGATCCCCGCCCGGCCCTCGGACACCAGCCGCCGCAGCGCGGGCGCGTGGTCGCCCTCCAGCCAGCGGTCGGCCGCCGCGACGGTCTCCTCCGTGACCGCCCACGACGGGAACAACCCGATCACCGTGGGCTGCGCCCGCTCGCTGGAGCGGCGGTGCCACACCTCGTCGATCTCGTCGAAGTAGCGCCCCACGTACGGGGCCAGCAGGTCGCGCTGGCCGGGGTGCTGGAACCCGGAGATGATCGCGTCGCTGACGGCGTTGGGCAGCTGGTCGTCGTGCACGGCGCGCTGCCACGCCTTCTCCTTGGACTCCGGCGTCGGGATCAGCGACCGCGCCCGCTCGGCCCGCCTGCGGCCGGTCGCGGTCCGGTCGCGCTCCAGCTCCGCGTCGATCTCGGCCTCGCCCGCAGCGCCGTGCGCGACCAGCGCCTGGAGCAGGCCCCACCGCAGGTCGGTGTCGACGGTCAGGCCCGGCAGCGGAGCGGAACCGTCCAGCCAGCCGCGCAGGACCGAGACCTGCTCGTCGCCGAGGACCGAGCTGGTCAGCGAGTTGACGAACGCGAGCTGGTGGTCCGAGCCCGGCTCGGCGGCCCGCGCCAGCTCCAGCAGCCGGGTGGCGAACCGCCGCCAGCCCTCGGGCTGCCAGGACGGGTCGGCGTAGGACGCGAGCGCGGTCTGGGTCTGCAGCAGCACCCGCTGCACCACGCCGATCTCGCTCTCCGCGCCGATGCCGGTGTCGGCGGAGCTGCCGAGCACCAGGCTGACGAAGTCGCGGGCCTTGAGCTCGGCCTCCCTGGTCATCTCCCAGGCGGTCGACCAGCACAGCGCCCGCGGCAGCGACTCGTCGAAGTCGCCGATCCGGTCGATCAGGGTGGCCAGCGACTCCGGGTCGAGCCGCATCGTGCAGTAGGTGAGGTCGTCGTCGTTGACCAGGACCAGCTTGCCGCGGTCGACGCCGACCAGGTCCGGCACCTCGGTGCGCTCACCGGTGACGTCCAGCTCCACCCGGTGGGTGCGCACCAGCTTGCCGGTCGCGGGGTCGTCGTCGTAGACGCCGATCGCCAGCCGGTGCGTGCGGTACTCGCCCGCACCGGGGCGCGCGGGGCTCTGCAGCACCGTGAACGCGGTGAAGCGGCCCTGGTCGTCGGTGCTGAACCTGGGCCGGATCATGTTCAGCCCGGTGGTCTGCAGCCACTGCGCGCTCCACCACGACAGGTCGCGGCCGGAGGCCTCCTCCAGCGCGGTCAGCAGGTCGTCGAGGGTCGCATTGCCCCAGGCGTGCCGGTCGAAGTAGACCTTGAGCCCGGCCAGGAAGTTGTCCAGCCCGACGTAGGCGACCAGCTGCTTGAGCACCGAGGCGCCCTTGGCGTAGGTGATGCCGTCGAAGTTGACCTCGACCGCCTGCAGGTCGGCGATGTCGGCGGCCACCGGGTGCGTGGAGGGCAGCTGGTCCTGCCGGTAGGCCCAGGACTTCTCGACGCTGGCGAAGGTGGTCCAGGCGTGGGTGTACTCGGTGGCGCCGACCTGGGCGAGCACGCTGGCCCAGGTCGCGAACGACTCGTTCAGCCACAGGTCGTCCCACCAGCGCATGGTCACCAGGTCGCCGAACCACATGTGCGCCATCTCGTGCAGCACGGTCTCGGCGCGGCGCTCGTAGAGGTAGCCGGTGACCTTCGAGCGGAAGACGTAGTCCTCCAGGAACGTCACGCAGCCCGCGTTCTCCATCGCGCCCGCGTTGAACTCCGGCACGAAGCACTGGTCGTACTTTCCGAACGGGTACGGCACGCCGAACGCCTTGTGGAAGAAGCCGAAGCCCTGCTTGGTCTCGGTGAACAGCCGTTCGGCGTCGAGGTGCTCGGCCAGCGACGCGCGGCAGTAGATGCCCAGCGGGATCTCGTCCTGGCCGTCCTCGCCGGGGAAGACGTCGCGCCACTCGGCGTAGGGCCCGGCCACCAGCGCGACCAGGTAGGTCGACATCGGCCTGGTGGTCTCGAAGACGTGCCGCCGCACCGCGCCCGCGTCCTCGGTGGCGGCCTGCGCGTTGGAGATCACCTTCCAGTCCGCGGGAGCGGTCACCGTCAGCTGGTAGGTGGCCTTCAGGTCGGGCTGGTCGAAGCAGGTGAACATCCGCTTCGCGTCGGCGGTCTCGAACTGGCTGTAGAGGTAGACGCCGCCGTCGACCGGGTCGATGAAGCGGTGCAGGCCCTCGCCGGTGTTGGTGTACTCGCAGTCGGCGCGCACGACGAGCTCGTTGTCGACGGCCAGGTCCGGCAGCCGGATGCCCTCGGACTCGTCGTAGCCGGACACGTCGAGCTCGGTGCCGTTGAGCACGGCGCTGTGCACCCGGCCCGCCACCAGGTCGATCCAGGTCTCGGCACCGGGCCGCGAGCTGCGGAACCGCACGGTGGTGGTGGAGCCGAAGGTCTCCACCTCCGGTCCACCCGCGCCGTCGGACAGATCCAGGTCGACCACGTAGGACTGGACCTCCAGCAGCGCCGCGCGCTGCTCGGCCTGCTCGCGGGTGAGGTTCGGCGGGGCCACGGATCACCTCGTTGCTCGTCGGGGAGCCGGCGCTGGAGGCGCACCGGCGGGGCTCAGGCATCAAATCACGTCCTGGCGACCGCGCGCCGCCCGGTGGTGGCCGGTGATCGGCGCGGCCGGGAAGAGACCGGACGCGGGTGTGGTTACTACGAATACCAACCCCTGGGCCGCTCCGGGGAAAGATCACGGAGGTTTCCGATGACCGCTGCCAGCCGCCCGAGCGTCGACTTCTACTTCGACCCCGCCTGCCCCTTCGCCTGGGTCTCGTCGCGCTGGATCCTGGAGGTGGAGAAGGTTCGCGACATCGACCTGCACTTCCGGGTGATGAGCCTGTCCGTGCTCAACGAGGGCAGGGACCTGCCCGCCGACTACCGCGAGCTGCTGGACCGGGCGTGGGGGCCGGTCCGCGTCGCGATCGCCGCGGCCAAGCACCACGGCGACGAGGTCCTGGCGCCGCTGTACACCGCGCTGGGAACCCGCATCCACAACGAGGGCAGCAAGGACTACGAGAAGGTGATCGCGGACTCGCTGGCCGAGGTGGGCCTGCCCGCGTCGCTGGCCGAGGCCGCCACCAGCACCGAGTACGACGAGGAGCTGCGGGCCAGCCACCACGCCGGGATGGACCCGGTGGGCGACGAGGTCGGCACGCCGACGATCCACGTCGACGGGGTGGCGTTCTTCGGCCCGGTGATCAGCCGCATCCCGCGCGGGGAGGACGCGGGCAAGATCTTCGACGGTGCCCTGCAGCTCGCGAGCTACCCGTACTTCTTCGAGCTGAAGCGGACCCGCACCGAGTCGCCCCAGTACGACTGAGGCCCGGTACGGCTGCGCCCCAGTACGACTGCGCTGCGGTACGGCTCAGCCGCGGTCAAATCCGGCGCAAGTTCGGCCACTGCCGGGGATCGGGGCGGTTTCCTCCGGGAACCTGCTGTGACAGGCTCGATGTGACGTCAGTCGTTGTCACAGTCATGGAGGAACGATGGCCGCGTCCAGCACCAGCACCGACCACGTCATCGGCGGTGCGCGCGTCGGCGGGTCCGGCGCGCGCATCGACGTGGTCAACCCGGCGACCGAGCAGGTCATCGGCTCGGTACCGGAGGGGACGCGGGCGGAGGCCGACGCCGCCGTGGCGGCGGCCCGCGCGGCGTTCGCGGGCTGGGCGGACACGCCGACCGCGGAGCGCTCGGCGGTGGTCCGGCGGATCTCGGAGGGCATCGCGGCCCGGCGGGACGAGATCGCGGCGACCGTGACCGCGGAGCTGGGCTCGCCGATCTCGTTCTCCACCAACGTGCACGCGGGCGTGCCGGTGGCGACCTCGGCGGGCATCGCGGACCTGCTCGACACCGGTTTCGCCTGGACCGAGGAGATCGGCAACTCGCTGGTCGTGCGGGAGCCGGTCGGCGTGGTCGCGGCGATCACGCCGTGGAACTACCCGCTGCACCAGATCGTCGCCAAGGTCGCACCGGCGCTGGCGGCCGGGTGCACGGTGGTCCTCAAACCCAGCGAGGTCGCTCCGCTCACGGCCGCGATCTTCGCGGAAATCGTCGCGGGCGCGGGAGTTCCGGACGGGGTGTTCAACCTCGTGCACGGCACCGGACCGGTCGTGGGCGAGGCGCTGGCGGCGCACCCGGACGTCGACATGGTCTCGTTCACCGGGTCGACCCGCGCGGGCCGCCGGGTGTCGGAGGTGGCGGCGGGAACGGTCAAGCGGGTCGCGCTGGAGCTGGGCGGCAAGTCGGCGAACGTGGTGCTCGACGACGCCGACCTCACCAAGGCGGTGAAGCTGGGCGTCGCGGGCTGCTTCCCCAACGCCGGGCAGAGCTGCAACGCCCTGTCCCGTCTGCTGGTCCCCGCGTCCCGCTACGACGAGGCGGTCGACCTGGCGGTCGCGGCGGCGGCGAAGTACACCGTCGGCGACCCCACGGCGGAGTCGACCCGGATCGGCCCGCTGGTCTCGGGCGTGCAGCGCGACCGGGTCCTGGGCTACATCCGGACCGGGATCGCCGAGGGCGCCCGCCTGGTCGCGGGCGGCCCGGACCGGCCGGAGGGGCTGGACACCGGGTACTACGTGCGGCCGACCGTTTTCGCCGACGTGAAGCCGGACATGACGATCGCCCGCGAGGAGATCTTCGGCCCGGTGCTGTCGATCCTGTCCTATGTGGACGAGGACGAGGCGGTCCGGATCGCCAATGACAGCGAGTACGGGCTGTCGGGCGCGGTCTTCGGCTCGGAGGAGCGGGCGCTCGCGGTGGCGCGGCGGCTCCGCACCGGCCAGGTGGCCGTCAACGGCGGGGCCTTCAACCCGCAGGCGCCGTTCGGCGGGTACAAGCAGTCCGGCAACGGGCGTGAGTTCGGCCGGTTCGGGCTGGAGGAGTTCCTGGAGATCAAGGCTATTCAGCGATAGCTGCCGGTGGACTCGTCGCGCGTCGCGGAACCTCAGGCGCTGCGGGACCTGAGAGCCGCGCTGCCGCGGTCGCCCCTGGCTACGATCGGGGTGTGATCGAGATCCGCGACCTGCACCCGTGGCCGTCGACGGAGGACGAGGCCGTGGCGATCCAGGCGCGGCTGGCGCCGCTGGTCCGCCTTGACGGCCTCCCGGAGCAGGTGCGCACGGCCGCGGGGCTCGACGTCGCCTACGCCGATGACGAGCTCGTCGCGGCCGTGACCGTCCTTGACGTCGAGTCACTGTCCGTTGTGGACTCCGCCGTGGTGCGCGGGATACCGGAATTCCCTTACGTCCCAGGGCTGTTCGCCTTCCGCGAAGCGCCGCCGCTGCTGTCGGCGCTCTCCGAGCTGTCCGTGACGCCGGACGTGCTGGTGTGCGACGGCCAGGGCCTGGCGCATCCGCGCCGGTTCGGCCTGGCCTGCCACCTGGGGCTGCTGACGGACCTGCCGAGCATCGGCGTCGGCAAGACCGCGATGGGCCGCTACGAGCCGCCGGGCGAGGAGCGCGGCGCGTGGACGCCGCTGCGGCTCGACGACGACGTCGTCGGGCGCGCGCTGCGCACGCAGCGCGGCATCAAGCCGGTGTTCGTCTCGGTGGGACACCGCTGCACGCTCGACGCGGCGTGCGACCTCGTGCTGCGGCTCGCACCGAAGTACCGGCTGCCCGAGACCACCCGGACCGCGGACCGGCTGGGGCGAGCCGCCGGCCGATGAGTCAGCCCTGGCCGCGCAGCCGGAGCCACTCGGGGACCTCGTCCCGCGGGTAGGTCTCCAGCTCCTCCCGGAAGAACTCGGCAGGCGGGGTGTGGTCCCAGTCGGGCTCGTCGGTCCAGTTGTACTCGACGCCGACCTTGGCGAAGTGCACCAGGTGGTAGCGCGCCGAGAACCAGGTGCCCTCGCCCTCCCGGTACATGCCGTGGCGCAGCCCGGCGAACGCGCCCAGCACCTCGTCGGGCGGTTGCCAGGGCTGCACCTGCCCCATCAGGTTGATCAGCTGCACCGGCATCTCCACGTAGCTGCCGACCGAGCGGAAGGTGATGAACAGCTGCTCCCAGTTCGCGGGCAGGGTGTGGATCAGCTGGGTGGTCACGCCTTCCAGCAGTTCGTCGATCTGCGCCGGGTTCAGCGGTACCCGCGGTGTTGGCATCAGTGCGGCTCCTTGCCGGCTTCGGCGATCCGGTCCAGCAACCACTCCGGCGTGGTGTGCCGGTCGCGGGGGAACATCTCCAGGTCCTCGACGTAGCAGGCCGGGTCGATCGGCGGGTTCCACCGCGGCTCGAAGTCGTAGTTGTAGTGGAAGTCGATCGTGGCCGGGGCGTTGATCGTGATCCGCGCGGAGAACCACGCGCCCCGCTCCGGCGTGTGCAGCAGCATCCGCAGCTTGGCCAGGATGACGTTGAGGTCATCGGGGGGCGCGACCTCGGGGGACGAACCGTCGTCCATCACGACCGTCAGCGACAGCTCCTGGACCGGCACCGTCATCTTGCTCAGCAGGTCGATGCGCCGCCAGCCCTGCTCGGGGGCCAGGTCCAGCATCCGGCCGCCGAGCTCCTGGAGCAGCTCGTCATGCGTCCCGCTTCCGGAAGTCGGCGGGCCAGAGGCTGACGTTGCGCTCATTGTTGTAGCTCCTGATGTGGGTGGTGACGTTGCCGTTGTCGTCCTCTTCGCGCCACCTGGCCATGTAGGTGTGCGGGTCGTGGCGATCCTCGTCACGGAGGGTGAAGATGTCTTCCCTCCCGTGCACGGTACCGCCGCCACCCTGGTCGCCCTGGGCCTGGGCCTGCGGGTCCGGGGCGCCGCCGTCCTGGGCGTCGGACATCTCGGTGTCCGCACCGGAGTCCGCCGCCTGGTCGGCGTCCTTCATCTCGACGTCGGTGCTGCCCGGAGGACTGCTGATGCCGGTGTTGGCCAGCCCGCTGGTCACCGCGTTCATCGCGGCCCGGTGCTCGTGGGCGGCGTCCTGCCTGCGCTCCCCGGCGTACCAGCTCTCGTCGGGGTCGAACCTGGCGTCGGCCTCCTCCTTGGCGCCGACGTTGCTGTTCTGCATCCGGTCCTGGGCCGACTGGCCGATCGCCTCGCCGTGACCACCGCGCGCGGTTCCGCTGTGGTGACCACCGTCGTCGATGTTCTTCTTCTCGGTCTTCCCGCTCTTGGTCTTCTCCTCTTCCTTGCCGCCGAGCGCGCCGACCTCGCTCTGCGCGGTGCCGTCCCGGCGGACGTTGGACGCGCCCTCCGGCCGGTACTCCGCGTTCGTGCTGATGGTGTTGCCGTGCTTGTCGGTGACGTGCACGGCACGGCCGTCGTCGACGCTCACGACCGCGTTGCGCGGCGGGTAGTTCAGGTCGGGGTTGAACGGGCGACCGGTGTGCAGGTGGGTGACCTTGCCGTTGGCGTCGGTCTGGTACGTGCTGATGGGATGGCCGTCGCCGTCGACCACGGTGATCCGCGTGTTCGGCGGGAGGTCCTTGCGGGTCACGAACGGGTCCTTCGCCGACACCGGCTTGCTGATCGCGTCGCGGTGCGCGGGGTCGAGCTTGTCGGTGTCGCCGGAGAAGCCCTTCGGCTCCTTCTTCGGCTTCTTCTTGTCGTCGGACTGGTCGCCGTCGGCCTTGCCCTTGCCCTTGTCGGGCTTGGCGTCCGCCCCGGCGCCGTCGCCGGGCTTGGCGCCGTCGCCCGGTTTGGTCCCATCGCCCGGCTGGGCGCCGTCGCTGGGTTTGCCACCGTCATCGGGCTTGCTCCCGTCGGCAGGCTTGGCCCCGTCACTCGGCTTGGTCCCATCGCCCGCCCCGGCGCCGTCGCCGGCCGTGGCGCCGTCGCCGGGCTTCGGCTTCGGCGGGGCGACCAGCTCGTGCGAGTACTCGAGCGTCCGCGCGGGCTGCGGCCAGTTGCCGTAAGGGTCCTTCTGCATGCCCGTGCCGTAGAACCCGTCGGCGGTGATGTCGACCCCGGCCTTGAACCCGGCCTGGATCTCGGCGTTGGTGCGCGCACGCTGACCGGAAGGCGCCTCCACGTGCGTGATGCGCCCCTTGTCGTCGGTGTAGAAGGTCCCGCGGTACTGGCCGAACTCGTCGTGCACCACGTTCTTGGAGCTGGGCTTGAGCTTCGTGCCGCCCTTGGGCGCGGTCGGCTCGCCCTTGTTGTCCGTGTAGAGCCGGTTGAACGCCTTGTTCTGCTTGATGTCCTTGTGCGGAACGGTCTCCTGGGTGGCAGGCGGTTCGAAGTGCCTCGACGGCTCGGGAACACCCTGGTCACCGACGCGGAACTCCTGGAACTGCGGACCCTGGTTGATCCGGAAGTTCGCGTCCGGGATCTTGTCCGCCAGCTCCGGGTTGTTCGGGGTGTTGTCGGTGTCGACCCATTTGACCTTGCCGTTGGCGTCGGTCTGGAAGCTGCCGCGGTCGGCGCCGCTGGAGTCCGTCACGTGGTACCGCGTGTTCGGTTCCAGGTCGGTGCGCCGGCTGAACGGCTCGTCCGGCCTGGGCGCCAGCTTGTCGCCCTGGCCGACGCTGACCGACTTGCCCGGCGTGGGCGGCGAGGTGATCTTCGCCGGGTGCGAGACCGTCATCTTGCCGTGCACGGTCTTGACGCCGGCCTGCTTCACCATGGCCGGCTTGCCGTTGGCGTCGGTCCGGTGCGAGTCGTAGCGGTTGCCGACCTGGACCCGGTAGGCGGCACCCGGGACCGGCGACGCGATCTCCGGGTTGTTGTGGTGCCGGTTGTTGGGCGCGACGGCGTCGACGTGCGTGACCTTGCCGTTGGCGTCGGTGTACACGCGACTGCGGATGCTGCCGTCCTCCCCGCGCACGTTGTACCTGGTGTTGGGGTCGAGCGTCTGACCGCCGGAGGTGAACGAGGAACTGGTTCCCTGGACGGTCTGCTCGCCGCCGTGGTCGGGTGCCTTCCACGGCGGACGCAGCTGGAGCTGGGGGTCGAGCTCGCTGCTGAGCGGGTTCTTGATCTCGCCGCTGTTGCGCATCTCCCACGGGGCGGGCGCTTGCGGCTGGGCGTTCTGCTGCGGCGCGTTCGGATCCTGCTGCTGGCTCGCACCCGACTGCTGGGTGCCGGGCTGCGGAGTGCCTTGCTGCGGAGTGCCCGGCTGCTGGGTGCCGGGAGTGCCCGGCTGAGCCGTGCTCTGCTGCGGCGCGTTCGGCCCCGGCCGCTGGCCGTCCCCGCCCTGGCCGGGACGGCTGTCGTCGCCGATCCGCAGCCGGGGCCGCTTGTCGCTTTCGCCGGTGGCCGGCGAGTCCTCGGCACGCCGCTTCTTCGAGTCGTCCCCGCGGGCCTCGGCGTCCCCGGTGTTCTGCCCGGAGCCGTCCTTCGGCGGGTGGAATCCGCTGTCGCTGGCCCGCGAAGTGCTGCCGTCGGGGTGGAAGGTGTCCCAGCCGCCGTTCGGCGGCCAGCCCGGCCTGCCGTCCGGTCCCATGGAGCTGGCGAACACCTGGCCGTTGCTGTCGGTCCAGGCGAGGCCGCGCGGGGCGGTGACCGGGACGCCGAGCTCGTTCGCCAGGTCGCGGGCCAGACCGCTGGTGCCGGAGTCGCAGGCGATCAGCCGGACCGGCTTGCTGCCGTCCCAGTTCGGATCGCGCCGCATCATGTCGGCGAACTCCTTGGCGGTGAAGGTGTTCTCGCCGATGCGGACGCGGCCGTCGGGCAGCGCGTGGACGTCGACGCTGTGGTGCACGCCGTCGTCGGGCGTGCGGCGCGCGAGGTCCTGCATGCCCGGGTCGGTGTGGTACGACGACCCGCCGGGTGTCTGGTCCCGGGTGCCTTCGGCCGCGTCGATCTGCTCCTGCCGCTCCTGAGGAACCACGTCGCCGTGGTCTTCACCGCGAGCGGCCTCGGTCTTCGGCTGATCAGTGCTGGTGTCCGCGACCTCCCGCCGCGGGTCGGATTCACCGCGGTCGAGGTGGTTCTCGCGGTGGAGCGAGGGGCGCTTGTCACCGTCGACCTGGACCGCCGGGACGCCGAGCCGTTGCGCCACACCGGGAATCGCCTTGTCCGAACCGAATCCGGGGTGCGTGTGGGTGTGGGACGCGCCGACGAGGGCGACGTACTTGCCAGGCTGACCCGCGCGGTCGGCCTTGATCGTGCTGTCGGCGAGCACGTTCATGCGGGAGGCGCGGTGCTTCTGCGCGGGCGTCGGCCCGGGGCCGGAATGTCCTTCGACAGGAAGGTTCTTGGGCGTCCGGGCCGCGGTGTCGTCGACCCCGACGACGCGGATCCCGTTGGCGCGGGCGTCTTCGAGCAGCCGCCCCAGGCCCTGTGAATTCAGGTTGTGGGAGCGGTCGTAAGTCTCGGTGAAGCTCTGCAGCTCCGTGGGCATCTTGCCGTCGGAGAGGTAGTTGTCCACAAGCGACTGGTGGTCGCTGGTGCGGAGCGCTTCGAGGTAGATGGTGTCGACGCCGGCCTGCTTGAGCTGGCCCATGTTGTCGTGCAGGTAGTCCCAGGCGTGCGTGTCGCCGTGGGACTCGCTGACGATGAAACCGTCGTTGTCCTTGAGCAGCGCGTCGACGGGGGACTTCGAGTTGCCGAGCTCGTGGTCCAGCCTGTTGAGCTCGGCGTCGGAGAACTTGCTGTCGTAGGCGTTGTACAGCTCGGCGTTGTTGGTCCGGGCCGCCTCGGCGTCCAGCTTGCCGACAGCGGTGTCCAGGTGGCTGTTGTACTCGCTGGTCGCGAACCGCTCGTGGAACTTGTCGGACGGCTGGGCGCCGAGATCCTTCTGGTCGAGGTAGGAGATGTCCTTCAGCGCGTTCTTGATCTCGTACGGCCTGCCGGTGTCCGGGTTGACCTTGCTGCCGTAGAGGTCGGACAGCTCCTGGTAGCTGTGGTCGATCTCGATCCTGCTGGGCCGGCCCGTGCGCTCGACCCAGCGGACCTTCGGGTCGTTGAGCTCGTCGACCGCGCCCTTGAGCCGCTTGCGGACCGCGTCGGGGTCCTGGCCAGCCTTCTCCGCCAGCTTCTTCGTCTCGCCGATGTCGATGGAGTACGCCTTGGCCGGGCGCTGGTCGGAGCCGGGGTCGCTGTCCTTGGACAGGACCGGCCCGCGCGGCGAGGCGTCGACCGGCGGGGCGGTCGAGCTGCTGGGGGTGACTTCCTCGGGTGCGTTGCGGTTCAGCGCGGCGAGCTGCCGGTCCCGCTCGGCCTGGAGCCGGGCCTGCTCCCGGGGGTCGGTCGTGTCGTTGATCGACTCGCCGGCCATCCGGTTGATGTAGTCGGCCTGCTTCTGCGTGATGGAGCTGTCGAACGAGAGGTTCTGGTCACCCGCCCGGTACATCTCGAAGAAGCCGTTGTTCTTGCTCTCGGTCAGCGGGGCCTGGAAGTCCGCGGCGGCCTCGAACGAGACGTCGGTGGTGCCGTCCTTGAGCACGACGGTGGAGTAGTGGGTGCCCCAGCCGAACTGGCCGCGCGCGTCGCCGAAGGACTTGAAGTGGTTCTGGCCGATCGGCGGCTGTCCGTCGTGGACGGTGTTGAGCTGGTCGGCGGTGAGCCCGTTGATCCGCTGCGCGGCGTTCTTGCAGTCGTTGGGCATGGTGATCGACAGCTGGTCGACCGACAGCTCGTCCCGGATCCGGGCGTCGTAGTCGTTGGCCATCTTGCCGAACAGCGCCTGGTAGTCGCCCCAGGACGGTTTCCCGCCCCCGGGCGGGTTGAGGACGTTGACCGCCTCCGGGGTGCCCATCCACTCGGGACCGAGCTTGTTGGTGATCTCGGAGACGATCCGGTTGTGGTGCGCCGCGCCGACCACCGAGGCGGGGTCGGGCCGGGACGTCAGCGAGAACTTCGACTTGGCGTCCTCGGCGTCCTTCCAGGTGTTGTACGTCTGGTGCTGGAGGTCGACGATCTCGATCAGCGAGTTGTTCAGGGAGTCGCGGTACGCGTCGAGCTTCTGCTGCCGCTGCCCGGGGGTGTCGCCCTCGACCGGGTTGAACCGGGCTTCCTCGGGGGTGACCTTGTCGGCCCGGAACACCGGACGCACCTCGTGCAGGTTCGACCCGGGGTGCAGCGGCGGGCCGGCCTCCAGCGTGATCCGGGCGTCGGGCGATTGCCGGAGCGCCTGCGCGGCGGAGTCGATGGTGGCCTGGTCGGCGTACGCCTTCTTGCCGCCACCGCCCTCCAGCGCGAGGTGACCGTTGTCCGACACGCGCAGCGTGCTTACGTCGGTACCGAGCTCCTGCGCGACCTTGTCGGCGAAGTCGCTGGTGTTCTGGTCGGCGTCGCGGGACATCAGGGTGACGGGCTTGTCGCCGAAGCCGGGGTCGGACCGGAGGGCGTCGGCGAACTCCTTGGGGGTCAGCGTCTGGTCGCCGACCCGGATGGTGTTGCCGTCCGGCGAGCCGGAGACGAAGGCGCCGTACTGGTCGTCGCCGAGGCGGATGTTCTGCGCGGCGCGGGTGTGGTCGCTGCCGCCGTCGCAGTGGAAGACCCGGCCGCCGTCGAACTGCTCGCTGTTGCGGGCGACGTTGTCAGGGGTGCTTTCTGGGGTTCTCGTGCTTGCTGTGTTTTCGGGGTCTGTGTTTTCCGGGCCTGCTGTGTTTTTCGGGCCGTCTGCGCCGGGGTTCGGGGTGTCCTGAGTGGACGGTCCGCCCCTGGGACGGGCCGAGCTGTCGGGCTGCTGGGTGTCCGGCGTGCGTTGCTGCGGGGTGCTTAGCTGCTGGGTTTCCGGCGTGCGCTGTTGCGGGGCGTGCTGCTGCGGGCTGTCTGGCGTCCGCTGCTGCGGCATCTGCTGCTGAGCGCCGGGTGCGTGCTGCTGTGGTGGCGTGTGCTGCGGTGCCGGGCCGCGCGGCACGGCACCATCGGGCCGTCCGCTGGCGCTGTCGGGCCGCCCGCTGGCGTTGTCTGGCCGCCCGCCGGACCGGTCCGTCCGCGATCCGCCTTCCGACCGACCACTTTCCGGCCGCCCGGCTTCAGGCCGCGCGCCCTCCGGACGTCCGCCTTCCGGACCGCGCGAGCGCGACCCGGAGTCCGGGCTACCGCCCACAGGCCCAGCGGCTGCCCCAGGAGACCCCGCGGTTCCGGTCCAACCAGCACCGCTGCCCGGACGGCTACTGCCGCCTCCGGGCGAGGCGCCGCCCGGAGCCGCGCCGCCGGGAGCACCGCCCGCGGCGGGCGGAGCACCCATGGCTCCGCCTGCCGGGGTGTTGTTGCCCGCAGGACTGCTGCTTCCTGCCGGTCCACTGTTGCCCGCAGGCCCGTGGTTGGTAGGGGTGGCCGCTCCTGCACCGGCAGCAGCGGGCGGGGGAGCTGCGGCACCCGCGTCCGGACGAGCCGGTGCGTCCACACCGGACGCAGTCGTGCTCGCCGGGGTGCTGGGACTCCGGGTGGCGTCGCCGCCCCCGTGTGAAACCCCCGCTCCGCCGGTAGAACCACCACCGCCGGCGGACCCACCATGCGGCGCGCCACTGGAACCATTGGAGCCATCGGAACCGCTGGAGCCACTGGCGCCGCTGGAGCCATCGGAACCGCCGGAATGCGATCCCTGCCCCGCAGCACTGCCGACTGAAGCACTGCCGTCCGAAGCACTGCCGCCGGACGACCCGCTGTCGTTCGTACCCGACTGGCCCGTGTGTCCGGAGCCGCTCTCGCCGGAGGTCGATCCGCCGGCCCCCGAGTCGCCACCGCTGGGTGCGCTGTACGAGGCCGCCCCGCCGCCGGAGGGAGAATCGCCGCCGGCGGACGGGCTGCTGCCGGTCGGTGAACCGCCGCCAGAACCACCGTCCGACGACGAACCTCCACCAGACCCGCCATCCGACGAGCCGCTACCGGAGCTTCCGCCGGAGGGCGAGCCGCTGTCGGACGAGCCAGAGCCGCCGGTTGCCCCGGCCCCGCCGGCACCGCCGTCGGTCGCCCCAGCGCCACCAGACCCGCCATCCGACGACCCGGCCCCGCCGGAACCGCCGTCACCGGAACCCGATCCGCCGCTGCCCGAAGAACCCGAACCACCCGCGTCGACATCCGGCACGTTGATCTTGTCTGCGATGTGTCCGGCGCCGGCGCCGATGCCGCCCATTCCGGCGCCGGTGACGCCGCCGGACATGGCGCCGGTGCCGACGTCGCCCCAGTCGACTTTGCCTTCGGTGATCAGCTGTTCGGCGACGCTGCCGACCGCGCCTTCGGCCGCTCCGGTGACGCCTTCCTTGACGGCCTCCTTGCCGATGTTCTTCGCGACGCTCTCGCTCGCGTTGCCCGCCGCGTCACCCGCCGCCCGGCCGGCGTTGCCAGCGGCTTCGCCTGCCGCGTCCCCGGCCGCCCGGCCCGCGTTGCCCGCGGCTCCGCCCGCGGCATCGCCGACCGCGTCGCCGCCCATGCGGCCGACCGACTTGCCGACGCCCTCGAAGACGCCTCCGACCGTGCCGCCGATGGCGCCGCTGATCGCGGCCTCGCCGAACTTGCCGCCGTCGAAGCCCTTGCGCTCGCCGGAGGCGATCTGGATGCCCTGCACCGCGAACTCGATGGCGAGCGAAGTCGCCATCTCGATGGCCACGTTCTTGGCGATGCTCATCACGAGCTGCTTGAAGATCTGCCAGACAACAGCGCGGGTGATGCCCTGCGCGATCGGGATCCCCGCGGTCGACGTGCCGAACGAGAAGAAGGCGGCTGCGATCATGGCTGCGATCTGGATCGCGAGCGCGATCAGCGAGGCGATGATCGTGAGCTTGGTGTGCTCGACTTCCAGCGCGCTGTTGTCGCAGCTCTCCGCGAGCTTGTCGCAGGCTTCCTTGAGCTTCGGAAGTGCCGCTTCGCCGCCCTCGCCGATGTCCTTCCACAGCTTGGCGAAGGCGTCGGCGGTCTGGCCCTCCATCGCGCCCTTGGCGTGCTCGGCACCACCGTTGCCGACGGCCGTCACCTCGTCGAGCCCGCTGGCGGCCTCCCGCCACGCGTCGGCGAGCCGACGCAGCGCGTCCTCGTCACCTTCGGGCCAGGACTGGCCGACGACGATGGGGAACAACCACTTGACGTCGTCGGGCATTTCGATCGACACGCGAGTTCAGCTCCCCAGCCGTTATTTCGGGACGTTGGCGATGTTCTCGGCGGACTCCGAGTCACGCCGTTCGACGTCGTCGGCGGTCTGCTTCAGGTTGGCCTGGATGTCGCCGAGCGCCTTGGCGATCTTCTTGATGCCTTCTTCGACGTCCTTGGCCGATTTCTCGTAGCCCTTGGCGAATTCCTGGCCGGCTTCGTCGTTGCCCCAGCACTTGCCTTCGGCGTCGAGCGCACCTTTGAGCTTCTGGTGGACGGATTCGCAGTCCTGACCGGCGTTGCCGATCTTGGTGCCACCGGCCCGGATTTCCCCGGGCTCCATCCGCATCGGCTTGCTCACCAGGGACGCCTCCCGTCCGCGTAGGCGTCGTCGAAGTCGTCATCGAGGTCGTCGTCCGGATCGGCCCGCCTGGACGGCGGCTCCTCACCGGTGCGCGCGGCCCGCTCGGCCTCGGGGTCGGGCGGCGTGAACAGGGGAGTGTTGTTGAAGAAGTCCTGGAGCATCGGTGCGCCGTCGACGATGCTCGGCAGATCCGGCGTCTCGGCCAGCCCGGCGAAGTCGGCTTGAAGCGACTGCTGCGCGGTACCGGTGGCCTCGCGGATCAGGCTCGTGATGGTGGTCGCGAGCCGGTCCGGCGTGCCGCGCTCGAACGCCTTCGGCGAGAGTTCGAGCTTCTGCAGCGTTCCCGAGGCGTCGACGATGACGGTGACCAGCCCGTCCTCGGAAGTGATCTCGTGGGTCCGCTGCGCCGCTTCCGCCTGCTTCTCCTGGATTTCGGCGGTGCGCCTGCGCAAATCCGACAACATGCTGTCGATCTGCCCGCGCAGAGCGGCATTGCGGTTCTCCAGCTCCTGCCGCCTGGCGGCCGGATCCGATTCGTCGCGTGCGGACACTGCTAGCACCCCATCCTGCTCGATCTCCGTACACCATCCCCCAAGCACGCTGGGTAACTCTCGGCGAACCCGCAGTGAACGCGCGCTTGGCGGGGGATTGGTAGTACTTATCTCAGGATGACCCGTGGGTGCCCGGGCGTATTCCACGGGGTCGGTTCATGGGGCCGTTCGGTCGCGATTGTTGGGCCGAACAGGGCAGTTCCGGTTCGGCGAATATCTGTTCTGACCGTTATGCCGGGAAGGCGCGGGCGGCCGTCACAAACGGGCGCTGAGCCAGGAGGGGATGTTCTCGTCGCTGCGCGGGAACATCTCAAGCTCCTGCGCGAAGCTCTCGTCCGGAGCGCTCCACGGCGGTTCGTGGTCCCGGTTGTAGAGGATCTCGTAGTTGTCCGGCGGCCGGAGCCGGAAGAGCGCCGAGAACCAGGTCCCGAGTTCCTCCCTGGCCATGCCGACGCGCAGCTTCCAGAAAATGGCGTCGACCTCGGCGGGCGGCTCCCAGGTGACGGCATTGCCGTTGCTGTCGTGGACACCGACGCCGAGTTCGACGTGCCTGCCCACCGACATGAACTCGATCGCGATGACCTGCCAGTCCTCGGGCGCGGAGGAAAGCACGGTGGAAGCCAGGGAATCGAGCAGGTCCTTCTGCTCTTCGGGCCCGAGATCGCTCGGCTGGGTCATCGGAAGCTCCTGTGCGGGTGTGCGAGGTGGCCGGGCGGGAGGCAGTTCACTCTACTCACGTGATCCTCGGTCGTTCCGGTAGCCTTCCTCGAACTCCGCCGCCTCGACCAGGCGCTGGCGCAGCCATTCGGGAAGGTGCTGCGGATCGCGGGGGAACTCCTCGACATCCATGCTGAACACGGTCGGGGCGACCGGTGGCGACCACTGTGGATCATCGGTGAAGTTGAAGCGGAAATCCGCCGCGCGGCCACGCCTCAGCGTGACGTGCACGGACAACCAGGTTCCCTGTCCGGGCTCGTACATCCTGGCGCGCAGTGTCCGCATGAGCGCCACCACGCCGTCGGGCAGCGGCATGAGCAACGCGCCGCCGTTGGCGGTGGTGCCACTCATGTCGGCCTGGCAGATGCTGCTGCTCCCGCGGAAGTCGAGATGGATCTCCGCCCAGTCCGCCGGTGCGTCCTCCCGCAGCAGCCGTTCCACCTCGCGCAGGAGTTCGTCAGGTGCGCTTGCGCTTGCGGCTGGATCCATCGTTGTCATCCGATCCGCGCTTTCCGGGTTGCGCGTCATTGTAGTCGTCCCACTTGCCGTAGTTGAACTTCGGAACGTTCGGGAACACGGCCTGCTTCACCCTCGAAACGCCCTTTTCGTCGGTCTCGATCCACCGGTAGGTGACCTCGCGCGGAATGCCGTCCGGGCCGCGCGGCGCGATCACCTCGATCCGGTCGACGCTGCACCCCGGCTTGCCCGCGTAGTCGGACAGATACGCCTCGAGGTTGCGCCAGGACGCTTCGTTGGTCATGCCCTCCTTGTCGTGCCCGCTGTTGGAAGCGGCCATCTGCGGGAACATGTTGATGAACTCGCCCGGCCCGCCTGCTTCGTGCGCGGCCATGTGGCCGCCGGCCCAGTGGTACTTCCGGTACACCGGCTGGCCGTCATCGTCGAACACCGGGCGGCCCTGCTCGTCGAGGACCTGCTGGTCCTGCTCGCGGTACACGGCGCGGCCCTGGTCGCCGGCCTTGTCCTGCGACCATTCGTCGCGGTAGTACCGGTTGTCGTCCTGGTTGCCGTTCGCGTCCTTGAAAGCAGACGGTGTGTCCTTGTAGTGGGGTGTGCCCGACATGCGTTCGGTCTCGCCCCGGTCGTTGGTGTTGAACGTCCAGTTGTCGTCCACCCGGTACTGCGCGTTGCCCGCCGGCTTCCGGAGTTCGGGGTTCGGTCGCACGTAGTCGGAAGCCGTGGTGTCGACCTCCGCCCACTTGATCTTTCCGGTGCTGTCGGTGAAGAAGCTGCCCCGGCCCTTGACGTCGTACCGGGTGTTCGGCTTGAGCAAGCCCTTGTCGGACAGACTGCTCAGCGGGGTGTTCTTGCCGAGGTTGCGCAGCTGCCGCGGCTTGTTCGAGCTGTCCGGGATGTCGACCGGGCTCTTGCCGTCCTTGTGGTCGGCGGCGCGGACGAAGTCCGAGTCCGGGGGCCGCGTCCACTGGGCGGCCGGAGCGGGCAGGCCGGTGTCGCTTCCGCCGTACCGGGACGGAGTGGCGTTGGGATCGATGGTCTGGATGAGGACCCGCGGAGGTGGGGGGTCGAAAGGCGGACCGGTGCGGTCGCCCCGAGCCTCGGCGTCCTCCGGCCGGTCGCCCACGTCCTCGCCGTCCTTCGACGGGTGGAAGCCGTCGTTGCCGGCGGGTTCGGTGGTGCCGTCGGGGTGGTGGGTGTCCCAGCCGCCGTCCGGGGGCCAGGTCGGGCCGCCGTCGGCGGCGCGGGAGCTGGAGAAGACGTTGCCGTTGCTGTCGGACCAGGCCAGGCCGCGCGGGGCGGTGACGGGGACGCCGAGTTCGTTGGCGAGGTCCCGGGCCAGGCCGCTGTTGCCGGCGTCGCATGAGAGCAGGCGGATGGGTTTGGTGCCGTCCCAGTTCGGGTCGCGGCGCATCATGTCGGCGAATTCCTTCGGGGTGAAGGTCTGGTCGCCGATGCGGACGCGGCCGTCGGGCAAGGCGTGGACGTCGACGGTGTGGTGGATGCCGTCGTCCGGGACCCTGCTCGCCAGGTCCCGCATGTTCGGGTCGTCGTGGTACGACGAGCCCGCGTCGGTCCTGTCGCGGGTCGCTTCGGCCTGCTCGATCTGATGCTGGCGTTCCGGGGTGCCGGGGTCCGCGTCCGTCTTGTCGTGCGGGGTGGCGGGGTCGCGGTCCTTCGGGGCGTCGGTTTCGGGGCGGTGGTCGGGGGTGTCTTTGGGCTTGGTGGCGTCCGGTTGGTTCGCGTCGGGCTTCGTGGACGGGTCCGTGGTGGCCGTGTCGGGTTTGGACGCCGAGTCGGGGGTCGTGGCGTCCGGGCGCGGTCCGTCCGGGTGGGAGGTGTCGGGGCGCGAGGTGTCCGGACGGGAGGCGTCGGGACGGGATGTGTCGGGGCGGGAGTTGTCCGGGCGCGAGGCGTCGGGACGGGATGTGTCCGGATGGGAGGCGTCCGGCCGCGAGGCGTCGGGACGGGAGGTGTCGGAGCGGGAGCTGTCTGGGCGCGAGGCGTCGGGGCGGGAGGCATCCGGCCGCGAGGCGTCGGGACGAGATGCGTCGGGACGGGAGCTGTCCGGGCGCGAGGCATCCGGACGGGAACCGTCTGGGCGGGAGCCGTCAGGACGCGGGCCGTCGGGGCGTGCGGCATCGGGCCGGGAGCTGTCCGGCCGGGAACCGTCGGGCCGGGAACTGTCCGGCCGGGAACCGTCGGGCCGAGGCCCCTCCGGCCGGGAACCCACGCCCTCCGGGCGCGGCCCCGGCCCGCCCGGACGCTGTCCGGCCGGACCCTCCGGGCGTGCGCCCGGACCCTGGGCGCCCTCCGGGCGCGGGGACGCGCCCGGCCCCTG
>NZ_BAAAUX010000030.1:0-58563 GCF_039534165.1 Saccharopolyspora taberi | reverse complement strand
GGCCGCAAAGCTCCGGGGAGCATTTCCTCTCGCTTATGTCGATAACTCTAGCAGCCCCCGTTTCCGGCGTTTTCAGGGGGGTCCGTTTCCGTCCCGCACCCCGTACTCACCAACGAGCACCGCATTGAGTTATCAACCCTGAAAGCTCTTTGTCTTTCTGCGGTCGCCCACTCTACCACCTTGAGGCAGGAGCTTGGTTCGCGACCCCGTCAGTGCCCGGTCCGTTTTGTTTCGGCCCGTTCCGCGCTGACATGAAGAACTCTACGGCACCCGAAAACACCCTTGAACACCACCCCCCTCCAACTAACAAAATGCCAGGTCAGACCCGCTATGAGTGCGATTCTCACGGATCCCGACGCTTCACACGATCCGGTCGACCCGGCGCGGAGGTGACCGGAATCGAGGTCCTCGTTCCTCATTTAAGAGGAGCCCCAACCAGACCCCGGGAGGATTCATGACCGCTGCGCTCGCTCCGGCCAACCCCGACGCGTCCGGCAGGACCGCCGCCGCGCTCGCCCGTTTCGTCGGCGAGCAGATCCTCGACGTCCTCGCCGGGCGCCGGGTCGTGCACCAGATCCGCGGGTGGGTGTCCAGCCCGGTGGCGGGTCTGCTGTCGACCATCGTCCTGGGGTGGAAAGGCGAGGGCCCGGACTACCGGCTTCGGTCCGTCCACGCCTGCCTGACCGATTACCGCACGGTCGAAGCCTGCCTGGTCGTCGGAACCATCAACCGGGTCCGAGCCCTGGTGATGCGACTGGAGCAGGTGGACGCACGGTGGGTGTGCACCGTGCTGTCCCTGCTGTGACTCAGCGCTTCTTGTTCTTCTTCGCGGCCTCGCGGGCGGCGGCGCGACGCTCACGGCGCGTCGAGCCGTCGCCGTTCTCGCCGTTCGAGTCGCGGCTGGTCTGCACGTCGCCGGTCTCGGTCGGGCCGGAGTAGCTCAGGCGCTGCTGCTCCGGTGCGTCGAGCCCCTTGCCGCGCAGTGCCGAGGGCGCCTGCGTGGTGTCGCCGGGCAGCTGGCTGAGCGCGGGCCCGGCCGAGGTCCTGGCGCGCTTCGACCGCGGCTGCGCGGCGGCCGGCTCCGCCTGCGGCACCTCGGCCGCTGGCTGGTCGGCCTGGCTCACCGACACCGGGACCGAGGGCTGCTCCTGCGCGGGCTCCGGCTGCGCCGCCTCCACCTGCACGTTGAACAGGAAGCCGACGGACTCCTCCTTGAGCGCTTCGAGCATCGCGCCGAACATGTCGAAGCCCTCGCGCTTGTACTCGATCAGCGGGTCGCGCTGGGCCATCGCGCGCAGGCCGATGCCCTCCTTGAGGTAGTCCATCTCGTAGAGGTGCTCGCGCCACTTCCGGTCGAGCACGCTCAGCACCACCCGGCGCTCCAGCTCGCGCATCGCGCCCGCGCCGACCTTGCCGTCGACCTCCGCCTCGCGCGCCGCGTAGGCCTGCTTGGCGTCGTCGAGCAGGAGCTCCAGCAGTCGCTCCCTGGTCAGGTCCTCGTCGCCGTCGACCAGCGACTCCCAGCTCAGCGACACCGGGTAGAGGCTCTTCAGCGCCGTCCAGAGCTTGTCGAAGTCCCAGTCCTCGGCGTAGCCGTCGGCGGTCGCCGCGTTGACGTAGCCGGTGATCACGTCGTTGATCATGTGCGTGACCTGCTCCTGCAGGTCCTCGCCCTCCAGCACCCGGCGCCGCTCGTCGTAGATGACGGTGCGCTGCTGGTTCATGACCTCGTCGTACTTGAGGACGTTCTTGCGGATCTCCATGTTCTGCTGCTCGACCTGGGTCTGAGCGCTGCGGATGGCCCGCGTGACCATCTTGTTCTCGATCGGCACGTCGTCCGGGACGCGCAGCCGGGTCATGACGGCCTCGACCATCGCGGCGTTGAACCGCCGCATCAGCTCGTCGCCCAGCGACAGGTAGAACCGGGACTCGCCGGGGTCGCCCTGACGGCCGGAGCGGCCGCGCAGCTGGTTGTCGATGCGCCGGGACTCGTGGCGCTCGGTGCCCAGCACGTAGAGGCCGCCGACCTCGCGGACCTCGTCCGCCTCGGCCTCGGCCTGCTCCTTGATCTTCTCGACCACGCTGGGCCAGGCCGCCTCGTACTCCTCGCGGTTCTCGACCGGGTCGAGCCCGCGCTTGCGCAGCTCGGCGTCGGCGAGGTGGTCGGTGTTGCCGCCGAGCACGATGTCGGTACCGCGGCCCGCCATGTTCGTGGCGACCGTGACCGCGCCCTTGCGACCCGCCTCGGCGATGATCGCGGCTTCCGACTGGTGGTGCTTGGCGTTCAGCACGTTGTGCGGAACGCCCCGCTTGACCAGCAGCTTCGCCAGGTACTCGGAGCGCTCGACGCTGGTCGTGCCGACCAGGACCGGCTGGCCCTTCTGGTGCTTCTCCTCGATGTCGTCGGCGACCGCCTCGAACTTGGCGACCTCGCTCTTGTAGACGAGGTCGGGCTGGTCGGTCCGCGCCATCGGCCGGTTGGTCGGGATCGGCACCACGCCGAGCTTGTAGGTGCCGTGGAACTCGGCCGCCTCGGTCTCGGCGGTACCGGTCATGCCGGCGAGCTTCTCGTAGAGCCGGAAGTAGTTCTGCAGCGTGATCGTGGCCAGCGTCTGGTTCTCGGCCTTGATCTCGACGCCTTCCTTGGCCTCGATCGCCTGGTGCATGCCCTCGTTGTAGCGCCGGCCGTGCAGGACGCGGCCGGTGAACTCGTCGACGATGACCACTTCGCCGTTGCGGACGATGTAGTCCTTGTCGCGCTTGTAGAGCTCCTTGGCCTTCAGCGCGTTGTTGAGGTAGCCGACCAGCGGGGTGTTCGCCGCTTCGTAGAGGTTGTCGATGCCGAGCTGGTCCTCGATGATCGACACGCCGTCTTCGGTGACGCCGACGGTCCGCTTGCGCTCGTCGACCTCGTAGTGCTCGTCCTTCTTCAGCATCGGGGCGAGCCGGGCGAACTCCTGGTACCAGCGCGAGGACTGGTCGGCGGGACCGGAGATGATCAGCGGGGTCCGGGCCTCGTCGATGAGGATCGAGTCGACCTCGTCGACGATGGAGAAGTAGTGCCCGCGCTGCACGCAGTCGGCCAGGCTCCAGGCCATGTTGTCGCGCAGGTAGTCGAAGCCGAACTCGTTGTTCGTGCCGTAGGTGATGTCCGCCGCGTAGGCCGCGCGCCGCTGCTCCGGCGTCATGTCGGCCATGATCGCGCCGACCTCCAGGCCGAGGAAGCGGTGCACCCGGCCCATCCAGTCCGCGTCGCGCTTGGCGAGGTAGTCGTTGGTGGTGACCACGTGCACGCCCTTGCCCGCGATGGCGTTGAGGTAGGCGGGCAGCACGCAGGTCAGGGTCTTGCCCTCACCGGTCTTCATCTCCGCGATCTGGCCGAGGTGCAGCGCGGCACCGCCCATGAGCTGGACGTCGAAGTGCCGCTGGCCGAGGGTCCGCTTGGCGCCCTCCCGTGCGACCGCGAACGCCTCCGGGAGGAGCTCGTCGAGCGAGTCACCGTCGTTGTACCGGCGTTTGAACTCCTCGGTCTTGGCCCGCAGCTCGGCGTCGGACAGCGTGACGACATCGTCTTCGAGCTCGTTGATGTGCGCCGCGATATTGCGCAGGCGCTTGAGCATCTTGCCCTCGCCGGCGCGAAGCAGTCGGGACAGGACCATCCGGTCGACCTCACTTGCTGATCGTGACGCGCCCGTCACGGACGCTTTGCGGTCATCGTATTAGAGCTGGTCGGAGAACATCGACGTCCCCAACAACGTCGCTGTCCCCCGCGCACCACGGTACGCGGGGGACAGCTGGTCGGGTCGTGCTTGGCGCAGACTCGCCCGTCAGCGGGCGGACGAGGCGGCCAGCCTGATCACTCCGTAGTCAAACCCCTTTCGGCGGTACACGACGCTGGCCATACCGCTGTCGGCGTCGGAGAACAGGTAGAAGTCGTGACCGACCAGTTCCATCTCGTAGAGGGCCTGGTCGACGGTCATGGGCTCGGCGGCGTGCTCCTTCTCCCGGACGATGCGCCCCGGTTCGTGACCGTTGTCGGAGCTCCAGCGCTGCTCGGGCACCTCTGCGGCGTACTCGGTGCCCTCCTCCCGGGGAGCTTCCAAGAGCGCGGTGCGCCCGGCGACGGGTCCGGTCACCACCGTCCGGTCGGCCATCGCGGCGGTGGCCTGAGCCACGGACGTCGGGTTGTGCTGCCCGTAGTGCACCTTCCTCCGGTCGTGCATGCGGCGGAGGCGGTTCTCGAGCTTGCTGGTCGCGGCGTCGAGAGCGGCGTAGAAGTCACCAGCGGCTGCCTCGGCACGCACCGGCGTGCCCTTGCCCTTGAGGGTGATCTCGACCCGCTGGCAGTTCTTGGCCTGACGTGGGTTGCGTTCGTGGAACAGCTCCACGTCGGCCCGGATGGTCTTCTTGCTGTACCGCTCGAGCCGGGTCAGTTTCTCGTCGACGTGCTGCCGGTAGTGGTCGGGCACCTCGACGTTGCGGCCCTTGACGACGATGTCCATTCACGACCTCCGTATCCGATCCGTGCGTTCGCCCTTGGGCGACGGTCACGACAGCGCCGGAGAGGTGGTGATCTCAGCTCACTTCCGGCGCCAGGAACATGGGTTCTTCACTCCTTCCCGCAGCCCGGGTTCGGCTGGTTGGTGGCACGTTAGCCCGCTTTACTGTTTTGTGACACCCCCCGAGTCGGGCGAAGTCAAGCGGCCACTGAGCGTGATCGGCACCGCCATTAGAAGCACAGCTCAAGCGTGCCGACCTCAAACCGATCGGGCTATCCAGAGATGCAGATTCACCCGTTCGACCTAGTCGCCTCGTCGCGCTGCGGAGATCCGCCGAGACCCGCTCCGAGCTGCTCACACCCGGGGAACGGTTCGGCCGCGCGCAGAGTTCCTGCGGCCGTTCGGGGCCGCGGGCGACACCTGTTCGCCGCGTCCGGCCGTCGCGGTCAGCGAGAGCACGACATCGACCTCGACACCGCGCGAACCGAGCGCGGCGAGGCTGCTCGCGACCGTCGCTCCGGTGGTGATGACATCGTCGATCAGCACGATTCGGGCGGCCTGAGCGGGAAGAGAACCGGTTCGGACGACGACACCGCCGGACAGGTTACGAACCCGTTCGGCCGCGTCGAGCCCGGCCGAATCCCGCGCTCCCGCCCCGGTCACCAGGCAGTCGGCGACCTCGGCGCGGGGCTCCTGGGACTCAGCCATCGAGCACGCGACCCGTGCCATGTGCGCCCCGCCTCGCCTGCGCGACGCGATCGCGCGGGACGGCGCGGGCACCACGGCCCACGGCCGGTCGGTGCGCCAGCCGTGCAGCTCCGCGACGCCGCGGCTCGCGGACGCGAGCAGCCGGCCGAACGGTTCGGCCAGGTGGCGCTGGCCGTTCTCCTTGTAGGCCAGGACCGCTCGCCGGGCGGCACCGGCGTACCTGCCCAGCGCGTACACCGGCGGCCCGGCCGCGAGCAGCGGGCGGGCCACTCGCCGGAGTCCGCCGAGCGCCCCGCCGCAGTCGTCGCAGAGGCCGGTGCCGGTCCGCCCGCAGCCCGCGCAGTGCAGCGGGAAGACCAGGTCGACGAGGCCGTGGCAGGTCCGGCGCAGCCAGGTGATCACCGGGCGATGGTGCCGCGAACCGCGGTCGCGACTCACCCGCGCGTGTCGTCAGCCCGGGAAGAACGGCAGGGAGTTCCCGCCCAGCGAGGTCTGCAGGTGCGTCCACACGTCGCGGGAGTCTCCCGCCTGCCACAGGCCGCTCTGCGCAGCGACGACGACGTTGCCGCCGGGACCGACCGCGACCCCGACCAGCGGCTGGACCAGGTTCACCGAGGCGTACGGGGTCCACCGGAACCCGTCGGCGGTCACCTCGACCACCGGCTGCGAGTTGCTGTCGGTGATCGCCACCAGCGACTGCTGGCCGAGCCACTCGACACCGGTCACCCGCACGTCCCTGCCGCCGATCGGCAGCACGGTCGGCCGCCGCAGGGAGATCCGCCCGTCCTCGTCGGACACCCCGGCGACGACGAGCCTGCCGTCCACGACGACGGCCGCGCGCGCTCCGTCCCGCGACAGCCGCAGGTCGGTGATCTCCTTGCCCGCGCCCAGTTCCCGCGCGTCGACCGGCTTCTGGACCCAGGTGCCGCCGTCCTCGACCAGCCGGACGATGTCGTGCCGGTTCACCACGGTCCACAGCTCGCCCTCACCGCGCCAGGACGGCCTGCTCATGTCCGCTCCGGACAGCTGGAGCTCGGGCAGCTGACCGCCGTACTGGCCGATCCGCAGGCCGACGCCGCCCGGCTTGCGGGTCACCGCGGCGATCTCGGCCCCGTCGGCCGACTGCGCGGCCCGGACCACGTCGAGCTCCCCGGAACCGGCCGGGCCGGGCACCGGTTCGGCCTGCTCGTCGAGCACGTGGAGGCGTTCGCTGGCCACGGCCAGGCCGGACAGGTCCGGGCGACCGGCGTTGTCGGTCTCGAAGGACGTGAAGTCGGTTGGCCACAGGTCGCGACCGCCCTCCAGCAGCGGGCTCCCTTCCTCGGACAGCTGCACCCGAGCGTTGCTGACGCTTTGCAGCGACAGCACGATCTGGGCGGCGATCAGGCGGCGCGACTCCTGCGAGAGGCCGCGGAGGCTGCTCAGGTTCACCTCCAGAGCTCCGTTAGCGGCCTCGGTGACGTTCGTCTTCGGCTGCACCTGTTCCGGGATGGCGTTGCCCAACGACGTGCGCAGGCCCTCCGACGGGCCCTTCATCAGCAGGTCCACCACCCGGCTGGGCAGGGTGGCCTGGGGCTGCGCGACGACGTAGCGCAGGTCCGGGACGACCCCGGTCCAGTCGTGGTCGAAGAAGTAGATCGGCACCTGGCGGTAGTTGCTCTCGAAGGACGCCCTGCTGACCACCAGCTCCGGCGGCGGGTTCGCGATCCGCCACTGCCCGTCGGCCTGCCGCTCGACCCTGACCTGGGCGGTGTACTCGCCCTCCTCCGGCACGAAGGACTGGTCGGCGAGCAGCCGGCCGACCCGGTTGGCCTGGAGGCTCACCAGCTGCACCCCTTCGGGCAGCGGCTCCGGCGAGGCCGCGGGGATGGTGTCGACGTCGTCGACGACCAGCAGGCCGGAGGTGGGCATCCACGAGCGCTTGGCCTGCTCGGTCAGGTGCAGCCTGCCGTTGAGGTGGTCGTTCTCCGGGGCGGCGCTGGCGTTGACGAAGTTGCGGACGAGCGTGAAGGAGTCGATCCCCTCCGGCGGCGCGGTCACCGGCATGGTCGTGTTGGACTCGTCCACCCGCCGGACCGCCTCCGGGTCGGAGTTCTCCGGGATCGACGCGCACCCCGAGATCACCAGGGCGAACAGCGCGAACAGCGCTACCAGCCGGGCTCTCACTGCATCTCCTCCCATGCCTGCGACAGCCGGGCCGGCCCCTCGTCGCGGGGTTCCGGCTCGGACTCGTCCTCGCCCTCCGGCGGCGGGTCGGGAGTCGCGGCCAGCAAGGCGCCGGGCGCGGCGATGCGCCTGGTCGCCGGCAGCGCGAGCGGGCTGTCCTCGAAGTCCTCGCCCGGGGCGCGCGGCAGCGTGAGGCGGAAGCAGGAACCCTCGCCCGGTTCGCCCCAGGCGTCCAGGGTCCCGCCGTGCAGCCGGGCGTCCTCGGAGCTGATCGACAGCCCGAGCCCGGTTCCGCCGGTCTTGCGGTCGCGCGACGGGTCGGCCCGCCAGAACCGGGTGAACACCAGCTCCGCCTCGCCAGGGCGCAGGCCCACGCCGTAGTCCCGCACCGTGACCGCGACCGCGTTCTCGTTGCTGGCGAAGCGCACCTCGACCGGGCCGCCCTCGGCGTGGTCGATGGCGTTGGCCACCAGGTTGCGGACGATCCGCTCCACCCGGCGGGCGTCGGCGATGGTGGTGAACTCCTCCGCGGGCAGGTCCAGCCGCAGCTCGACCCGGCTGGTGACGGCGATCGGGCGCAGCGACTCGACCGTGCGCCGCACGATCTCGGGGATGTCCAGCGGTTCCGCGGCCAGCTCGGCCACACCTGCGTCCAGCCGGGAGATCTCCAGCAGGTCGGCCAGCAGCGACTCGAAGCGGTCGAGCTCGTCGACCAGCAGCTCGGTCGAGCGGGACAGCCCCGGCGGGAACTGCTCGCGGGAGGCGTGCAGCACGTCGGCGGCCATCCGGACCGTGGTCAGCGGGGTCCGCAGCTCGTGCGAGACGTCGGAGGTGAACCGGCGCTGGAGCTGGCCGAACTCCTCCAGCTGCTTGATCTGGTGCTTGAGGCTGTCGGCCATCTCGTTGAACGACTCGGCCAGCCGGGCCACGTCGTCCTCGCCGATCACCCGCATCCGCTTGTCCAGGTCGCCGTCGGCCAGCCGCTCGGCGATCTGCGCGGCCTGCCGGACCGGCCGGACGACCTGCCTGGTCACCAGGTTCGTGATCCCGCCGAGCAGCACCAGCAGCACGCCACCGCCGACCACCAGCGTGTTCTGGACCAGCCCGAGCGTGTTCTGCTCCGCGGTCAGCGGGAACAGCAGGTAGATCTGCAGCGGCCGGGTCGAGCTGCCCACCGGGGTGCCGACCGCGAACATCGTGACCCGGTCGTCGGGCTTGCGGTTCTCGGGCGTGGTGATCATGGTCGCGAGCTGGCCGCGTTCGACGAACCGCCGCAGCGACGTCGGGACCTCGTCCACCGGGCCTGCCGAGGGCTGGAAGTCGCGGGTCTGCGAGAACCCGTCGACGAGGACCGGGGTGAACGACCCGGCCGCGGTGCCGCCGCTGGTCGAGTGGCCGGACGCGGTGGTGGTCAGCCGGTTCAGCGCGGCCTCCAGCTGCTCGGCGACCCGGTCGGAGTTCGGGTCGACGGCGGTCAGCTCGCGTTCCAGGCTCGGCAGGATGGAGTCGACCTGCGCGATCGCCGCGATCTTCTTGGCCTCCAGCAGCTGGTAGGTGATCTGCGTCTGGATCACCATGCCCAGCGCGGAAACCACCGCCGACGACAGTGCGAGGGTGCTGACGACCACCCGCAGCTGCATCGACCGGCGCCACATCCGCTCGAAGCGGTGCCAGCGGTCGCGGACCTCGTCCCTGGCGCGCGTGGCCAGCTGCCGCGCCACCCGGCCACGACGTGCCCAGACGCTCACGCCAACCATCCCTCGGAAACTCCCGTGCGGGTGATCGAGCACCGCCCCGCGAACCGCGCCCCGCGAGTCGCGGGCGTCCCGGAGCGGCCGAGCCGGTCGTCCCGCCGGCGCACGTCCGCGGGGCGCCCGATCCGACCGGCTTCGATCACGGCGGGCCGGCCTTGTAGCCGACGCCGCGCACGGTCAACACCACCTCGGGACGCTCCGGGTCGCGCTCCACCTTCGACCGCAGGCGCTGGACGTGCACGTTGACCAGCCGGGTGTCGGCGGCGTGCCGGTAGCCCCAGACCTGCTCGAGCAGGACCTCGCGGGTGAACACCTGCCGCGGCTTGCGGGCCAGCGCGACCAGCAGGTCGAACTCCAGCGGGGTCAGTGCGATCGGCTGGCCCTCGCGGGTCACCTCGTGGCCGGGCACGTCGATGGTGAGATCACCGATCGACAGCACCTCGGCGGGCTCGGCGTCGGTGCGGCGCAGGCGCGCCCGCAGCCGCGCGACCAGCTCCTTCGGTTTGAACGGCTTGACGACGTAGTCGTCGGCGCCGGACTCCAGGCCGAGGACGACGTCCACGGTGTCGCTCTTGGCGGTCAGCATCACGATCGGCACGACGGACTCGGTGCGGATCGCCTTGCAGACGTCGATGCCGTTCATGCCGGGCAGCATCAGGTCCAGCAGGACCAGGTCGGGTTTGAGTTCCCGCAGGGCAGGCATGGCCTTGGTGCCGTCGCTGACGACGGCGGTCTCGAAACCCTCGCCCCGGAGCACGATGGTCAGCATTTCAGCCAGAGCCGGATCGTCGTCCACCACGAGCACGCGTGCCTTCATGCCCCACATGGTTGCACTTGTCACTCCCCAGCCGTGCACCACCCGTTCGTCGTCACCGCAGGTCGCCGGATCGCCGGACGCCCGGACATGTACGGTACCGCCGAACGGAGCATTGTGGACACGAGCGGATCGGGGACGGGGCGGGAAATTCCGCACTGGTGCCTTCGGAGGTCCCGCTCCGGGGCCGATGGGCCACCCCGCCCGGCCGCGCCGCAGGAACCGGATCGCCTCGGCGCGGAAACCCGTGTTCAGGCGGTCACACAACGCGTTCGGCGCGGCTGGTTCCTGGCGTCAGAGCGCCAGGACCGAGTCGGCCAGATCCGCGAAGTCCACCTGCGAGACCCCGTCGATCACCCGCCACGGCGACCACCAGGCCTTCGCGGCGAGCTGGGCGTAGACCTCGCCACAGCGTTGCTGGAGCGAAGAATCCGACTCGTACCGGTCCCGCCTCCGGTCGGACTCGGTGCGTTCCCGGTGCTCGGCCCGGCTCGCGGCCACCTCGATCGGCACTTGCAGGTACAGCTGCAGGTCGGGCCCGGGAACGGCGAACCGCTCGATCTCCAACTGCTCGACCCAGGCGACGAAATCGCCGTTCGCGTCCTGGTGGAGCCGCGCGGCTCCGTAAGCGGCGTTGGAGGCGACGTAGCGGTCGAGCAGGACGACGTCGTGCGACTGGAGATCGGCGCGCAGCCCTTCCGCCGCGGCGCGGCGGTCCAGCGCGTTCAGCACCGCCATGCCGTAGACCGACTCGCCGAGGTCGCCGTGCTGCGACCGCAGCGCCTCGCCGACGAGCGCGGCGTGGATGTCGGCTTCGTAGCGGGGGAACGCGCCCCTGGCCACCGAGTTCCCGCGGCGGACCAGTTCCGCTTCGAGCCCATCGGCGAGAGTGCGCTTGCCCGCGCCGTCAAGTCCTTCGATCACGATCAGCCGACCCACGCGGCAACGGTAGCCCGAGCGCACCGCACGTCGAGCACGTACCCGGCCCTGCTTCACCGGTGGTTGATTCTCCTTTCAGAACAAGGGGATCTGCTGTATACAACGTGCATGACGAAGCACCACGGGTACCGGGCCAAGGTGACCTGGACCGGCAATTCCGGCACCGGCACCTCCTCGTACCGCGAGTACGGACGCGACCACCTCGTCGAGGTCGACGGCAAACCCGCGTTGCCGGCGTCGGCCGACCCCGCCTTCCGCGGCGACCCCGCCAAGCTCAACCCGGAGGACCTGCTCGTCGCCTCCCTGTCCGAGTGCCACATGCTCTGGTACCTCGCGCTGTGCAGCACATCCGGAGTCGTGGTCACCGGCTACGAGGACGAGGCGAACGGCGTGATGGTCGAAGAAGCCGACGGCGCCGGTCGGTTCACCGAGGTCGTGCTGCGGCCGAAGGTCGCCGTGGCCGACGGGTCGATGGTGGCCAAGGCCACCGAGCTGCACGAACAAGCGCACCGCAAGTGCTTCATCGCGAACTCGGTGAACTTCCCCGTCCGCCACGCCCCGGAGGTCCGCGTGGAGCCGTAGGCGCACGCGCGCCGGCAGTCGGCCAGGTCGGCCGGAGCCGCTTCGTCGGCGACCGGAACCGCACCTGCCCGCTTGCGCTGAACCTCCTTGTGCAGCAGCGGAGTCGCGTCGCCGCGGTCGCCGAGATCCATGGTCGGCGCCGGATCACCGTGCCGCGCAAGCATCTGCGCTGCCTGCTCATCGCCGCCTCGAAGAGGTCGGTGATCGCGAAGTCGATACCGTTGCGAATCTGAAGGCGTTCGTCGCTGATCTCCTCCGCGCTCCTCGGCGAGGGTCTCGCGGCAACGTCGGCCCTACCGAGAGTGTTCGTGCGGTTCCGGATTGAAACGATCGAGTGCGCTCGACTCGGCCGATTCCGGGACACCGGGCAGTCGAGGCGACCACAATCGAGCGCGGATAGGTCGCCAGGAGTGGATCTGCGATGGAGAATCGACCAGCACGAGATCACCAGCGAAGCGAGCCAGGAGGACCTGTGCGGATTCCCGGGCCCGACACCCGCGTTGTCGAGCTGCGGGTGCACGGAATTCTCGGCACCACCGGCGATGCGCTGACCGACTCGGTCGCGTCCGTCGACGTCGCCGGCGACGGAGTCGGACGGATCGTCCGCCCGGCCGACCGGCTTCGCCGCCCGGTCCCCGGGCCGATGCTGTCGGCCGGGGAGCGGACCGTGCCCCGGATCGTCGAGGGCTACGTCTGGGGCGGCATGACCTCCGGCGGCTGGGGCAAGGCAACCTGGGCGCTGCTGTTCCCGTTCGCGCTGGCCAACGTCGCGCACTGGATGCTGCCAGCGCCGCGCCAGAACAACGTGATCAGCCGCGCGATTTCCGGCGTGCTGCGGGCATTGCTGCGGCTGGCGGCGCTGCTGCTGACGATGCTGATGGTCGCGCAGCTCACCGTGGTGAGCCTCGACCTGCTCGCTTCCCAGTGCCTCAGCCCCACGTCCGGATGCCTGGGCATCGTGCCGGACTCCGCGCGGAGCAGCGACGTGCTGCGCGCATCCGCCGGGCTGCTGCCGGTGGCTCTGGTCGTGGTGCTGATGTACCGGCTGTCGTGCGTCTCCTGGAAGGTCCTGGCGGGCAGGTCCGAAACCCCGAGCCACTCCGCGAACGCGCCGGTGCTGCCGGGGACGAACGTCGTCTCCGACCCGGACACGCCCGCGCTCCGCGCGCTGCACGTGACCGCGGCACTGTCCACTGTGGTGCTTCTGGCTCTCGGCGGACCGCTCGGGGCGCTCACCGACCCGCGCGGACTGGTCGCCGCCGCGCTGGCCCTCCTCTCGCTGGTCGGAACCGTGGTCGCGGACGACCCGACCGGTTCCTACGACCGCCGCAGCGGTCGCGCGCTGCGGTCCGTCCTGAGCCGCGGCCCCCGGCTGGCGCTGATGGGCGCGGCTGGCCTGGTGCTGATCACCGTCGCGCTGCTGCCCGGTGAGCTGAGCGGACCGCTGCCGGGCTCGGACGTGACGATCGGCGCGCTCACCGCGGTGCTGATCGCCACCTGCGTCGCGGTCGCGGTGCTGCTGGTTCCGGCCGCGCTGCTGGCCCGGCCGGCGTGGGCGAAGATCCCCGCGCAGCTGCGCCCGTGGGCCGGTGGCTGGATGACCGCACCGATGCTGATGATCGCCTGCCTGCTCGGCAGCGGGTTCGGCGCCGGACTCGGCCTGAGCGTGGCCCAGGCGCTGGGCGACCCGGGCCTCGTGCTGCCGACCGCCTACGACGACATGACGATCTTCTGGGGAACCGCCGCGGTCCTGCTCGGTCTGGCCGGCGTCGTCCTGGTGCCGTGGACGCTGATCCGGAGCTGGCGGACGGCGCAGGCCGAGGGGCCGGTGCCCGCCGAGGTCGCACTGCTGCACGCGGGCCGCCAGCAGGACCAGCAGTCGGCCGCCTCCGCCTGGCGCCAGGCCGATCTGCAACGTCGCAACGCACATCGTGTTCTCCTGCTCATCGCGGCGGTGCTGACCGTCAGCACCGCGCTGACCTTCCTGCTGCGTTCCCTGGACCTGCCCAGGGGTGTCTGGTCCGACTGGCTGATCACGCTGGGCGTGGCGACGCTCGCCGCGCTCGCGATCGGGTTGCTGCGCATGGTTTTCCTGGCCGCCACGGAGAAGAAGACGGCCCGGTACCTCGGAATCCTGTGCGACCTCACGCTGTTCTGGCCGCGCGAGGCGCACCCGGTCGTCCCGCCGTGCTACGCGCTCAAGGTCATCCCCGAGCTCGCCGCCCGCGTCACCGAGCACCTGTCCGACCCGAACACCCGGGTCGTCCTGGTCGGCCACAGCCAGGGCAGCCTGCTCGCCGCGGTCGCGACCGCGCGCCTGATGGAGTCCCTGCCCGAGGAGGACCGGGAACGCGTCGGGCTGGTGACCGCGGGCTCGCAGTTGCAGTGGGCCTACCCCCGGGCGTTCCCGGGCGTGGTGTCGCACAACTCGCTGCGGGACCTGTCCGGCTCGCTCGGTGGGCGGTGGCGTTCCCTGTGCCGGGGGACCGACAGCCTCGGCGGCGCCGTGACCACCTGGAACCGCCAAGTCTTCGACGGGATGCTCATCGGCGTGGGCTTCCGCGCCGACGGCTCCGAGGGACCGCTGCCCGCGGCCACCCGCGGACCGACCGGGGCGCTGGTGCTCGGCGGCGACCACTGGCTGCCCGACCCGCAGCGCGGACCGTTCTCGTTCCGCCGCTGGGTACCCGGCGTGCTCGGGCACACCGACTACAGCGGCGACCCCGAGTGGGACCGCGCGGTCGCGATGGCGGCCGGCCTGGAGGTTCCGGTTCGCGCGGCTGCGCTGCCGTTGCTCACGCCGACGACCACCGCTGTCCCGGCACCGCCCAAGCCCGCCGAACCCCCGGCCCTGCACGCGCAGGGCGGCGACGGCGATTCGCTCGCCGGACCGCTCGTGATGACCGAGCGGTCCGGCGAGGCCGAACCCGAGGGCGGCAACGGTGAGTCCCGGTTCGCCGGATGGGCCGAAGCCGAGCGCGCCGAAGCCGAGCTGGACGCGCCGGAAGACGCCGAGCAGCAGGAGACGCCCGTCGACATCACCGCCGGGGCGGCGGTGCCGGACGACGCGTCACGAGCCGAGCCGAGGGTGCTGCCCGAGATCACCGAGCCGCGGGGTCGCACGGCCCCCTGGGAGCGCGGCCTCTCCCTGCGCTCTTCCTCCGAGCATTGAAGGCTGCCGTCAGGTAGCCCCGCACGTAGTCGCTCAGCGGGGGCGGTTCGTCGATCGGGCGTTCCTCGGTCGGCGCCCGTTCCGGTCCTGGCCGGGGAGCCGGGATGAAGTCCGGCCCCACGACCCGGAGCTTTCGGGCGGGCCGGTCCGGGGTGTCGTCGGGATGCCGGTCCAGGTCTGGGCGCTGGGCGTCGTGGTGCTGGGCCGGGTCGTGGTTCTGAGTGGGACTGGAGTGGTGGGCTGGGTCGGAGTGGTCGGCTGGGCTGGAGTGGTGGGCTGGGTCGGAGTGCTGAGCGGGGCCGAAGTGGCTGGCTGGGCCGGAGTGGTGAATTACGTCGGCGTGGGCTAGGTCAGAGTGGATGGCGTCGGCGTGGGCTGCGTCGGAGTGGATTGCGTCGGCGTGGATGGCCTCGGAGTGGGCGGGGATGTCGTTCCTGTTCAGTTCCATGACTCCATGATCCCGAGCTGACCAGCGGAAATCATCACACGCCGGAGTGAACATCTGTTCGAATGCGGGAACGGAAAAGCGGCGCCGCCCCGCAGGACGGCGCCGCTTCGCTCAGCCGAGCTGTTGCTACTCCGAGCTGTGCTTGGCCCCGCCGCCTGCCGCGACCTCGGGCACCTCGCCCCGGCCCAGCCGCGAGTGGCTGCGCCCGTAGACGAAGTAGATCACCACGCCCGCGGCCATCCAGACCACGAACCGGACCCAGGTCAGCGCGGTCAGGTTCAGCATCAGCCAGAGGCAGGCCAGGATCGCCAGGATCGGCACCAGCGGCACCAGCGGCGCCCGGAACCCGCGCGGCAGGTCCGGGCGGGTCCTGCGCAGGACGATCACACCGGCGGAAACCAGGACGAACGCGAACAGCGTGCCGACGTTGACCATTTCCTCCAGCTTGTCCGCCGGGAAGAAACCGGTGGCCACCAGGACCACGACGCCGACGATCACGGTCGCCCGGACCGGGGTGCCCTTCTTGGGGTCGGTCTTGGACAGCGAGCGCGGCATGAGGCCGTCCCGCGACATGGCGAACAGGATCCGGATCTGGCCCAGGAGCATGACCATGACGACCGTGGTCAGACCGGCCAGCGCACCCACCGAGATGATCGCCGCGGCCCAGTGCACGCCGTTGAGCGAGAACGCGGTCGCCAGGGTGGACCGGCTGCCGTCGGGCTGGGTCGCCAGCTCCTTGTAGCCCGACATGCCGGTGACCACGAGGGCGACGGCGACGTAGAGCACGGTGACGATCGCCAGCGAGCCGAAGATGCCCCGCGGCGCGTCCTTCTGCGGGTTCCGGGTCTCCTCCGCGGTGGTCGCGACCACGTCGAAACCGATGAACGCGAAGAACACCAGCGACGCGGCGGCCAGCAGCCCGAAGATGCCGAACGTGCTGGTCTCACCGCCCAGGATCAGCGAGAGCAGCGACTGCTCCAGCGCCGGGCCCGATTCGGACGCGGGCTGGGCGGGCGGGATGAACGGGGTGTAGTTCGCCACCTTGATGAAGGCGGCGCCGACCACGACCACCAGCAGCACCACGGCGACCTTGATCGCCGTGATCACCAGGCTGACCCGGGCGGACAGCTTGGTGCCCAGCGCGAGCAGGGTGCTCAGCACCGCGATCAGCAGGACCGCACCCCAGTCGAACTGCAACGGCCCCAGCGGCAGCACCGTCGAAACGTTCAGCCCGATCAGTTCGAGCACTTCCTGCAGGTAGGTCGACCACCCCTTGCCTACCGCCGCGGCGGCGACCGCGAACTCCAGGATCAGGTCCCAGCCGATGATCCAGGCGATGAACTCGCCGAAGGTCGCGTAGGAGTACGTGTACGCGCTGCCCGCGACCGGGACGGTGGAGGCGAACTCCGCGTAGCACAGCGCCGCGAGCCCGCACGCGATCGCGGCGAGCACGAAGGCCAGCGTGACCGACGGCCCGGAGACGTCACCCGCCGTACGTGCGGCGAGCGTGAAGATGCCGGCGCCGACGACGACCGACACGCCGAAGACGATCAGGTCCCAGGCCCCGAGGTTCTTTCGGAGCTTGGTGTCCGGCTCATCGGTGTCCAAGATCGATTGCTCGACCGATTTGGTTCGCCACAGCCCAGTACCTGGCACTGCCGCCTCCCTCGTTCTTCCCAAATGGTGGGTCGCACCTTAGCTCCGCAGTCTCGCAATGGAAACGGCGTCCTCCGGAACCTGAAGCGGAATTCGTTAACGCCTTGTGACTCATGTTCACAGGGTTACCGTTCGGCCACTACCCGTTCTTGCTCGCGGCGGTGTCCTCAGTGGCGCGGTCGAGGTCGGGTTCGAGGTAGATGAGGCGCGCCGCGGGCACCTTCGCGCGCACCCTGGCCTCGGCGGCGTCGATCTCCGCGGCCAGTTCGGTCACCGAGAGCTCGCCGGGAATGCCGATCTTGGCCGCGATCAGCAGCTCTTCCGGACCCAGGTACTGGGTGCGGATGTGGATGACCTTGTCGACTCGTTCGCGCTGGAGTTCGGAGACGATGTCGTCGAGCACCGACCGGTCGGCGCCCTCGCCGATGAGCAGGCTCTTGGTCTCGACGATCAGGACGATCGCGATGACGCCGAGCAGGACACCGATGCACATGGTGCCGATGCCGTCCCAGACCGGGTTGCCGGTCAGCACCGACAGCCCCACCCCGCCCAGCGCCAGGACCAGGCCGAACAGCGCACCGGCGTCCTCGAGCAGCACCACCGGCAGCTCCGGCGTCTTGGCCTTGCGGATGAACTGCCACCAGCTCAGCCCGCCCTTGATGGCGGCGGATTCCTTGATCGCCGTGCGGAAGCTGTAGGTCTCCAGCGCGATCGCGATCACCAGGATGACCACCGCGACCATCGGGCTGCTGAGCGGTTCCGGGTGGGAGACCTTGTGGTAGCCCTCGTACAGCGCGAACACCGCACCGAGGCTGAACAGCATCAGGGCGACGACGAAGGAGTAGAAGTACCGGTCCCGGCCGTAGCCGAAGGGGTGTTCGGGGGTCGGCTTGCGCTGCGAGGTCTTCTGACCGAGCAGCAGCAGGCCCTGGTTGGAGGTGTCGGCCACCGAGTGGACCGACTCCGCGAGCATCGACGACGACCCGGTGACCAGGAAGCCGCCGAACTTCGCGATCGCGATACCCGCGTTAGCGGCGAGCGCCGCGAGAATTGCTTTGGTGCCGCCACCTGCTGACACGCTGTCACTCCCGTTCCGGTGGTCGCCGGTGAACCGCTCACCGGCCGAGGTCGCGTGAAATCTATCGCCGCGCCCGCCGGAAAGTACCTGTTTCGTGCGAACCTCCCAACCGGAGGGATCAGACCGCGCCCGCCACCGCGCGGAAGATCTGCGCTGCTCCGTCCTGGTCGAGCGTCACCGGGCGGGCGGTCACGGCGGGGTCGGAGGCGGCCAGCCACACCGATTCGCCGCGGTCCAGTTCGAGCGCGCGCCCACCGTCGACAGTGGACAGCCGCACCCTTCCCCTGGTGCACAGCAGGATCTGCGGCCCGGCCGAGTCCAGCCGGACGGCACCGGACTCGGCGGGTGTCCAGTCCAACCTGGACAGTTCGAACTCCTCGGCGGAGGTCCGGTAGACGGTCAGGTTCGAGTCCAGCGACTCGCCCTTGAGCACCCGCATGTCACCGCAGGCGAAGTCCAGCACGCGGAGCAGCTCGGGCACGTCGACGTGCTTGGGGGTGAGCCCGCAGCGCAGGATGTTGTCGGAGTTGGCCAGGATCTCCACGCCGGTGCCGTGCAGGTAGGCGTGCAGGTTCCCGGCGGGCATGAAGATCGCTTCGCCCGGTTGCAGCACCAGGCGGTTGAGCAGGAGGCTCGCCAGGACCCCCGCGTCGTTCGGGTAGGCCTCGCCCAGCTCCAGCACCGTCCGGCACTCCAGCGCGAACTCGCCGCGCGCCCGGACGTGGTCGACGCACGCCTCCAGCAGCTCGGGCATGACGTCGCGCAGGTAGTGCTCGGGCAGCGTGATCCAGGTGGTGAACAGCGCCCGCAGCCCGTCCGCGTCCGGCTGGGCGTGCAGCAGACCGCGATGCGCGCGCAGGCTCGGCACGTCCAGCTCGTCCAGCAGCCGCACCGTGCGGTGGGCGTCGCGGAAGCCCGCGAGGGCGTGGAACTCCGTCAGGGCGCAGATCAGCTCCGGCTTCGCCGTCGGGTCCGGGTAGTTGCGGTTGGACGCGTTGCGCGCGATGCCCGCCGCTTCCTCCCGGGCGAAGCCCTCGGCCGCCTGCTCCGCCGACGGGTGCGCCTGCAGGCTCAGCGGCTCGTCCGCGGCCAGCACCTTGAGCAGGAACGGCAGCCTGGTCCCCCACCGGTCGCAGCACTTGTCCCCCAGGTGGTGCGCGGGGTCGGACTCCAGCAGCGACAGCAGCGAGACCTCGGTTCCGTCGTGGCCGGTCACCCGCGAGGGATCGCCCGGGTGAGCACCCATCCACAGCTCCGCCTCGGGATGCGGGGTGGGGACCGGACGGCCGAGCAGGTCCGCGATCGCGGTCCGCGAGCCCCATGCATAGGGACGCACCGCGTTCCGCAGTAACTCCACAGTCGTTCTCGCTTCCTCGTCTCGGACCTGCTGGTCGACACCGGTGGTGCCGTGCCTGGCACAGCACACCGCCTCCCGGGTGCAGCCCGCATCCGGGCTGTCCCTGACCTTTCCCTCAGTGCATCGCCAGGGCTTGCCAGCCGGGGCCGTTCAGCGTCCCCGCCGCCAGCCCCAGGTACACGGCCGCCAGGTCGAACCTGGCCGCCAGCAACGCCGACCGCAGAACCGCGTCGTCCCGCACCGATTCGCCCGGCGTCACCAGGTCCGCGCCCGGCAGGTCGCGGACCGCCGCGCGCTCACCGGCCTCGCTCTCCGCGTCGAAGCGGGCGCTGACCAGGAACACGCGCATCGCCGCACCCGGGTTGTCCTCGGGGTCGGCGAACAGGTCCGCTGCCGAGCCGACGTGCTGCGCCGCGCGGTGCAGCGCGTGCCGCGCTATCGCCTGCGCGTAGTCCGAGACGTCGCACGGCACCCCGGCGTGGCAGCCGAAGGCGAACGCGCCGTGCTCGGCGACCGCGGTCGAGACCGGGTCGAGGCCCCACAGCAGCGGCGCGCGGTCGGCGAGCCGGAGCGCGAGCGACTTCGCCGGGTTCATCAGCAGCTCGTTGGAGGGGTGGGCGCGGGCGGCCTCCCGGTCGAGCTCGTCGGCGAGCGTGTCGAAGTCGGGCCGCAGCAGGCCCAGCGCGCCGAAGACGCTCAGACCGGTGGTGAACGCGTGCGCGAAGCTCAGCGCGGAGGGCACCGGGATCTTCGGCGGGATGACCTTGGCCCGCCCCGCCACCGCGGCGGCGACCGGTCCCTCCGACGGAACCGCGAGCACCACCGCCGCACCGCGGCGGGCGGCCACCGAGACCGACTCCGCGAGCACCGGGTCACCGACGTCGTCGGTGTGGGCGAACACCACGTCCAGCGCGCCGATCCAGGTCGGCGCCGTGTCGGTCACCACGACCGGCACCGGGCACATCGGTCCGGCCAGCGCCGCGAGCAGCCGGCACACCGCGGGCGACACGCCCGGGCGGGCGAGCAGGACCACGGCGCGCGGCCTGCTGTCCGCGAGCTCGTCCAGCCCCACCTCGGCCACCGCCTCGGCGGTGGCGCGGACCTGGGCGCCCGCGAGCGCCGCGGACCGCAGCAGGCCCCTCGTGTCGGTGTCGGCCAGCCGGGCCGGGTCGTCGAAGAGACTGTCGTCCAGCACGAACGTCACCCCTCTCCGGGATCCCCTGGGGCAGGACCTCCGACGGCCTCCTCCAGCAGCAGCACCGGAATGCCGTCCCGCACCGGGAAGCCTCGCCCGCAGGACGCGCAGGTCAGCAGCCCGTCGTCGGTCGGCCGCAGCCGAGCGTGCGCCGGGCAGGGGCAGGCCAGGATCTCCAGCAACTGCGGTTCCACCTCAACGGCCACGTTTCCTCCCAAGCCCGCCGGTGCGGCCATCGCCGCGCCGGCCGTCGCATCGATCAGCCCCGAACGACCGCGAGTACCTCGTCGCGCAACGCGGCCACGGCGTTAGTGTCCCTGGCCTCCACGTTGAGCCGGAGCAGTGGTTCGGTGTTGGACGGGCGGAGGTTGAACCAGGAACCGTCGGCCAGCTCCACGGTAAGCCCGTCGAGCTCGTCGACACGAGCACCATTTCGGTCACCGAACGCCTCGGCGACCGCGCGCATGCGGCCCTGCTGGTCGTCGACGGTGGAGTTGATCTCGCCGGAGGCGGCGTAGCGGTTGTAGTCGGCCATCAGCGCCGACAGCGGCTGGTCCTGCCCGCCGAGCGCGGCCAGCACGTGCAGCGCGGCGAGCATGCCGGAGTCGGCGCGCCAGAAGTCGCGGAAGTAGTAGTGGGCGGAGTGCTCGCCGCCGAAGATCGCGCCGGTCTCGGCCATCGACTGCTTGATGAACGAGTGGCCGACCCGGGTGCGCAGCGGTTTCCCGCCGTGCTCCGCGACGATCTCGGGGACCGCCTTCGAGGTGATCAGGTTGTGGATGATCGTCCCGCCCGGCTCCTTGGCCAGCTCGCGGACCGCCACCAGACCGGTGATCGCGCTGGGCGGGACGGGCTCGGCGTTCTCGTCGACGACGAAGCAGCGGTCGGCGTCGCCGTCGAAGGCCAGCCCCGCGTCCGCGCCGACCTCGCGCACCTTGGCCTGCAGGTCGACCAGGTTGGCCGGGTCCAGCGGGTTGGCCTCGTGGTTCGGGAAGGTGCCGTCGAGCTCGAAGTACAGCGGGACCAGCTCGATCGGCAGCCCCTCGAACACGGTGGGCACGGTGTGGCCGCCCATCCCGTTCCCGGCGTCGACGACGACCTTCAGCGGCCTGATGCCGCGCAGGTCGACCAGCTCGCGCAGGAACGTCGAGTAGTCCGCGGCCATGTCCCGCTCGGACGCGGTGCCCTTGGCGCCCAGGAACTCGGGAACGCCGTGCGCGACCAGCTCGCGGATCTCGGACAGGCCGCTGTCCTGCCCGACCGGGGCGGCGCCCGCGCGGCACAGCTTGATGCCGTTGTACTTGGCCGGGTTGTGGCTCGCGGTGAACATCGCGCCGGGCAGCTCCAGCCGACCGGAGGCGAAGTAGAGCATGTCCGTGCTGGCCAGGCCGATGTTGATCACGTCGACGCCCTGTCCGGTGACGCCCTCGGCGAACGCTTCGGCCAGGCCGGGCGAGGACTCGCGCATGTCGTGGCCGATCACCACGGCGGGCCCGCCGACCAGCCTGGTGAAGGCGGCGCCGATCTCCCGGACCACGCCGGTGTCGAGCTGCTCGCCCACCACCCCTCGGATGTCGTACGCCTTGACGATCCCCGACAGGTCCCGCACGCTGCCCACTCCCCATTCCGCGACATCGGACGATGCGGATCGAAGCCTACCGGCGATCGAGGGCTCCGTGGCGTTGTGTGGAGACCCGGCGAGCTGTTCATCACGTGTCTTCGCGCTGTTCGCGCGATGGTCCTCCGCCGGGTGACGCAGCTCGCTACTCTTCGCGCGGATCGGGCAGGGCGCGCAGGTGACCGCGGCGGCCGTTGCCCACCGAGAAGTCCGGCGCCTCCGCCGGGCGGTCCGGGCGGCCTGCCTCGCGGACGGCTTCGGCGAGCGCGGTCAGGTCGTCGGCGGACGGTTCGGGGAGCGCGAACTCCCCCTCGTGCCGCACGACCTCCCAGCCCTTCGGCACGGTGAGGCGCAGCGCGTGCTCCTCGCAGAGGTCGTAGCTGTGCGGTTCGGCGTAGGTGGCCAGCGGGCCGACCACGGCGGTGGAGTCCGCGTAGGCATACGTGAGCGTGGCAACGGCCGGGTTGGTACACCCGGTCCGCGAGCAACGCCTCACGCTCCGCACGACACGCACGATAGCGTCCCGCTTCCGGCGCGCGCCGCAGGCACGCGGAAACGACCTCTGGAGGACGGCGCCAAGCCGGTTGGCGACGGCGTACCCTCACCTCGTGGTGACCGCACGTGGATCTCGGCGCCGAACGCTGGTTCGGCGGGACCGGCGGGGCCGTGGCCTGCGCGGACCCCTCTACCCGTCTTCGGTCCCGGTGGCCCGCAGCCGATCGCAGCGCTTCGACGCCCTGGTGCTGGAGGCACTGGAACCGATCGAGCAGCGCTGGCACGCCGAGCTGACCCAGCTCGACGTCGCCGTGGACGAGGTCCCGGAGATCACCAACACCGTTCCGGAGAAGGTCGTCTGGGACGACGACGTGGTGGTCGACGCCAACGTGCCGCTGGCCCGGCTGGTGCCCGCCGGGGTGGACCGGCGCGGCCTGCCGACCCGCGCCCGGATCGTGCTCTACCGCAGGCCGCTGGAGGCCAGGGCCCGCGACGGCACCGACATGGCCGACCTGCTGCACGACGTGCTGATCGAGCAGGTCGCCACCTACCTGGGGCTCGATCCGGACGTCATCGAGGGGCAGTGACCCGGCGACGCCGTTCGGGCAGTGCCCCGACCAGCGCGAACAGGTTCGCGGCCGCCTGCACGACGAGCAGCGCGGTGCGCGGAGCGGCCTCGTAGCCGACCTCGACGTCGGCGGTGTGCTCGGGTAGCGGTACCGCCACCTGGTGTCCCCACGTGGTCGCGAGCGGCGCCGGAGCGCCGTTGATCCGGGCGTACCAGCCGGGCTCGTTCTCCGCGCCCAGGACGAGAGCCCGGCCGACGCCGCCGTCCGACACGCGGACCGCGAAGTCCGGCGGTACGGCGTCCACCGGCAGCGGCTTGGCCTCGGGCGTCGGTGCGGCTTCGGCCCTGGCCTGGCGGGCCAGGTCGGGGCCGAGCAGCGCGACCGGGCTGCTCGGCAGCAGCACGCGGAGCGCGTCCTCGCCGGAGGCGAGGTGGCCGTGCGGCTGCACGAGGTCGCCCGCGACCTCGCGCACGCGGGCCGCGTCGAGCGGCGGAGCCGCGACGAAGCCCGCGCTGCGGGCGGCGGTCGCCGCGAGAGCGCCGCGGACGCGGTCGCGGTCGCCGGACCGGAGGTCCGCGTCGACGCGGCGGAGCCAGTCGGCGGACGTGGGCCGGCGGACGAGGGCGTCGTCGCCGTAGCGGGGGTGGGTTCCGTCGACCAGGCGGGCCGGGCCGGGGCCGAGGAGCAGCAGGTAGCCGGGGCGTTGCAGGTCTTCGGTCAGGGCCGGGGTGGTGGTTGCCTGCTGGGTGGTCAGCGGGCCTCCGATCCCGGCGAGGACGGCACCCGCCGTGAGAACCGCCAGCACGCACGCGGGCACAGCGCGGTGCACGGACGGTTTTCCGGCCAGCACCGCCCACATGGCTCCTGCCGCGACGAGGATCAGCGGTGCTCCGGTGGGCACCAGTACCGCGAGGACCCAGCCGAACAGCATCACCGCGAGTCCGGGCACCATCGGCCGCCGCCTTCCGCGGATCAGCACCGCGGCGACGGCCAGCACCAGCAGGCCGCCAGCCCAGCCTTCCGCCGAGGGGGTCAGGGCCAGCAGCCACGGGCTCACCTGCCCCGGCCCGGCCAGCAGGAGTCGCGGGTTGCCTGCCAGCACGATCGGCCACGGCAGCAGGCACGCCACCGGCAGAAGCACGATCGCGGTCAACGCCGCCACCCGCCTGGGCGCGCGCCGCGCTTCGCTCGGTACGAGCACGAAGCCGAGCAGCGCGAGGACGACCAGCGCCGCATGCATGAGCGGAGTGAACGCGCCTAGAACCGCCAGACCGAGCGAGGTCAGGCACGCGGTGCCGAGCCAGTTGCGTTCGGCGTGGACGGGCGCGAGACGGGACAGACCGACCGCTGCCGAGATCCCGGCCAGCAGCGGCGGAACGAGGATGTGCGCCACTACGACGTCGAGTCGCCCGTGACCCGCCGAGAGCACCGCCGCAGGCAGCAGCGCGTACGCACCTGCGGCGGTCGCGCGCCACGCCCGCGAGATCGGCACCGCGCGGGTGGCGAGGTAAGCCGCGATCCCCGCGAGAGGAACTCCGAACAGCAGCAAGATCGACACGACCACCGGCGGTCCGCCGAGCACGCTACCCAGGACGGCGAGGACCAGCAGCGACGGGGACGCGGGTGAAGCCGTGCCGCCGTCGACCGGATGCCAGGCGGCGAGGTAGTCCGCCCACGTCCGGCCGAGGTCGCCGACCGGGAGCAGCTGCCCGCCGTGCAGCCCCGGGCCGAACCGGGGCATCTCGGCGAGCACACCGTTGGTGACCAGCGCGAACACCAGCAGCGCAACCGCAAGGACGACCGGAGGCGTCAGCAGCAGTTCGCGCAGCACGCGCCAGCGGTCCACTGGAACGAGCAGGAGTTCCGATTCCCGGGTGGTCCCTCCGCGCGGCACCGGCGACGGACGCGGGCGGGGACTCGGCGTCGGCGCGGGCTCGACGGGAACGACGACCGGGGCGGCAGGTCGGCGAAGCCCGGCGACCCGCTTGCCGACCGCCCCGGCCGGAAGCGCGTCGGGACCGACCGCACGTGGTGCCGTCGCTGGCACCGCCTTCAGCTGCTCGCTCGCCTGGCCGAGCACGAAGTCCCGGCGCACCCGCTCGCGCACGAGCCCCGCGAACGCAGCGCGCAAACCGTTGCGCAGCCGGGTCAGGCGACTCGTCAGCAACCCGCGCACTCCGTGCCGCTTCGAGATCGTCGCGGCACGCCGACGCCGGCCGGACAGCAACCCGAGCCTGCCGGTCAGCAAGCTGCCGAGAACCGCCAGCTCCGCGAGGGCTTCCGGCCACCGGCGCAGCACCGTGAAACCGAGCGTCCGCAGCAACGCGAGAACGAAGAGCCTGGGCAGTCCTATGAGGAACGACGTCAGAGTCGTGTTCACCAAAAAGGTGCGGACACCGTTGACCCGCCCGGCTTTCCGCGTGCCCGTGCCGGGCTTGCGGCAGGTGCCCGCGTGGCGCATGCGGGCGCTCGGGACGAAGAGCACCAGATGACCGTCGGTGTTGATGCGCCAGCCGAGGTCGATGTCGGCGAAGGCGTCGACCGCGTCGAACCCGCCGAGCTGCTGGAAGACGTCCCGGCGCACCAGCGCCCCGGCCGACGAGACGGCCAGGACCTCCGACACCGCCAGCGCCGAACCCGACGCACCCAGCGCGGGGTCCAGTTCGGACGGACCGATGCCGGTCTGCCGGTTTCCCGAGGAGTCGGTGGACAACCCCGCGTCGACGACCAGCCGGGGGTCGTCCCGGTCCAGCCCGAGCGGGCCGAGCATCGCGGCGGTCGAGTCGAGGTCGGCCACCCGGAGCAGGTTCTCCAGGCAGTCCGGCTCCGGCACCGAGTCGTCGTGCAGCAGCCACAGCCAGCGGCCGGGATCGCCCCAGCGGTCGGTGGCGTGGTCGAGAGCCGCCGCGACCGCCGGGCCGAAACCGGTTCCGGCCGGGAGCTCCAGGACCCCGTCGACCAGGCCGTCCCGGCGCGCCCGCGCCAGTTCCTCCGATGTGGACGCACCGGCGTCCACCGCGAGCAGGTGCCGTGGTCGGACGGTGAGCCCGCGCAGCGCGTCCAGCAGATCGCGCTCGTCACCGCCGTGGGACACCAGCACGGCGAGCACCGGTGCCGTGTCCAGCCGTGGCGCGCTCGCGGCCAACCTGTCCTCCCGCCGTCGTGATCAGCTGACCGTGACGGTAGTGGACGGGCGGCGGGAAAGAACCCCTCGAACCCGGGCGCTAGACGGCCTGGCGCTTGAGCTTGCGGCGCTCGCGTTCGGAAAGCCCGCCCCAGATGCCGAACCGCTCGTCGTGTTCGAGCGCGTACTCAAGGCATTCGGAACGCACTTCGCATCCCGCGCAGATGCGCTTCGCCTCCCGGGTCGAACCGCCCTTTTCCGGAAAAAACGCCTCCGGGTCGGTCTGCGCGCACAGGGCGCGTTCCTGCCATTCCTGCTCTTCCTCGTCGAGGTCGAACAGGCCCAGAATGTCGAGCTCCGCCAGCTGCGGGTCTCCCCGCTCCATGAGACGGCTCTCGGCTGTTTCCCACATTGGTCCTCCCCCGGGTCTCTCCCATTCCCCGGGCCCTCCCCAGGACCCGAAACGGGACGCACTCCCACTTGCGATTCCCCAGCCGGTTCTCCCCTCCGGCCGGCCGTCGTCGCCGGAACACCGGGGCCCGGTTCAGGCCCGAGGTGCGGAAACCGATGACCGACGATCCGCGGGAGTCGTTGGTCTTCGGAAGGCGACAACGGAGAATGACACCACTGTGATTACACCCGTGTAGCTCCATGCGGTCAAGTGGAGACCATCCGTAGGGGGATACCCCGACCTGATCCACTCAGCGCTACCGGAAGAGCACTTTCAGCTCATGATCGAGTACTCCGTCCAGCGGTATCGGCAAATCATGATCAATGGATACCACCGAGCGGCGTGCCGCGCCCGTTCACGGCCGGGGACACTGGAGGGGTGATTAACTCCGCAGTGCGAGTCAGCCCGCTGTTCCTCGCCCTGGTCGCCGCCACGGCTGCCGGTTGCGTGCTGGCGACCTTCGACAACGTGTACGCGATGACCGCCGGTGTCGTGCTGATCGTGCTCGGCGGCTGGGCCACCTCGCTGTGCCTGCACGAGTTCGGCCACGCCGTCACCGCCTTCCGCGGCGGTGACCGGTCGGTCCAGGCCAAGGGCTACCTGACGCTGGACCCCCGGCACTACACCGACCCGGTGCTCAGCATCGTGCTGCCGCTGCTGTTCGTGGCGATCGGCGGCATCCCGCTTCCCGGCGGCGCGGTGTGGATCAACCACTCCGCGCTCCGGACCCGCCGGATCGAGTCGGCGGTGTCGCTGGCCGGTCCGCTGACGAACCTGGTGCTCGGCGTGGCGCTCACCGCCGTGGTGGCTTCGGTGCCGATGGCGCCCGGGCTCGGGGCCGGGCTCAGCTACCTCGCGTTCCTCCAGGTGATCGCGTTCGTGCTGAACATCCTCCCGATCCCCGGGCTCGACGGGTACGGCGCGATCGAGCCGTGGCTGTCCGGGCAGGCCCGGCAGTTCGGGGAGAAGGCGCGGCCGTGGGCTCCGCTGGTGCTGTTCGCGCTGATCCTGGCGACGCCGGTGGGCGCGATGTTCTTCCGCGTCTCGTACCTGCTGTTCGACGTCGTCGGCGGCAACCTGGAGCTGACCATCGACGGCATGAGCACGTTCCGCTTCTGGATGTGAGTTCCGAGCGTGCGAGGATCGGCATCGTGAAGGTCGTTGTTCTGGTCGGGGGCGTCGGCGGCGCCCGTTTCCTGCTCGGGGTCAAGGCCGCGCTCGGCCTGCCCGCCCACGGCGCGCCGGAGGCGGATTCACCGCACGAGGTCACCGCGGTGGTCAACGTCGGCGACGACGTGTGGATGCACGGGCTGCGGGTCTGCCCGGACCTCGACACGTGCATGTACACCCTCGGCGGCGGCATCGACTCCGCGAAGGGGTGGGGCCGGGTCGACGAGACCTGGTCGGTGAAGGAGGAGCTGGCCGCCTACGGCGCCGAGCCGAGCTGGTTCGGGCTGGGCGACCGCGACATCGCCACCCACCTGGTCCGGTCGCGGATGCTGCGCGCGGGCTACTCGCTGACCGACGTGACCGAGGCCCTGTGCGACCGGTGGCGGCCGGGCGTGCGGCTGCTGCCCGTCACCGACGAGCGGGTCGAGACCCACATCGCGATCGAGGACCCGGAACCGCGCGCGGTGCACTTCCAGGAGTGGTGGGTGCGGTACCGCGCGGAGCCCGCGGCGAAGGCGATCGCGCCGGTGGGCGCGGAGGAGGCCAAGCCCACGCCCGCGGTGCTGGAGGCGTTGTCCGGGGCCGACGTCGTGCTGATCGCGCCGTCGAACCCGGTGGTGAGCGTGGGGACGCTGCTCGCGGTGCCCGGTTTCCGCACCGCGCTGCGCGAGGCGGAGGCACCCGTCGTCGGGCTCTCGCCGATCATCGGCGGCAAGCCGCTGCGGGGCATGGCCGACGCGTGCCTCACCGCGATCGGAGTCGACACCACCGCCGAGGCGGTGGGCAGGCACTACGGCTCCCGGAAGGGCTCCGACGAGGGCATCCTGGACGCATGGCTGGTGCACTCCGGCGACTCGGCCGAGGTGCCCGGCGTGACCGTGCGAGCGGTCCCGCTGCTGATGTCCGATGTGGACGCCACCGCGGCGATGGCCCGCGCGGCGTTCGAGATCGCGGGGGTGGAGCCGTGAAGGACCACGCAGCGGGCGACGGGCTGCGGCTGATCCCGGTGCCGGGACTGCCGGAGTTCGGTCCCGGTGACGACCTGGCCGCGTCGATCGCCGCGGCGGCGCCGTGGCTGTCCGACGGTGACGTCGTGGTCGTCACCAGCAAGGTGGTGTCCAAGGCCGAGGGCCGCATCGTGCGCACTCCGCGCGATCCGGCGCTGCGCGACCAGCTGCGGCGGGAGCTGGTGCGGTCCGAGGCCGTGCAGGTGCTCGCCCGCGCCGGGCGCACGCTGATCACCGAAAACCGGCTCGGCATCGTCCAGGCCGCCTCTGGGGTCGACGCCTCGAACGTCGCGCTCGACCAGATCGCCCTGCTGCCCGAGGACCCCGACGCCTCCGCGCGCGGGCTGCGCGCCGGACTGGCCGAGCGGCTCGGGGTGGACGTGGCGGTCGTGATCACCGACACGATGGGCCGCACCTGGCGGGTCGGGCAGACCGACGCCGCGATCGGCTCGGCCGGGCTGGCGGTGCTGCACGGGTACGCGGGCGCCACGGACTCGCAGGGCAACGAGCTGGCGGTCACCCAGGTCGCGGTCGCCGACGAGATCGCGGCGGCGGCCGACCTGGTCAAGGGCAAGCTCGGGGGCACCCCGGTGGCGGTGGTGCGCGGGCTGCACGTCACCGACGACGGTTCGTCGGCCCGCGACCTGGTCCGCTCGGTCGACGAGGACCTGTTCCGGATGGGCACGGCGGAGGCGGTGGCGAAGGGCCGCCGGGAGGCGGTGCTGATGCGCCGCTCGGTCCGCGCGTTCGCCGACGACCCCGTGGAGCCGGACGCGGTGCGCCGCGCGGTGGGCGCCGCGCTCACCGCTCCCGCGCCGCACCACACCCGGCCGGTCCGCTTCGTCTGGCTCCGCGACCGTCCACTTCGGATGAAGCTGCTGGACGCGATGCGCGCGGCGTGGCTGGACGACCTGCGCGCCGACGGGATGTCCGAGGAGGCCGCGCAGCGCCGGGTCGGCCGGGGCGATCTGCTCTACTCGGCACCGGAACTGGTGGTGCCGTTCATGGTCCGCGAGGGCTCGCACGACTACCCGGACGAGCGGCGCCGGGGTGCGGAGCGGGAGATGTTCACCGTCGCCGCCGGTGCCGCGGTGCAGGGGCTGCTGGTCGCGCTGGCGGCCGAGGACCTGGGCTCGTGCTGGGTGTCGTCGACGATGTTCTGCCCCGACGTGGTGCGCTCGACGCTGGCGCTGCCCGCGGAGTGGGAACCGCTCGGCGCGGTGGCGGTCGGCCGTCCCGCGGAGGCGGTGTCCGGGCCGCGTCCGCCGCGCGAACTCGACGACGGGCTGGTGGAGCTGTGAGCGGACCGCACCTCGACGCCCGGCGGGTGCTTTCGGACTGGAAACCCGCCGACCCGCAGCAGGAAGCGCTGCGGCACGCCTTCCTCGCGCTCATCGACGCGCGCGCGGACGCGTGCCTGCGCGCGTGCGAGCCCGGGCACGTGACCGCGTCGGCGGTCCTGCTCGACGCGGCGGGCGAGAACGTGCTGCTGACGCTGCACCCCCGGGTCGGGCAGTGGCTCCAGCTCGGCGGGCACTGCGAACCCGAGGACGGGACGATCGCCGGTGCCGCGCTGCGGGAGGCGACCGAGGAGTCCGGGATCGAGGGCCTGGTCCTGGAGCCCGAGCCGGTGCACCTGGACGTGCACCCGATCACCTGCTCGCTGGGCGTTCCGACCCGGCACTTCGACGTGCGGTTCGTGGTCCGCGCGCCGGAGGGCGCGCAGCCCGCGCGCAGCGACGAGTCGCTGGACCTGCGGTGGTGGCCGGTTGACCGGCTTCCGGACGGTTCCGACCTCGGGCCGCTGATGGCCGCCGCGCGTCACATCGCGCGGTAGTCGCGCGCGGGCAGGCGGGGGCCGAAGCGCGGACGGGAAGCGCCCGCGGCGGCGAGGTAGCGCACGGCGCGCTGGCGCTGGCCCGCGTAGGGCGCGAGTGCGGCGAGCATGCCGTCGTCGTCGAGCGGTTCGCCGGTGAGCGCGAGGCCGACGATCGTCGGCAGGTGGTAGTCGCCGACGCTGACCGCGTCCGGGTCGCCCCACGCGCGCTGGGCGACCTCCGCCGCCGTCCACGGTCCGATGCCCGGGATGTGCCGCAGCAACCGCTGCCCCTCGACACCGCCCAGTTCGACGGCCCGTTCCAGGCTGCGCGCCACCGACGCGGCCGCGATCAGGGTGCGGCGGCGGGCTCCGTCCACTCCAGCGCGATGCCATTCCCAGTCCCGGATCTGCCGGACCTGCGCCGGATCCGGCACGGTCCGCATGCCCTTCGGCGCGGGCCCGGGGGCGGGGCTGCCGAAGCGGTGGCACAGCTCGCGCCAGGAGCGCCACGCCTCGCGGTTGGTGACCTTCTGCTCCAGCACGGCCGCGACCAGCACGTCCCACACCCGGCCCGACGAGCACAACCGCACGCCGCGCGAGGCCCGCCTGCCGCGCTCGACGATGTCGTGCAGCGGCGTGAAACCGCTGTCGTCATCGGAGGCTCCGAGCAGATCCGGCACGCCCTCCAGCACCCGCTCCGCACCGGCGCCCCACGCGGTCGCGCGCACCTCGGAACCGGCGGAAAGCCGCAGGGTGACCGGACCTTCGGGCGTGGTGGTGGCCCACCAGAACGCGTCCGTGCAGACGCGGGTGGTCGGATCGCCGGAACCGCGGCGCAGCGGGGACAGGACCCCGGCCAGGTCCAGCTGGTACGGGGGTTTCCAGGTGCGGTCGAGCTGTTTCATGATCAGTCGGTCCGATGATCAGGCTGTTCCGTCATCGGTCTGCGGAGAACCGTACGCCGCCCGGCGGCAGTTCCACGCCCGGCCACACTCGCACCCCGTCGAGCAGCTCGCAGCCCGCTCCGACGGTCACGCCGTCACCGATCACCGCGCCGCGCACGACCGCGCCCGCCTCGATCACCGCGCCCGCGCCGACCACGCTGCGCTCGACGACCGCACCGGCGTCGACCCGGACGTCGTCGAACAGCGTCGACCCGGTCACCTCCGCGCCGGAGGCGACCACGCCTCCGGCACCGACGGTGCTGCCGCCGACGACGGTGGCCTCCGGGTCGACCTTGGCCCCGTCCAGCAGCAGCGCTTCGCCCACCGGGCCGGGCAGGGCCGTCGACGGCAGCTTGCCGAGCACCAGGTCGGACGAACCGCGCACGAACGCGGCCGGCGTGCCGATGTCGAGCCAGTACGAGTCGTCGACGTAGCCCTGGATCCGCGCGCCCGCGGCGAGCAGACCGGGGAAGGTCTCGCGCTCGACCGACACCGGGCGGCCCGCGGGGATGTCTTCGATCACGGAGCGGCGGAAGACGTAGCAGCCGGCGTTGATCTGGTCGACCGGCGGGTTCTCGGTCTTCTCCAGGAACGCGGTCACCCGGCCGTCGGGATCGGTGGGAACGCAGCCGAAAGCGCGCGGATCGCCGACCTTGACCAGGTGCAGCGTGACGTCCGCCTCGGCTTCCCGGTGGGTGCGCAGCAGGTCGCCGAGATCGGCGCCGGAGAGGATGTCGCCGTTGAAGACCAGGACGTCGTCGGCGCTGAGCCGGTCCGCGACGTTGCGGATCGCGCCCGCGGTGTCCAGCGGTTCCCGCTCGACGACGTACTCCAGCCGCAGCCCGAAGTCCGAGCCGTCGCCGAAGTGCTCGGCGAACACCTCGGCCTTGTACGACGTGCCGAGCACCACGTGCTCGATCCCGGCCTCGCGGATCCGGGCCAGCAGGTGGCTCAGGAACGGAACACCCGCGGTCGGCAGCATCGGCTTGGGTGCCGAGAGGGTCAGCGGGCGCAACCGCATGCCCCGACCTCCGACCAGCACCACCGCTTCCGTGGACATCAGTCAGTGTTCTCCTTCACTGGGCATCTCCTCCACCGGGTTCTCCTCCACCGGGCTCCACTACCTGACGAAGTTTCCCTGACGAAAACCCGTTGGGGGGAATACTCTGGCAGGAGCAACGGCATAATGGTCACCGGGTCCAGCACTGGCGACCGCACCGATCTCCGCGGTGGCCACGTTCGACCCCCCTGACCGGCGAAGTACTGAGAGGGCATCCCCATGGACCCGCGCCTTCGAGCCGACGAAGCACTTGCTCGCGCGCGGGCGCGAGGTGCGTTCGTCGTCACTCCCGACAACGCGACCTCGCCGATGGATGCGTCCACGACCGTTCGGATCCCGCGGGATGTGGTGGAGAACTCCGATCCGGACCACACCCAGGTGATCTCCCAGTCGCAGCCGATGCCCACGGTCCCGCCCGCTCCGCAGCAGACCGGGTGGCCGACCGACGACCCGCAGCAGCAGGTCCCGCCGAACCCGTACCAGGCGCAGCGCGGTCCGGGCGAGTTCGGACCGCTCGGTTCCCGCGCCGCGCAACAGCAGTACCCGCAGTACTGACCGCTACCCGCGCTGGGCGCGGATCTCCAGCCGGGCCCTGGCCGCCAGGGCCGCGCGCAGCGCGAGCCGCAGCGGTGCCCAGACCGCGCCCCGGTGCCGGTCCGCGAGGTAGCGGTAGGCGCTGCGGTGGTGCTCGGTGAGCATCCGCGCGGACGCCTTCCCGGTCGAGTGGCCGCCGATGTGCATGATCTCCGCGGACGGCACGTAGACGTTGAGCCAGCCCGCCCGGCCCAGCCGCTCGCCCAGGTCCACGTCCTCGAAGTACATGAAGTACCGCGGGTCGAAGCCGTCCACCGAGTCGAACGCCTCGCGGCGCATGAGCAGGCAGGAGCCGGAAAGCCAGCCCGCGGTCCGCTCCGAGATCGCGGTCTCGGACTGCCGGTAGGCGCGGCTCCACGGGTTCGACGGCCAGATCTTGCCGAGCACGGCGTGCCCGGCACCGCGGCCGAGCGACGGGATCAGCCTGGCCGACGGGTAGATCGCGCCGTCCGGTTCCCTGATCAGCGGGCCGAAGCTGCCGCCGCGCGGCCACCGACCGGCGGCGGCGAGCAGCTCGTCCAGCGCGCCCGGCTGCCACTCCAGGTCCGGGTTGGCGATCACGATCCAGCCGTGCTCCGGACCGAGCTCGGCGACCCCGCGGTTGGCCGCGCCGCCGTAGCCGAGGTTCGCGCCGGTCGGGACGAGGTCGACCTCCGGGCGTTCGGCCGCCTTCTCCGGGGCGCCGTCGGTGGACCCGTTGTCGGCGAGGATCACCCGCACCGGCCGGTCGGTGGCCGTGGCCAGGGTGTCTAGGAACCGGGTCAGGGTGTCGCCGGGCGAGTAGGTCACGGTGACGACGGCGAGCTCGTCGCCGTAGGTGCGCGAGTCGGTCACGCCGCCACATTCTGCCAAGGGCGTCAGCGGCGGTTGCGGTGGACGTGGTCGGCGCGGGCGTAGGCGTCGCGGTGCTGCGCCGCGCAGGCCGCCCAGGTGAACTCCTTGGCCCGGCGCTGCGCCGCCTCGGCCAGCGCGGCGCGGCGGGCCGGGTCGTCGAGCAGCTCGGTCAGCCCGGCGGCGATGTCGCCCGCGCCGACGCCGCAGTAGGCGACCGCGTCGCCGCCGACCTCCGGCAGCGCCAGCCTGCGCGTGGTCAGCACCGCCGCACCGCAGGCCATCGCCTCCAGCACCGGCAGGCCGAAGCCCTCGCCGACGCTGGGGTAGGCGACCAGGTGCGCGCCGCCGAGGAACCCGGCCAGCTGGGAGAACGGCAGGTAGCCCGCGCGGATCACCCGGATCCGGTGCGGGACCGACATCAGCGCCCGCTCCACCCGGGTGTCCCAGCCGGGCTGTCCGGCCAGCACCAGCGCGGGCGCGTCCGAGCGGCCCTGGCAGGCGAGGGTGAAGCCGCGGATCAGCGCGGGCACGTTCTTGCGGGGTTCGAGCGCGCCGAGGAAGGCGACGTAGGGCTGGTCGAACAGGTCCAGCCGGTCCCGCACGGCCTGGACCTCGGCGGGCGACGGCGGGTGGAACCGATCCGGGTCGACGCCGTGGAACATGACCTGGATCGCGCCGCGGTCGGCGCCGACGGTGCGGGCGAGCTCGCTCGCGGTGGCCTCGCTCGGGACCACGCACAGCGTCGCGCGGCGCAGCGCGGTGCGGGTCCACGCGCGGAAGAACCGGGCCTTGACCGGCGAGTGCAGCGCCGGGTCCGTGAAGAACGTCGCATCGTGCAGCGTGACCACCGAGGCGACCGGGTTCGCCAGCGGCGTCGTGTAGTGCGGGGAGTGCAGGACGTCGACGCCGAGGCGGCGGACCAGCCGGGGCAGGGTGGTCTGCTCCCAGGCCAGCCGGGCGGTGCGGGTGGCGACCGACTCGGCGGCGGGCACGACCTCGGTGTGCGGCGCGATCGTGCTGTAGAGCTCGGCGTCGCGCGGCTGGCAGGCCACGGCGGTGCGGGTGCCGTCGGCGTCGAGCGCGGCGAGCAACGAGTCGACGTAGCGGCCGACACCACCGCGGTCCGCGGGTACCGCGGTTGCGTCGATGAGGATGCGCGGCTCGCGTCTGTGCACGCCAGCAGCGTACGGGGGAGTGCGGAGGGCCCGTGACGGGTTCGGGGATAAATCCCCGGCGTGCAGGGGTGATCGGGTCGCGGTCATGCGGTCGTCGTGTCCTCGGTGTGCAGGCGCCACACCTCGCGCGCGGCGCGCTCCCAGGTGAATTCGGCCGCCCGGCGCCTGCCCGCTTCGATCCGGTCGCGGTCCGGGGCGTCGGCGGCGGTGCGCAGGGCGGCGGCCAGCGCGCGGTGGTCCGCGCGGGGGACCTCGATGCCCGCGCCGCCCGCGACCTCCACCAGGGCCGGGGCGTCGGAGTGGATCACCGGGACGCCCGCGGCCATCGCTTCGAGCACCGGCAGGCCGAAGCCCTCGGCCAGGCTCGGGGCGGCGAGCGCGGCCGCCCGGCGCAGGACCTCCGCGAGTTCGGCGTCGGTGACGCCGCCGAGCAGCCGCAGGCGTTCCGGTGCCAGGCCGTGGTCGGCGGCGATCCGGCGCAGGTCCACCGCGCCCCAGCCGGGGCTGCCGACGACCACCAGCGCCAGGTCGGGGGCGTCCGGTTCGGCCAGCGCCCGGACCAGGTGCTCGTGTCCCTTGCGCGGCTCGACGGTGCCCACGACCAGCACGTACCGCGGCGGCAGGTCCAGCCGCGCGGAGGATTCGGCGGTCACCGAGGCCGTGACGCCTTCGCCGATCACGTGCACGTCCGCGGCGAGGTCGACGTGCCGGGCGAGGTCGGCGGCGACGGCCCGGGTGGGCACCACGATCGCGTCCGCCGCCCGCGCGGCGCGGGTGATCGCCCGCCGGTGCCAGGCGGCGCCGCGCGGGGTCAGGGTCTCCGGATGGGTCCAGGGGACGGTGTCGTGCACGGTGACGACAAGCCGGCGCCCGCGGCGCGCTGGCGGGGCGAGCGGGGTCATGGCGTGCACCGAATCACCGCCGGGCCACAGCGGAACCCCGCGCTCCCACGCCGCGATCAGCGCGCGGCGCGGCAGGCGCAGCACCCGCGGCCCGCCGACCCCGTCGACCGCGGCGGCGGCCGGATCGCCGGTCCGGCTGACGACGCTGGTCAGCCGCCAGCCGCTCGGCGCGGTCGACGCCATCGCGCGGAGCAGCTCCCGGGTGTAGCGACCGGTCCCCCCGGGGACGGGCGCGAGCAGCTGCTCGGCGATGGCGACGAGTTCGGGCACGGGTTCAGCCTGCCACGACGGGGTGACGGCGCCGGGCGTAGCGTGGCTCGCCGTGACCGCATCGGAACCGGTTCGCAGCACCGTGGTGGTGGTGACCTGGCGCGGCCGGGAGCACGTCGGCGCCTGCCTGGACGCGCTCGCCGCCCAGGACCGTCCACATCGGACTCTTGTGGTGGACAACGCCTCCGACGACGGCACCGCCGAGGTGCTCGCCGCGCACCCGTCCCGCCCGGAAGTGCTCCGCCTGCCCCGCAACCTCGGCTACGCGGGCGGCGTGGCCGCCGCACTCCCGCGCGTGCGCACCCCGCTGGTCGCCTGGCTCAACGACGACGCCGCGCCGGACCCCGGCTGGCTCTCCGCGCTGGAGGCGGCGCTCGACGCCGACGGCGTCGCCGCGGCCTCCGCCGCGCTCCGCGCGCCGGACGGCCGCCTCCAGTCGCTCGGCGTCCGCCTCACTCCCGACGGCCACGGCGCGGACACGACCGCCTCCGAAGCCTTCGGCTTCTGCGGCGGCGCCGCTCTGCTGCGCCTGGCGGACCTGCGCGCGATCGGCGGCGTGCCCGCCGCCTTCTTCTGCTACTACGAGGACACCGACACCTCGTGGCGGCTGCGCCTGGCGGACCGCCGCGTCGTGCAGGTTCCCGAGGCCGGTGCCCGGCACCTGCACGGCGCGTCCGCGAACCCCGGTTCGCGGCTGTTCCACCGCTGGAACGAGCGGAACCGGTTGCTGATGCTGCTGCGCTGCGCGCCTGCCGCGGTGGCGGTGCGCGAGATCGCGCGCTTCGCGGCGATCACAGCGGCACTGCCGTTCCGACGCCGGGTCCCGGCGGCGAACTTCCGGGTCGGGCTGCGGCTGCGGGTGCTCGCCGAGATCGCGCTGCGGCTGCCATCCACGCTGAACGAGCGCCGCGCCATCGGACGGCGCTCGACGGTCAGCCGCGCCCAGGTGTGGCAGGACTGGGCGGGCTGAGCGCAAGACGCCCCAGGCAGCCCACATCCCCGGCAAACGCATGGTGCAGGCTTAGGGCGTGACCGAAAAGCCCACCATGCTGCCGACCGTCTCGGTGATCGTGGTCAACCACCGGGGCGCCGACGACACCATCACCTGCCTGCGCGCGCTCCGGGAGGACCTCGACTACCCCGGTGACCAGCTGGAACTGATCTGCGTCGACAACGCCTCCGGGGACGGCGGGGCGGAGCGCATCGAGGCCGCCGAGCCGGGCGTCCGGCTGATCCGGTCCGACGAGAACCTCGGCTTCGCGGGCGGCTGCAACCTGGGCGCGCGCGAGGCGACCGGCCAGGTGCTGGCGTTCCTGAACAACGACGCCCGGCCGGACCGGGCGTGGGCCCGCGCGGCGGTGTCGGTGCTGCGCAGCGAGCCGACCGTGGGTGCGGTGGCGAGCAAGGTGCTGGACTGGGAGGGCAGGCACGTCGACTTCGTCGACGGCGGCCTGACCTGGTTCGGGATGGGCTACAAGCGGCACGCGGGCGAGGTGGACGACGGGTCGCACGACGCCGCCCGCGACGTGCTGTTCGGCACCGGGTCCGCGCTGTTCGTGCGGGCCGAGCTGTTCGCCGCGCTCGGCGGGTTCGACGAGCGGTACTTCATGTTCTACGAGGACGTCGACCTCGGCTGGCGGCTGAACCTGCGCGGCTGGCGGGTCCGCTACGAGCCGCGCTCGCTGGCCTACCACCGCCACCACGCCTCGATGACCGAGATCGCCTCGGCCCGCGAGTACTACCTGCTTGAGCGCAACGCGCTGGCCAGCCTCTACAAGAACGTCTCGGACGAGACGCTGGCCAAGGCGCTGCCCGCGGCGATGGCGCTGGCGGTGCGCCGGGCCACCGCCCGCGGCGAGATCGATCCGGGGCAGCTGGAGATCACGCGGCGGCCGGACGGTCCCGACGACGTCTCCGAGGTCTCCATCGACCGCGCCGCGCTCGCCGGGATGCTGGCGATCGACCAGTTCGTCGAGCTGCTGCCGGAGCTGAAGGAGGCGCGGGAGGCCGAGCAGCGGGCGCGGGTGCGCACCGACGCCGACCTGCTGCCGCTGATGCGCAAGGCGATGGAACCGGCGTACCCGCTGCCGCGCTACCTCGCCGCGCACGACGCGCTGGTCGAGGCGTTCGAGCTGGACAAGGTGTTCGGCAGGCCGCGGCGGATCGCGGTGATCACCGGGGACGCGGTCACCGAGCGGATGGCCGGGCCTGCGATCCGGGCCTGGCACATGGCCGACGTGCTCTCCTCCGAGCACGACGTGCGACTGGTCAGCGTCAACGCGCACGTGAACCCGCCGGAGTCGCCGTTCGACGTGGTCGCGGCCAGGCCCCGCGAACTCGGCCCGCACGTGGAGTGGGCCGACATCGTCGTGCTCCAGGGGCACGTGCTGGAGATGGTGCCCGCGCTGAAGAAGGCGGACTCGACCAAGATCGTGGTCTGCGACGTCTACGACCCGATGCACCTGGAGCTGCTGGAGCAGGGCCGCGACACCGACGACGAGCGCCGCGCGCTCGACCTGGCGGGCGTGACCAAGGTGCTCAACACGCAGCTGGAGCGCGGCGACTTCTTCCTGTGCGCGTCCGAGCGGCAGCGGCACTTCTGGCTCGGGCACCTCGCTTCGCTGGGCAGGCTGACGCCGGGGCTCTACGACACCGACCCGACCGTGCGCTCGCTGCTGTCGGTGGTGCCGTTCGGCCTGCCGTCGGTCGCACCCCGGCGCACCGGGCCCGCGATCAAGGGTGCGCGGCCGGGGATCGGCGCGGACGACAAGGTCGTGCTGTGGGCCGGTGGCGTCTACAGCTGGTTCGACCCGCTGACGCTGGTGCGCGCGGTGCACGGGCTGTCCCAGCGGCGCGACGACGTCCGGCTGTTCTTCCTCGGGATGAAGCACCCGAACCCGGACGTGCCGGAGATGGGGATGGCCGACCAGACCCGGCACCTCGCGGCGCGGCTCGGGCTCACCGACAAGCACGTGTTCTTCAACGAGACCTGGGTTCCCTACCAGGAGCGGCAGAACTACCTGCTCGACGCGGACTGCGGGGTCACCACGCACTTCGAGCACGTGGAGACGACGTTCGCGTTCCGCACCCGGGTGCTGGACTACCTGTGGTCGGGGCTGCCGGTGGTGACCACCGACGGCGACTCCTTCGCCGATCTGGTGCGGCAGGAGGGGCTGGGCGTGGTCGTCCCGCCCGAGGACCCCGACGCGCTGGCGGACGCGCTGGAGAAGGTGCTCTACGACGAGGAGTTCGCGGCCGGGTGCCAGGAGCGGATCGTCGGTGTGCGGGAGCGGTTCACCTGGGAGGCGGTGCTCGCGCCGCTCACGGAGTTCTGCCGCGACCCGCGTCCGGCCGCCGACCGGCTCGGCGCTTCCGGGCCGCTGGTGCGGACGCCGAAGTTGAAGGGCGTGGAAACCGTGCGGCGGGATGTGGCGCTGCTGCGCGAATACCTCGACGCGGGCGGGCCGCTGGAGGTCGCGAAGCGAGCCACCGGCCGCATCCGGCGGCTCGCCGCCGAGCGGCTGCGCCGCGATGGCTGACCTGCGCGTCCTGCTCGACGGGACGCCGCTGCTCGGCAGCCGGACCGGGATCGGCCGGTACACCGCGTCGCTGGCCGCCGCGCTGGTGTCCGAAGTGGATCTGCGGCTGATCGGCTTCACCACGCGCGGCTGGCGGGAACTGCGTTCCCTGGCGCCGTCGCGGGTCGTCGGACCGCCGATCCCGGCGCGCGTCCTGCGCGCGCTGTGGTCGCGCGGCGCCTTCCCGCCGGTGGAACTGCTCGCTGGGCGTTGCGATGTCGTGCACGGCACGAACTTCGTGCTGCCGCCATCCGTTCGCGCGGGCGGCGTGGTCACCGTGCACGACCTCGCCTTCCTCGACGCGCCCGAGGAGGCGCCGGGGCTGGCCGAGCTGGTGCGGGCGTCGGTGCGGCGGGCCGCTGCGGTGTGCACGCCGACCGAGGCAGTCGCGGACTCGGTGTGCTCGCGGCTCGGCGTGGACCGGTCGAAGATCGTCGTGACACCGCTGGGCGTCGACCCGGAGTGGTTCGACGCCACGCCCCCGGACCAGGAAGTGCGGTCCCGCCACGGCATTCCGGACGACTACCTGCTGTTCGTCGGCGCCGACGGCCCCCGCAAGGGCCTGCCCGGCCTGCTCCGCGCCCACGCCGACGACCTCCCGCCGCTGGTCGTCGCCGGTCCCGGCGACGCCGCCCGCGGCGACCGGGTGCTCCGCACCGGCTACCTCCCCGACTCGCGGCTGCGCCGCCTCGTCGCGGGCGCCCGCGCGCTCGTGCTCCCCTCGCGCGACGAAGGCTTCGGCCTGCCGGCCTTGGAAGCCTTCGCCTGCGGCGTACCGGTCGTCTGCTCCGATGTCGCTGCGCTCCGCGAGGTGACTTCCGGGCACGCCTCGCTGTTCCGCTACGGCGACACCGACGCGCTGCGCGCTGCGCTGCGCCGAGCGCTGGAGTCTCCGCCGGAGTCCGCCGCGCTTCGCGCGCACGCGGCGGGGTTCACGTGGAGCCGCTGCGCTGAGGCGACGCTGCGCGCGTACCGGATCGCAGCGCGGTGAAACTTCCACCCGCGATGGTGATCTTTGCGGCACTATGAGTGACGACGCCGTCCCGAAAGGCACTTCCATGACGCACGAGCCGCCGATCACGATCGACACCACGGCTCCGCACGCGGCCCGGATCTGGAACTACTGGCTGGGCGGCAAGGACAACTACACCGTGGATCGCGAGGCCGGCGACCGGTACCGCGAGACGTACCCCGGGATCGTCGACATGGCGCGCACCGGGCGGGGCTTCCTCGCCCGCGCGGTGGGGTACCTCGCGGGCGAGGCGGGGATCCGCCAGTTCCTCGACATCGGGACCGGGCTGCCCACCGCCGACAACACGCACGAGATCGCGCAGCGGATCGCGCCCGAGTCGCGGATCGTCTACGTCGACAACGATCCGCTGGTCCTCGCGCACGCGCGTGCGCTGCTCACCAGCACTCCGGAGGGCGCGACCGACTACCTGCACGCGGACGTGCGCGATCCGCGCAGGGTTCTCGATCACGCCGCTTCGACCTTGGACTTCAGCCGTCCGACCGCGTTGCTGCTGCTCGGGGTCATGGGGCTCGTGCCCGATGACGACGTCGCTCGGTCCGTCGTCGCCGAGCTGCTGTCCGCGTTGCCTGCGGGGAGTTACCTGGTGTTCGGCGACGCCACGAACTCCGACACCGCTCTGGTCAAGGCGCAGGATCACTACAACGACTCCGGGGCCGCTCAGCCTTACCGGCTTCGGAGTGCGGAGCAGATTCGGGGGTTTCTCCGGGGGTTGGAGCTCGTTCCGCCCGGGTTGGTGGAGTATCCGCAGTGGCGGGGTGACGGGGGTGGGACCGCTTCCGTTGGGGCTTTGGGGGGTGTGGGGGTTAAGGGGTAGGGGGCGGAGGGGGTTTGGGGCCGAAGCGGCTTGGCCGGTTCGGGTTCCGTTGCGTGGGTGGTTCCGGGGCGCTCGCCGCCCCCGGACCCCAGGCAGGTCTCCGGGATGAGATGGGGCGGTCCGCTGCGGTTCGGTTGGGGTGGTTCTCATCCCGTCGACCTCCACGGAGGGCTATCAGACCGCGTCAAGGGGGCGGTTTCGTTGTTGCGCTGCGGGTTTGCCGGTCGGTGCCCCCTTGACACGGCCTGATCGGGCTGGCGCCAGGTCGACGGGATGAGAACCAAACCCCACCCTTGTGGGTGGGGACTTCAACCCCGCAGTGCGGCGCCGTCTGCGGCGAACGCGGCTGCCAGTGCCTCCCGCCATGGGCGCAGCGGGGTCAGGTCGCTGGCGCGCCACGACTCGCCGGACAGCACCGAGAACGCCGGGCGTGGTGCGGGGCGGGGGAACTGCTCGGTCGAGCAGGGTTTGACCCGCTCCGGGTCCGCTCCGAGTTCCTCGAACACCGCTCGGGCGAACTCGAACCAGCTGGCTCGGCCGCTGTTGGTGCAGTGCAGGACCCTGCGCTCCGGGCCCTGGCGGGAGGCCGCTCGTCCCGCCAGTTCCAGCACTCCCGCCGCCAGGTCCGCCGCCCAGGTCGGTGCGCCGATCTGATCGTCCACAACGGACAGTTCCGGGCGTTCGGCTTCCAGGCGGGCCATGGTCTTCACGAAGTTCCCACCTCCGCCTGCCGCGTACACGCCCGAGGTGCGGACCACCCACGCCCGGGCTTCGGACGCCAGGACCGCGCGTTCGCCTTCCAGCTTCGTCCGGCCGTACACGCTGCGCGGGCCGGGTTCGTCCTCCGGCTCGTACGGCCGCCGCGCGTCGCCGGAGAAGACGTAGTCGGTGGAGACGTGCAGCAGCGGGATGCGGCAGGACCGGCAGGCGGCGGCCAGGGCGGCGGCGCCGTCGACGTTGACCGCGCGGGCTCGCTTCTCGTTCTCCTCAGCGGCGTCGACCGCCGTGTACGCCGCGGCGTTGACCACCACCGGTCGCAGGTCGGCGTCGCGCGCTGTCGAGCCGAAGGACTCGATCGCGTCGGCGACCGCCTCGCGGTCGGTGATGTCGAGTTCGGCCGAACCCGGTGCGTGCACCAGAGATTCCGGCCTTCCCGCCAGGGCTCGGACGATCTCGGACCCGAGCTGGCCCCTGCCACCGGGGACCAGCACCGCCAGGCGCTCCATCACTTCGCTCCGTTCGGGTGCTTCAGCGGCTCCCACCAGTCGCGGTTCTCCTCGTACCACTTCACCGTCTCGGCCAGGCCCTGCTCGAAGGCCACGACCGGCCGGTAGCCGAGCTCCTCGGTGATCTTGCGGTGGTCGACCGAGTAGCGGCGGTCGTGCCCCTTGCGGTCGGTCACCGGCTGGACCATCGACCAGTCCCGCCCCATCAGCTCCAGCACCCGCTCGGTCAGCTCCCGGTTCGTCAGCTCGGTGCCGCCGCCGATGTTGTAGATCTCCCCCGGCCGCCCCGATTCCGCCACCAGCTGGATGCCGCGGCAGTGGTCGGTGACGTGCAGCCAGTCGCGCACGTTGAGCCCGTCGCCGTACAGCGGGACCTTCCTGCCCTCCATCAGGTTCGTGACGAACAGCGGCAGCACCTTCTCCGGGTACTGGTAGGGCCCGTAGTTGTTGGAGCAGCGCGTGATGCACACCGGCAGGCCGTGCGTGCGGTGGTAGGAGCGGGCGATCAGGTCCGAACCCGCCTTCGCCGCCGAGTACGGCGAGTTCGGCTCCAGCACGTGGTCCTCCGGCCAGGAACCCTCGTCGATCGTGCCGTAGACCTCGTCGGTGGAGACGTGCACGAACTTCTCCACCCCGGCCGCCAGCGCACCCTGCAGCAGGGTGTTCGTGCCGACGACGTTGGTGACCACGAACTCCGACGCGCCCAGGATCGATCGGTCCACGTGGGACTCGGCCGCGAAGTGCACCACCACGTCGATCCCGCGCATCACGTCCGAGACCACGTCCCAGTCGCAGATGTCGCCGCGCACGAACCGGTACCGCGGATCGTCGGCCACCGGGCGCAGGTTCTCCAGGTTGCCCGCGTAGGTGAGCTTGTCGAGGACCACCACCTCCGCGTCGGAGAACGCCGGGTAGTGCCCGCCGAGAAGCTGCCGTACGTAGTGCGAGCCGATGAAACCGGCCCCACCCGTGACCAAAACCCGCATCGATCGCGCCTTCCTGACACCTGCCCCCCCTGCCGGGGGTCCGCCCGAAGTCTGTCACGCTTGCCGCCACCGACGGTCCGGTTCCCTGCTGACTCTGCGTGACACCACTTCTCACTCGTATGAGGGATGTCACCTGTCTTGACGGGACCGGACCCGCTCCCACTCGATCACCGTTAGCCTTGCGGTGGAACACGAGCAAAATCACCTCTCGCGGGTGTAACGCTCGAAGCAGGCCAAGGAGGATTCGGTGGACGACCGGTCGCGGTGGTCCGGGGGCCCGCAGGGCCGGCCCGGCAGACCTGTTCCGCCCGCGGGTTCCGGCAACGCCCCGCGCACCGGGAACGGGCCCACAACCGGCCACGACAGGGCCGCCCAGGCAGGCCGGACCGCGCGCGGCGCGGCCTCGTCCGGACCCGCCGCGCGGCGTCCGCCGCGGCCGGGCGACCGGGACCGGCAGTCGGCCCGGACGAACCGGCCCACCACTGCCCCCAACGGGGACACCTGGGATCGCGGACGGCAACGAGGAATGGGCGGCCGCACCTTCGGGCGAGTGCTGATCTCCCTCCTTTCGGTGATCGTGCTCAGCACCACCGGATACGCCTGGGCCACGCTGCAGGGCCTCAACAGCGGGATCAAGACCAACGACGTCATCGGCAAGGGCCTGAGCTCCCCCGACGGCGCCACCGACATCCTGCTCGTCGGCAACGACTCCCGCCTCGACGCGCACGGCAACCCGCTGCCCGAGCAGGTCCTGCGCGAGCTGCGCACCACCGACGACGAGGGCGGCGACCTCACCGACACGATGATCCTGGTGCGCATCCCCAACGGCGGACAGCGTGCCAGCGCGATGACGTTCCCCCGCGACACCATGGTCGAGCTGGGCCAGGGCTTCGGCGAGCACAAGCTCACCGAGGCGATGCGCCAGGCCAAGGCCGCCGAGCGGGCGAAGCTGCAGAAGGACGGCGTCAAGGACCCCAAGCAGCTGGAGCAGGAATCGCACAAGGCCGGCCAGAAGTTCCTGATCCAGACCATAGAGGACCTCTCGGGCGTCAGCGTCGACCACTACGCCGAGGTCAACCTGCTCGGCTTCTACGACATCACCAAGGCCGTCGGCGGCGTGGACGTCTGCCTCAAGGACGACGTCGACGACAGCAACTACTCCGGTGCGGTGTTCAAGGCCGGCCCGCAGACCATCCAGGGCGCTGACGCGCTGGCGTTCGTCCGGCAGCGGCACGGGCTCACCAACGAGCTCGACCGCGGCGTCCGCCAGCAGGTGTTCATGTCCGGCCTGGCGCGCAAGGTCCTGTCCAGCGGCACCCTGAGCAACCCCGGCAAGCTCTCGGCGCTGGTCAGCGCCATCCAGAAGTCGATCGTGGTGGACGACGACCTGGGCAACGACATGATGGGCTTCGCCCAGCAGCTGCAGGGCATCGCCGGTGGTGACATCGAGTTCCACACCATTCCGGTGCACCTGGTCGGTCCCTCCGGCCAGGAGGACGTGACGGTCAAGCCGCGCGAGGTCCAGCAGTTCGCCGCCGACCTGCTGCTGCCGCCGGACCAGCGCAAGGTCAAGCAGCAGGCCGACGCGACGGCCGAGCAGCTGCGCTCCAAGACCACGGTCAGCGTCTACAACGCCTCCGAGCTCAGCGGGCTGGCCGCCAACGTGCTGGAGGAGATCGTCGCCGACGGCTTCGCGCAGGGCGGCAGCGCCAACGCCGAGACGATGCCGAGCTCGGTGGTCTACAGCGCGCCCGGCGAGGAGGCGGTCGCCCAGCAGGTCGCCGACACCCTCGGCGGGCTCAAGGTGCAGGCCAGCCCGAACGTCAAGCCGGGCAACGTCGAGGTCTACCTGGGCAAGGACTACGACGGCCCCGGCAAGAACAACTTCGCGGGCCCCCGGGCGGTGGCACTGGACGGGGTGAAGCAGGCCCCGGTCGCACCCGCTCAGGTACCGGACCAGCCGACGATCACCGCCGACGGAGTTCCCTGCGTCAACTGATCGCGTTACCCAGCGCAGTACTCTAGGTTGTCGCGTGGGCGCAATCGGGAGGCGAGCGTGGGGGACGGACAGGACCAGGAACCGACCGGGACAGATGCCGGCGAGTTAGCCGAGCCGGCGCACCGCACGCACCGGGTCGCCCGGTTCGCCGGGCGCGGCATGACGGCGCTGGTGTCGGTGGTGGTGCTCGGCATGACCGCCGTCGGGTGGGTCACGCTGGACCGGCTGACCAGCGACGTCAGCACCTCGCCGGTGCTGGCCGAGGCCACCGGCGGACCGCCGGCCGACGACGGCGCGACCGACCTGCTGCTGGTCGGCAACGACAGCCGCACCGACGCCCAGGGCGCACCGCTGCCCGAGCACGTCCTCAAGGAGCTGCGCACCGAGTCCAGCAACGGTTACAACACCGACTCGCTGATCCTGGTGCGGGTTCCGCACAGCGGCGTGACGCCGTCGGCGGTGTCCATCCCGCGCGACACCTACACCGCGGGCCCGGACGGGCGGCAGGAGAAGATCAACGCGGTGTACGGGCTGGCCAAGACCGCGGCCGCGGGCGGACGCACCGGCGGCGACGTGGAGCAGCAGTCCAAGCAGGCGGGCGAACGCGCGCTGGTGGAGACCGTGCAGGGGCTCACCGGGGTCCGCATCGACCACTACGCCGAGGTCAACATGCTCGGCTTCTACGAGGTCACCGAGGCCATCGGCGGGGTGGAGGTCTGCCTGAACCAGGCCACCAGCGACAAGGACTCCGGCGCCGAGTTCGCCGCCGGGACGCAGAACATCTCCGGCGGGGACGCGCTCGCGTTCGTCCGCCAGCGCCACGGCCTGCCGCGCGGCGACCTGGACCGGATCGTGCGGCAGCAGGCGTTCATGGCCTCGGTGCTGCGGAAGGTGCTGTCCACCGGCACGCTGACCGACCCGGCGAAGGTCAACGGCCTGATCAACGCCGCCCGCCGGTCGGTCGTGCTCGACAAGGACTGGGACGTGGGCGGGTTCGCCCAGCAGATGCAGGCGCTGGCCTCCGGCAGCGTGGAGTTCGTGACCATGCCGGTGGTCAGCACGAGCGCCCGCGACGACCGCGGGCAGAGCATCGTCACCATCGATCCGGGGCAGGTGAAGTCGTTCGTCGCGGGCCTGGCCACGGCTCCGGCCGCGGCGCCGCCGACCACCCAGGGCTTCGCCGCGCACCGCCCGGTGCGCCTCGACGGCGCGGCCCCCGAGCAGACCCCGCCGATCACCCCCGGCGGCATCCCCTGCGTGAACTGACCGCGGCCCGGTCGCACCGCAGCGCAAGACGAGTCAAAACCATCCCCTAGGCTTCAAGCATGAGCGTCACGCAGCAGTTGCTGGGCCCGCTGTTGACCTCCGGCGGACCGAAGCCGCTGGTCACCTACTACGACGACGCGACGGATGCGCGCATCGAGCTGTCCCGGCTGACGGTGGGCAACTGGGCTGCGAAGACGGCCAACTGGCTGGTCGACGAGATCGACCTCGAACCCGGCACGCCGGTGTCGGTCGCCCTGCCCGCGCACTGGCAGACCGTCGGCGTGCTGCTGGGCGCGTGGTGGGCCGGCGCGCACGTCGTCGACGCGCCGGACGGCGCGGAGGTCGCCTTCGTGCCCGCCGACGACCTCGACCGGGGCGACGGCGCGCACGTGGTGGCCGCGGTCGGGCTCGACTCGCTCGGCGCTCCGGTGCGGGGGCTGCCCGACGACGTCGTGGACTACGTCTCCGACATCCGGGCCCACGGCGACGACTTCCTCGCGATCACCCCGGTTCCGGGCGACTCGCCCGCGCTGCTGGGCGCGACCGTCGACGAGGTCGTGCGCACCGCCCGGGAACGCGCCGAGGCGGTGGGCATCGGGCGGGACGACCGGGTTCTGTCCACTCTGGACTGGACGTTGCCCGCCGGGGCGGTCGACGGGCTGCTGACCGTGCTCGCCGCGCAGGCGGCGCTGGTGCAGTGCGCCAACCCCGACCCGGCGAAGCTGGACCGGCGCCGGTCCGACGAGCGGATCACCGTCGAACTCGGCGCCGGAACGGCGGATCAGGCTTCGGCGCGCTGAGGCTGCTTCGCGAACAGCGCGGGCAGCGTGTAGCGGGAGCCGCTGAAGCCCAGCACGAGGCTGACCACGGCGAGCACGAGGACGTACTCGAACCCGCCGTCTCCGGTGAAGAAGCCGGACGACAGGTGGGCGAAGCCCATCGCGCCGACCATCAGCGCGGCGAGCAGCACGCCCGCGACCGGCAGCAGAACTCCGAGGATCAGCGTCGCGCCGCCGAGGAACTCCACGGCGACGGTGAACCACGCCGCCACCGAGGGCAGCGGGATCCCCATCTGACCGAAACCTTCGACCACCTTGTCCATGCCGTTGACGGCGACCTTCTGGTAGCCGTGCGCGATGAACGTCGCGCCGACGACCAGTCGTGCCAGCAGGACCGTCAGTTCACGAGCACGTTGCTGCATCGCGGATCCCTTTCCGAGGACGGTGGAGCTCGGACACGAGGATATACGTGAAGCTTCAAGTATTTCCGGGGCGGAGAACATCGTCACACCGCATTCGGAAGCATGGCGAGACGCGGCGGGCAACCGACACCGCATCGTAATGGTCTAAACCACTAAACGGTGGCCGTCCCGCCGCCGAACAACCGGTTCCCGGACTACCCGAGCCGGTCCTGCAGGCCGGCGTGCTTGTCCAGCACCAGGTTCTCCAGGCCGGCCTGGAACGACGCCATCGCCGACCGGAGCCGCTCGCCGAGCTCACCGGAGTCGGCGGCCAGCATCCGGACCGCGAGCAGGCCCGCGTTGCGCGCCCCGCCGACCGACACCGTCGCGACCGGCACGCCCGCGGGCATCTGCACGATCGACAGCAGCGAGTCCATCCCGTCCAGGTACTTCAGCGGCACCGGGACGCCGATCACCGGCAGCACCGTCGCCGAGGCGACCATGCCCGGCAGGTGCGCGGCTCCCCCGGCCCCGGCGATGATCACGCGGACACCCCGGTCGGCGGCCTCGCGGGCGTAGTCCAGCATCCGCTGCGGCGTGCGGTGCGCGGAGTAGACGCCGACCTCGAACGGCACGTCGAACTCCGACAGCGCCTGCCCGGCCGCCTCCATCACCGGCCAGTCCGAGTCGCTGCCCATGATCACGCCGACCAGAGGGTTCACCTGCGCGCCCTTCCGTTGTTCCGTGCGGGGTTTCAGTGGATCCGGAAGCCGTCGGCCCACTCGGCGTTCGACAGCCAGTGCGCCGCGAGCTCGGCCTCCCGGCGGACCTCGGCCATCCGGTCGCCGAGCAGCGTCACGTGGCCGACCTTGCGGCCCGGTCGCTCGGCCTTGCCGTAGAGGTGGACCTTGGCGTGCGGGAAGCGCGCGAACAGGTGGTGCAGGCGCTCGTCGACGCCCATCTTCGGCTCGGTGGGGGCGCCGAGGACGTTGGCCATCACCACCGCGGGCGCGGTCTGCTCGGTGCTGCCCAGCGGGTAGTCGAGCACCGCGCGCAGGTGCTGCTCGAACTGCGAGGTGCGGGAGCCCTCGATCGTCCAGTGGCCGGAGTTGTGCGGGCGCATCGCCAGCTCGTTGACCACCAGGCCCGAGTCGGTCTCGAACAGCTCGACCGCGAGCACGCCGACCACCCCGAGCGCGTCGGCGACCTGGAGGGCCAGGTCCTGGGCCTGCTGGGCCAGGTCCTCCGGCACGTCCGGCGCCGGGGCGAGCACCTGCACGCAGATCCCGTCCGACTGCACGGTCTCCACCAGCGGCCACACCGCGCCCTGGCCGAACGGCGAGCGCGCGACCAGCGCCGCGAGCTCCCGGCGCAGCGGAACCCGCTGCTCCACCAGCAGCGGCGAGCCCGCGTCCAGCAGTTCGGCGGTGGTGCGCTTGGCGCCCTCCGGGGTGTTGAGGACCCACACGCCGCGGCCGTCGTAGCCGCCGCGAGCGGTCTTGAGCACGCACGGCCAGCCGTGCTCGGCGCCGAACTCCAGCACGTCCGCGGGCTTGGTGACCTCGGCGAACGGCGGCACCGGAATGCCGAGCTCGGCGAGCTTGCGGCGCATCACCAGCTTGTCCTGGGCGTGCAGCAGCGCGTCCGGTCCCGGGTGCACGGCGACGCCGGCGGCGACCAGCTCGCGCAGGTGCTCGCCGGGGACGTGCTCGTGGTCGAAGGTCACCACGTCGCAGCCCTGCGCGAACGACTTCAGCGCGTCCAGGTCGGTGTGGTGGCCGATCTCGACGTCGGGCGCGACGAGCGCGGCCGGGTCGTTCGCGGAGACCGCGAGCACCTTCAGGGACTGCCCGAGGGGGATCGCCGCCTGGTGGGTCATCCTCGCGAGCTGCCCACCACCGATCATGCCGACGACTGGGGTTCCGGTGCGCTGGTCCACGTCAAAAGACTAAAGCGGTGCGCAGCGCGGTCGGCGCAGGGGGCCGGTCGGTGCGGGGGCACGCGGGCGCCGCCCGCACCGGCTGTCAGGCCATCGACGTGAGCAACGCGCACGCCTGCGCGTGCTCGGCCGGGAGCGGTTCCCGCTCGACCCGGACCGGGCTGTTGAGCGACAGCCCCGGGTCGTCGGCGATCCGCTGCTTGATCATCCACCGCACCCGGGTGCAGCGGCTCTCCAGCGACTCGTCCAGGGGAGCCAGCACCGCCGCCGCCGAAGGCCGCACCAGCGACACCGTCTCGCCCCCGTCGAACACCGTCCGCAGCACGTCGGCGGCGAGCACCATCGCCATCATCCGCGGGTAGCCGTGGTCGTCCTCCGGGACGTCGAGGAACACCGTGACCAGGGTGAACTCCTCGTCCGCCGAGCAGCCCCGGGCCCGCGCCGAGCGGTAGACCTCGTGCAGGCGGGTGCGCAGGTACGACAGCGTTGTCAGCCCGGTAAGCGGGTCGTCGACCTCGCGCCCGACGGTCAGCCGCGCGATCACGTCCGCCCAGCCCAGCGCGGTCGCGCGGATCATGTTCGCGGGCACCGCGTCCGGGTCCGGCGAGACCAGGCCGTCGTGGTGGCCGGTTCCCGCGGCATGCAGGGCCGCCAGGTCCTGCAACGTCCCGGCCAGCCCCACGCCCGCCTCGGCGCGCGCGGCGCCGAGGTCGCCCAGCCCTTCGGTCAGATCGCCACCGGTCACCACGGCCTGGCACACCCGGTCCACCGCCGCGGAGGCCCAGTCGCTGGGGAACGGCCAGCCCGCCGCCAGGCTCGCGGTGCGCCACCTCGACCGCAGCGCCCGGCTCCTCCCCTGAACGAGCCCTCCGTCACACCGCCGGGTCCACTCTCTCCTGCTCAACGCCCCTCCTTCACGCTTTCTGCAAAAGGGACGCAAGAGGCGCTCGCCCATGACGGTGCACGCGTTGGCGTTTCGGGTTTGAAGTAGATCACACTAATCTTCAGCTCCCAGCCGTCATGAGCAACGTGTATATGACTCACAACGACGACGGCTCTGGCAGGACCGGCGCAGCCCGGACGCGGGCGGGCGAGGAAGGTGCGGCGTGGCAACAGCTCCGGCAGATACGCAGGGCCCCAGTGACGGGGAGCTGATCGAGGCGGTCCGGCACGGTTCCACCGAGGCGTACGCCCAGCTGTACGAACGGCACGTCAACGCCGCCTACAACATGGCGCGCCAGGTGGCCAAGTCCACCGCGGAAGCCGACGACCTGGTCTCCGAGGCGTTCGCCAAGGTGCTGGACACGCTGCGCGCCGGGCGGGGCCCGACCACCGCCTTCCGCGCGTACCTGCTGACCGCCTTGCGCAACACCGCCTACGACCGGACCCGCCGGGACAAGAAGCTCCACCTCGCCCCGGACGTCGCCGAGGTCTCCGGCGCCGACGTCGGGGTCCCGTTCACCGACACCGCGGTGGCCGGACTGGAACGCACGCTCGCCGCGCAGGCGTTCGCCCGGCTGCCGGAGCGGTGGCAGACGGTGCTCTGGCACGTCGAGATCGAGGGCCAGTCGCCGTCCGAGGTCGCGCCGCTGCTGGGGCTGACCGCCAACGGCGTCTCCGCGCTGGCCTACCGCGCCCGCGAGGGCCTGCGGCAGGCGTACCTGCAGGTCCACCTCGGGCAGCTGGAGAACACCCCGGGCGTGGAGCAGTGCCGCGCGGCCATGGACCGGCTCGGGGCCTGGACCCGCAAGGGCCTGTCGAAGCGGGAGACCGCGCAGGTCGAGGCGCACCTCGACGGCTGCGACCGGTGCCGGGCCCTGGCCGCTGAACTGGCCGAGGTCAACGGCGCCCTGCACCTGATCATCGCGCCGCTGGTGCTCGGCGGGGGTGCCGCGGGCTACCTCGCGCTCTCCGGCTCGGGCGCCGGGGGCGCGGCAGCCGCCGGGGCGGCCGGTGCGGCGGCCACCTCGGTGCCGCGGCAGACGGTGACCTCCGGTTTCTCCGGGGTCGCCCTGGCCGCGGCGATCGCTCTCGCGGCAGCCGCGGGCACCGAGGAGCTCCGCCCCGTCGCGGCGGATCCCCCACCACCACCGCCACCGCCGGCTCCGGTGCAACCGCCGCCGAAGCCGCCGGCTCCGCTTCCGCCCAAGCCGAAGCCGCCCGCACCGCAGCTCCCGCCGCCACCGGCGCCGCAACCACCGCCCGCCACGCCGATGCTGAACGCCAGCGGCCCGGGAGCGCCTATCCAGCTGGTCGCCGGCGGGGCTCCGGCCTCGCTGCCGATCACCATCAACAACTCGGGCTCCGGCCCGTCGGAGCCGGTCACGACCTCGCTGACGCTGCCGCCGGGGGTCACCGCGACCGTGCCGGGCGCCGGGTCGTCGGGTCCGGCGTCGACCACTCCGCAGAGCGCGGGCGCGGGCTACCGGACCCAGGTCCAGGGGCCGCCGGTGCGCTGCGACCAGGCCCCCGGCAGCATCCGGTGCACCACCGACCGCGGGCTCGCCCCCGGGGAGAACCTGACCATCGGGTTCCTGGTCAGCGCCGACGAGACCGCCGAGGGCGGGACCATCACCGCCACCGTCACCGCCGGTCAGACCATCGACCTGCGGCTGCCGACGGTGCCGGTCGTGGTCGAGCCGGAGCCCGTCGACGGCATCGACGTGGAGGCGACCGGCCTGGGTCACGTGCCCTGGCTGCGCAGCCGGGTGCTGATCTCCATGCACAACACCGGCAACAGCTCCGGCCGCGCCCGGGCGGTGGCCGAGCTGCCCGCGGGCGTCAGCGCGACCGGCCTCCCGCCGGAGTGCTCCGCGCGGCCGGTCGGGCAGGTCGAGTGCTCGGTGGAGCTGGCGCCGGGCCAGCGCTACCTCGGCGACGTGTGGCTCGACAGCCTTCCCGGCCTGCCGGAATGGCCGGACGACCGGCACGATCTTCCGGACCCGCTGCACCGCTGGATCACGATCCCGGTGACCGCGTCCCTGGGCGCGGCGACCGACCGCGACACCGCCGAGCTGTGGCTGTGGTTCCCGTGGTGGCCGGAGCCGCCGGAGAACCCGCACCCGACCAGCACCTCGGAACCCACCAGCACGCCGCGCCCGACCAGCGAGACCAGCTGGCCGGACTGCCCGTGGTGGCCGCTGCCCGGCGCGTACGAACGGCCGTGCTGGCACCATCCGCCGCTGCCGACCTCGACGACGGAACCGCCCACGTCCACGACGGAACCGCCCACGACGAGCACATCGCCGTCGACGACGAGCAGCACCACGCCTCCGACCACCAGCTCGACCCCGGCGGAAAGCTCGACGCCACCCGGAAGGGAGCCCGCTCTGGGCCGGCCACTCCGATAAATCGGACGTTTCACCGACGCAGTCACCTGGTTGGAGTAAATCCGTAGACTCGGAAGCGTGTCCGTTGTCGAGTCGGTGCTCACGCGCATCCCGCAGCCGTACCGCCGGATCGCTATCCGCCACCGCGAGCTGCTCAAGTTCGGAGTAGTCGGCGGCATCACCTTCTTCATCGACACGGCGATCTTCTACTTCCTGAAGCTGACGATCCTCGCGCCCAAGCCGGTCACCGCGAAGATCGTCGCGGTGCTGGTCGCCACGATCGTGTCGTACGTGCTGAACCGCGAGTGGTCGTTCCGCACCCGCGGCGGCCGGGAGCGGCACCACGAGGCCGCGCTGTACTTCGCCGTCAGCGGCATCGGGATCGGGCTCTACGCCGCGCCGCTGTGGATCTCGCGGTACCTACTGCACCTCCAGGAACCGTTCACCAGCCGGTTCGTGGAGGAGATCGCCGACTTCACCGCCGGGCAGATCGTCGGGCTGCTGGTCGGGATGGCCTTCCGCTGGTGGGCCTTCCGGAAGTGGGTCTTCCCCACGCACCACCACGCCGAGGCCGAGCCCCGGGAGATGAGCTTCAGCCGGCGCTGAGCGCTCAGCGGGGCCGGGACTCGATCTTCCAGGGAATCCCGAGCACGTCGTCGGCCCTCGCCACCGGCAGGAACACCTCGAACAGCGCGGGCCGGGCCTTGCTCAGCTCCAGCCTGCCGCCGTCGGCCTCCACCAGCGCCCGCGCCAGCGCCAGCCCGACGCCGGTGGACCCGCCCGCCGAGAAACCGCGGTCGAAGACGTAGGGCACCAGCTGGTCCGGCACGCCCGGCCCGGCGTCGCCCACCTCGACCACGACCGTGCCGTTGCCGTGCCGCGCGGCGAGCGTGACGGTGCCCTCGCCGTGCCGGAGGGCGTTGTCGAGCAGCACGCCGATCACCTCGCGCAGCCGCGCCGGGGTCGCGCGGGCGAGCAGCCCCTCCGGCACCTTCAGCCGCAGCGTCCGGCTCTCCGCCTTGAACGGGTCCCGCCACTCGGCCGCCACGTCGGACAGGTGCGTCGACACGTCGAGCGGTTCGGCGTCCTTGGCGCGGGCCGCGGTGGCCGCCGCGAGCAGGTCGTCGAGGACCTTCGACAGCCGCTCCGCCTGCTCCAGCGCCGCGGACGCCTCCTCGGACACGTCCGGGTCCTTGATCTCGGCCAGCGCCTCCAGCCGCAGGTGCAGCGCGGTGAGCCGGCTGCGCAGCTGGTGGGAGACGTCACCGACGAGCTCCCGCTCCCGCTGCACCAGGTGCGACAGCGCCGCGCCGGAGGCGTCGAGGGCGTCGGCGACCCGGTCCAGCTCGGGAACCGCGTGCCGCTTCGGGTCCGCCCGGAAGTCGCCCGCGCCCAGGCGCGCCGCGCGGGCGGCGACGTGGCGCAGCGGATCGGCCAGGCGCCGGGCGGTCACGGTCGCCACGATCATCCCGGTCCCCGCCGACAGCACCACCAGCAGCAGCACCAGGCCGGCGACCTGCAACTGCTGAGCCCGCACCGGGGCGCTCGGCGAGGCGATGGTCACGGTGCCGCTCTTGACCGTCGGCACCATCTCCACCAGCGGATCGCGCCCCGGATCCGGTCCGTAGGTGTAGTCCTGGTGCTGGGTGCGCACGACCAGCCGGGCCCCGCCGGGCACGGCGAGCCGGGCGGCGTTGAGGTCGATCGGCCGGTGCGAGGCGATCTGCTCGTCGAGCAGCGTGGCGATCTGCTGCGCGCGGGTCGCCAGATCGCCCCTGGTGAAGTCCTCGACCAGCTTCAGCGCGCTGAAGCCCAGCGGGAACCCGAACACCGCGGCGGTGACGGCCACCGCGAGCAGGGTGGACAGCAGGATGCGGCGGCGCATGGTCAGTCGGCGTTGAAGCGGAACCCGACGCCGCGGACGGTGGCGATGCGCTGGTCGTCAAGCCTGCTGTTGCCGTCGCCGAGCTTGCGGCGCAGCCAGGAGATGTGCATGTCCAGCGTCTTGCTGCCCTTGCGGCTGGGCTCGGGCCAGACCTCGTCCAGGATCTCCTCGCGGGTGACCACCTGACCGGCGTGCTGCATCAGCACCCGCAGCAGCTCGAACTCCTTGTTCGCCAGCTGCACCTCGTGCTCGTCGACCAGCACCCGCCGCGCGGTCAGCTCCAGCCGGACCCCGGACGCCTCCAGCGTCTCCGGGGCGCCGCGCCGCAGCAGGGCGCGGATGCGGGCCATCAGCTCGGCGAGGCGGAAGGGCTTGGCGACGTAGTCGTCGGCGCCGGCGTCGAGGCCGACGACGAAGTCGACCTCGTCGGTGCGGGCGGTCAGCATCAGCACCGGCAGCCCGCGGCCCTGGGCGCGCAGCCGCCTGCACACCTCCAGCCCGTCCATCTCCGGCAGGCCGAGGTCGAGCACCAGCAGATCGATCCCCCCGGAGGACGCCGCCCGTAACGCCGCGGGGCCGTCCTCGATCACCTGCACCGAATAGCCCTCTCGTTGCAGCGCTCTCGACAACGGCACCGCGATGGCTGGGTCGTCTTCGGCCAGCAGGACAACACTCACGCCTCCCAGCCTAGAGGTCGGCGAGGATCACGGGCGGCGTACTGCTGAACCCGGTCCGTCGCGCCCGGCCGCGTCCGGGCCGGGCGCGGCGGCTCGAATAGGGTGCCGGGTGTGACCGATCTCGAACTCGCCCTGCACCTCGCCGACGTCGCCGACGCGATCACCGCGGACCGCTTCCGGGCGCGCGACCTGGCCGTGGACCGCAAGCCCGACCGCACCCCGGTCACCGACGCCGACCTCGCGGTGGAGGACGCGGTCCGCGAGGTGCTCGCGGAGCGCAGGCCGGACGACGTGGTCGCCGGGGAGGAGCGCGGCGGCACCGCGGGCCCGGGCCGGGCCTGGGTGCTCGACCCGATCGACGGCACGAAGAACTTCCTGCGCGGTGTCCCGGCCTGGGCGACCCTGATCGCGCTGGTCGACGGCGGCAGGCCGGTGGTCGGCGTGATCAGCGCGCCCGCGCTGGGCAAGCGCTGGTGGGCGGCGTCCGGCGCGGGAGCCTGGGCGAGCGTCGCCGGGGGCGAGCCGGAGCGGATCTCGGTGTCGGGCGTGCGCGAGATCTCCGACGCCTACGTCTCGACCACCCACCTCGGGACCTGGTCGCAGCACCACTCGCGGGAGTCCTACCTGCGGCTGGTCGACGCCTGCTGGGAGAACCGCGCGTTCGGCGACTTCTGGCAGCACTGCCTGGTGGCCGAGGGCGCGATCGACCTCGCCGCGGAGCCGATCGTGAACCCCTGGGACGTCGCCGCGGTGCAGGTGCTCGTGGAGGAGGCCGGGGGCAGGTTCACCGACCTGTCCGGTGCGGCTCGGTACGACCGCGGCAGCGCTCTGTCGTCCAACGGGCAGCTGCACGAAACCGCGCTGGGGCTGCTGGGCTGATCAGCTGGCTGGTGGCTTGCGGGGAAGATCCCTAGCCCTTCGCGCGACTGCTGCGCTACCTCGGCGAGCACGCCCGGTGCGTGCACCGCGGCTTGCCGGGAAGATCCCTAGCCCTGGGCCGGAGTCCCCTTTGCCGGGGTGCTGGTCGTGTCGACCGGGCCGATGACGCCGCGCAGCGCCTGGGTCCAGGTGAGCCTGCCGAACAGGTAGAAGCAGGCGACCTGCTCGCTGTTGAAGCGCGCCCAGTCGTAGCGGTTGCCGTGCTCGCGCCAGAACACCTCCCACCCGGTCGCGCCGTCGACCTCCTCGCGCACCAGGCACCAGCGGTCGTCGGCCTCGGCGCCCACCGAGACCATGGCGTTCGGGACGCCCATCGCCTCCAGCCAGCCGAGCACGGATTCGGTGTTCACTTCGCGGCCTCCTCGGCTGTCGCCTGCTCGCGGTCGATGCGCAACGTCTGCGCCTCCGCCGCCTCGCGCTGCCTGGTCAGCTCCACCAGGTAGCCCAAGGAGACCAGATCGTCCAGCGGGTAGGTCGCGCGGTACCGGATGCCGCCGCCGGGCTGGGCGAACCACGGCGCGGTCGCGATCTGCCACACCGGCAGCCGCCGCATCACCCGGTACCGCCGGTACGCGCGCTCCAGGTGCTCGGGCGGCAGGCAGCGCTGGGAGAAGGAGGTCCCGAGCGCGGCCAGCATCCGGCCCTCCCCGTCGCCGATCCGGTCGACGACGGTGTCCGGCTCCAGCACCACCGGCTCGGCCTCGGCGACCCCGCCCTCGGGGTGCTCGCCGGTCGGCGGCCAGGCGTACTCGCCGTCCCGCACCTGGTACTTGTGCTCCCACTCGATCTCGCTGAGCTCGCCGAGCGGATCGTGCGCGCCGATCACGTCCTCCGGAACCGAGCCGGGCTCCTCCCGCTCCAGCCCGCCGGACTCGCCGGACCGGACCCTGGCCAGCGCGTCGGTGTCGTCGACCAGGTCCGCCTGCGGGTGGTCCTGCGGCGCGAACCGACCGGACCGGTGGGCCTCGGCCTCCGCCTCCGCCGGAGCGACCTGCCCGCTCGGCCTGCTCGCGGCGACCGGCATGTGCCCGATCGGGAACTGGTGGAGCACGAACGCGAGCACCAGCGGGTCGCGCTCGTTCCGGCGCGGCGCCCGCTGCGGCGGTTCCGGCATCGCCGGAGGTTGCTGCGGGCCCGGACGCAGCGGGGCGCGCTGTTGCTGTTGCTGTGGTTGTTGCTGTTGCTGCTGCGGGCTTTGCTGGATCACGTGGCCCTGCTGCGGAGGCCGTCCCGGCGGCATCGGCTGCGGGGGTGCGTACCCGGCGGGCGGCTGGGGCGGTGCGACCGGAGGTCGCGGACCCGCCACCGGCAC
>NZ_BAAAUX010000029.1:192197-216232 GCF_039534165.1 Saccharopolyspora taberi | reverse complement strand
CGGGCGCTGGACCTGGCGCCGGAGGCGGTCGGGGTCAGCGCCGCGTGCACGGCGACGTGGTCGCTCGAATAGCGGTCAGCGTTCGACCGGTGGGCGCCCGATCAGCGGGCAGTGCCTGATCGGGCGCGTCCGGATCAGCGGGTCGGGGACCCGAGCGGTCAGCGTTCGACGATGGCCGTGACGCCCTGGCCGCCCGCGGCGCAGACGGAGATCAGGCCGCGGCCCGAACCGCGCTCGGCCAGCAACTTCGCCAGCGTCGCGACGATCCGGCCGCCGGTCGCGGCGAACGGGTGGCCCGCCGCCAGCGACGAGCCGTTGACGTTGAGCTTGTCCGGGTCGATCTCGCCCAGCGGGCTGTCCAGGCCCAGCCGCTGCTTGCAGAACTCCGGGTCCTGCCACGCCTTCAAGGTCGCCAGGACCTGCGAGGCGAACGCCTCGTGCACCTCGTAGAAGTCGAAGTCGCCCAGGCCGACGCCGTTGCGGGCTAGCAGCTTCGGCACCGCGTAGGCCGGGGCCATCAGCAGGCCCTCGTCCCCGCTGACGTGGTCCACGCCCGCCGCGACGAAGTCGCTGAGGTAGGCCAGCACCGGCAGCCGCCGCTCGGCCGCCCACTCCTCGCTGGCCAGCAGCACGGTCGACGCGCCGTCGGACAGCGGGGTCGAGTTGCCCGCCGTCATCGTCGCCCCCTCGCCCCGGCCGAACACCGGCTTGAGCTTGGCCAGCTTCTCCGCCGAGCTGTCCGGGCGCAGGTTCTGGTCGCGGGACAGGCCCTGGAACGAGGTGATCAGGTCGTCGAAGAACCCGCGGTCGTAGGCGGCGGCCAGCCGCTGGTGGCTGCGGGCGGCCAGCTCGTCCTGGTCGGCGCGGTCGATCTGCCAGGCCAGCGCGGTCTTCGCCGCGTGCTCGCCCATCGACAGGCCGGTGCGCGGCTCGGCGTTGCGCGGGATGTCCGGGACGACGTGCTGCGGCCGGACCCCGGTCAGCGCCTTGAGCCGGGCGGCCGGCGTCTTGGCGTTGTTGGCCCGCATCAGGATCCGGCGCAGATCGTCGTTGAGGCCGATCGGCGCGTCGCTGGCGGTGTCGACACCACCGGCGATGCCGGACTCCAGCTGGCCGAGCGCGATCTTGTTCGCGACCGAGATGACCGATTCGAGCCCGGTGGCGCAGGCCATCTGCACGTCGTGCGCGGGTGTGCGGGGGTCCAGCCGGGAACCGAGGACCGTCTCCCGCGCGAGGTTGAAGTCGCGGCTGTGCTTGAGGACGGCGCCCGCGACGAACTCGCCGACCTGCTCGCCCTGGAGCCCGAAGCGGGCGACCAGCCCGTCCAGCGCGGCGGTGAGCATGTCCTGGTTGGAGGCCCGGGCGTACGGGCCGCCGGAGCGCGCGAACGGGATCCGGTTGCCGCCGACCACTGCGACCCGGCGAACGCTGGAGGACTTGTGAGCGATCATGGTTTTTCCGTTCATGAGTCCGACCGGGTGCGGGTGTCCCGCCTGACGCTGGAGGACATACCCGACTCCCTCACTGGTGCTGGCTGTCTCTGCAATCTAACCTACTGGCGAGTAGCTTGTGTGTCGAGCCATCCTTTTCTCGCGGGAGTTTCGTATGTCCGACCGGTACCAGCAGTTCACCTCGTCGCCGTTGGGGCGCCAGGTAGCCAAGCGGCTCGGCCTGCCGATGCCGACGCCGTTGCAGCGCTACCAGCCGGGAGACCCGGTGGTCACGGGCCCGGTGCTCACCGGGTCCGCCGCCCGCTCCCGCCTCGGCGCGGCGCTGTCGGCGACCCTCAAGGACGTGCACGCCCAGGTGCACGAGTCGCCCATCGCAGGCGCCCGCTACAGCGCGCTCGTGTTCGACGCGACCGGCGTCGCCGCGAGCACCGACCTGCGCCAGCTCTACGAGTTCTTCTCATCCGCCATCCGCCAGGTCGACCGCTGCGGCCGGGTGGTCGTGCTGGCCGCGCCGCCGGAGGAGGCCGCGGGCCGGCACGAGCGCGTCGCCCGTCGCGCGCTGGAGGGCTTCACCCGCAGCGTCGGCAAGGAGCTCCGGCGCGGCGCGACCGTGCAGCTGGTCTACGTCTCGCAGGGCGCGGAGTCCGGACTCGACTCGACGCTGCGGTTCCTGCTGTCGAGCAAGTCCGCCTACGTCTCGGCCCAGGTCGTGCGGATCGGCACCGCCGAGGTGCCCGACGTCGACTGGGCCAAGCCGCTCAAGGACAAGGTCGCGCTGGTCACGGGCGCTTCGCGGGGCATCGGCGAGGCGATCGCCGAGACCCTGGCCAGGGACGGCGCGCACGTGGTGTGCCTGGACGTGGCCGCGCAGGGCGGTGACCTGAGCCGGGTGGCCAACCGGATCGGCGGGTCGGCGCTGCAGCTGGACATCACCGCCGACGACGCGCCGAAGCGGATCCTGGACCACTTCGCCGAGCGGCACGGCGGCATCGACGTCGTCGTGCACAACGCGGGCATCACCCGGGACAAGACCCTCGCCCGGATGACCGAGGCGCAGTGGGACTCGGTGATCGCGGTCAACCTGACCTCGCAGGAGCGGATCAACGACGCCCTGCTCGCCGAGGGCTCGCCGCTGCGGCCCGGCGGCCGGATCATCGGCGTCGCCTCGATCAGCGGCATCGCGGGCAACGTCGGCCAGACCAACTACGCCACCTCCAAGGCGGGCGTGATCGGGCTGGTCCAGGGCACCGCGCCGCTGGCGGCCGAGCGCGGCGCCACCATCAACGCGGTGGCGCCCGGGTTCATCGAGACCAAGATGACCGCGGCGGTGCCGGTGTTCATCCGCGAGGCGGGGCGGCGGATGAACAGCCTGTCGCAGGGCGGCCTGCCGGTCGACGTCGCCGAGACCATCGCCTGGTTCGCCAACCCGGCCTCGGCCGGGGTCAACGGCAACGTGGTGCGGGTCTGCGGCCAGAGCCTGCTGGGAGCCTGACATGCCGGAACTGACCAGCGCACCGAACCTGTCGTCGCTGTACCTCAGGGCCGTCGTGTCCGGGCCGTCGCGGAGCGGGTCGACGCTGCCCGACACCGAGTACGTGCGGCGCGGCATCGCGATCGACCGCGACCACCTCGCCGAGTACGACCTGGTCTGCGGGTTCGGGCTGCGCGACGAGCTGCCGATGACCTACCCGCACGTGCTGTCCTTCGGCATGTCGGTGCAGTTGATGACCGACCCCGGTTTCCCGTTCCCGCTGGTCGGGCTCGTGCACGTGGCGAACTCCATCGAGCAGCGGCGGGCCCTGCGGGTCACCGACGAGCTGACCCAGCGGGTCCGGGTGACCGGCCTGCGCCCGCACCCGAAGGGCAGGCAGTTCGACGTCGTCACCGAGACCAGCGTCGACGACGAGGTGGTGTGGACCGAGGTCAGCACCTACCTGCGGCGGGGCAAGCCCGACGAGTCGGCGCCCAGGCAGGAGATCGACGGGCTCGACGCGGGTGAGCCGACCGCGAGCTGGCGGCTCGGCGGCGACCTGGGCAGGCGCTACGCGGCGGTCTCCGGCGACCGCAACCCGATCCACCTGCACCCGCTGACCGCGAAGGCGTTCGGGTTCCCCCGGGCGATCGCGCACGGCATGTGGTCGAAGGCCCGGTGCCTGGCCGCGTTCGAGGGGCGGTTGCCGGAGGCGTGCCGGGTGGACGTGGAGTTCCGCAAGCCGGTGCTGCTGCCCTCGACCGCGTACTTCACCGAGCGCGGGCGGGACTTCGCCCTGCACTCCAGGTCCGGCAAGCCGCACCTGTTCGGCCGGATCAGCTGAGCGCGCCGCGGCTGGGAGTCACTCCGGCTTCCAGTCGCGGCCCTCGACCAGGTCGCCGAAGCCCATCCAGACCAGGTTCATCAGCCGCATCGCCATCCCGTCGGCGGTGTGTCCCGGGTTCTCGATCCACCAGTCGACCAGCGACTCGCCCGCCCCGACCAGGGCCGCCGCGAACGGCTGCATCTGCTCGGGCTGCATGGGCTGGTCGGACGCGGCGGTGGCGCGGGCGAGCAGGACCGAGATCAGCTCCATCGCCTGCCTGCGCCACTCGGCGAGCTCGCCGGAGAACGGCTCGCCCTGCGCGAGCGCCTGCCGGTGCAGCACCGCCCAGCTCGACCGGTGCTCCTGGGTGTACTCGAAGAACGAGCGCAGCCCGCGCCAGAGCTGCTGGTCCGCCCGCAGGTCCTCGCCGACGGCACCGCGGATGGCCTCCAGCAGGCGGTCCGCCTCGCGCCGGATGCACGCGACGAACAGCTCCTCCTTGGAGCCGAGGTAGGCGTAGATCATCGGTTTCGAGATGCCCGCGGTCTCGGAGATCTCGTCCATCGACGCCGGGTGGAAGCCCTGCGCGGCGAAGACGTCCACCGCCGCGTCGAGGATCTGCCGCTCCCGCACCGAACGGGGTAGCCGCTTGGTCCGGGGGCGGGTCTGCTCGTCGGCCTGCATCTCACCTCTCACGCTGCTGCGGTCCTGCCAGGTTAGAGCAGGGGCGATCATCACCGAACCTTCTCCATGAACCTACTCGTGCGTAGCCTTACTCGCAGTAGCCAAGGAGGCGTGGGGTGGAGGCGCCGTGAGAAGGCGACGCTTAAGGCCTGACGGCGGTACCGGGAAGCTGAAAGTGGCGCTCGCCACGGTGTGGAATTGCACAATCGGTGAACATGTTGAACCCGTAAGAGGCAGGATTTCGTGGGCTTCAGGCCCGGACGGGTGGGCACTAAGACCAACACGCTCACCCAAACAGGTGAAAAACTGCCGCGGACGCGACACTGTCGTCGTCAGCGCGCGTCTCATCGGCGCGATCGGCCAAGCGTGGAGCCGACCGTGCCGCGCGCCTCCTGCGGGGAGGAGGTGCACCGAGCGCGGACGGGCCGCGTGGGCGATCGTCGTCCAGGCGGTGCCGAGCACGGCTTCGAGAGCGAAACGGGAGGGCGAAGCGGTGAACACGACCCACGACCCGGAGACTCCGATCTTCGGAGAACTGAACAGGGAACTCGGCGAACTGCCCGAGATCGACGTGCACGAGTTCGACAAGCACGCATTCGACTTCCTCCGCGAGGCGGAGGCGGAGAGCTTCGAGAAGACGGCGAGCTTCGAGAACAAGGCGGGCTCGGACAAGGCCGAGGCGGCCGTGACGCCCGTCAAGGACGCCAAGCCGAGCGCCAAGAAGGGCGGCGGCAGGCGCCGCAAGGAGGACTGACGGTCCCGCCGGGTTCGTACTGACACTGTCGGTGACCGGTGCGAACCTGGCGGTCATGACCTGGCAGCAGTTCGCCGCCGACGCGCCGCAGTTCGCGGTCGAGATCCGGCGGCAGTTCACGGCGAGCCGCCACCACGTGCTCGCCACGCTCCGGCGCGACGGCTCCCCGAGGGTCAGCGCCGTCGAGCTCCACTGGAGCGATGACCAGCTCGAACTCTGGTCCATGCCGGGTTCGCGCAAGGCGCTGGACCTGCGCGCCGACGGGCGCTTCGCGGTGCACGCCCGGCCCGGCGCCACCTCGGCGGCCGATCCGGACGTGAAGTTGTCCGGGGTGGCGACCGAGGTCACCGACCCCGGCGAGCGCCGCCGCTGGATCGAGCGGGCGGCGCCCGCGAGCACCGAATCCCACCTCTTCCGGGTCGACCTGACCGAGGTCGTGACGACCGCGGTCGACGGGGACCACCTGCTGATCAAGCTCTGGCGGCCCGCGCGCGGCGTGGTCGCCTTCCGCCGGTACTAGCTCAGCTCCGGTAGGTGGTGTGCCTGAGCACCGCGATGAAGTAGTCGCCCATCTCCTGCGCCGTGCTGCTGTCGGGAAACGTCGTGAGCACGGTCGCGATCGCGCCGCTGAGGATGTGGCGGATGATCTCCAGGTCGGTCTCCGGCGGGAGGTGCCCCTTCTCGCGCGACTCTTCCAGCACGGTCCGGATCGCCCGGTTCCGCGGCTCGATGCTGACCTCGCCGTAGGCCGCTGCCAGGTCGGGGTGGTCGGGGTTTCGCATGAGCGGGGCGAAGAAGGCGACCATGTCGCTGCTCGCCTGCTGCAGCTCCTCCGCGGTGGCCGAGGCGCTGACGCCGGTCTCGACGGCGCGCTGGAACTCGCCGCGGGTCGCCTGCGGAACGCCGAGCAGCTCGCAGATCAGCGTCGACGGCACCGGCAGCGCCAGCGACCCGACCAGGTCGACCGGCGGGCCGGACCGCTGCATCCGGTCCAGGCAGTCCCGCGTGACCTCGGCGATCCGGGCCTCCAGCCGCTGCATCCGGCGGGGGGTGAACTGGCCGGTACCGCGGCGTAGCCGGTGGCCAGCCAGCCGAGGTGCCCGTCGGCGAAGGTCATCGGGCGCAGCGGGCGTTCGTCCGGAGCCGGTCGAAGACTCCGGCGGGTCGAACGGATTGAGCCTGGCGATGCGGTCCTGAATGGTGAACACGCGCTGGACCGGGAGGGCGCAGCTCAGGACAGCTGTGCGCACTCCCGGCAGGCTCGGGCCGACGAACCGACCTTGACGTGGGACACCATGACGAGCGTGCCGATCACCGGAACCAGGAGCCAGTTCCCGGTCGACGCGGACGCCACGGCCAGGGCGAGCGCGCTGACCCCGAGCGCGGCGCTCGCGCTCGTCGCGGTCCAGGCCATCACCAGCGGCAGCCGGTGCGGGGTCGGGAGCAGCCTGCCGAGCGGGCCGGTCACGGCCAGTGCCACCGCCGCGAACACCGCGGCGACGGCCACCGCGCCGCCGAGGTGCATCGCGAGCACGCCGGTGATCCGGAGCGCGATGCCGCCTTGGTCGTAGGGCGCGACGGCGTTGGTCAGCTGGCGGCAGCCGACCAGGACGGCCCCGGTCAGCGCGACCAGCGCGGCGGTCCGCCTGACCTGGGCCAGCGTGAGTTCCCGCTGGAAGACCGGCCGCAGCTCGTCCACCGCGCCGAAGTCGCGCACCGCCTGGGCGGCGGCGCGGTCCGCGGGCACGCCGTGCTCGGTGAGGGCCGCCGCTGCGTCGGTCAGGCCGTCGTGCGCCTCCCGTACCATGCGGGCCTTCTCCTTCGCCGGCCCGTGCAGCGCGGCCGACAGCGCGGCGACGTGGCTGTCGATAGCGGTCGTTTGGCTGATGGCGGTCACGTGGCGGTTCCCGGTGCGAGGGCGGAGCTGATCGCGGTGGTGAACTCGTGCCACGAGCTGCGCTCGGCGGCGAGCGCGCGCCGTCCCGCGTCGGTCAGCTCGTAGCACCGGCGCCGCCGTTCGCCGATCGACTCCCAGCTGCTCCGCAGCAGCCCGGTCCGCTCCAGGCGGTTCAGCGCCGGATAGGTCGTCCCGGTGCGCAGTTCGAGCACGCCTCCGCTGCGCTGCTGCACGGCCGTGATGATCGCGTAGCCGTGCTTGGGCCCCGGCTCCAGCGCTGCCAGCAGCAGCGCGTCGAGGTGGCCGCGCACCGGATCTCCCTTCACGGCGCGAATCCTACCCATCCGCTATCTAGGCGTGCTATGCATTGGTAGCCAACATATTTGCGCGGAAGGGGTTCGCGGTGACCAAGCTGCTGCTGTCGGTGCACGTCCTCGCGGCGATCCTGGCGATCGGTCCGATCGCCGTCGCCGCCTCCCTGTTCCCCCGCTGCTTCCGGAGCACGGGCGAGGACGGCATGAACCGGGGAACCGCGGTGTTCCTGCACCGCATCTGCCGCGTCTACGCGGTCGTCGGCGTGGTCGTCCCGGTCTTCGGCGTCGCCACCGGGGCCCAGATGGGCGTGCTCACCGACGCATGGCTGCTCGTGTCGGTGGTGCTGACCGTGATCGCGGCGGGCCTGCTGAGCTTCGGAATCCTGCCGACCCAGCGCCGCATGCTCGACGCGGCAGAAGAGGCCGCACGCCGCGCGGTGGCCCGGCTCGCCGGGTTCACCGGGCTGTTCAACCTGCTGTGGGCGGCCGTGGTGGTGCTGATGATCGTGCGCCCCGGATCCACGACGGGAGCGTGACCGGCATGCGCGCGTTGCGGATCGCGTCGGTCGTCGAGCTGGCTTCCCTGGTGGTCCTGCTGGCGAACCTGTTCACCGTGCACGTGGAGGAGATCTCGACGCTCGTCGGGCCGCTGCACGGCACGGCCTACCTCGCGGTCATGGCGATCTCGTTCCTGATCCCGGCGAGCGCCGCCGCGCGCTGGCGCACCGCGATCCCGGGGATCGGCGGCCTGCTCGCTGTGCGGAAGTTGCGAGGAGGTCCGCCACCGCAGCGCGGCGGCGGACCGGATCCTCGTCGGGTGCCGGATCCTTAGTCGGTGCCAGATCCTCAGTAAGTGATGGCCATGCTCGGCTCGGCGAGCAGCGCCCCGACGTCGGCGAGGAACTGCGAACCCTGCTGGCCGTCGACCACCCGGTGGTCGAAGCTCAACGCCAGCTGGCACACCTTGCGCGGCACGACCTGGCCGTTGACGACCCACGGCATGTCCCGGATCGCGCCGAACGCCAGGATCGCGACCTCGCCGGGGTTGAGGATCGGCGTGCCGGTGTCGACGCCGAACACCCCGACGTTGGTGATCGTGATCGTCCCGTTGGTCATGTCCGCAGGCGCCGTCCGGCCTTCGCGGGCGGTCGTGGTCAGGGCGTCCAGGGCCTCGGCCAGCTCCCGCAGCGACATCCGGTCGGCGTCGCGGACCTTCGGGACCACCAGGCCCCTCGGCGTCGCCGCGGCGATGCCAAGGTGGATGTAGTCCTTGTAGACGATCTCGCCCGCGGCCTCGTCCCAGGACGCGTTGACGTCCGGCGTGCGGCGGGCCGCCAGGCACACCGCCTTCGCCGCGAACGCCAACGGCGTGACCTTGACGTCCCGGAACTCCGGATGCGACTTCAGCCGCTCCCGCAGCTCCATCATCGGCGTGACGTCGACGGTCAGGAACTCCGTGACGTGCGGCGCGGTGAAGGCGCTGTCGACCATGGCCTGCGCGGTCGCCTTGCGCACGCCCTTGATCGGCACCCGGCGCTCCCGCGCGCCCGCGACGGGAGCGGGGGCGGCCGGAGCGGCAGCCGCCTGCACGTCGTCGCGGGTGATCACACCGCCCTCACCGGACCCGGTGATGCCGTGCAGGTCCACGCCCAGGTCCTTGGCCAGCTTGCGCACCGGCGGCTTCGCCAGCGGCACGAACCCGCCCGCGGTCGCCGGTTCCGGCGCGGGAGCCGGCTCGGGCACCACCGGCTCCACCGGAGCGGGCGCCGCGACGGCCGCGCCCTTGCGCGGGCGCCGCTTCGACGCGCCGGTCCGTGGCCCGTACCCGACGAGCGTGGCGACCCGGCCGTTGGACTCCCCGGCCTCACCGGCCGCAGCCGCCTCGGCGGCGGTGCCGGACGGGTCCAGGTCGATCGAGATGATCGGCGTGCCGACCTCCACGGTCTGCCCGGACTCGGCGAGCAGCTCGGTCACCCTGCCCGCGAACGGGCAGGGCAGCTCGACCGAAGCCTTCGCGGTCTCGATCTCGACGATGATCTGGTTGACCGTCACCTCGTCCCCGGGCTTGACCTTCCAGTCCAGGATCTCCGCCTCGGTCAGCCCCTCGCCGACGTCGGGCAGCGGGAAGTGCTTGAGTTGTGGCATCGAGCTCCCCCTCAGAAGGCCAGCGAACGGTCGACGGCGTCGAGCACCCGGTCCAGGTCGGGCAGGAAGCCCTCCTCCAGCTTGCTGGGCGGGTACGGGGCGTCGAAGCCCGTCGTGCGCAGCACCGGCGCCTCCAGCGAGTAGAAGCACTCCTGCTGCACCCGGGTCGCGATCTCCGAGCTGACCGAAGCCTCCGGCGGCGCCTCGCTGGCCACCACCAGCCGCCCGGTGCGCCGCACCGACTCGAACACCGGCTCCAGATCCAGCGGGGAGAGGGTGCGCAGGTCGATGACCTCCAGGTCGTGCCCGTCCTCCTCGGCGGCCGCGGCCGCCTCCAGGCAGGTGCGCACCAGCGGACCGTAGGTGGCCAGCGTCAGCGACGTGCCCGGCCGCACCACCCGCGAGGCGAACAGCGGGTGCGGGGTGGCCGTCGGGTCCAGCTCGGCCTTCTCGTAGTAGCGCCGCTTCGGCTCGAAGAACAGCACCGGGTCGTCGCACTCGATGGCCTGCTGGAGCATCCAGTAGGCGTCGACCGCGTTCGAGCAGGACACCACCTTCAGCCCGGCGATGTGCGCGAACAGCGCCTCCGGCGACTCCGAGTGGTGCTCGACGGCGCCGATGCCGCCGCCGAAGGGCACCCGGATGACCACCGGCATCTTCAGCCTGCCCTGGCTGCGGAAGTGCAGCTTGGCCAGCTGCGAGACGATCTGGTCGAAGCCGGGGAAGATGAAGCCGTCGAACTGGATCTCGCACACCGGCCGGTAGCCGCGGATGGCCAGGCCGATCGCGGTGCCGATGATCCCGGACTCGGCCAGCGGGGTGTCCAGCACCCGGTGCTCGCCGAAGTCCTTCTGCAGGCCGTCGGTGACCCGGAAGACGCCGCCGAGCTTGCCGACGTCCTCGCCCATCACGATGACCTTCGGGTCCCGTTCCATGGCCGACCGCATGCCCAGGTTGAGCCCCTTGGCGATGGTCACCGTCTGGGTGGCCCCGGCGGTTGCGGTCGGGCGTTCGAGCGCGGGCGCGGCCATCAGCGCACACCTCCAGCCGTCGTTTCGTCGGCGAATCCCGCCAGGTAGCGCAGGTACTCCTCCTCCTGCGCGGCCAGCTGCTCGGTCGGTTCGGCGTAGACCTGGGAGAACATCCGCCGCGGCGGCGGTTCGGCGAGGTTGAAGCAGTAGTCCCGGAACCGGGCGGCCAGCTCGTCGGACTCGGCCTGGACCGAGTCGAAGAAGTCCTGGTCCGCGATCTGCTCGCGCACCAGGTGCACCCGCAGCCGCTCGATCGGGTCCTTGAGCTTCCACGCCTCCAGCTCGTCGGCCAGCCGGTAGCGGGTGGCGTCGTCGGAGGTGGTGTGCGCGTCCATCCGGTAGGTGAACGCCTCCACCAGCACCGGTCCGTTGCCGTGCCTGCACTCGTCCAGCGCCCACTTCGACACCGCGAGGCTGGCCAGCACGTCGTTGCCGTCGACCCGGATGCCGGGGAAGCCGTAGCCGGAGGCCCGCTGGTACAGCGGCACCCGGCTCTGCCGTTCGGTCGGCTCGGAGATCGCCCACTGGTTGTTCTGGCAGAAGAACACCAGCGGCGCGTCGTAGACCGCGGCCCACACCATCGCCTCGTGCACGTCGCCCTGGCTGGTGGCGCCGTCGCCGAAGAAGACCATGGTGGCCTCGCCGTCGTCGTCGCCGAGGCGGCCTTCGAAGCGCTGGCCCATCGCGTAGCCCGCGGCGTTGAGGCACTGGTTGCCGATGACGATCGTGTACAGGTGGAACTTCGTCTCGATCGGGTCCCAGCTGCCGTGGTCGGTGCCCCGGAAGATGCCCAGGATCTCGGTCGGGTCCAGGCCCCGGCACCAGGCCACGCCGTGCTCGCGGTAGCTCGGGAAGGCCATGTCCTGCGGTTTCAGCGCGCGACCGGCGCCGATCTGGGCGGCTTCCTGGCCCAGCAGCGGGACCCAGATGCCCAGCTGGCCCTGGCGCTGGAGCGCGTTGCCCTCCCGGTCGAACCGGCGGACCAGCACCATGTCCCGGTACATGTCGCGCAGTTGTGCGTCGGTGATGTCGATGTCGAAGTCCGGGTGCGAGACCCGCTGGCCCTCTGGCGTGAGGAGCTGTACGAGGTCAGCTCCGCCTTCGCTTGTCGCCCGCAAACCGGCGATCACCTGCTCCCGTGTGGGTTTCGCTGCGGTGGCGGCAGGGGGACCGGTCTCGGTGGGTTCTTCTCGCGTCCATCGTTCCGGGGACATGTGGATCTCCTCGTCTCACGCCGACCCGGCCGCTTGTGACGGCCTGGCCCGGCTGCTCGGGCCGGGCCCGGGTGGACGTGGGTGGTCGCCCGAGGCTCGGCCAAGCGTTGGACCGCTCCCCGTAATCCTGGCACGAAAACCGTTGAACCAGTGAGCCCTGCCACAGCGGCCGGCCCCCATCGGAACGACCGCCGGAACCCAACCTAGGACGCCGTCGATCTCGGTGAATCCGCAGGTCATCAAAGCAATGGAGGTCCGACTAACGAGGTTGGGACCATCGCGGTCCGGACGAGTTCGCAAAATCGCCAGTCCCCGGCGCCGCCTGCGGCCACACTGGGGGGATGAGCGAGACGGCGCTGACCCTGCCGGAGCAGTTCGTGCTCCTGCTCTACAAGGACAACGGAAGCTACCGCGCGATGGCCGACCACACCGGCGCCGCCGAGCTGGGCGAGCTCGTGCTGCGCGGCCGGGTCGAGCTGGTGGGCAAGAAGATCCGGCTGGTCGACTCCTCCGCCACCGGGACCGGCTGGGTGGACGAGGTCACCGCGTGGCTGAAGGACAGGTCCGGTCCGAAGGAGAAGCCGGTCGACGCGCCGCGCTTCATCCAGCGGCGCAAGTCGCGCAAGACCCACGTCGCGACCCTGGTCGAGCGCGGTGTGCTCCGCGAGGAGAAGAAGACCTTCCTCGGCTTCATCCCCGGCGACAAGCACTACCCGGACCACGCGACCAGGCAGGCCCTGCTCGACGAGCTGCACCGGGTCGCCCGCGAGGAGCGCGAACCCGACGAGCGGCTCGCGCTGCTCGCCGCGCTGGTCCACGCCACCGGGCTGTCCGGTCCGCTGGGCTTCGACCGCGCCGAGCGCAAGCGGCTCAAGCAGATCAGCAAGGGCGAGAACCTGGGCAAGGCGGTGGAGGCGGTGATCGCGTCGACCGTGGCGGTGCTCGGCGCGGCAGCGGCGGCCGGGGCCGCGAGCTCCGGAGGGGGCTGACGGTGGAGCTCGATCTGGTCTCCGAGCTGGCTCTGGCCGGCCGCACCGAGGACGGGCGCGGGCACACCGGATCTGCCCTCGCCGTGGCCGCCGGGGAACTCGCGGAGCTGTCCATGCGGGGCAGGCTCGCGATCGACTTCCGGCACGCGACCGTCGCCGACCCGAACCCGACCGGGCACCCCGACCTGGACCAGGTCCTCGGCTGGCTGCTCGCCCACGGCAGGCCGATGCGCCTGCACCGGTGCCTGAACGGACGCGCCCAGCACTACGGCTGGATGCTGAACCGCCTGGCAGGCGCGGGGCTGTTCGCGGTGGACAGCAAGAAGGTCATGGGCATGTTCCCCACCCACCGCTACGTGCCGCTCCAGACCGCGCGCAACGTTGCGCTGAACCGGTTGTGGGAGCTGCTGCGCGGCCACCGCGAAGCGGACCGGCGCACCATCGCGTTCGGCGGAATCCTGTGGGGCACCGGGCTCGCGCGGGAGCTCATCCCGTACAAGGACGACCTCCGGCTGTTGCGCCGCTTCGCCGAGCACGACCCGCTCGGCCGAGCGGCCGCCTCGATCATCGCGTCCAACCAGGCCGCCGCCTCCGTCGCCGCCACCACCACGGTCACCGCGACGGCGTTCTGACCAGTACTGGTCGACGGGGGCTTCCGCGCGGTGGGCGGGCATATCATCGCGGTCGTGGATCACGCAGCTGTCAAGCAGACCGTGGACGAGGTGTGGGGCTCGTCGATCGTGCCCAGCCTCTCCGAGCTGATCAGGGTTCCGGCCCTCTCACCCGCGTTCGACGAGGACTGGGCGAACTCCGGTCACCTCGACGCGGCCGTCGCGCACGTCCGGGACTGGATCGCCGCCCGCGACATCGAAGGCGCCGAGCTGGAAGTCGTCCGGTTGCCGGGGCGGACCCCGCTGCTGCTGGTGGACGTCCCGGCCGACGGGGGCGCGGCGGACGAGACCGTCCTGCTCTACGGCCACCTCGACAAGCAGCCGCCGGTCGGCGGCTGGTCGGAGGGCCTGGGGCCGTGGACGCCGGTGGTCCGGGACGGCAGGCTCTACGGCCGCGGCTCCGCCGACGACGGGTACGCCGGGTACGCCGCCATCACCGCGATCGAGGCGGTCCGCGCGAACGGCGGCGCGCACTCGCGCTGCGTGGTGCTGCTGGAGACCGGCGAGGAGTCCGGCAGCCCGGACCTGCCCGCGTACCTGGAGCACCTGGCCGACAAGCTCGGCGCGGTGTCGCTGGTGGTGTGCCTGGACTCGGGCGGCGGCGACTACGAGCGGCTGTGGCTGACCACCTCGCTGCGCGGCATGGCCGGGCTCGACATCAAGGTCCAGGTCCTGGACGCCGGGCAGCACTCCGGGATCGTCAGCGGCATCGTGCCCAGCACGTTCCGGATCCTGCGCCGGCTGCTCGACCGGGTGGAGGACTCCGCGACCGGCGAGATCCTGCTTCCCGAGCTCAACGCCGAGATCCCGGCGAACCGGGCCGCCGAGACCCGCGCGGCCGTCGAGGCGGTGCCGGGCATGGTCCGCGCCGCGGCGGCGCTTTCCGAGGGCGTCCGCCCGGTCACCGACGACGAGGTGGAGCTGGCGCTCAACAGCACCTGGCGGCCCACGCTGTCGGTGATCGGCGCCGACGGCCTCCCGCTGCCCGCCGACGCGGGCAACGTGCTGCGCCCGCACACGACGCTGTCGCTGAGCTTCCGGCTCCCGCCGACCGCCGACGCCGTGGCCGCGCAGCACGCGGTGGAGAAGGCGCTGACCACCGACGTCCCGTACGGGGCGAAGGTGACGATCGAGAACGCCGAGGCGGGACCGGGCTGGAACGCGCCGGACACCGCGCCCTGGCTGGGAGCGGCGCTCGACGCGGTCAGCGACGACGTCTTCGGCAACGGCTGGCGGACGATGGGCCTGGGCGGCTCGATCCCGTTCATGGGCCTGCTGCACAGCGTCTACCCGGACGCGCAGTTCGTGGTCACCGGCGCGCTCGGCCCGGACAGCAACGCCCACGTCCCGGACGAGTCGTTGCAGTTGGAGTACGCAGCCAAGGTCACGACCGCAGTGGCGGTGATCCTCGACGCGCACGCGCGGAAATGAGGGTTCTCGGCTCACCTTGCTTGGCGGTGCCGGTTGCTGGGGTGGGCTAAGCGGCTGCGCCGCTTGAGGACGATGGTCGGGTTGGCAATGTTTTGGGCCTATGGCTGGGAAACCGTGGCTAGTGTGGCGCTGTGGAGTCCACTTCGCTGCTTCGGCTGCACGGGGTCACCAAGCGCCACGGCTCGGGTGAGGCGGTGCTGCGCGGCATCGACCTCACCATCGATTCCGGGCAGGTGACCGGGATCCTCGGCGCCAACGGCGCCGGGAAGTCGACGTTGCTGCGGGTGCTGGCCGGGCTGTCCCGGCCTTCGGGCGGGACGATCACCGGGCACCCGGCCACCGCGTACGTGCCGGACCGGTTCCCCGCGCGCCAGCGCATGAGCGCCCGCGCGTACCTGTGCCACATGGGCCGGGTCCGGGGCATGCGGTCCGCCGACGCTCGGGCGCGGGCCGAGTACTGGCTGGTCCGGTTCGACCTGGCAGGCGGGCCGTCGACGCCGCTGCGCGAGCTGTCGAAGGGCAACGCGCAGAAGGTCGGGATCGCGCAGGCGCTGCTGTCGCGCCCCGACCTGCTGGTGCTCGACGAACCCTGGTCGGGGCTGGACGTGGCCGCGCGCGGCATCCTGACGGACGTGATCGACGAAATCCGCGCCGAAGGCACCGCCGTGGTGTTCACCGACCACCGCCCCGCGCTCGTGCGGTCGCTGTCCACGACCGCGCACAAGCTGGTCGGCGGCAGGCTGCTCAGCCTCGGCGGCGCCGAGCCGACCACCAGGATCGTGCTGACCGGCGGGCCCGCCACGGACTGGTCCACGCGCGACGGTGTCGTCGAGTCCCACGCGGACGACCAGGAGACCGTGCTGACCGTGCGGGTCTCCGAGCGCGAGCCGGTGCTGCTGGCCGCCATCCGCGGGGGCTGGTCGGTGCTGGCCGTGGAGCAGGCGCGATGACCGCGCTCGTCCGCTACCAGCTGTCCATGCTCGCCCACTCGCAGCGCTACCTCGCGCCGCTGCTGCCGTACCTGGGCCTGACCGCGGTCATGCACCAGGACGGCCGGGCCCCCGCGCTGCCGTCGTTCGCGGTGACCGCCGGTGCGCTGCTGGTCGTCGCGGCCTGGCTGACGGTGGTGCTGGTCGGGGTCGAGGACCCGGTGCAGCGGATGGTGACCCGCTCGCACGCCGGCTCGGTGCACCGGCTGGTCGCCGGGGTGGTCACCGCCGTGCTGCTGACCGCGACCGCGCTCGGCGCGGTGTCGGTCCTGTGGGCGGAGCTGACGCACGGGTTCCGGCTGCCGGGACCGGTGGTGGCGGTCGGCCTGCTCGCGCACGTCGTGTGCGGGGCAGTCGGGATCGCCATCGCCCTGCCGTGCTCGCAGCTGCTCGTCCCCGGCGTCGGTTTCACCGTCGTCCTGGTCGCGGTGCTGTCCGCCGCGGTGCTGCTGGCGAAGTGGATCCCGCTGGTGTTCCCGCTGCTGGCGGCCATGACGTCCGGCTCGCCGGGGCCGCTGCTGGTGGGCTGGTCGGGCCTGGCCGGGGCGCTGGTGCTCACCGCCAGCACCGCGCTGACCGCCCGCGCGTTCGCCCGCAGGGTCGGTTAGCTCTTCGGGATCAGGATCCAGAGCAGCACGTAGATCAGGATCTGCGGGCCGGGCAGCGCGCAGGACAGGACGAACAGGAAGCGCACGAGTCCGCGGGAGATGCCGAAGCGGTCGGCCAGGCCCGCGCACACACCGGCGATCCACTTGCCCTGCTGAGGTCGTGTGAGTTGCATGCCCCCATGGTCGGCCCGCGCGGCGCTCCATGCCTCCTGGCAGGACCCGGGTTCGCGGCTCCGGGACCACCTAGGGATGGCGCCCCTGCTCGGAGCAGGGGCGCCGGGGTGCTCAGCGGACCGTCTCGACCAGGAAGCCGGGGTGGTCGGTGCCCTCGACGGGCAGGTTCTCGGACCGCTCGAAGGTGAACGCGTTGGTCGCGAGCACGTGCTGCATGGTGCCGTCGCCCTTGCTGTACCAGCCGTCGGGCACGCACGCGCGGACGTCGGGGTTGCCGCCCTCGGCCAGGTTGAGGTCGCCGCCGACGACGGTCGACGCACCGAAGCCGGTGGCCGCCTGCGCCAGCTCGCCGCACTGCTCGGAAGCGACCTTGCCGTTCGTCGACAGGTATCCGGTGCACGCGGCGAAGTTCGAGAACGGGGCGCACAGCATCACCCGCGCCTCCTTCCCGCCGTCCTGCGCCGTGAACTGGCGCTCGATCTTGCCCTCGCCGATCGCACCGTGGTCGGGGTGCGCGAGGACGGCGACCCCGTAGTCGCCCCGGCCTTCCGAGCAGGGCTGGGGCGCCCCGGTCACCTTGCTGCCGATCGGCGTGAACTCCCCCTGGTACCCGGTCTCGTGGGTGATCCGGGTGATGTCGGGGGCGCAGATCTCGTTGAGCGTGACCACGTCCGGGCGGCGCTGCTGGATCGCCTCGATCGCGGAGTCGACCGACCGGCCCGCCGAGTAGCAGTTCGCGAACCCGCCGTTGCAGAGGTTGAGCTGGAGCACGTCGAACGAAGCCGCCTTCGGCGCCTGCTGGGCACTGGCCTGCGGCGCGAACGCGGTCACGAACGCGGCCAGCGCGGCTGCCGTCCAGAGCGCCGCTGACCGCCGCCGTCCTGCTGTGACGGCACGCATCATCCTTACCTCCTCCGTGGTTGTCGCTTGCGGTACCGCCCGATCCGCGAGCGGTCCACCGTGAGTCTTGTCACGGGGTATGTCCGGCTCCACCGCCATCTGGCCTAGCTCGGCTCGATGCCGTTCGGCGCCGCAAGATCACACGAACGCGCGTGCCATACACGGAGAGTGATCATTTGCAGGAAAGGAAGCTTCCTGTTGACCAGTGGGGTGCGTCACATGAAACTGAGGGTCACCATCGACAGCGAAGCAACAACCACCACGAAGGCGGGTGGTCCGCGCAAGATGTTTTGCCTGCGAGCAGGCTGCCCGCAGGTTTGCGGCCCGGGCTCCCCGGTCTCCGCCGAAAGTTGACCGATCCGCAACACGAATGTCTGGGATTGCGCCCAATCGAGTGGCACGATGCCTGAACTCGTGTTCCTCACCTACTAGGAGTGACACCGTGGCGCGTCGGACGACGAAACGAGCGGCTGCCCTGCTGCCCGCCCTGGCCCTGGCCGCGATCGCGCTGGCCGGCTGCGCGGAATCCACCACGAGCGGCGGCGGCACCGCAGCGGGCGGCGTCTCGCTGGTCAAGGACGGCACCCTGACCACCTGCACGCACATGGACTACAAGCCGTTCCAGTTCCACGACCAGGGCAAGATCGTCGGCTTCGACGTGGAGCTGGTCGACCTGATCGCCCGCGACCTGGGCGTCAAGCAGGAGATCAAGGACACGCCGTTCGAGGGCATCCAGTCCGGCGAGCAGCTCAACACCCGCGCCTGCGACGTCGCCGCCGCGGCCATGAGCATCACCCCGGCGCGGGAGCAGAACTTCGACTTCTCGGACCCGTACTTCGAGGCCACCCAGGCCCTGCTGACCAAGAAGGGCTCCGGCCTCAACAGCCTGGAGGCGCTGCGCGGCAAGAAGCTCGGCGTGCAGCTGTCCACGACCGGCGAGACCTACGCGAACGAGAACAAGGACGCCAACGGCTACGAGGTCGTCCAGTTCGAGGACCTGCCGCTGTCGGTGACCGCCGTGCAGACCGGCCAGGTCGACGCCGCGATCAACGACAACAGCGTGCTCGGCGACTTCATCAAGAACAACCCGGAGGTGGAGATCACCACCGAGTTCGTCACCGGTGACCAGTACGGCATCGGCGTGGCGACCGGCAACACCGCGCTTCGCGACGCGGTCAACCAGTCGCTGAAGAAGATGAAGGAGAACGGCGAGTACGACGCGATCTACCAGAAGTGGTTCGGCAAGTTGCCGCAGTGACCCGGCCTGCCACTGGCCGATCTGCCTCGGGACGCGGTGACGCGGTGGCCCGGTGACCGATGGCCCAGTGACTGATGGCCCAGCCAGCCAGGGGCCGGCGGCGGGACCGCCGGCCCCGATCGCTGACCAGGAGATTCGATGACAACCCAAACCGAGCGCCCGGCCAGGACCGGCCTGGGCAGGCGGCAGCGGGCCCGGCTCAACCGCGGCATCCAGTACGCCGTGCTGGTCGTGGCGATCGCGGTCGCCGCCGTGCTCGCCGACTGGGGTTCGATCGCGCGCGCGTTCTTCAACTTCGACGTCGCCGTCGCCCAGTTCCCCGGGGTGATCACCACCGCGCTGGTGAACACCGTGGTCTACACGCTGCTGGGCTTCGCCTTCGGCCTCGCGCTGGGCATCGTGCTCGCGCTGATGCGGCTCTCGCCGGTGGGGCCGTACCGGTGGATCGCCACCGCCTACATCGAGCTGTTCCGCGGGCTGCCCGCGCTGCTGGTGTTCATCGCGCTGGGCTACGGCGTGCCGATCGCCTTCCAGCTGCGGTTCGACATCTACTCGACGGTGATGCTGGCGCTGGGCCTGGTCGGCGCGGCCTACATGGCCGAGACGATCCGCGCGGGCGTGCAGGCGGTGCCGAAGGGGCAGATCGAGGCGGCCCGGTCGCTGGGCATGTCGCCGACCCGGACCATGATCACGGTGGTGATGCCGCAGGCGTTCCGGATCATCCTGCCGCCGCTGACCAACGAGCTGATCCTGCTGACCAAGGACTCCTCGCTGGTCTACCTGCTCGGCCTGGCCAGCGGTGAGTACGAGCTGGCCAAGTTCGGCCGCAACGCGCTCAACGAGTTCGCGTCGCTGACCCCGCTGCTGGTCGCGGGCCTGTGCTACCTGATCATCACCATCCCGCTGTCGCGGGTGTCGAACCTGCTGGAGCGCAGGTACGGCCGCGGCCTGTCGCAGAGCACCCAGTGAGGAGTCCGGACGTGAGCACGATGATCAAGATCGCCGGGCTGTCGAAGTCGTTCGGCTCGCTGGAGGTCCTGCGGTCGGTGGACCTGGAGGTCCGGCGCGGCGAGGTGGTGTGCGTGATCGGGCCGTCCGGCTCGGGCAAGTCGACGCTGCTGCGCTGCGTGAACCTGCTGGAGGAACCGTCCGCGGGCCGGGTCGAGGTGGACGGGGTCGAGCTGACCGATCCGGACGCCGACCTGGACTCCGCGCGCAGGCACATCGGCATGGTTTTCCAGCAGTTCAACCTGTTCTCGCACCTGACCGTCGGGCAGAACCTGACGGTCGCGCAGCGCAAGGTCCTCAAGCGGCGCGGACCGGAGGCGCTGGAGGTCGCCAGGTCCAACCTGGAGCGGGTCGGGCTCGCGGACAAGATCGACGCGATGCCCTCGCAGCTGTCCGGCGGCCAGCAGCAGCGGGTGGCCATCGCGCGGGCGCTGGCGATGAACCCGCACGTGATGCTGTTCGACGAGCCGACCTCGGCGCTGGACCCGGAACTGGTCGGCGACGTGCTCGGCGTGATGCGCGGGCTCGCCGACGAGGGCATGACGATGCTGGTGGTGACCCACGAGATGCAGTTCGCCCGGGAGGTCGCCGACCGGGTGCTGTTCATGGACGGCGGCGGGATCGTCGAGCAGGGGACGCCCGCGGAGGTCATCGGCGACCCGAAGCAGGAGCGGACCCGCACCTTCCTGGCCCGCGTCCTCGACCCCACCCACGCCCGGCCCGGCGCCGAAGGCTGACCAGGCAGACGCGCGCGGGGGTCCGTCCCGGAGCCGCGGTGGTTTCACGTGGAACACCGCGGCCCGCGCGATCTTCGAACACCGCACTCCGCCACCGCACTCCGCGCGATCTTCGGCTGTCCGGTGGAAATCCCCGCGCATCGCAACTTTCCGGCCGCGCGAGGCGTCACATTGTCAGGGGTAGCTGATCGACTACCGTCCGTGTGAGCCGTCGTCGTGCGTTGGAGCGTGAAGTGCCGGGCAGGCCGTGGGACAACAATGGACCGCTGACCGCGGCGGAGCAGCGCTTCGACGAGCTGCTCCGGCAGGGCCGGTCCGAGGTCCGCCGGGTCGACGAGTCGGTGCGGACGCTGGACGTGCACGCCGAGGAGTTCGCGCGGGAGCGGGAGATCCGGGGCGAGTACCTCAGCCGCAGGCTGGTCGACTCGCTGGAGGAGGGCGGCTGGCGGCCGTTCGCCAAGCGCAACGCCCAGCAGCTGGTGATCCCGATCGAGAACGCGGTGATCACCGGCCAGGTCGACCTGCGCGCCGCGGAGCTGCCGTACCTGCTGGAGTTCGTGCACTGCCGCTTCGAGCACGCGCCGGACCTGCGGCAGACCACCCTGGCCGGGCTGGTGCTGTGGCACTGCCGGTTCCCCGGCCTCAACGCCCGCAACCTGACCGTCGCCAACGACACGGTCCTGCGCAACTGCACCAGCGTCGGCGGCATCGTGGACCTGGCCGACGCCGAGCTCGCGGGCTCCCTGGTGCTCAACGACAGCGAGCTGCGCAACCCGGGCGCCCGCGCCGTCTACGGCGACCGGCTGTCGGTCAGCGGCGCGCTGCTGGGCATCCGGCTCCAGGTCGCGGGCGAGATCCGGATCCCGGGCGCGAAGGTCGGCGGCAACCTGACGCTGTCCGGCGGCGCGCTGCGCAACCGGGGCCGCTACGCCATAAACGCCACCGGCGTGCAGATCGGCGGTTCGCTGCGGCTCGACGTCGACCCGCTGACCCGCAGGCCGTTCACGGTGGCGGGCAAGGTTTTCATGCCCAGCGCGCACATCTCGGGCGACCTGCGGATGCGCGACTCGATCCTCGAACCGGGCGTGAGCCCGCCGCGCCGCGGCGAGTCCAAGCACGACGACCCGACCAGCACGCTGATCGCCGACCGCAGCGAGATCCGCGGCGACGTGCAGATCGACCAGGGGTTCCGCAGCGGCGGCACGATCCGGATGGTCAGCGCCACCGTCGGCGGCGACCTGCGGATGGCGGGCGCCGAGATCGACCTCGGCTGGCTGCGCTCGCCGAAGGCCTCGGTGGACGAACCGCTGCGCGCGGTGCACATCGACGGCACCACGGTCCTCGGCAACCTGGAGGCGGGCAAGGTCGAGATGCACGGCCAGTTCCGCATGATCGACGTCAAGGTCGGCGGCAGCTTCCAGCTCACCGGTGCCAAGCTCGTCGGCCCGCGCACCGACGTGCTGCTGGCCAGCAGGGTGGTGGTCGGCAGCAACCTGGACGCCAAGGACGCCGACATCACCGGTTCGTTCCAGCTCCAGGGCGCGCAGGTCGGCGCGAACCTGGACCTGCGGTCGGCGCAGCTGGTCAAGCCCGCGTGGCACCGCCACCGGATGGCCTACAAGTCCTCGCTGGACCTGCGCGCGGCGCGGATCGAACGCGACCTGGTCTGCGCCGAGGGCAGCCGCAAGTTCCGCGCCGAGGGCACGGTGCAGCTGCGGCGGGCGACGATCGGCAGGCAGCTGAACTTCTGGGGCTGCGTGCTGGGCGACGGCACGTCCCGGACCGCGCTGAACGCCTTCGGCGTGGTCACCCAGGAACTGACGCTGCACCCGGACGTCGCGCCGCGCGGCCGGGTCATCCTGCGCCAGGCGCAGTGCGAACTGCTCCACGACAACGCGGAGCTGTGGGACGCCACCGGCGGCCTCGACGTCGAGGACTTCAGCTACGAGAACTTCAACCACCCCTTCGAGCTGCACGACGGGGACCGGGTCCGCGAGCGGCTGGCCTGGCTGCGCACGACCACCGGCGGCAAGTACCAGCCGGGCCCGTACGACCAGCTGGCGAACGTGTTCCGCGGCAACGGCAACGAGGAGCACGCGGTCACGGTGCTCATAGAGAAGCAGTACCGCCGCTACCAGGCGATCGCGAAGGCGACCCGACCGCTGCTGCGGTGGACGGTGCAGCTGTGGAGCTGGCTGCAGCGGATCACCGTGAGCTACGGCTACCGGCCGCTGCGCGCGCTGGCTTGGCTGCTGCTGTTCGGGGTCGTGGGCACGGTCTGGTTCACCTATCACCCGCTGGTCCCGGTCAACCAGGACGACAACCCGGTCTGGAACCCGCTGCTGTACACGGTGGACCAGCTGGTCCCGATCATCAACCTCGGCCACGACAACATGTGGCAGGCGCACGGGAACTCGCAGTGGATCACCGTCGGGCTGATCGCGGCGGGCTGGATACTGGCCACCACGGTTGCCGCCGGTATCAGCAGAGCGCTTCGCAGGGAGCGCTGACGACACCCGGCGGAAGGGTGAACTTTCCCGGCACGGCGCGGAATCCGTGCTACCTCCTAGAAGGTTCTGCCTCGGGGCGCTTCCGGGGCAGGCCGGACTTTCCGCGCTGTGCTTGGAGGTTCCCATGGGAGTTCCCCACGGCCGCCGCCTCGCCCTGTCGGGCGTAGCGGCGGCCTTGTTCCTGTCCTGTGCGCTCACGCCCGCGCAGGCAGCCGACCCCGTTGACTACGTAGCCCTCGGCGACTCGGCCGCCGCCGGACCGCTGATCCCCGGCCAGGACCCGAACCTGGCCTGCCTGCGTTCGAGCGCCAACTACCCGGGCGTGGTGGCCGGACGGATCGGCGCGAGGCTCACCGACGTCACCTGCTCCGGAGCCGAGATCAAGGACTTCACCGAGCGCCAGCACGGTTTCGTGCCGCCGCAGTTCGACGCGCTGGGCCCGGAAACCGACCTGGTCACGGTGACCATCGGCGGCAACGACGCCGATCTGGTGCAGGCGGCGGTTTCCTGCATCAACCTGCTGCCCGAACCGGTCGGCCGCTCGTGCGCGGACCGGTTCACGGCCGAGGGCGACGAGCTGGCGGAGCGGATCGACCGGGTCGCCCCGCGCTTCGCCGAAGCGCTCGCCGGGATCCGCCACCGCGCGCCGAACGCGGCGGTCGTCGTCGTCGGGTACGGGACCTACATCCGGCCCGGTGGCTGCTACCCGGTGCAGCCGATCTGGGGCCGCGACGCCGACTACGTCCAGGCCAACGTGAACCGGCTCAGCGCGATGCTGGGCGAAGAGGCCGCCGCGCAGGACGCGGGGTTCGTGGACATCGGACCGCTCAGCGAGGGCCACGACATCTGCGCGGCCCCACCGGACAAGTACTTCGAGGGCGTGGTGCCGACCTCGGCCGCGGCACCGCTGCACCCGAACGCCAACGGCATGCGCGCCTTCGGAGAAGCCGTCGTCGCCGCGGTCGGCAACTCC
>NZ_BAAAUX010000029.1:121978-192164 GCF_039534165.1 Saccharopolyspora taberi | reverse complement strand
ACGGGGTCGCCTTCGGCGACGCCTGTTCGGGTCTCTCCGCGATCCACCGCGTTCCCCCTGGTCAAGCCCCCGCAAGCCCTGTTCGGCACGAACCCGAACAGTCGAACACGGGTCCGGTGCGGCAGATCCCGCCTCCAATGGGCACTGCCGGACGACAGGAAAGGGAAGCGGAGATGGCGGGGGAATTCCACGTCGACCTGAAATCGATCGACAAGCTCAGCACGTTCTTCATGGACGCCGCGGGATACGTCGACGACGCGAAGGCGTTCGTCAACGAGCACGCCGACTTCAGCGTCGGCGAGGAGGGCGCTCTGCTGCGGCTCATCGTGGGCGGCCACGAGAAGGTGCGCTACGCCATTCCCGCCGCCTTCGCCGCCTCCGGGCACGTGGTCGACGATCTCGCGGCCAGCTGCTCGTTCGCCGTCGCCGAGTACGAGGACAAGGACGACGAGAGCAAGGACGGCATCGAGGAGATCAACACCCGGCTCGACGGCATGGTGCCGAAGTCGTTCGACGCCGGGAAGGAACTCGCCGAACGCGAGCAGCGCTACGACGGCGCGGAGTTCGACTTCTCCGCAGGGCTGTTCGAAGAGGTCGCCACGCCAACGGACTTCCTCAAGATCAAGGGGACCGAGGGCGACAGCGACGACTTCAAGTTCAACTGGGGCACCGACATCCTCAGCCCGAGCGCGTACCCGCGCGAAGCGTGCCAGCTCGCCCTGGGCCTGGACCCGATGCACTACGTCGTGCAGTGGCTCTCCGGGGACTGGGCCGCCTACGCGGACTGCGCCAAGGCGTGGCGCGCTTGCGGCGAGGCGTGCGCCGCCTACTCGACCAACCTCGTCAAGGTCGCCAAGGACATCCCGCAGGCGTGGACCGGGGAAACCGCCGACTACGCGACCCGGGCGATCAGCGTCGTGGCCGACGCCTACGACGAGATGAAGGGCGTCTGCGACGCCCTCGCCGAGAAGTACGACGCGATCGCCGAGGAGGTCAAGAGCTTCTACAAGGTGCTCGGCGTCTGGATACCGCAGCTGCTGGACTACGCCCTGATGGCGTGGATCTCGTCGACCCTCGCGGCCGCGACCTCGGAGACCGGCGCCGGAGCGGTGGGGTTCGGAGGGGTGGCGGCCTGGTACGTCTACAAGGCGATCCAGGTCTGGACCGAGGTGTGGACCTACTACCAGACCATCTGCGCGACGGTCGAGGCGTTCAAGATGATGCTGTCCGGAATCGAAGCCGAAGGCGTGGAGGGCAAGAAGATCCCGACCGCCTTCTCCACGTACGTGTAGCTGAACCAGGAGGAGCGCGACGATGGATCCGTTCCAGGGCCCGGTTCTGCGCGCGCTCGCGCGCCAGGAGGGCAACGGGCCGCTCGGCGAGATGGCCCGCGAGATCATGAAGAGCAACCTGACCATCCGGGATCTGACCACCACGTCCAACCCCTACGCCGAAGACCTCCGGCGCGCGTCCGAGGCCAACGGCGGTCTCGAAGCGATGCTGCGCGACCGCGACGAGTTCCTTCGGCGGGGCGAGGAACTCGACGACCTCGTGCGCGCGACCGGCGAGTACGAGATCGCCGCGTTCGAGGCCCGGGAGCAGGCGCTGTTCGACGCCGAACAGCGGTCGGCCCGGCGCGCTCCCGCGGCGGACCGGGACGAGTGGGACGACGACGACCCCGAGCAGAGCTTCCTGGTGGACGCGGTGGAAAAACCGCGCTAGGACCCCAGAAGCGTCGCGAGCCGTGGCGAGTAGGCGTGGTCGAGCACCAGCGACGCCGCTCCCACGGCGCCGGCGTCCTCGCCGATCGTCGCGGTCCGCACCTGCACCGGGCGCACCTGCGGTGCCCACACCTGCGAGTTGAGCGTCTTGGCCACCCGCGCCCGGACCAGTTCCCCGACGTGCCGCAGCGCCGGTCCGCCGAGCACCACGTGGTCGATGTCGAGGACGCTGACCACGGTCGCCAGCGCCTGGCCGAGCCTGCCCGCCGCCTGGCGGATCACCTTGGCCGGAACCGGATCACCTTCGGCCGCCGATCGGCACAGCCGCTCGTAGTCCGCGGAAACCGAGCCACCGCCCGGATTTCCGCCCGCCGCCGCCCAGTCCGCGACGATCGCGCGCATCGAGCAGTACGCCTCCAGGCAGCCGCGCCTGCCGCAGTGGCAGCTCCGGCTCCCCGCGCTGACGTGCCCGATCTCGCCCGCGTTGTTGCTGACCCCGCGGTGCACCTGGTCGCCCAGCACGATCCCCATCCCGACACCGGAGCCGAGGTAGACGTAGACGAACGAGCTGGTGCGCGCCGCGCCCGCGGCCCACCGCTCGCCGATGGCCGCCGCGGTGGCGTCGTTGTCCATCACCACCGGGAGTCCCGCCCGTTCGGCCACGACGTCGGCGAGCGCGACCTCGCCCCACCCGGCGAGGTTCGGCGGCCCGAGGACCTTGCGGTGCTCGGCGTCCAGCGGACCGGGAACCGCGAGACCGACCCCGAGGACGCGGGACTCGTCGATGCCGGAACGGCGGACGAGCTGCCTGATGGTCCGGCCCAGCGCGGTCGCGACGGCCGCGGGCGACGCGCCGTCGGGAACCCGGCGGCGGCTGCGCATCCGCACGCCACCAGCGAGGTCGAGCAGAACTCCGGTGATGGACTCGGGATCCAGGTGCAGCCCGACCGAGGAGTACGCGTCGGGCACCACCCGCAGCAGCACCCGCCGCTTGCCGCCGGTCGACGGGGCGTGGCCGTTCTCGGCGACCAGCCCGTCGGCCATCAGCGCCCGGACGATGTTGGACATGGTCTGCGCGGTCAGCCCGGTCTTGGCCGCGAGCTCCACCCGGCTCACCTCACCGTGCGCGCGGATCGTGTCCAGCACGACCGCCCGGTTGAAACCGCCCACGCGCGGAAGGTTGGTGCCCTGCCAGAACTCGCTCGCCATCCGCTCTCCAAGACTGTCTCGGGGTCTGGGCGCCCTGACGCCGGCTCGCTCGCGCCGAAGGTGGTCACCTTGGCAGAACCCGGGCTGGCGGGGAAACCCGTCCGGTGGCGGGTTCGTTGACTTGCTTCATCGAATGGAATTAACTTGCTGCTGTGTGATCCCGGTCTCAGCATAAGCGCAGGATTCCTCGGAGGACCACGATGCGGCGCAGGAAAGCATTGGCCGTACTGACCGCCGGCGCGCTGGGGTTCTCCCTCGCCGCGTGTGGTTCGTCGGCAGCCGACGACCCGAACACGATCAGCGTCGCCTACCACCGCTACGGAAACACCCAGCAGGTCGACCAGTGGATGCAGCGCGTAAAGCAGCAGTACGAGCAGGCGCATCCGGGCAAGACCGTCAAGCTCGACCCGGTGGTCGCTCCCGAGGGCGAGTACCTGTCGAAGCTGCAACTGCGGATGCGCTCCCCCTCGACCACGCCGGACGTGATCTACGAGGACTCCTTCAACGTCAACTCCGACGTGGAGGCCGGTTACCTGGCCCCGCTGGACGAACGGCTGGCGCAGTGGCCGGACTGGGGAACCCAGTTCATCGGCACCACCAAGCAGGCGGGCCGGGCCGCCGACGGCAAGATCTACGGCGTTCCGCTCGACACCGACACCCGCGGCCTCTGGTACAACCGCGAGCTGTTCGCGCGGGCCGGGCTGCCTGCCGACTGGAAACCCCGTAACTGGGACGACATCCTCGCCGCCGCGCGCCAGGTGAAGCAGAAGTTCCCGGACGTCATCGGGCTGGACATGCCGCTGGGCAAGGCCGAGGGCGAGTCGGTGAGCATGCAGACCGTCGAAATGCTGCTCTACGGCACGGGAACCGGCACGCTCTACGACGAGCAGCAGCAGAAGTGGATCGCACCCAGCCGCGGCTTCGCCGACGCGATGCGGTTCGTCTCGACCGCGGTCGGCGAGGGCCTGACCCAGAGCAAGGCGCAGATCGCCGACGCCCAGTACGACAAGAACGCCCGCGACCAGCTGACCCAGCAGGGCAAGGTCGCGATCCGGCTGGACGGCAGCTTCGCCTCCGGCAACTGGGAGGACGCGGGCTGGAAGGACTGGAGCAACACCATGACCGCGACGCCGATGCCGACGCAGTTCGGCCAGGCGCCCGGATCGGTGTCGATGTCCGGCGGCTGGACGCTGGCGCTGAGCGCGTCCGGCAAGAAGCAGGACGACGCCTTCGAGTTCGTCAGGATGGCCGTGGCCAAGGACAACGTCGTCGAGTACGCCAACGCCACCGGCAACCTGCCCGCCCGCGCGGACGCCGCGGCTGACCCGCGGGTGGCCGGGGACAACCCGGTGAGCCAGTTCTGGATCGGACTGCTGGCCAACAGCCACTACCGGCCCGCCCGCGCGGAGTACCCGAAGGTCTCGGAGGAGATCCAGAAGTCCGTGCTCGAAGTGGTCGAGGGCCGCGACCCGGCCGAGGTCGCCGACCGCTGGTCGCAGCAGGTCGGCCGGATCGTGCAGCCGGCGGGAACCCGGGCCGGCTGATGGCGGCTCCGCGCCGCGCGGGCGGCTGGCTGGTGCCGATGCTGCCCGCCGTCCTGCTGCTCGGGCTGTTCGTGATCGGGCCGATCCTTTGGAGCTGCTACGTCGCGTTCACCAACGCGGCGCTGACCGGCAGCGGCGCGACCGATCCGGAGTTCGTGGGGCTGGAGAACTTCCGGCGGCTGTTCGCCGATCCGGCAATGTGGAACTCCGCCTGGCTCACCGTGGTCTTCACCGTCGGTTCGGCGGTGGTCGGGCAGAACTGCCTCGGCCTGCTCATCGCCCTGCTAACCCGGCACCGGAACCGCTGGCTGCGCGACACCGTCGGCGTCGTCGTGGTGTCGGCGTGGGTGCTGCCGGAACTGGTGGCCGCCTTCGCGATCTACGCGTTCCTCAACCCCGAGGGCACGCTCAACGGCCTGTTCGCCGCGGTCGGCCTGGGCGAGCAGGACTGGCTGTTCAGCGCGCCGATGATCGCGGTGGTCCTGGGCAACGTCTGGCGCGGCACGGCGTTCTCGATGCTGGTCTACCAGGCCGCGCTCGCCGAGGTGCCCAGCGAGCTGACCGAGGCCGCGCAGGTCGACGGCGCGGGAGCGCTCGGGCGGCTGTGGCACGTGACGCTGCCGGTCATCCGCCGGTCGGTGCTGACGAACCTGATGCTGGTGACCCTGCAGACGATCGGGGTGTTCACGCTGATCTACGTGCTCACCGCCGGTGGCCCGGGCGCGGCGACGCAGACCCTGCCGCTGCTGATGTACGACACCGCGTTCGAGCTCGACGAGATCGGCTACGGCGCGGCGATCTCGCTGGTGCTGCTGGCGATCGGCGGCCTGTTCGCCGCGGTGTACGCGAAAACGCTCAAGGAGGAGGTGTGAGCATGCCGGCCATCACCTCCGCCCGGCGGCGATCGGCGTCCGCGGTGGTCCACCTGGTCCTCGGGCTGGTCGCGCTGGCGTTCCTGGCCCCGCTGCTGTGGCTGGTCACGGCGGCGTTCGACGCCGACGCGCCGCTGTCCGCGCGGGTGCCGACCAGCCTCACCTTCGACAACTTCGCCCAGGTGCTCACCTGGGAGACCAGCATCGGTCCACTGTGGAACGGACTGCTGATGTGCGGCGGCGCGGCGGTGGTCGCGGTGTCGGCCGCGGTGCTGTGCGCCTACCCGCTGTCGCGCTACCAGCTGCGCTTCAAGCGGCCGTTCCTCTACACCGTGCTGTTCGCGTCCGGGCTGCCGATGACCGCGGTGATGGTGCCGGTCTACAGCATGTTCGTGCAGTTCGAGCTGATCGACTCGATGTTCGGCACGACGCTGTTCCTGGCGTCGAGCACGCTGCCGATCGCGATCTGGATGACCAAGAACTTCATGGACGGGGTGCCGATCAGCCTGGAGGAGGCGGCGTGGGTCGACGGCGCCTCCGGCATGCAGGCGCTGCGGTCGATCGTGCTGCCGCTGGTCCTGCCCGGGACGGGCGTGGTCGCGATCTTCACCTTCATCACCGCGTGGGGCAACTTCTTCGTGCCGTTCGTCCTGCTGCTCGACCCGGCCAAGCAGCCCGCCGCGGTCGGGGTCTTCACCTTCTTCGGCCAGGGCGGGCTGATCGCCTACGGCCAGCTCGCCGCGTACTCGATCCTCTACACCGCGCCGGTGATCGTGCTGTACCTGGTGGTGTCGCGGTCGCTGGGCGGTGCGTTCAACCTCGCGGGTGCGATGAAGAACTGACACTTGTCACGTGATCCGCTGACTGGTGGATCTACCCCGGCGCCGCCGCCCCCGGTGGAATCGGCTCAGCAGAGCCGAATTCCGTTGAGGGGGAACGATGCGACGACTCGTGACCGGCGTGGCGGTGGCCGCCGCGCTGGTGTCCACCGCGCAGCCGGTGCTGGCCGAACCGCAGGCCGCGCCGTCCGGGTACACCGACCAGGAGATCCGGTGGAAGCCGTGCTTCCCGCCCGGTCAGCCGTTACCGCCGGAGCTGCCGCCGGGCTCGGAGCGGCTGGAGTGCGGCACGCTGACCGCGCCGCAGGACTGGAAGAACCCCGGGCAGGGCAAGGACATCACGATCTCGGTGACCAGGCTCTCGCCCGAGAGCGGGCCGACCGGGCGAGCGCTGTTCACCAACCCCGGCGGGCCCGGCGGCGCCGGGATGGCGATGCCCGCGGCGATGCTGGGGTGGAACCGGCCGAAGCTGATGGACAACTTCGACGTCTACGGCATCGACGTGCGCGGCACCGGGCGGAGCAGCACTGTCTCATGTGGACCGCAGGCGCCGAACTCGCCGCTGGATCCCAGGGACCGCAGCGCGGAGAGCATCCGCGCGCAGCTCGCGGCGGTCGAGGAGTTCGCGGCGGCCTGCCAGGAGCACAGCGGAGAGCTGGGCCGCTACGTGACCACCGAGCAGACCGTCGCGGACCTTGACCTGCTGCGCCAGGTCGAGGGGCACGAGAAGGTCAGCTGGTATGGCATTTCCGGTGGAACCTGGCTGGGCGCCTACTACGCGACGTACTTCCCGAAGACCGTCGACCGGTTCGTGCTCGACTCGAACACCCAGTTCACCGGTAGCTGGCAGGAGGTCTTCGGCTGGCAGCCGATGGCGTTCGAGCGCCGCTGGCGGGAGGACCTGCGGCCGTGGCTGGCGGCCAACGACGGCAGCTACCACCTCGGTGCCACGCCGGAGGCGGTGCAGGCGACCGTCGACGAGCTGCGCGCGAAGCTCAAGGCGAACCCGATCCCGCCTGAGGTCCCCGGCGGACCGGCGACGGACCACAACGCGCTCGACGCGATGCTGCTCTACTCGATGTACAGCAAGGCGACGTTCCCGCAGCTGGGCCAGACCATGGCCGCGCTGCGCGACGGCGCGACCGGCGCCGCTGCCCGGTCGCTGTCGCAGGCGGCGGCCCGGCAGCTGCCGATGCAGCAGACCCCGCCCGCGGAGAGCATGGCGGGCACGCTGTACTCGATCCGCTGCAACGACACCGAATTCCGCGGCGGACCGGAGTTCCTGGAGCGGAACTCGGGAGTGCAGGGAGCGCTGTTCCCGTTCTACGGGTACCACTCGATCTTCCAGCCGTGCGCGTACTGGAACGACCGGCCGGACGTGCAGCTGCGCGAGCCCACGGGCGAAGGTCTGCCGCCGGTGCTGATGCTCCAGTCCGAGAACGACCCCGCGACCGCCGTCGAGGGCGCGCGGATCGCGCACGAGCAGTTCGCCGGTTCGCGGCTGGTGACCGTCGCCGACGAGGGCGACCACGGCCTTTACGGGCAGGGCAACGCCTGCGTGGACGACCTGGTCGAGTCGTACCTGGTGGACGGCGTGGTGCCGGAGCGGGACGTCACCTGCCGAGGACTGCCGCTGCCGGGGCCGCAGCAGGCGGCGGTAGCGCGGCCGAGCCTGTTCGAGGCGCTGGAGGACCTGGCCGACGCACTGGGCTGAGCAGCGCCGGAGTCCGGCCGGGTCGCTCGGCACGCCTCCCCGGTCGGCCGGGGGCGGTCTGACCCCAGAACAACGCGCGGGCGGTGAGTAGGACACTCACCGCCCGCGTTTTGAGCTGTCGTTCTTCTCATCGGACCAATGGCCTCCCCTCCCGCTCGGACTGCTGTTCCTCGCGGGGTAATGGGATGCCGTCGATCTCGGTTTCGGCCTGGTCACCGGACTCGTCCTCGTCGACCCGCATCGCCACGAACACCGCGACGACCGCGATCAGCGACAGAGCCAGCATCGCCAGATCAGCCATGACGCACCTCCCCTCCTGCGTCGGCCCGCCGATTCTCCCAGCGGATACAGGTAGGACGCGGCGCGTGACGGTCCGGTTGCTGATCGTTCAGATCCGATGAAATTCAGTCCTTTCGGCTGAATTACATAGCCCGTAGGAATGCAAAATGCGACGCCCGCCCGAAGAAAATTCGTTTTCCTCGGGTGGGTGCCGCACGATTGCGCACACTAAAGTGACGGCCGCCCGGCCGGGGCACCCGCTCCGTCAACGCGGAGGAACCGGAGCAAGTGCACTCGACCGGGCGGTCCGATCAGGCTCCCAGGCGCTGCTTGAGGGCCTCGAACTCGTCGCGCATGGAGCTCGGCAGCGAGTCGCCGATGCTGTCGAACCACTCCTGGATCAGCGGCAGCTCGGCCTTCCACTCCTCGACGTCGACGTGCAGCGCGGTCTCGACGTCCTCGCGCGGGGTGTCCAGGCCGGACAGGTCGATCTGGTCCGCGGACGGCACGCGGCCGATCGCGGTGTCCTCGGCGGCGGCGTTGCCCTCGATCCGCTCGATGATCCACTTGAGCACGCGGGAGTTCTCGCCGAAGCCCGGCCACACGATCTTCTTGCCGGACTCGTCCCGGCGGAACCAGTTGACGTAGAAGATCTTCGGCAGCTTGGAGGCGTCGGCCTCCTTGCCCACGTTCACCCAGTGCTGGAAGTAGTCGCCGACGTTGTAGCCGATGAACGGCAGCATCGCCATCGGGTCGCGCCGGACCTCGCCGACCTTGCCGGCCGCGGCGGCGGTCTTCTCCGACGACAGCGTGGCGCCCATGAACACGCCGTGCTGCCAGTCGAACGCCTCGTTCACCAGCGGGACCGTGGTCTTGCGGCGACCGCCGAACAGGATCGCCGAGATCGGCACGCCGTTGGGGTCGTCCCACTCCGGCGCGAGGATCGGGCACTGCGACATCGGCGTGCAGTAGCGGGAGTTCGGGTGCGCGGCCTTCTCGTCGGAGTCCGGCGTCCAGTCCCGCTGCTTCCAGTCGGTGAGGTGCTGGGGCTCGCCCTCCATCTCCTCCCACCAGACGTCGCCGTCGTCGGTCAGCGCGACGTTGGTGAACAGCGAGTTGCCCTGCTCGATGGTGCGCATCGCGTTCGGGTTGGTCTTCCAGTTGGTGCCCGGCGCGACGCCGAAGAAGCCCGCCTCCGGGTTGACCGCGTAGAGCCTGCCGTCCTTGCCGAAGCGCATCCAGGCGATGTCGTCGCCCAGGGTCTCGACCTTCCAGCCCGGGATGGTCGGCTGGAGCATCGCGAGGTTGGTCTTGCCGCAGGCCGAGGGGAACGCGGCGGCCACGTAGTGGACCTTGTTCTCCGGCGAGATCAGCTTGAGGATCAGCATGTGCTCGGCCAGCCAGCCCTCGTCGCGGGCCATCGCCGAGGCGATCCGCAGCGAGTAGCACTTCTTGCCCAGCAGCGCGTTGCCGCCGTAGCCGGAGCCGAAGCTCCAGATCTCCCGGTCCTCCGGGAAGTGCGTGATGTACTTGGTGTCGTTGCACGGCCACGGCACGTCCTGCTGGCCCGGCTCCAGCGGCGCGCCGACCGAGTGCAGCGCGGGTACGAAGTCAGCGTCGTCGCCCAGGCGCTCCAGCACCTTCGCGCCCATCCGGGTCATGATGTGCATCGACACCACGACGTACTCGGAGTCGGTGATCTCCACGCCCAGCTTCGGCGGGTCGGCGTCGAGCGGACCCATGCAGAACGGGATCACGTACATGGTGCGACCGCGCATCGAGCCCCGGTAGAGCTCGGTCATGATCGCCTTCATCTCGTCCGGCTGCATCCAGTTGTTGGTGACGCCGGCGTCCTTCTCCTCGCGGGAGCAGATGAACGTGCGCTCCTCGACCCGGGCGACGTCGCTGGGGTCGGAGGCGGCGTAGAACGAGTTCGGCTTCTTCTCCAGCCGTTTGAACGTGCCCGCCTCGACCAGGCGGTCGGTCAGCCGCGTCCACTCCTCCTGCGAACCGTCGCACCAGACCACCCGGTCGGGCGTGGTCAGCTCCGCGACCTCGCGCACCCACGACAGCAGGCGCGCGTGCGTGGTCGGTGCCTGGTCGAGCCCGGGAATGGTCAATGAGGTCATCGCGTCTTGTCTCCTGACTGGGCGCCACAGCCCGGAATCGCTCCGGCGGGGTCGGCCCGCCGGGTGTTCAGGGAATGCTCCGCCCGACCCGAAGACCGGGCGGATTGAAAGGGATGCACCGAGGCTAACGGTGCCGGGCGCTCGCAACGGAGATCAGAGTTGTCGGTTCTCTCACAAGAACGATAAGGGAATCGATTCAGAAACCCTTGGCGCAACGGATCCTCCGCGAAGGGGGAGTTGCTGATCCAAGAATTTCCGACGAACTGGACAGCCCGGCCAACGGCAGGTGTCCACCGAATGGCGGTTGATCATCGGGCGGTGAACGCAAAATCGCCCGGCGCCCCTCCCGCGGGCGCCGGGCGATGCCGTCGGCGGGTCAGGACCAGAGGGCGTCCGAGTCGGCCGGAGCGGCGCCGCCGCGGCCCCCGGCGCTGCCGCCCGCGCGCCCGGCGTGCGGCTCGGGCTGCGGTTCCGGCTGCGGCTCGGGCTCGCCGAAGCTCCAGGTCGCGTCGTCGGTGGCGCCGGTGGCCGGGTTCGGCGTGTATTTCTGGCCGTCCAGCCTGCCCTGCTCGACCACGGTCCACTGCCCGTCGCCGGTGTGCTGGGAGATCGTCACGTCGCCCGCGGGGTTGATGTCGACGATCTGGTCCGCCGAGCCGTCCCCGTCGAAGTCGGTGACCAGGTGCGTGCCCGCCTCGTCCTGGACCACGGCGGTGTCGGCGACGCCGTCGTTGTTGGTGTCCTCGGTGGCCGGTCCCACCTGGACGTCGCCCTGCGGCAGGTCGACCACCATCTGCTGCGCGTTGGGGTCCTGCCGGGGGTCGCCGCCGCCCGGGTGCTGCTGGGGGTCCTCGGCCGTCCAGTCGCCGGTGCCCGCGTCGAACCGCGCCTGCTCGACCACCACGCCGTCGGCGTCGATGGTCTGCATGACGTCGGCCCGGCCGTCGTGGTTCTCGTCGACGTAGGCGACGTGGCCGTCGTCGGTCATCACCGCGACGGTCTCGTCCACCCCGTCACCATCGAGGTCGTAGTTGGCCTCGGCGGTGTACTCCTCGCCCTCGACGGTGATCTTGATGTCACCGTCGCCCGCGCCCGTCTCCTCGATGTACACGTGAGTACCCCTCAACTCCGCGTCCGGTTTCACAGCTAGGACGCAGGGTAGAGCCACCCGGTTCCCGCCGAACAGGTGCTAGCGGACGACCCGGTAGCGCAGGTGCGTGACCCCCGGGGAGCCGACCACCCGCTCCGGCTCGAACGCGCACCGCTCGGGATCGACGCCGTCGAACAGCCGGACTCCCCGGCCGAGCAGGATCGGCGCCACGTGCACCTCGACCTCGTCGACCAGCCCGGCGTCGAGCGCCTGGCGGACCACGTCGGCACCACCGGAGATCTGCACGTCCTTGTCACCGGCGGCGGCCCGGGCCTGCTCCACCGCGCTTTCGACGCCGTCGGTGACGAAGGTGAACGTGGTGCCGCCCTGCCGCACCCACGGTTCGCGCGGGTTGTGGGTCAGCACGAAGACGGGCGCCTGGAACGGCGGCGGGTCCGGCCAGCCCGCCTCGCCCTCGTCGAACATCCGCCGACCCATCACGTAGGCGCCTGCGCGGGCGAAGTTCTCCTTGACGATCTCGTCGTCGGCGTTGGTCGCCCCGCCCTCGCGGCTCTGCCGCTCCCGCCACGACTCCAGGTCGAACACCCACTGGTGGATGCGGAACCCGCCGTCGCCCAGCGCGTTGTCCGGCCCGCCGTTGGGACCGGCGACGAACCCGTCCAGGGACATCCCCATGGACGCGAAAACCTTGCTCACCGCTGTCTCCTGTCGTTGCTCCCGGTCCGCCGACCAGGAAGATCACCCCCGGCACGGGGAAACCTCATGCCGCGCGGTCGCGGAGGTTGCGGATGCTCTCCAGCAGCTGCTCGGCCTTCTCCCGGCCGGACCTGGCGTCGCTGAGCCGCCGGTTGACGGTCTGCAGCCGCTTGCTGCGCTCGGCCGCGTCCATCTTCAGCGCCTTGTCGACCTCCCGCAGCTCGCCCTCGATCGCCTCGATGCGCCTGGTCAGCGCGTCGTCGAGGGCCAGCGCGAGCTGCTGCTCGGCCTCGATGAGCTGTTCTGCCACCAGCTGGTCGAGCGCAGAACGGGCGTCAGCGATCGCCTCGGTGAGCCACTGCTTCATGTGCTGCTTGTCGGCCGCGTGCTTGCGGGTGCGCGCCATCCACCAGCCCGCGCCGAGCCCGAGCACGATCGTCACCGGCAGCACTATCGGGTTCAGCGCGCCGATGCCGATCCCCGCCAGCGGCATCGCCGCCGCCCGGCCGGCGCCGAGACCGCCGGTGATCCCCATGAACACCAGCAGCTTGTCCTCGGCGGTCGGGGGCCGCTTCTCCGGCGGGCGCAGCGCGACGGGCGCCTGCGCGCCGCGCGCGAACTGGGAGCGGATCACGTCCAGCTCCTCGGCGGAGAACAGCTCGGCCAGCGACACCTCCGCGACCCGGGCCAGCCGGGCGGTCAGCATCGCCCCGATCCGGGTCGACACCATCTGCAGGGCCACGTCGACCTGCTGCGGCAGCTCGGGCAGCTGCTGGCGGTCCGCCCCGTCGATGGCCCGCCGGAACCAGGTCTGCACCTCGCGGACCTGCCGGGTCACCTCGTGCCCGGTCTCCACCCGGGTGCGCTGGACCTCGCCGCGCAGCTTGACCTGCCAGCCGCGGGTCGACGACCGCCGCTGCGCGGCGAGCTCGTCGCGGCGTCCGCGCAGCGACTCGGCCTCGTCCTCGCCGACGGTCAGCGCCCGCTTCTCGGCCTCCAGCTTCGCGGTCAGCTCACCGAGCACAGTGGACAGAGCGCGCATCGTGTTGGCCTCGCCGAGCATCGCCGACCGGCCGGCGACCAGCTGCTCCAGCGCGGACCGCAGCTCGGCGATGCCGGACTTCTCGGTCAGCATCGCGGCGGCCTGCTCGCTGGGCGCCTTGGCCGCCATCTCACGCATCCGCGCCGAAACCGGGTAGATCGGGACGTCGGCGAAGCGCGGCGCGTGCTCGGCGAGCAGCCTGCGGTCCTCCTCCAGCACCTGCCGCCAGCCCCGGTGCTGGTCGGTCTTGGCCAGAGCGAACACCACGGTCTCGACCCGGTCGCCGACGGTGCGCAGGAAGTCCAGCTCGCCCCGGGTGAAGGGAGCCGACGCGTCCACCACGAACAGCAGCGCGGTCGCCGAGGCCGCCGCCTCCATGGCGAGCTCGCCGTGGATGGAGTCGAGCCCGCCGACGCCTGGGGTGTCCACGACGGTCAGCTTCGACAGCGCTTCCACCGGTCCCTCGACCCGTACGTAGCGCGGCGGGAGCTGACCGTCGGGCAGCTCGTGCCCGACCGACGACCACGCCGCCAGCTCCGGCAGCTCGAACCGCACCGGCTCCTGCTGCCCCGGGTAGCAGGCGAACCCGGCCCACTGCTCGCCGTGCTCGAACTGGAGGTAGGTCGCGGTGGCCACGCTCGCGTCCACAGGGGACAGTCCTGGCTGCTCCAGCAGCGCGTTCACCAGCGAGCTCTTGCCCCGGTTGGTCTCCCCGACGACCACCACGCTCGGCGTGCCCGGCCGCGAGCGGCGCACCTGGTCCACCCACTCCGCCGCGGGCGGATCGGCTTCCCGCAGCAGCCCGAAGAGCTTGTCCCTGGTCTGCTTGACCAGCTGCGGTAACGCGGACGCGACCACCCCCTGCACGGGACCAGCCGATGTCATTTCTTCCTCCGGGGCTCTCGCTTTGCTTGGTGGGTCGGGTGGCGGAACCTCAGGCGTCCGCTGGCTCCGGAATCTTTTTCCGACGTATGTCCAATACGACGGAAAAAGCTGTCCTCGCCAGCGGACGCCTGAGAACCCGCGGCGGTGCCGGTTGGCAGTGTGGGCTAAGCGGCTTCGCCGCTTGAAGACGATGGCCGGGTTGTGGTGTCACTGCGGGGTGCGGAGGCGGTAGACGGTCACGATCGGGGCGCGCAGGAGGCGGTCGCGGTCGGCGAAGCCGAGCACCTCGGTCTCGGCGATCACGCCGTCCAGCGCGGGATCCTCGGTCGGCATGGTGCCGCCCGCCTCGTGGTGCGCGGGGTCGAAGCGCAGGCCGTCCGGCCGCAGCGCGGTCACGCCGATGCCGTCCAGGCCCTCCGAAAGCCGTTCGACGACACCCGTGCTGCGGGCCCGGTCCATCGCGTACATGCAGAGCTGGATCAGCGTCGCGCGCTCGGCGAGCGCCTGGTCGAGCGGGTTGGCGAGGAAGTCGGTGTCCACCGCGGTCATGTCATTCCCCAACTGGCCGTCGGAACCGGAGGCCACGGGTTGGCCCCCGTCGGTTTCCGACGCGTCCGCCGCCTCCCCGGTTCCCCGCTCGGGTCGCCGAAACCATCCCCGCATGGCCATCCCCTCACGTGCTCTGGGCCCGCAACTGCTGCCAGATCAGGAAGTAGGCGCGGTGCACCACGTGCGCGATCCGACTTTGCGCAGGTGTGGCGCCGAACGACGAGAACGACCGCCACCAGCCCGCGCGCTCCAGCGCGTAGTCGGTCAGCTCCTGCCTGCCGCGGCCCGGAAGCCCCAGCTGCTCGCCGATGTCGGAAGCGCTGCCGACCCGCATGACCTCCTCGGCCAGGTCGTCGGGCATCGCCACCGCCCCGGACGCGACCAGCGTCAGCGCCTCCAGCAGCCGCAGCTGGTGCGCCTCCGGCTTGGCCAGCAGCACCTCGATCGCGTCGTGCACCCGCTGCCGCTCGCCCTGGTCCCCGGAGGCGTGCGCGAGCGCGGTCACCGACGCGAGCGCGGCGGCTGCCTTGATGCCGTCGGCGCGGGCGCGGAACACCGAGTCGAGGCGGCTCAGCACGCCCGCGAGCCCGGAGGCGTCCAGCAGCCTGCGCCGCAGCGCACCGGCGGTGATCTCGGGATCGGCGTCGATCGCGGCCAGCGCCTGCCCGATGCCGTAGAGGTCCATCCGCTCCAGCAGCCTGCTGCGCACCCCGGCGGGGACCTCGCACTCCCAGCTGGTGAACAGGTCCGCCGACATCAGCAGCGTCTCGCGGGTCGCCTCGTCGAGCCCGGCCAGCTCGCGCAGCGCGTCGGCGTCGGCGGAGGTGAACCCGCCGGTCTCGGCGGTCTCGGCGAGCAGGCCGATCACCGGCAGCACGTCGGCGACCCGGGGCTTGAGCAGCTGCGACTGCTTGTCCGCGATCGTCGTGGCCGCGGCCCACACGTCGCCGTCGGCGCCCTCGACCGAATCGGGCTCGATGGTGTCGGCCTTGTTCAGCAGCGCGATCGCGTTGACCGGCCCCGCCTCCCGGCTCGCGGTGGCCGCGGTGAACGACGCCAGCGCCTGCTGGTCGTCGGCGCGGACCGCCTGCGTCACGACGTAGAGGACGGCCTCCGCCCCGGCGACGGCGTTGCGGGAGACCGGGTCGAGCTCGTCGTCGCCGGGCTCCTCGTCCGGCCGGGTGCCGAGCAGCTCCTCGGTCCGCGCGACCGACGCGGCGTCCAGCGAACCCAGGCCCGGGGTGTCGATCACGGTGAGGTCGCGCAGCACCGCGTTGGTCAGGTACGCCTCCAGGTGCGAGACCTTCTCGACGTCGATCCCCAGGTCGGCGGGGATGCCGCCGTCGGCGTCGAACGGGATGGCCTGCTTGCCGCCGTCGTTGAAGATCACCTCGACGCGGTCCACGGTGCCGTACTGGAACCGGGTCACCAGCCGGGTGCACTCACCCACGTCGGTCGGTGCGACCCGGCGCCCGATGAGCGCGTTGACCAGGGTCGACTTGCCGGACTTGATCCGGCCCGCGACGGCGACCTGCAACGGCGCCGACAGCCGCCGCAGCACCTCGCGGAACCCGGCGGCGGTGCGTTCGGAAACCTGCGGCTGGAGCCCGGTGCACAGCCGCGCGACGGCCGCGGAGAGCGGACCGGGCCAGTGCTGTTGCTCGGTTCCCGTACTCACCCATGACCCCTCGATCGGCGACGCGTGCGGACATCCTGCCACGCGGCCCCTCGGCGCACGGGCCGTCCGCCGGGATCCGACCGCAGGTGGACGCGGTCGGCCCCGGAGGATGACGCCGTCGCGGCGCGGGCTGCCTAGGCTCGTCGGTGTGCGAAGGCTGAGTCTGTGGATGCGCGCGCATCCGGCGGTGGGAGATGCGCTCATCGCGCTGTTCGTGCTGGTCCCGGACCTGGCGGACGCGATCTACACCGACACCCGGCCGCAGCCGCTGTGGCTGGCGGTGCCGGCCGGTCTCCTGCTCGCCGGTCCGCTGTTCGTGCGGCGGCGCTGGCCGGTGCCCGCGGCGTACGTGACGCTGGCCGGGCTGCTGCTCGTGGTGATCACCGCGGACACGCCCCAGGTCAGGTTCGGCGGTATCGCGGTGTGCATCGCCGTCTACACGCTCGTCGCGTACGTCGGCAGGCGCGTCGCCGCGCTCTACACCGCGCTCGCCGCGGCGCTGGTCGCGTACCAGGTGCTGGTCAAGAGCCCGCACTTCGAAGGCCGGGCGGGCGCGATCGTGGTGCTGGCCATCGTCTACAGCCTGGTCACGGCGTTCTGCTGGGCCCTCGGCGAGTTCGTCGGGGCCCGCCGCGCCTACCACGCCGAGGTCGAGCGGCGGCTGCGGAACCTGGAGTTCGAGCAGGACCAGCAGGCCCGCATCGCGGTCGCCGAGGAGCGCAACCGGATCGCCAGGGAGCTGCACGACGTCCTGGCCCACTCGGTCAGCGTCATGATCACCCAGGCCGACGGCGGTTCCTACGCGCTGCGCAACAAGCCGGAGCTGGCCGAGCAGGCGCTGCGCACCATCGGCGACACCGGCCGCGCCGCGCTCGGGGAGCTGCGCGGCCTGCTGGAGGTCCTGCGCAACCCCGACGAGGACGGCACCCGCGCCCCGCAGCCGACCGCGACGAGCCTGCGCGAGCTGGTCGACCGGGTCCGCGAGCTGCGGCTGCCGACCGAACTGGAACTGGTCGGCGACTTCGACGAACTGCCCACCGGCATCGGGCTCGGCGTCTACCGGATCGTGCAGGAGTCGCTGACCAACGTCCTCAAGCACGGCGGCCGCAACGTCCGCGCGAGGGTGCGGGCGGTCAACGACGGCGAACGCATCGACATCGAGATCGTCGACGACGGCAGCAAGACCGAACCGTCCACGCTGCCCGGCGGCAACGGCCTGATCGGCATGCGCGAGCGCGCCACCATCTACGGCGGCACCCTCGACGCGGGCCCGCGCCCGGAAGGCGGTTGGCGAGTGCACGCGGTGCTGCCCCTGCCGCGCGGATAGGGTTGTGGACATGTCTCGCGTCCTGCTGGTCGACGACCAGGAACTCATGCGCATGGGCTTCCGCATGGTGCTCGACGCCCAGGACGACCTCGAGGTCGTCGGCGAGGCGCACAACGGCGAGGAAGCCGTCGAGATGGCGGCCCGCCTGCGCCCCGACGTGGTGCTGATGGACGTGCGGATGCCGGTGCTCGACGGCGTCGAGGCGACCCGCCGGATCGTCGCCGACGGCAGCTCGAAGGTGCTCGTGATGACCACCTTCGACCTCGACGAGTACGCGCTGGCCGCGCTGCGCGGCGGGGCCAGCGGCTTCCTGCTCAAGGACACCCCGCCGGACGGGCTGGTCACCGCGGTGCGGTCGGTGGCCAGCGGCGATGCCGTGGTGTCGCCGAGCGTGACCCGCAGGCTGCTCGACCGGTTCCTCGGCGGGGACGCGGGCGAGCTGCGCGATCCGTCGGTGCTCGACTCGCTCACCGAGCGGGAGCGCGAGGTGCTGGTGCTGGTCGCCAAGGGCCTGTCCAACTCCGAGCTGGCCGGGACGCTGTTCCTGTCCGAGGCGACGATCAAGACCCACATCGGCCGGATTCTGTCCAAATTGGACCTCCGGGACCGGGTGCAGGCGGTGGTGCTGGCCTACGAGACCGGTTTGGTGCGCCCCGGGGAACAGTGAGATTGGACGCGTCCGGGACACCTCGGGCGCGAGCGCGCATAACCTGCTCTGGTGCCCTCCGCCTGGAAGCCGAAGCCGGCCTGGACCCCGAAACTGGTAGCCCTCGACGTCGACGGAACGCTGCTCGAACCGGATGCGCAGGTCGTCTCGGAGGCCGTCGGCGCGGCGGTGCACCGGGCGGTGGAAGCGGGTGCGCTGGTCGTGATCGCCACCGGCCGGAGCACGCTTGGCACCCGCCCGGTGCTGGCGGCGCTGGGCCTGACCGGCGGCACCGCGCTGTGCTCCAACGGCGCGGTCCGGATGGACGCCGCGACCGGCGAGGTGCTGGCGGTCGACACCTTCGACCCCGCCCCGGTGCAGGCGGCGCTGGCCGCCCGGCTGCCGGGAGCGATCTTCGCGGCCGAGCGCATCGACGTGGGCAGCCTGGTCACCAGCAAGTTCCGCGAGGAGGCGCTGCACGGACCGCAGCGGCTGGCCAGCCTCGACGAGCTGCTCGCCGAACCGACCTCGCGGCTGATCGCGAACTGGGCCGACCACGACGCGGACGAGCTGCTGCGGGTCATGGCCGGGGTCGAGTTCCCCTCCTGCACGCTGACCATCGACCACTACCAGCCGTGGGTCACGGTGGTCCCGGCAGGCGTGACCAAGGGCGCGGCGCTGGAGAAGCTCCGCGTCGAGCTCGGCGTCCCCGCCGAGGACACCTTCGCCGCCGGTGACGGCGACAACGACATCGAGATGCTGACCTGGGCCGCGCACGGCGTCGCGATGGGCCAGGCGCCGGAGGTGGTCCGCGCCGCGGCCGACGAGATCACCGCGACGGTCGACGACGACGGCTTGGCGAAGGCCCTCGACCGCTGGTTCCGGTGAACGCTCGGCAGTTCCCGCGAGCGCGCGGTAGTTCCCGTGAGCGCTCGGGGTTTTCCCTGAGACCGCGGTCACTCCCCGCGGCCGAAAGTACGACCTGAGGTTGACCCGTTCCTGGCCCATCGACCGATGTGGACGTCCCATCGGCCGGGGCAGAGTTGTGGTGCCTGGGGGAAGCACGAAGTCTGCACGGGAGTGACCAATGATCGAGGCAAGCCATGATCGAAGCTGACCGCCTCACCAAGCGCTACGGGTCGAAGGTCGCGGTCAACGACCTGTCGTTCACCGTCAAGCCGGGCCGGGTCACCGGCTTCCTGGGGCCCAACGGCGCGGGCAAGTCGACCACGATGCGGATGATCCTGGGCCTGGACCGGCCGACCTCCGGCGCGGTGCTCGTCGACGGCAGGCCGTACCGCGAGCTCAAGCAGCCGCTGCGCACCGTCGGCGCGCTGATCGACGCGAAGTGGGTGCACCCGAACCGCTCGGCGCAGGCGCACCTGAAGTGGCTGGCCCGGTCCAACGACATCCCGCTGCGGCGCGTCGACGAGGTGCTGGAGATGGTCGGCCTGTCGCAGGTCGCCAGGCGCCGCGCGGGCGGGTTCTCGCTGGGCATGTCGCAGCGGCTGGGCATCGCCGCCGCGCTGCTCGGCGACCCGAAGATCCTGCTGTTCGACGAGCCGGTCAACGGCCTCGACCCGGAGGGCATCCACTGGATCCGCCGGTTCATGCAGGGCCTCGCGGCCGAGGGCCGCACCGTGCTCGTCTCCAGCCACCTGCTCTCGGAGATGTCGCTGACGGCCGAGGAGCTGATCGTGATCGGCCGCGGGGAGCTGATCGCGCAGTGCAGCACCGACGAGTTCGTCGAGGGCGCGAGCAACGCGTCCGTGCGGGTGCGCTCGCCGCAGGCCCAGGAGCTCCGGCAGCTGCTGACCGGGCAGGAGTTCGTGGTCCAGCAGCCCGACCGGGAGACGCTGCTGGTCGGCGACGCGGGCAGCGAGCAGGTCGGCGAGATCGCCGCCCGCAACGGCATCGTGCTGCACGAGCTGAGCCTCCAGCGCGGATCGCTCGAGGAGGCGTTCATGCAGCTGACCAGCCAGGCCGTGGAGTACCAGACCGATTTCGGCGGCGCCGCCGCGACGACGGCAGGAAAGTGACATGACTCTGCTCGCAGTGGAACGCATCAAGCTGTTCTCCACCCGCTCACCGTGGTGGTGCGCGGCCCTGGCGCTGGGCCTGACGATCGGTTTCGCCGGGTTGTTCGCGAACTACGCCGACTTCGCGACCGTGTCGATGAGCCAGCAGGGCTCGCAGTTCGGACTGATGGTGGTGATGGTGATGGCCGCGCTGGCGGTCACCACCGAGTACCGCTTCGGCACGATCCGGGCGACCTTCCAGGCGGTGCCGAACCGGACCGCCGCGCTGCTGGCCAAGACCGGTGTCGTCGCGGCGCTGGCCCTGGTGATCGGCGAGGTCGCGGGCTTCGGCTCCTGGGCGGTCACCAAGCTGTTCTCGCCCGCGGGCGACCTTGCGCTCGACAGCGCCGAGGACCTGCGGCTGGTGGCCGGCGTCGGCCTGGTCTACGCGCTGGGCGCGGTGATCGCGGTCGCGGTCGGCGCGCTGGTCCGCCAGAGCGCGGGCGCGGTGACCATCCTGATCCTCTGGCCGACCCTGATCGAGGGCCTGGTTTCGGCGATTCCGAGCGTAGGTCCGGAAATCCGGCGGTGGCTGCCGTTCAACGCGTCCAACCACTTCCTGTCCGAAGGAGGAATGGGCGCCATGGACATGCCGTTCGGCCCGTGGGGATCGCTGCTGTACTTCGCTGCGGTCAGCATCGGACTGCTGGTGATCGGACTCGCGGTGACGAATCGGAGGGATGCCTGACCAGCGGGGATGCCACCGGGCGCTCGAACGTAGATCAACTTCGGGGAATTGCCTGCTGGGCGGCGGAGGATATGGGGTCCGCCCATCCCGGCCGAGAGCCTGGTCACGTAAGCCGATAGGATCCCCGCAAAGAGATCAACCACGGTAACGCCGCGCGACACGCCGGAACCGATCCGGTGGAACACGTCCGAAATGGACACCACCGAGAACAACGGCGAACAGCGCGAAGCACAACAGAATCGACCGACTGCACCAGCGCTCGGGGGCGCTGCGGTCGGGACGGGGGAGGGCCCGGGCTGTCATTCGGGGGATGGCCCGGGCCCTGTGCTGTCCGGGGCCGGCACGAACCCCGGACCCGCCGCCGCGACCACGCGAAGCGGCCCCCGAAGCCGCCGCCGCTCCAGGGACGCCCGAGGCCTGCCGCTCCTGGGCCAGTGTTTAGCCGAGCCCCCCCGCTTCGAAGCCGCCCGGCTCCCCGCCACCTTCGGACAGGCCGATCGACCCCCGCTCCGAAGCCGTCCGACCGCCTACCGTCTCGGGCAAGCCGAGCGACCACGGCTCCGAAGTCGATCGAGCGCCCGTCGCCTCGGGACAGGCGGAGCGACCACGGCTCCGAAGTCGTCCGACCGCCCCGTCGCCTCGGGACAGGCCGAGCAACCGCTGCTTCGAAGCCGATCGAGCGCCCCTCCACCTCGGACAGGCAGAGCGACCATCGCTTCGAAGCTGTCCGAGCGACCGCTGCCTCAGGGCAGGCTGAGCGGCCGTTGCTTCAAAGTCGTCCGAGCGCCCGTCGCCCTGGGCAGGCTGAGCGACCATCGCTCGGAAGCCGTCCGAGCGCCCGCCACCTTGGGCCAGGCCGAGCGACCGCTGCTTCGAAGCTGTCCGAGCGCCCCGCCGCCTCGGGCAAGCTGAGCGGCCGTTACTTCGAAGCCGATCGAGCGCCCCGCCGCCCTGGGCAAGCCGAGCGAGCATCGCTCGGAAGCCGTCCGAGCGCCCGTCGCCTTGAGACAGGCTGAGCGACCACGGCTCCGAAGTCGATCGAGCGCCCGTCGCCTCGGGGCCGCCCGAACGGCCGCTCCTCGGAAGTCAGCCGAGCCCGCCGCTTCGGGGTCGACCAAGCGACCGCTGCTACGAGGCCGGTCGAGCGTCCCGTTGCTTTGGGACCGGCCGAGCGGCCGCTGCTTGGGCGCCGGAGCTGCCGCCACTTCGAGGTCAGTGCTGAGCCCACCGCCGCAGAACCGGCCGAGCGACCGCAGTTTGGAAGCCACTCAAGCCCGCCGCTCCGGGACCTGCCGGAGCGACCGCCGTTTCTGGACCGGCCGAGCCACTGCTGTTTCGATGCGGGCCGAGAGGCCGCCGCACCGAGGTCGGTCCTACGGCCGCCGCTTCGGAGCTGGCCGAGCGGTCGCTGTTTGGCGACTGGCCGAGCGGTCGCCGCTTCGGAGCGGCCGAACGACCGGTGCTTTGGGGCCGGCCGAGCGGTCGCCGCTTTGGAGCTGGCTGAGCGCCCGCTGCTTTGAGGCCGACCGAGCGGTCGCTGCTTCGGGGCCGACCGAGCGACCGCTGCTTGGAGGCGGGCGGAGCGGTAACCACATCGGGTCGCAGCTGAGCCCCGCCGCTTCCAGGGGCGGCGCCGAGCGGCCACCGCCCCGACGTCGGCTCAGATGCTCGGGCGCACGACCAGCACCGGACACGCCGCGTGCCGGACGCACTGCTCGGCCACCGAGCCGAGCATCAGCCCCGCGAATCCACCGCGTCCGCGGTGGCCGACGACCAGCAGGTCCGCTCCGCGGGACGCGGAGAGCAACGCCTGCGGCGACGGTGAGTGCACGACGTGCACCTCAATCGGTATGCCCGGGTCCTCCCCGAGCTTGGTCCGCACGATCCGCTTGGTGTCGGCGAGCACGGTCTCGTGGTACTGGTCCGTGCTCGGGACCGCCCCAGGCGGACAGTCCTCCGGACGCGGTGCGGTCCGGATGCTCCAGGCGCGCACGACGTGCAGCACCGCATCGCGCCTCTTGGCCTCTTCGGCGGCCACCAGCAGTGCGCGCAGCGACGAGGCCGAGCTGTCCACGCCGACGGCCACGCCGCCTTCGATTTCGACTCTCTGCATAGTGTGGTCCACGTCTCCACTCCAACCGCCGAAGCCGGACTTGTCGAGTCGGGCCGTCGATCCGACCATCCACGGAGGCCGATCTGTGACCTTGGGCACAATTGTTCACAAAGTGTCACATATCGACTGCATTGTGGTAATGCATTGAAGGGAACCTTTGTCCCGAACCAGCGTCGCTTGGGGGCAAGCGCAGTTCGGGAGCCACCTGTCCGGTGTGCTCGCGGCCTTCTCGGGGCCTGTCCTCCTCGAGGTCGGGTTCTCAGCAGCAGATGGGGTGAGCCGATTGATGCGTTCCACAGAACGCGCGGTGCCGGTACCACAGGACCCGCGTGACGACGTCCACCTGGAGCCGGTACCGAGACTGGAATGGTCCCTGGCGACCGAGGTGCACCCGCCCGCGAGGGAGCCGGTCGCGCCGGTGTCGCTGCGGTGCAGCTGGATCCACACCGCTCCGGAGGACCAAGTCCTCGAACTCTTCCGCAAGCTGAACGGCTCGGCCCGCCGGTTGCCCGCGCCCTGGTGGCTGCGCGCACTGGACCGCGGCGAGATCCCGTCCAGGGCGAAGGGCTTCGAGATCGAGGACGAGGTGCACGCACTGCTCAGCAGGCGCGAAGGCTGGGTCTTCGTGCCGTGGGCCGGGCTGGGCGAGACCGGCTACTGGGAGTTCGGGCCGTCCGACCGAGCCCAGATGAAGGCCCCGACCACAGTGGTCTTCACCGACCAGCACCTCGGCTGGGTCGAGGTCGTGGCCGCCCACCAGGACAACCCGCCGCTACCGCTGCCCGTCGACCGGGCGCCCGGCCTGCTGTCCGCTCTCCCGCAGGTCGAGTCCTGGTGACCGCAGGCTGAGCCAACCTGGGCGTTTGCGATACTGGCTTCCCGTGAACGCCTCTGACCAGCAGGTTCCCTTCCGGCGCACGGTTGTCAGCTACGTCCAGCGCGGCGAGCGGATGACCGTCGGGCAGCAGCGGGCCTGGGACCAGTACTGGCCCGACCTCGGCACCGAGGTCAACGCCCTGCCGCCGGGCCCGCTGGACACCACCACGTGGTTCGGCCGGTCGGCGCCCGTGGTGCTGGAGATCGGTTCCGGCATGGGCGAGACCACCGCGCAGCTCGCCGCCGCCGCGCCGGAGGTCAACTACCTGGCCATCGAGGTCTACAAGCCCGGCCTCGCCCAGCTGATGCTGCGCGCCGAGAAGCTGGAGCTGACCAACCTGCGCCTGCTGCGCGGCGACGCGATCGTCCTGCTCCGCGACCACGTCGAGCCCGGGACGCTGTCCGAGGTCCGCGTCTACTTCCCGGACCCGTGGCCGAAGAAGCGCCACCACAAGCGCAGGCTGGTCCAGAAGTCCTCGGTCGAGCTGATCGCTTCCCGGCTGGCCCCGGGCGGCGTGCTGCATCTGGCCACGGACTGGGAGAACTACGCCGAGCAGATGCTTGAGATCTGCCAGGCACAACCGCTGCTGCGCAACCGCTTCGAGGCCGAGCCGGGTGGCTGGGCGCCGCGACCGGATTGGCGGCCGGTGACCAAGTTCGAGAACCGCGCCCACGAGGAAGGCCGGGTCGTGCACGACCTGATCTTCGAGCGGGTGTGACCACCGGTCGGAGGACCGCAAATCTGGTCCCTCTGTGGACTGATCTCACTCGAACGGCCGATCAAGAGGCCGCCTGATCTCGTCGAAGGTCAATACGGCCGGTCGGCATTGACCGGATCGGGTTGCGCCAAGTTCACGACAAAGGCTGGCCGTCTGAGGCTGCCGAGTAAGCGCTGCCGACCACTACGTTTCCGGCTGTGACGGCAATCCGCAGTGGACTCCTCCCAGCCCGGCAGGCTCCCGCGACCGACGACCACCCGACCGATCCGGCGGCGGCGGAGGAGTTCCTGCGCGCGTTCCACGACGCCCACCCCGACGCCGGCCCGCTCGCGCCACGGCTGTCGCAGGTCCGCGCGGACATCGCGAGATCCGGGACCTACCGGCACACCACCGAGGAACTCACCCACGGCGCACGGATCGCGCTCCGGGACAGCGGCTGGTGCACGAGCGGCGTGCCCTGGCGACACGTCCAGGTGCGGGACCTGCGCGGTCTGCGCAACGCCTCACCGGTGGCCAGGGAGTGCTTCGAGCACCTGCGGCTGGCCACCAACGGCGGCCGCATCCGGCCGCTGATCACCGTCTTCGCCCCGGACTCCCCGCGCAGGCCGGGACCGCGCATCTGGAACGAACAGGTGGTCCGCTACGCGGGCTACCCGGGCTCGGACGGTGGAACGCTCGGCGACCCCCGCTACGCCGGGTTCACCACCGCCGCGCAGCGGCTCGGCTGGAAACCCCCGGCCCGGCGTGGCCGGTTCGACCACCTCCCGCTGGTGGTGGAGACCGCGCACGAGGGACCTGCGGCGTTCACCGTTCCCCGCGACGTCGTGCAGGAGGTTCCGCTGGAGCACCCGGACCTCCCGTGGTTCGCCCGCCTCGGCCTGCGCTGGCACACCGTCCCGCTGATCAGCAACCTGCACCTGGTGATCGGCGGCATCCGGTATCCGGCGGTGCCGTTCAACACCTGGTTCGTCGGGACCGAGATCGGCACCCGCGGTCTCGCCGACGAGAACGCCTACGGCGTAGTGCAGGAGGTGGCGGGCGAACTCGGGCTCGACACCTCCAGCGAGCGGACGCTTTGGCGGGACCGGGCCATCGTGGAGATCAACCGCGCGGTGCTGTTCTCCTTCGACTCCGCGCGGGTCACGGTCACCGACCACCACGCCGAGACCCTGCACCGGCTCGGCAGCCCGCGCCCTGCGTCCGGGAGCGCGCGGCCCGCCTTCGTCCGTCCCGCCGATGCCGATCGGAGGGCGCGAGAAGGCGCCCCGGCGTGCTTCCCGCTGGTCGCGCGCACCTCGTCGGCCGGTTGACGCATCGGGCTCAGCGCCGCGATCCGAACGTGTCCGAGAGCTCCGGCAGGATCGAGCTCGCCGCCATCATCAGCAGGACGCCGATCGCCGCCACCGTTCCGAACGCGGTCAGCACTGTCGTGATCATCTTGTCCACCTTCCCTGGTGTTCTCCGTTGTGCTTCCAGAATCGCTGCCGCGGGGCCGGTGGCGGATCGGCCATGTGGCCATCGGCGCTGGCCACATGGCCGGTCCTCGCGAGCCGGAGGTACGAGCTCACTCCTCGGCGAAGGGCTCGGCGCTGACCCGGCGCAGCATCGGCCCGCTCGCCGACGTCGCGAGCACCGCGACCAGCACCCCCAGCGCGACCGGGGCGAACACCCACGGGCTGATCGCGCCTTCGATGTCGAACAGGCTCAACATCCCGAATCCGACCGCGACACCGCCCGCACCTGCGCCGATGGTGGCCACCAGCGCGGGGAGCGCGGCCTCGGTCCGCAACGCCCGAGCCAGCACCCGCAACGGCGTCCCAGCGGCGATCAGCGCCCCGAACGTGCGGCGGCGGTCCACAACCGAGGACGCGGCGGTGATCGCCGCGCTGCACCCGGCCAGCACGGACGCGATGACCAGGCCGATCGCGGTGACCCGCCGCAGGTCCGACAGCATCGTCCGCTGCTCGCCCAGCACCAGCTCCCGGCTGTTGATCTCCGCCCCAGGCGCGGCGACCGTCATCGCGGTCCGCACCCGCTCGCGGTCGGCGTCGCTCGCGGGCGCGACCGCCAACGTCGTCTCCCCGCTGCCGAGCACGTCCGGCACCAGCGCGGGATCGACGATCACCGAGTCGACGAGGTCCGGATCCTGACCGCCGAACGGCCGCACCGGAGCGCCCGCGGGCACCGGAACTCCCGGCACATCAGCGGAAACTCCATATCCGCCGGTGGGGACCACGGTCATCCCCGCGGTCGAGAGCTCAAGCGACGGATCGGCCCGCACGCTGGGCGGACCGGCGCACGAGCCGACCGCCATCCGGCTCACCTGCGCCGCTTCGGGACAGCTGATCACCAGTGCGCTGTGCGAGTTCTCCGGAGTCCGCACGGTCACCCGCGTCGCCGACGCCACGACCGCCGACGCTCCGCTGCGCGCCAGCTGGTCGGTGATCCGCTGCCGCTGCTGCTGCGCCTGCGCCGACGGAACGTCCACGTACAGCACGGAATCCTGGAACGACCGGCCACCGCCGGACTGCGACTCGAACCCCGGCAGCAAGGTCAGCGCCATCGACCCGACGAAGACGGCCAGCACCACGCCGGACGCCGAGCGGTAGGCGGCCTTCGGGTCGTCGCGTAATCGCCGGCCCGCGAGCAGCGTCGAAGGCCGCCGCCACAGCGTCGAGAACAGGGTCCCCAGCGAGGCCGTCAGCCACGGTCCTACGACAGACGCCGAGAGCACGACTCCGGCCAGCGACGCCATCAGCACGACGAGGTTGCCACCGTCCTTCGCGGTCGCCAGGCCGAACAGGAAGAACGCCCCCGCGGCGACGATCGCGAGCAGCCGCCAGGCCTTTGGCGCCTTCTTGCGGTGCGCCATCGCGGCGCCGACCGGCGCGCGGACCACCCGCCGCAGCCCCAGTACGGCCGCCGCGACGACCAGCACCGGAACCCCGAGGCCGACCCCGGCCACCGTCGCCAGCGACGGGGTGAAGTCCGCGGCCAGCCAGGTCCCGCCGCCCCACGGCACGTGTATCACCAGCAGCCGCAGCGGCCAGCCCAGCAGCAGTCCCAGCGCGGCGCCCGCGACCGCGGCGAACGCGGTCTCGGCCGCGACCGCGCCCACGACCTGGCCGGGAGTGGCGCCCGCAAGCCGCAGCGCGGCGAGCCTGCGCTCCCGGCGGGCGGCGGTCAGCCGCGACGCGGAGGCGACCAGCACCAGGCTCGGCACCGCGAGCAGCACGAGCCCCACCCAGGCCAGGAACTTGAGCAGGAAGTCCTGTTCCGCCGCCTGATAAGCGGCCGATCCGCCCTCCACGGCGTCCAACGCGCCCGGTTGATGCCCGACGACGGCGACCAGCTGCTCCGGATAGCGCAGGTAGTCGTCGGTGATCGTGCCGACCACCTGCCCCGGGAACCGCTCGGCGAGGTCGCCGGGCGGCAGCTGACCGCTCAGCTCGGCCAGCCGCGGCGAGAGCAGGACCTGGCCCGGCGCTGGGAAGCGGGGTGCGCCAGGGGCGTCCGGGTTGCCCGCGACGTCGACGCGGGTGATCTGCTCGCCGCGCACGAAGTCCGATGTGGACACCGACGTGCCTGCCGCGCCGGTCCGGTCGGCGTACTGCCACGAGGACCGCTCGGTCCGTGCGTCCGCCGCGTTCGGCAGCGTCGACAGCAGCACGACCAGCGCCGTGCCGACCGCGATGCCGAGGGCGGTCAGCACCGCCGAGACCCGCGTGCGCGGATCCCCGCGCAGGACTCGGACGGCCAGCTGCACCGGGTTCATGCCGCGACCACCCCTGGTGCGATCCGGCCGTCGCGGATCTCCACCACGCGCCCGGCGCGGGCGGCCAGCTCGCGGTCGTGGGTCACTATGACCACCGCGGCACGGTTGTCGGCGGCGGCCGTGAGCAGCGCGTGCATGGTCTCGGCGCCGGTGCGGCTGTCGAGGGCGCCGGTCGGTTCGTCGGCGAAGATCACCTTCGGCTGGTGGGCCAGCGCCCGCGCGATCGCGACCCGTTGCGCCTGACCGCCGGAGAGCTCGCCGGGCCTGCGGGTCTCCATGCCCGCGAGGCCGAGCCTGCCGAGCCACTCCCGCGCCCCGGCCATCGCCTGCGCGCGGTTCGCGCCCGCGAGCAGCAACGGCAGCGCGGTATTCTCCTCCGCGGTCAGCTCGCCGACGAGCATGCCGTTCTGGAACACGAACCCGAAGTCGCGACGCCGCAGTTCGCTGCGCTTGGCCTCGCCCAGGCGGTCGATGCGGTGGCCGTCCAGCACCACCTCGCCGTCGTCGGGGCGCAGAATGCCGGCCAGCACGTGCAGCAGCGTCGTCTTGCCCGAACCGGACGGGCCGACGATCGCCAGCACCTCGCCGGGGGTGATCGCGATGTCCACGCCCGCCAGCGCGTGGTGCTCGCCGTAGCGCTTGACCAGCCCCCGCCCCACCAGCATCGGATTTCCCGGTACCGGAACTGACACTGTCCTTCTCCCGTCTCCGCTCGTCCCGGCCCGCTGCCGGGAGGATCGGTACCCAGGATCGGGCGAGGAGGGGGTGTTCCGGCTCGTCCGGCGGGCCGGGAGCAGCGACGCGGCGATCGGCCGATCGGCCAGGGATTTCGGACCTATCGGCCAAGGGCGCTCGGAGTTCGGCCTCGATACGGTTTCGGGGTGAGCATTTCCGCGAAGACCCCGTCGTCAGCCCCGGGCATCGTCCGGCGGCTGCGCACCTTGCTGCGCGAGCAGTGGATCTTCGCGGCTGCGCTGGGCACGGTCCTGCTCGGCGAGCTGCTGCTGCTCGTCGACAGCGGTGCCCGTTCCCTGCTCGTCTACCCCGGTCTCGTGGTGATGGCCGTGCTCGCGCTGCTCGCCCGGCGGTGGCCGGTGCTGTGCGGGTTCGCGGGTGCCTTCGTGCTGGCGGCCAACAGCGCGCTGATCCACCTGATCCACTTCGACCCGTACTCGTTCGGGCTCGCCGCGATCCTGCTGACCGAGAACATCGCGGGTGTCGCGTTGGTGCTCACGGCGTTCTGGCGGACCCGCAAGCGCTACGCGATCCCGGTGACGGCCCTGCTGGTGCTGTCCTGCCTGGGCTCGATCCACCTGCGCACCGGTTCCTCGCTCGTGATCGCCCCGGAGGAGATCTCCCGCGCGATAGGTGCGGGGTTCCTCGAACTGGTGCTGGCCATCGGCACCGGCCTGTACCTGCGGGGCACCCAGCCGCGGTCCGACGACACCCCGCTCCAGGCGCTCGTCCGCAGGCAGTGGCCGGTGATCGCGGTCCTGTTCGTGTTCCTGTTCCTGGACCTGATCAGCATGGGCGCGGTCCTCCCGGCGGTGGTCGTCCTGCTCGGCGGGGGCGTGCTGTCCGTGCTCGCGGTGCTCGCCCCAACGCGACCGGTCGAGGCACCGATGCTCGGGGCCGCCGCGGTGGCGCTGATGGCTGTGACCATGCGGCTGATCGGCGCCCAGTCGGACACCCTCCTGCTCGGACCGATCCGGCCGACCGTGATCGCCGCCGGGATGATCCTGCTCGCCTTCTCGACCCGGTACGCGCCACCGCGCAAGGCGGTGTGGAGCGGAGCGGCGCTCGTCGTGTCGGCGCTGTTCGCGATGACCGTCACGCCGGGGGACGAGAACTACGACTGGCCGAGCGACGCGCTGACCTTCCTGTTCATGGGCGGTCTGCTCCTGGTCCTCGCGGTGGGCACCGGCGTCTACTTCCGGGCCAGGGACAACGAGCGGGCCAGGACGGTGGAGACGGCGGTCAGCAGTGCCCAGCAGGCGGAGCGGATGGCGCTGGCCCGCGAGCTGCACGACGTCGTCGCGCACCACGTCACCGGGATCGTGGTGCAGGCGCAGGCGGCGCAGATGGTCGCGGAGAAGAACCCGCAGGCCGCGACGGACGCGCTCGCCCGCATCGCCGACAGCGGCACCGAGGCGCTGACCGCGATGCGGCGGCTGGTCGCGAGCATGCGCGGCGCCGAGCCGGCAGGAGCGTCGAAAGCCACCGAGCAGGCGACCACCAACCTCGAGGCCGACCTCGCCGCCCTGATCGAGGGTGCGCGCCGCCATGGCGCCGACACCGAGGCCGCCCCCAACATCAACCTGCGGGTCGACATCGGCAGGCAGATCCCGCAGGAGGTGGCGAGATCGGCGCTGCGGGTGGTGCAGGAGTCGCTGACCAACTCCCGCAAGCACGCCTTCGACGTGTCCCAGATCGAGATCGACGTCGACGTCTCGCGCACCCACCTGCGCACCAGGGTCACCGACGACGGCTCGGGCAGCCATGCTCGTCCGGTCGGCGGATCGGGCGGATACGGTTTGGTGGGCATGCGCGAGCGGGTGGAGCTGCTCGGTGGCCGGTTCAACGCCGGCCCAGGTGACCACGTCGGCTGGCGGGTCGAAGCGTGGTTGCCGCTTGGTGAGCAGAACGAGCAGGAGGACTCTCGATGATCCGGGTGCTGATCGCCGACGATCAGGAGATGGTGCGGGCCGGTTTCCGGATGATCCTGGAGTCGCAGGACGGCATCGAGGTGGTCGCCGATGTCGCCAACGGGATCGACGCGGTCCGGGAGGCCCGCGAGAAGCGACCGGACGTCTGCCTGATGGACATCCGGATGCCCGGCATCACCGGACTGGAGGCGACCAAGCAGCTGGCGGGCCCCGACGTGACCGATCCGATCAAGGTGGTCGTGGTGACCACCTTCGACCTGGACGAGTACGTCGAGCAGGCGCTGGCCTACGGCGCGAGCGGGTTCCTGCTCAAGGACGCGGGTCCAGCCCTGCTGATCGAGGCGATCCACGCCGCGGTCCGCGGCGACGCGCTGGTCTCGCCGCAGATCACCGTCCGGCTGCTCAAGCACTTCTCGCAGCCGAAGGAGAAGGTCCGCCCGAAGGTCGCGCAGCCGAAGGAAGGACTGACCGAACGCGAGCTCGACGTGGTCCGCGCGACCGCGAAGGGGCTGACCAACACCGAGATCGGCCAGGAGCTGTTCATGTCCCTGTCGACGGTGAAGACCCACCTGGCCGCGGCCCAGTCCAAGATCAACGCTCGCAACCGGGTGGAGACCGCGGCTTGGGCTTGGCGCAGCGGCCTCATGGACGAGTAGGCGACGCTCCGCCGGACACTCCACACGCCAGACCCGGCGTCGCTTCCGGCTCCCCATGCGGCTGCCGTACCCGGCAGCTCATCCGATCAGCCGGCGTCGGAGCTGCACCCTTCCCGCGGCTCACCCGGCGTCGTAGTCCCGCCGAGCCTGATCGACCTTGCTCAGGTTGTCGCTCGCCCACTCGGCGAGCGTCGCGAACAGCGGTGCGAGGCTCCGCCCCAGCTCGCTGATCTCGTACTCCACCCGCGGCGGAACCTCGGCGTGATAGGTGCGCACCACGAGCCCGTCGCGTTCCAGTTGCCGGAGGCGCTGCGTCAGCACTTTGGGCGTGATCGAGGTGATCCTGCGTTCCAGTTCCACGAACCGCTGCCGCCCGAACTCGTGCAGCGCCCAGAGGATCGGCGTGGTCCAGCGGCTGAAGACGATGTCGACCACCGGGGCGATCGGGCACGCTTGCTCCGGGTCGCGAACCGTGCTGCCCGCTGTGTTTTCAGCCATAAAACGCCCCTGTTTCCAATACTTTCCTCTAGGTACCTACTATATCCACGAAGGTAGCTTCCTCCGAGTCGTTAGGAACTCGGAACGGGAGTGATCATGATCGTGGTGGCAGGAGCGACCGGGAACGTCGGTCGACCGCTCGTGCAGGCGTTGGCCGCAGCTGGAGAGCAGGTCACGGCGGTGTCGCGCGGCGCGGGGCCTCGCGACCTTCCGACGCAGGTGCGACACCAGCAGGCCGATCTGGCTGATCCGGCGAACCTCAAGCCCGCGTTCGACGGAGCAGAGGCGTTGTTCCTGCTGGTCACCGGCAATCTGTCGGCAGGCGACGTGACTGGCGTCCTCGATACCGCACGGGCCGCTGGGCTCAGCCGGGTCGTCTTCCTCTCCTCCCAAGGCGTCGGGACTCGACGGCACCCGCCGGAACTGGAGAACGCCGTCAAGCAGTCGGGTCTGGAGTGGACGATGCTGCGGCCGGGTGGCTTCGGCTCGAACGCCTTGATGTGGTCGGGAATGGTCCGCGAGCAGCGGATGGTCGCCGCGCCGTTCGGGGACGTCGCGCTGCCGGTCGTCGATCCGGCCGACATCGCCGACGTCGCGGCCGCCGCACTGCGCGGAACCGGGCACGTCGGCAACACCTACGAGCTGACCGGCCCGGCGCGGATCTCGCCGCGCGAGCAGGTGGCGGTGATCAGCGACGTGCTGGGCGAACCGGTGCAGTTCGTCGAGCAGGGCCGCGAGGAGGCGCGGGCGGGACTCCTGCAGTTCATGCCAGAACCGGTCGCCGAAACCACCCTCGACATCCTCGGCACGCCGTCGCCCGCCGAGCAGCGCGTGAGCCCCGACGTCGAGCGCGTTCTGGGCCGCCCGCCCCGGGCCTTCGCCGAGTGGGCGGCGCGCAACGCCGCAGCCTTCCGCTGATTTCCTTCCACCTCAACCGAAAGCCGGTCATGCCAGTCACGCACGTCCTCGACTCGACCATCTCCCACCGCGAAACCGGCACCGGAGTGCCGATCGTCTTCCTGCACGGCAACCCGACGTCGTCGCACCTGTGGCGAAACGTCCTGCCCGCCGTCGGCGGCCCAGGCCGGCTGCTGGCGCCGGACCTGATCGGCATGGGCGACTCCGGCAAACCCGACATCGCCCACACCTTCGACGATCATTCCCGTTACCTGGACGCGTGGTTCGAAGCGCTCGGCCTCGACGACGTCGTCCTGGTCGGGCACGACTGGGGCGGCGCGCTCGCCTTCGACCTGGCCGCCCGCCATCCCGGGCGGGTGCGGGGCATCGCGTTCACGGAGGCGATCGTGAAACCCATGTCCTGGCAGGAATTCCCCGAAGGCGGCCGGGAACTGTTCCGCTCGATCAAGACCCCCGGGATCGGTGAAGCGGTGGCGGACGCGTTCATCGACGGTCTGCCGGGCACCGTGGCGCGTCCGATCAGCGAGGCGGACCTCGACGTCTACCGCAGGCCGTACCCCACGCGCGAGAGCCGGCTTCCGCTGCTGCGGTGGGCGCGCATGATGCCGCTGGGCGGGGAGCCCGCCGACGTGGTCGCCAGGGTGAGCCGCTACGACGAGTGGCTGGCCGCCAGCCCCGAGGTGCCGAAGCTGATGCTCACCTTCGAACCCGGGCCGGGAACGATGCTGGGCCCGGAGCTCATCGATTGGTGCGCGGCCAACATCGCCGGGCTGGAGATCGTCCACCACGAGGTGGTCGCCGGACACCACACCCCGGAGGACCAGCCCGAGGCGATCGGCACGACCATCGCGTCCTGGCTGGACAGGCACGGTCTGCGGACCTAGGCGGGGGACTGGCGGCAAGGGTTTCGCCTTGGCCGAACGGACTGGTCGGTCCTGGCCTATCGGACGAGGTCCATCGGCCCATCAGCCGAGGTGAACCCGACCGCCGAAGCCGATCCTGGAGTTATGCCACCACGAGTTCTCGACCGTCCCTCCGACCTCATCGCCCTCGTCCTGATCCTCGCGTTCGTGGTCGCGGCAGGAGCCACCATGTGGCTGTCCGCGAGTGCGTTCGGCGTGTGACGGGTCCGGCAGAATGCGGGGCATGCCGATCGCCTTTCGCCTCCACGCCCCGCTGGTGCTGCCCTGCGACCCGAACTGCTCGATGATCCGGGACGCGGTCGTGGACATCGACGAGGACGGCCGCATCCTCTACTGCGGTCCCCAGGCCGATGCGCCGGCCCGTCCGGCCGACGCGCAGGTGCGGGAGTGCAGCGGAGTGCTGCTCCCCGGGCTGATCAACGCGCACGCGCACAGCCCGATGACGCTGCTGCGCGGCATGGGCAGCGATCTGCCGTTGCTGCCGTGGCTCCGCGACGTCATCTGGCCCGCCGAAGCGCGGCTGCGCCGCTCCGACGTGCGCGCTGGCATGGAGCTGGGCTGCGTGGAGATGCTGCGCGCGGGCGTGACGACCAGCGCCGAGATGTACTTCTCCGGCGAGTCCGTGGCCGAGGGCGCGCTGGCGGTCGGCTCCCGGCTGGTGGTGGCGCCCGCGGTCATCGACACTCCCGAGCTCGGCGGACTCGGCAGCTGGCAGGGCATGGTCGACGGGATCAGCCGGTGGATCGACGCCGATGGTTTGAGGTTCGGCCCCGGTGACCGCGTGGAGCTGGCCTACGGTCCGCACTCGGCGTACACGCTGCCGCCGGAGGCACTGCAGACCATCGCCGAGGCCGCGCAGCAGCGTGGCGCGCTGGTCCACATCCACGTCGCCGAGACCCTGCAGGAGGACGTCGCCCAGCGGGAGAGCTTCGGTTCGGTGCCCGCGCTGATGGAGAAGGTCGGGCTGCTCGAGGGTCGGGTGCTCGCCGCGCACGGCGTCCACCTCAGCGACGACGATCTGGCGCTGTTCGCCCGCAAGCAGGTCGGTGTCGCGCACTGCCCGGGCTCCAACGCCAAACTCGCGTCCGGCACGGCACGGCTGGTCGACCTGCTGGCCGCGGGCGTTCCGGTCGGACTCGGCACCGACGGCCCCGCCGCCAACGACGACCTCGACCTGTGGGAGGAGGTCCAGCTGGCGGGGTTGTTCGCCCGCACCAGCACCGGCGACGCCACCGCGCTGAGCGCGGGCGCAGCACTGCTGGCCGCCACCCGCGGCGGCGCCGCGGCCCTCCACCGCGACGACATCGGCTCGCTCGAACCGGGCCGCTGGGCCGACATCGTCCACCTCGACGTGGACAACCCGGCGTTCGCCACCGGCCTCGACGCCCCGGACGACCAGGTCCTCGCCAACATCGTCTGGGCCTCCGGCTCCCGCTGCGTCCGCGACGTCTGGGTGGCGGGCGAGGAAGTCCTCCACGACCGCGAACCCACCCGAGTCGACCGCAGGCACGTCCAGGCCGCGGCCCGCACCGCCGCGACCCACGTCCGCGGCTGAGCTCGCCCGGCGAGCAGGTCTCTTCGGGCTGCACTTGCCCGCGACTCGCCCCGCGGCTCGCCGGGGCATGCCGGGTTGTCCGACTCACAGCGGCGTGTCGGACAGCCCGACTCGCCGTGGAATGTCTGGTAGCCCGACTTACAGGGGAATTGCCTTGCAACCCGACCTCGCCGGGGAGTGCCTGGCAACCCGACGCACCAGGGCATGTCGGGCTGCCCGACCCACCACGGCGTGTGGGCAGCTCGACTCACCGCGGCGTTGTGGGGCAGCCCGACCCACTGCGCGTGTCGGGCAGCTCCACCCCGGCGTGTCGGGCAGCTCGACCCACTGCGGCGTGTCGGGCACACGACTCACCGGCAAATGCCGGGCACCCAACTCGCGGGCGTACGTCGGGCACCCCGACTCACGTGGTCGTGTCGGGTATCCCGACTCACACGGCCTGCCTGGCACTCTCGACTCGCGGGTGCGTGTCGGTACTCCGACTCACCGGGGAGTGTCCGGCACCTCGACACACCGGGACTTGCCGTGCGCGTCGACTCACCAGGGAGTGTCGAGCACCGGGACTTGCCGAGATGCGTTGGGCACCCACGACTCGCGGAGGCGTGTCGGTACTCCGACTCACCGGGGAGTGTCCGGCACCTCGACTTGCCGGGCGTGTCGGCCGACCGACTCACCGAGGCCTTTCGGGTACTCAGACTCGCCGAGGGGCGGGAAGCTCGACTTGCCAGGGGCGGGAAACCCGACTTGCCAGGGCGTGTCCGGGGCCCCGACTCGCCGGGGTATGTCGAGCGCACTGACTCGCCGGGACCACATCGACCACCCCGACTCGCCTCGGCGTGTCGGCTACCCGACTCACGTGGGCGTGTCGGGACTCCCAACTCGCCGAGCCGTGTCGGGACTCCCGACTCGCCGAGCCGTGTTGACCAGTCCGACGACTCGCCGGGGCGTGTCGACCACCCGACTCGCCGGGGCGTGTCGACCACCGACCCCGGCGACCACCGACCCCGCCAACCGACCCCGCCCGCCAACCGACCCCCTAAGAAGGCCGGATGACGATCTCGGTCAAGTGTGCGTCGCGAGAAGCGCGCACGGCGGACACGATCGGTGCGGACACCGACTCCGGTCGCAGGTAGTTCTCCGGCTGGTACTCGCCGCCCTCGCTCGCGCGGACCTCGCGCTGCATGTCGGTCGCGGTGCGGCCGGGGAACACCGACGTCACCCGCACTCCGTTGGCGGCCTCCTCCGCGCGCAGCACGTCGGCGAAGGCGCGCAGTGCGAACTTGCTCGCGGCGTAGGAACCCCAGTTCGGGCGGGCGGACAGGCCGGCCCCGGAGTTGACCAGCACCACGTGACCTTCCGCCGCGCGCAGTGCGGGCAGCAGCAGGCGGGTGAGTTCCGTGACCGCGAACAGGTTCAGCTCGAACGTGCGGCGCCAGGAGTCCGAAGGCGCGTCGGCGAGCGGGGCGAGCTCGACCAGGCCCGCCGAGTGCACGAGCACGTCCAGGCGGTCGATGTCGGCCACGGCTGCCGCCACCGCTTCGTGGTCGGTCAGCTCCACCGTCCACGGGCGTGCACCGGGCAGTTCGTCGGTGAGGGTTTCCAGCGCGGCGGCGTCGCGCCCGCCCAACAGCAGGTCGTGCGTGTCGGACAGGTCTCGGGCCACCGCGGCACCGATGCCGCGGGAGGCACCGGTGACCAGGGCGATCGGTCTTGCAGGCATGCCCGGAACGGTAGTCGCGGGCACCCCGCTCGCTTCGACCGGCCGTCCCATCCAGTGGTCGAGCACTTGACCCCGGCCGCCCCGTCTGCCTAGTACTTCCCGGTGAACAGCGCCAACGTCGCCGCACAGCTGGAGAAGCGCGTCCTGCGCAAGGTCGCCGTCCGGCTCATGCCCTTCCTCTGCCTGCTCTACTTCGTCAACTACCTCGACCGGGTCAACATCGGCTTCGCCGGGCCGAACGGCATGAACCAGGAGCTGGGGCTCACCGCGACCGTCTTCGGCTTCGCCTCCGGCATCTTCTTCATCGGCTATCTCGTGCTGGAGGTGCCGAGCAACCTGGCGCTGCACCGCTTCGGCGCGCGCAAGTGGCTCGCCCGGATCATGATCACCTGGGGCGTCGTGGCCACGGTCATGGCTTTCGTGCCCAACGCGACGACCCTGGTCGTGCTGCGGTTCCTGCTCGGCGTGGCCGAGGCGGGGTTCTTCCCCGGCATCATCCTCTACCTCACCTTCTGGTTCCCGGCCGCGCAGCGGGCGAAGGCGGTCGCGCTGTTCATGGCCGCGGTGCCGATCTCCAGCGCCATCGGCGCGACCGTGTCCAGCGTGCTGATCAGCGGCGGGCACGGCGTGTTCGGCCTGTCCGGCTGGCGGTTCATGTTCCTCGTCGAGGGCGTGCCCGCGATCCTGCTGGCCGCGGTCACCTGGTTCTACCTGACCGACCGCCCCGAGCAGGCGAAGTGGCTCGCCGCCGAGGAGCGCGAGTGGCTGGCGGGCAAGCTCGCCGAGGAGCAGCGCGAGACCGAGGCCAAGCACCACTGGCCGCTGCGCAAGGCGCTGACGCACCCGCGGATCCTGGCGCTGGCGTTCGTCTACTTCGGCATCGCCTACGGGCTCTACGCGCTCGGCTTCTTCCTGCCGACCATCATCGCCGGCTTCGAGCAGCAGTACGGCACCGATCTGTCCACTGTGGAGTCCGGACTGGTCACCGCGCTTCCCTACGCGATCGGCGCGGTGGCGATGGTGGTCTGGGCTTCGCACGGCGACCGCACCCGCGAGCGGGTGTGGCACGTCGCGCTGCCGATGCTGCTGGGCGGCGTGAGCATCCCGGTCGCGCTCTACCTCGGCAACCCCTACGCCGCGATGCTCGCGGTGACCTTCTGCGCCGTCGGGGTGTGCGCCGCGCTGCCCACGTTCTGGGCGCTGCCCAGCAACTTCCTGTCCGGCGCCGCCGCTGCCGGCGGCATCGCGCTCATCAACTCCCTCGGCAACGTCAGCGGTTTCGCCGCGCCCTACATCACCGGCGCGCTGCGCGACGTGACCGGTTCGCAGCGCGCGGGTCTGTGGGTGGTCGGTGTCGTGATGGTCGCCGCGGCCATGCTGGTGATCTTCCTGCGGGCCGCCCCGAAGCGGGGCTGACACACGACGGTGCCCCCGGCAGAAACCGGGCCACCCCGAATCGAGGCTGAAAACGACCGCGCCCCCCGGTCGATACCGGGGGGCGCGGTCAGCACACCGCTGGGATCAGAACACCGACTCGTCCAGGTCCATCAGCGAGTTGTCCGCCGCCTCGACGATCTTGCGACGGGACTTCAGCTCCGGCAGCACGTTCTTGGCGAAGAACCGGGCCGCCGCGATCTTGCCCTTGTAGAACGCCTCGTCCTTGCCCGCGCCCGCGTCCAGCGCGGCGTGCGCGACCTCGGCCTGGCGCAGCAGCAGCCAGCCGACCAGCAGGTCGCCCATGCTCAGCAGCAGCGTCACCGCGTGCTGGCCGACCTTGTAGATGTTGCGCACGTCGTCCTGCGCCGAGGTCAGGAAGCCGAAGACCGCGCCGAGCAGACCCTGCGCGTCCTCCAGCGCGGCGGCGACCAGCGCGCGCTCCTCCTTCAGCCGCTCGTCGGCGTTCTCGGCCTGCAGCGACTTCTGGATCTCACCGGCGAGGTGGCCCAGCGCCTGGCCGTTGTTCTTGACGATCTTGCGGAAGAAGAAGTCCTGCGCCTGGATCGCGGTGGTGCCCTCGTACAGGCTGTCGATCTTGGCGTCCCGGATGTACTGCTCGATCGGGTAGTCCTGCAGGTAGCCGGAGCCGCCCAGGGTCTGCAGCGACAGCGCCAGCATCTCGTAGGCCCGCTCGGAGCCAACGCCCTTGACGATCGGCAGCAGCAGGTCGTTGACCGCCTCGGCGAGCGCGACGTCCTCGCCCGCGGCCTTGCCCTGGGCGATCTGGTCCTGGTAGGTGCCGGTGAGCAGGTACACCGCGCGCAGGCCCTCGGCGTAGGCCTTCTGCAGCATCAGGATGCGGCGCACGTCCGGGTGGTTGGTGATCGTGACCCGCGGGGCGGTCTTGTCCGCGGCCCGGGGCAGGTCGGCGCCCTGCACGCGCTCCTTGGCGTAGTCCAGCGCGTTGAGGTAGCCGGTGGACAGGGTGCCGATGGCCTTGGTGCCGACCATCATCCGCGCGTACTCGATGACCTGGAACATCTGCGCGATGCCGTCGTGCACGTCGCCGAGCAGCCAGCCCTTGGCCGGGGTGCCGTGCTGGCCGAAGGTCAGCTCGCAGGTGGCCGACGCGTTCAGGCCCATCTTGTGCTCGACGTTGGTGACGAAGGCGCCGTTGCGCTCGCCCGGCTCACCGGTCTTGGGGTCGAAGTGGAACTTCGGCACCAGGAACAGGCTCAGGCCCTTGGTGCCCGGCTTGGTCTCCACGCCTTCGCCCTCGGGGCGGGCCAGCACCAGGTGCATGATGTTCTCGGTCATGTCCTGGTCGGCGGAGGTGATGAACCGCTTCACGCCGTCGATGTGCCAGGTGCCGTCGGCCTGCTTGATCGCCTTGGTGCGGCCCGCGCCGACGTCGGAGCCCGCGTCCGGCTCGGTCAGCACCATCGTGGCGCCCCAGCCGCGGTCGATCATCAGCTTGGCCCACTCGCGCTGCTCGTCGGTGCCGTTGTTCCAGAGGATCGTCGCGAAGTTCGGGCCCGCCATGTACATGTAGATCGCAGGGTTGGAGCCCAGGATCAGCTCGGCCGCCGACCACACCACCGACGGCGGGATGCCGTAGCCGCCGAGCTCGTCCGGCAGCCCGATCCGCCACCACTCGCCGTCGATGACCTGCTGGTAGGACTTCTTGAACGCCTCGGGCAGCGTCACCGAGTGGGTCTTGGGGTCGAACTGCGCGGGGTTGCGGTCGCCCTCTTCGAAGGAGTCGGCCAGCGGGCCGGTGGCCAGCGCGTTGAGCTCGCCGAGCACTCCGCGCACGGTGTCCTCGTCGGACTGCGCGAAGGCACCGGTGCCCAGCCGGTCCTGGACCCTGAACAGCTCGAACAGGTTGAATTCGAGGTCGCGGACGTTGCTCTTGTAGTGGCCCATGCGGAGGCTCCCTTGATGCGCTCTTGGAGCGGGCGAGACCGGCTCCCCGGACGCCATGCCCTTACTCATCGGTAACAAGAGGGTATTACCTGGCAGTAACTTCTGCCAAGGTGCTGTGGCGAAGGCGGCACCACCCGTTTTGAGCGGGAATTGAGGCGCGGCGTGTCGGGGATCGGTCTTAGAGTCGGCTGCACGTGGTGAACGGCATCCGGGGGTCCCGATGAGCTCGATCGCGGTGCGCGCCGAAGCGCTGGTCAAGACGTTCGGGTCGACCCGCGCGCTGGACGGCGTCGACCTGGAGATCCCGGCGGGCGAGGTGCTCGGGCTGCTCGGCCCCAACGGCGCGGGCAAGACCACCACCGTCCGCATCCTGACGACGCTGCTGCGCCCGGACTCGGGCCGCGCGTTCGTCGCGGGCCACGACGTGTTCGCCGAGCCCGACGCGGTCCGCCGCTCGATCGGGTTGTCCGGCCAGTACGCGGCGGTGGACGAGAACCTGACCGCCTACGAGAACCTCTACATGGTCGGCAGGCTCTACGGCATGCCGCGGTCGAAGGCGGGTTCGCGGGCCCGCGAACTGCTCGACCGGTTCAACCTGGCCGACGCCGCCGACCGGCCGTCCAAGGGCTACTCGGGCGGGATGCGCAGACGGCTGGACCTGGCTGGCGCGCTGGTCGCCGCGCCGCCGGTGGTGGTGCTCGACGAGCCGACCACCGGGCTCGACCCGCGCGGCCGGATGGACACCTGGGCGGTGATCGGCGAGCTCGTCGGCGACGGCACCACGGTGCTGCTGACCACCCAGTACCTCGAAGAGGCCGACCAGCTCGCGGACAGCATCGCCGTCATCGACCACGGCAGGGTGATCGCGCGCGGCACCGCCGACGAGCTCAAGACGCAGGTCGGCGGGGAGCGGCTGGAGCTGGTCGCGCAGAACGCCGACGAGCTCCCGGTGGTCGCGCGGGTGCTGGCCGAGGTCGGCTCCGGCGAGCCGAAGGTCGAGACCGCGGTGCGGCGCGTCCAGGTCGCCGTGGACGCCGGGCCGAAGGCCCTGGTGGAGGCGCTGCGCAGGCTGGACGCGCAGGACGTGGTCGTGCAGGACGTGGCGCTGCACCGGCCGACCCTCGACGACGCGTTCCTGGCGCTGACCGGTCGTCCGGCCGAAGAGGAAGAACGGGGTGGACTGGCGTGACCGCACTGGCAGCGAGCCTGCGCGACAGCAGCGTCGTCGCGTGGCGGAACCTGGTGAACATCAAGCGGAATCCGGACTGGCTGCTGTCCGGCACCGTGCAGCCGATCATGTTCGTGCTGCTGTTCGCCTACGTCTTCGGCGGCAGCCTGGGCGGCGCCGAGTACCGGGAGTTCCTGCTTCCGGGGATCTTCGTGCAGACCGTCGCGTTCAACTCGGCCTTCACCGTGATCGGGCTGGCCAACGACCTGCAGAAGGGCATCGTGGACCGGTTCCGGTCGCTGCCGATGTCGCGGCTGGCGGTGCTGCTCGGCCGCACCACCTCGGACCTGGCGGTCACCGTGCTCACCGTGGTGATCATGTCGCTGTGCGGGCTGATCGTCGGCTGGCGGATCCGGGGCAGCGTCGCCGACGCGGCGCTGGGGTTCTTCGTGCTGCTGCTCTTCAGCTTCGCGATGTCGTGGGTCGGCGCCTTCATCGGCCTGGTCGCGCGCAGTGTCGAGGTGGCGCAGAGCGCGGGCCTGATGTGGCTGTTCCCGGTCACCTTCATCTCGTCGGTGTTCGTCTCCGCCGAGAACATGCCCGGGCCGCTGCGCGCCTTCGCCGAGTGGAACCCGATCACGGTGTCGGCGGACGCGCTGCGCGAACTGTTCGGCAACCCGCTGCGGCCGGACGGCGGGCTTCCGGACAGCTGGCCGTCGCAGCACGCGGTGCTGTACTCGATCGCCGTGTCCGTGCTGATCATCGCCGCGTTCGTCCCGCTCGCGGTCGCCAGGTACCGGCGGGTCGCGAGCCGCTGAGCGCAGTACTTGAATGATCGGTCCAATATCGGGTAGCTTTCCGGTGTGGGCAGGACCAAGGAGTTCGATCCGGACGCCGCGTTGCGCAGGGCGATGGGCCTGTTCTGGCGGCAGGGCTACGAGGCGACCTCGATGCAGGACCTGGTCGACTGCCTCGGGCTCGGCCGGGGCAGCATCTACGGCGCCTTCGGCGGCAAGCGCGAGCTGTACCTGCAAGCCCTGCGGCGCTACGTCGAGGACTCCGGGCAGGCGTTCGTGGAGCACTTGTCCGCGCCCGGCCGGGCGTTCGACGCGGTCTGCGGGATGATTCGCCACTACGCCGAGATGTCGGTCGAGGACGCCGAGTTCAAGGGCTGCTTCATGGTGAACACGGCGGTCGAGCTGCCCGCGGACGAGCAGGCGGGCCGGCAGGTCGAGTCCAGCCTGTCGGTGATGGAGACCGCGCTGACCTCGGCGCTGATGCGCGCCCGCGCCGAGGGTGACCTGCCGGAGGGCCGGGATCCCGCCGCGCTGGCGCGGTTCCTCGTGACCCTGCTCCAGGGCATGCGCGTCGTCGGCAAGACGCGGGCCCGCGGGCGCTACCTCGAAGACACCGTGGAACAGGCCATCGCCCTGCTGAAGTGATCCGTCGGTGGTTGCGCGCTTCGTCATGCCCAATTACTGGAATGAATGGTCAAGAAAAGGAGAGCCATGAAGACCGATGCCGAACTGGCCGCGTCGCTGGACGGGGACTTCACGAGCGAGCACGCCGAGGTCAACGGCACCCGGCTGCACCACGTCACCGGCGGGCGCGGCGAGCCGCTGGTGCTGCTCGGCGGGTGGCCGCAGACCTGGTGGCAGTTCCGCAAGGTCCTGCCGGAGCTGGCGACCCGGTTCCGGGTGACCGCCGTCGACCTGCGCGGCATGGGCTCGTCGGCCAAGCCGGAGTCCGGCTACGACAAGCCGACGATGGCGCAGGACATCCGCGAGCTGATCCGGCACCTCGGGCACGAGTCCGCGTTCGTCGCGGGCCACGACATCGGGGCCTCGGTCGGCTACCACCTCGCGGCCGGTCACCCCGCTGCGGTGCGGAAGCTGGTGACGATCGACCTGGGAGTCCCGGACGCCTCCTGGCTGGACATCACGATGCTGCCCGGATCCGACCAGCAGGCGAAGGAGCTGGAGGCGGGGCGCGGCGGCTACCCGTGGTGGTTCGCGTTCAACCAGCTCCGGGGCCTGCCCGAACAGCTGCTGGCCGGCCGGTTCCGGCACCTGATCGACTGGCTGTACGGGCACATGCTGCTGGACCAGGCGTCCGTGGAGGAGGACGCGCGGCGGATCTACGCGCACGCCTACGACGCCCCGGACGCCATCCGCGCCGGCAACGGCTGGTACCAGACGATGCGGCAGGACGTCGCCGCGCTGGCCGGCTACGCCCCGGTGGAGATCCCGATCCTGACGCTGGCCGGCGAGTCCAGCTACCCGGCGCTGCGCGCGCAGATGGGTCCGGACAAGGGAACCGACATCCGCGTGGTCGAAGTCCGGGGCAGCGGCCACTACGTTCCCGAGGAGAAGCCGGACGCGGTGATCCGCGAGATCGTGGAGTTCTTCGGCGCGGCTTGACCCTCACGTCGGGTCGGGCCGCAGGCTCGGTCGCGAGGAGGTGAGCGCCAGTGGGCTACTCGGTCGGCGAAGCCGCCCGGATCGCCGGTGTCACGGTGCGGACGCTGCACCACTACGACGCGATCGGGCTGCTGGTGCCGAGCGGTCGGACAGCGGCGGGCTACCGCAGCTACTCCGACGCGGACCTGGACCGGCTGCGCCGCGTCCTGGCCTACCGGGAGCTGGGCTTCGTCCTCGACGACATCGCGGGCATCCTCGCCGGTGGCGATCCGGCCGACCACCTGCGCAGGCAGCGGGAGCTGCTGCTCGGGCAGCGGGGTCGGCTGGACCGGATGCTCGCGGCCGTGGAACGCGAACTGGAGGCGGTGGAGATGGGGATCGACCTGACCCAGGAGGAGAAGTTCGAGCTGTTCGGGGACTTCGACCCGGACGAGTACAGCGAGGAGGCCGAGCGCCGCTGGGGCGGCACCGACGCCTACAAGCAGTCGCAGGAGCGGATGCGCGGCTTCACCAAGCAGGACTGGTCGGCGTTCATGGCGTCCCAGGACGCCGTGCACCGGCGGTTCGCCGAGGTGATGGCCGACGGCGTCGCCCCGGACGACGAGCGCGCGATGGACGTGGCCGAGGAGCACCGGCAGCACATCACGAAGTGGTGCTACGACTGCACGTACGAGATCCATCGCGGCCTGGGCGAGATGTACGTGGCGGATGAGCGGTTCACCGCGGTCTACGAGGGCATCGCGGCGGGGCTGGCGCAGTTCGTCCGGGACGCGATCGCCGCGAACGCGTCGCGCGCGGGAGCCTGATGTCCGCGGTGCGCGCGGCGGCCCGGGTCGCGCGGGCGCACGGCGCCGTTGTTGGCGAGCCGGTCGTTCTGGCCAGCGGCTACAACGTGATCGTGCGCTTGGACCCGGCGCCCGTCGTAGCTCGCGTCGTGGTGGTTCCGGCGGTGTTGCGGTCCAATGTGGACGGGCTTGTGGGCAGGGAGCTTGCGGTCGCGGCGTTTCTCGCCAGGAGCGGTGTCGCCGCGGTGCGGCCGAGCGCGGAGATCCCGCCCGGCCCGCACCATGGCGAGGGATTCTGGATGAGCTTCTGGGAGCCGCTGCCCGCGGTCGCCGAGCGGCTGCCCGGCGCCGAGGAGTTCGGCAGCCGCCTGCGGAAGTTGCACGAGGCCCTGGCCGGCTTCCCGCTCGCGACCCCGCCGCTGGACGTCCCGATCGGCGATGTCGAAGCCTTCCTGCGCAGCGGCTTCGCGACCCGGGAAGACCTGGCGGCAGGCCGGGAACTGGAGCGGATCGTGCCCGAGTTGGCGGGTCCCGCGCAGACCGTGCACGGCGACGCCCACCCGAGGAACCTGGTGCTCAGCGGTGGCGACTGGGTCTGGACCGACCTGGAGGAGTGCTGCCGCGCGCCGGTCGAGTGGGACTTGGCGGTCCTGCGCGGCACGAAGCGCCTCGACGGCGTTGCGGCGCTCGCCTCCTACGGCAGGGATGATGTGGGCTTGGAGCCGTTCCTGCGGCTGCGCGAGCTGCAGGCGACGGCGTGGATCCGGACCCGAGCGGCGGTCGAGGGGGCATGACGGAGCAGCGGACGGCCTTTCCGGCGGAGGCGCGCCCCAGGCGGCGCGCCCGCGTCCCGTGGGATCTGCTGGGCGCGGTCGCGGTGGGCGGCTCGATCGGCTCGCTGCTGCGCCACGGCGCGTCGCTGCTGTGGCCGGGGCCGTGGTCGACGCTGCTGGTCAACGCGGTCGGCTGCGTCGCGATCGGGGTGCTGATGCACGTCATCACCGAGGTCGTGAGCACCCACCGGCTGGTGCGGCCGTTCCTCGGCGTCGGCGTGCTGGGCGGCTTCACCACGTTCTCGACCTACGTCGCCGACGCGATCCGCCTGGTCGCCGGCCACCGCCCCGGCCTCGCGCTGGCGTACCTGCTGGGCACGGTGCTGGTGGCGCTGGCGGCGGTGGTGGCCGGAGTGGCGCTCGCGCGGCTGTGCACCAGGAGGAGATGACGATGCGCCTGAGCGGTCAGGCACTGCGGCTCACCGCGATCGTCGGTGAGGCCGACACCTACGAGCACCGCCCGCTGTTCCACGAGATCGTCCTGCGCGCCCGCAGAGCCGGGCTCGCGGGGGCGTCGGTGTTCCGGGGCGTGGAGGGCTTCGGCGCTTCGTCGGCGATCCACACCACGCGGATCCTCTCGCTGAGCGAGGACCTGCCGGTCGCGGTGGTGATCGTCGACGACGAGCAGCGGGTGCGGGACTTCCTGCCGCAGCTGGACGAACTGGTCGCCGAGGGGCTGGTCCTGCTCGACGAGGTCGAGGTGATCCGCTACGCGGGCCGGGAGGCGCGGTGACCTTCGCGCTGGTCGCCCTGGGCGGCGCGATCGGGGCGTGCGTGCGGTTCTCCGTCGACCGCTGGGTGCAGGGCAGGCACGACACCGCGTTCCCGTGGGGCACCATGACGGTCAACGTGATCGGGTCACTGATCCTGGGTTTCCTGACCGGTACGGCGTTGTTCGGCGTGTCCTGGCCGGTGGTGCAGACGCTGGTCGGCGTCGGGTTCTGCGGGGCACTGACGACCTACAGCACCTTCGGCTACGAGACCGTCCGGCTGTTCTTCGAGGGCGCGCGTTGGTACTCGGTGGTCAACGTGGTCGCGACGGTTCTGGCGGGCGTGGGGGCCGGGGTGTTGGGCGTGGTGTTTGCGGCGGGTGTTTGGTCTTGAGGTTCGGTTGGGGTGGGTGGTTTCCGGGGCTCTCGCCGACCCCGGGCCCCCGGCAGGTCTCCGGGATGAGTCTCGGCGGTCCGGCTGCGGTTCGGTTGGGGTGGTTCTCATCCCGTCGACCTCCACGGAGGGCTATCAGACCGCGTCAAGGGGGCGGTTTGTGTTGGCACGCTGCGGTTTTCTTGTCGGTGCCCCCTTGACACGGTCTGATCGGGCTGGCGCCAGGTCGACGGGATGAGAACCAAACCCCGCCCTTTGTGCGGGGAGACTTCAACCCCGCCCTTGTAGGCGGGGACTTCTCCGCCGGGTCACCCCTGCCCCGGCCGCATCCAGCCTCGCCGCTCGCCTTCGGCGATCAGCTCCGAAGCGGCCTCCCACAGCGCCCCCGAAGCGTCCCCGATGACCGACTTGCGCCTGCGCACGTCGTCGGCGGTGACGCCCGGTGCCTGCCAGGTCCCGCCGCGGGCCATCCAGTTGAGCAGGAACGGCTGCAGCCGGTCCATGGCCTTGGCGAAGCGCGCCTCCGGCGTCCGGCGCTGCTCGAACTCGTCCCACAGTTCGCGGAAGTGCGTGGCTTGGTCGTCGGGCAGCAGCGGGAAGAGCCGGTCGGCGGCGGCGCGTTCTCGCGCTTCCTGGTCGCGACCGGCTTCGGCGTCGTACAGCGGCGTGTCCCCCGCGTAGATCTCGATCAGGTCGTGCACCACTACAAGCTGGATCGTGCGGCCGATGTCGATTGGTTCGTCCGCGTACTCGGCGAGGACCGGCACCATCAGCGCTAGGTGCCAGGAGTGCTCGGCGTCGTTCTCCCGGCGCTCGACCGCCGCCAGTGGCGACTGCCGCAGCACGGTCTTGAGCTTGTCCACCTCGATCAGGAAGTTCCACTGCGCCCGCAGGCGCTCGGGGATCGAGTCGGGGAACGGGTTGCTCTCGCTGAGCGTCTTCTCCTCGGTCACGTGCGCCGACTCTGGCACCGGCCGCTCCGCCGATCAACCCGGTTTCAGGCCAGCGGCGCGCAGGTCGCCGGGTCCGCCTGCAACCGCGGGTCGTCGCGCTGCGCGCCCTCTACCGCGACCTGCTCGACCACGGTCGCGAGCCCGTCCCGCACGGTGTAGGTCACCCGTTCGCCCCGGTAGAGCTCGTCGTCGGCCGCGTAGGCGTTGACGCTGACCAGCGCGCGAGTGGCGTCGGCCGGACCGCACGAGTAGCTGGACACCGCACGCGCCCCGCCGCCCTCGAACAGCCGCAGCGGCTGCCCGTCGGCGGTGCGGACCGGGTGCAGGCCGCGCTCCGCGGAGTAGCCCCACACCGTGTAGGTGATCGTGTTCGCGCCGACCGCCTCCGGCACCATCACCTCGTCGGACCCGTCGCCGTTGACGTCGGTCGGCAGCACCGGCTGCCCCTGGGCGTTGCCCGGGACCTCCGCGTCGACGAACTCCTCGGCGAGCCCGACGCGCAGCAGCATCGAGTCCTCCGACACCTGCTGCAACGACACCGGGTCCGTGCGGCCGTCGCCGTCGAAGTCGGCGCCCGCCGCCTCGGCGTTGGCCGTCGCGCAGGGCAGGACCGCCAGTGACAGGGCGGCGATCCCGGTGATGATCGTCCGGTTCATGTTCGACCTCCAGTTGTTCCGGTTCCGGAGACCGATGTGCACATCGTCTTCACCCCGGAAGACGTGATCGGGGGACTGGAGGTTGCCCGGCTCTGGGAAGCTCTCGGCATGACGCATCCGCTCGACCGGGTCACGCACGGCTGGATGATCGCGACCGGCCGCCGGGTCCGGGCCGATCACGTCCCGTGGCTGGCTGGTCCGACCGGTCACCCGGACGTCGTCGGGGACGAGTGGGTGGAGCGAACCGCGGCCGAGCTGTCCGGGCGCACCAGCACCGGGCCCGACCACGGCCTGCTGCCCGACTTCGGCGCGCTGGCCGGACCGGAGTTCGACCCGGGCGAGGTCGATCCCAGGATCGCCGACTTCTACGAGCGCACCCCGCGCTGGCAGATCGACCTGTGGTCGCAGTGGTCCCCGGTCGCCTGGCCGTTCGGCGTGCTGCTCACGGCGTTGTGGAGCAACCGGCTCCAGCAGCTCAGCCTGCCGATGCACCCGCTGGACGCTTCGTTCGGAATGGACAGCGCGGTCGTCCAGATCCACGACGCGGACGACCGGGTCGCCGGAGCCGCGTGGCTGCGCACCATGCGCAAGACGGGCCGCACCATCTATAGCGGCTTCTACGGCACGGCCACCCTGCCCGGCAGCGACCAGCCGAGCGTCCGCGTGATCTTCCCGCTGCCCTTCGGTTCGCTGCCGGTGCTGCTGCGCCCGGAAGCCGACAACGGCGGACTGCACCTGCACTCGCCGATCGGACCGTTCGGCAGCCACGGCGCCTACCTGCTGCTCGCGCGCCCGCGCGGCACGTTCGTGGTCCGGCGCATCCCCGTCGCCGAGCACTTCCACCTCTACGTCGACGAAGACGGCGACGTGCGCGCGGACCACTCGCTGCGGCTCGGCCGGATCCCGGTTCTGCGCCTGCACTACCGGATGCGCCGCGCGTAACCTCGGGTCGTGTTCCGGGAAGGTTTTCCCATCGTGTCGACACCGGATCTGCCGCGGGCGATCCGGTTCTACGTCGACGTGCTCGGATTCCGGGAGCAGTACCGGTTCCCCGGAGACGGGCCCGCGGATTTCGTCTCGCTCTCGCTCGGCGAGGTCAAGCTCGGGCTGGGGCGCGATCCTGACGCGGTGCCCGGCAACTTCGCGATGTGGTTCTACACCGACGACGTCGACGCGGCGGTCGAGCAGCTGCGCGATGCGGGCGTGCCGGTGCGCCAGGAACCGCAGGACATGCCATGGGGCGAGCGGGTCGCGGCGGTCGCAGACCCGGACGGCAACACCGTCTACCTGGGCGCGCGATGAAGAACCGGGCCAGGACGACGGCGGAGCCGCACCGGGTCGCCGTGCTGGTCCGCGACGGCGTGATGCCGATGGAGCTCGGGCTGGTGCACCAGCTGTTCCGGAACGCGTGCACCTCCGACGGCGCGCCGCTGTACGAGGTCACCACCTGCGCGTGCGCACCCGGCGAGGTGCGCACCGACGCGGACTTCCCGATCGTCGTCGGGCACGGGCCGGAAGCTCTGGCCTCGGCGGACACGGTGGTCATCCCGGCCACGCACGCGCTGGACGCCACCGAGATCGACGGCACGCTCCCGCAACCGCTGGCCGACGCCCTCGCGCGGATCCGGCCGGGCACCCGCATCGCGTCGATCTGCACCGGAGCGTTCGTGCTCGCCGCCGCCGGGTTGCTCGACGGCCGGCGGGCGACCACGCACTGGAAGTCCGCGGCGGACTTCCGCAGGCTCTTCCCGACCGTCCGCCTCGAACCCGACGTCCTCTACACCGACGAGGGCGACGTGCTGACCTCGGCGGGCGAAGCGGCGGGGATCGACCTGTGCCTGCACATGATCCGCAGCGACCACGGTGCCGCGATCGCCAACGAGGTCGCGCGGTCGGTGGTCGTGCCGCCGCACCGGGAGGGCGGGCAGGCGCAGTTCATCAGAACCCCGGTCCCCGAGCCGGAATCCTCGTCCACCGCGTGCGCCCGCACGTGGGCGCTGAAGAACCTCCACCGGCAGCTGAGCCTGCGCGACCTGGCGGGCCAGGAGTCGATGAGCACCCGGACCTTCACCCGCCGGTTCCGCGACGAGGTGGGGATCTCGCCGGGGCAGTGGCTGATCCAGCAGCGCGTCGAACGGGCCCGGCAGCTGCTGGAGGACACCGACCTGCCGGTGGACCGGGTCGCGGAGGAAGCCGGTTTCGGCAACACGGTCTCGCTGCGCCAGCACCTCCAGACCGCCCTCGGCGTCACGCCGACCGCCTACCGCAGCACCTTCCGCGGCACCTCCTGAGCGATCCGGATCGCCCGAGCCACCACGGCGGCCACCACGCACAGCGCACCGGCCCCGATCCACACCAGGTCGTACTCGCCGGACACGTCCCGGATCACGCCGCCCAGCAACGCCATCGCCCCCGCGCCGAGCTGGTGCGCGGCACCGACCCAGCCGAAGACGATCGCCGCGTCCTCGCCGTAGAAGCGGTTGGCCAGCGCGATCACCGGTGGCACGGTCGCCACGTCAAGCACCCCGAACGCCACGACGAAGACCACCATCGACGGCCGGACCGTCGCGTCCATCAGCGCGGGCAGGCACACCAGCGCGACCGCGCGCAGCGCGAAGCAGCCCGCGAGCAGCCACCGCGCGTCGAACCGGTCGGTGAGCCAGCCGGAACCGACCGTGCCGACGAGGTTGAAGATCCCGACCAGCGCCAGCAGCGACGACGCGATCGTGCCGGGCATGCCGTGGTGGCTCGCGGCGGGGACGAAGTGGCTCCACATGATCCCGTTCGTCGAGGCCCCGCAGATCGCGAACGCGGCGGCGAGCAGCCAGAACGGTCCGGTCCCGGCCGCCCGCACCAGCACCCGCACCGCCCGCCCGGCGGGCTTCGACGGGCGGCTGCCGGAGGGAGCGCGCAGGAGCAGCCAGACCAGCGGGATCGCGCAGGCGGCGGCGAGCGCCACCGTCACGAGCCCGGCCCGCCACTGGAACAGCTCGACGATCCAGGAGAGCACGGGCAGGAACACGAACTGCCCGAACACGCTCGCCGCGGTCAGCAGACCGGTGACCAGGCCGCACCTCGCGACGAACCAGCGCGAGGCCACGACGGCGGCGAACGGTGCGGCGAGCGAGCCGGTGCCGAGCCCGACCAGCAGTCCCCAGAACAGCACCAGCTGCCACGCGGCGGTCAGCACTGTCGTCAGAGCGGAGCCCGCGGCGACCAGCACCAGCGCGGCGGCGGCGACGTTCCGGACGCCGAAGCGGTCCATCAGCGCGGCGGAGAACGGCGCGGTCAGCCCGTACAGCACCATGTTCACCGACACGGCGACGCCGATTTCCCCGTGCGACCAGCCGAACTCGTGGTGCAGGGGCGTCACGAACAGTCCGGAAACGGTGGTGAGCGCGCCCGCGACGATGATCGCGAGCCCGGCGGCCACGACCACCGGCCAGGCGGATTTCTGATCCATGGGCCCGAGCCTGCGGGACCGGGGCGAGCACCACGAGTGGCCCGATGGACAACAAACGCAACATTCGGGCCAATGCGGTTGCCGCTCAGTTTCCCAAGGAATGGGCGCGACGTTCAACTCCCTGGTGCAGCGCACCTTCGGTCTTCCGTCCTCGCCCCTGCGTCTCCGCATAGCAAAACAGCAGGTCAAATGCCTGTTTCCGGTGCGTGACGGATCAGTAGCCGACTTGGCGGGCTGACTCCGGGCCCACGGAGGCTTACTCTGTGAACGTATACATCGCTCCGCGCGCGGCGCACCCGGCACGCACTGCACGCAGCGTGTGAACGTCGATCGAGAAGGAGTAGCAACTTTGAGCGAGCCGACGTATTACGCCCCGGAAGGCGGCCTTCCGTCGCAGTCCACGCTGCTGACCGACCGGGCCATCGTGAAGGAGGCGTACACCGTCATCCCTCGCGGGGTGCTCCGCGACATCGTCACGAGCAACCTGCCCGGGTGGGAGAGCACCCGCGCGTGGATCCTCGCCAAGCCCATCGCCGGGTTCGCCACCACGTTCGCGCAGTACATCGTCGAGGTCTCGCCCGGGGGCGGCAGCACGAAACCGGAGCCGGAGAGCGGCGTCGAGTCGGTGCTGTTCCTGCTCACCGGTGACCTGGACGTGGTCATCGAGGGAGAGAAGCACTCGCTTACCGCGGGCGGCTACGCCTACCTGCCGGCGGGCGCGTCCTGGTCGGTCGCCAACGCCTCCGACGGCGTGGCCACCTTCCAGTGGGTTCGCAAGGCGTACGAGCCGCTGGAGGGCCACACCCCGAAGGCGTTCGCGGTGCAGGAGCAGGACATCGAGCCGACGCCGATGCCCGACACCAACGGCGCCTGGGCGACGACCCGCTTCGTGGACCCGAACGACATGGCCCACGACATGCACGTCAACATCGTCACCTTCGAACCGGGCGCGGTCATCCCGTTCGCGGAAACCCACGTGATGGAACACGGCCTGTACGTCCTGGAGGGCAAGGCGGTCTACCGCCTCAACGACGACTGGGTCGAGGTCGAGGCGGGCGACTTCATGTGGCTGCGAGCCTTCTGCCCGCAGGCCTGCTACGCGGGCGGCCCGGGCAAGTTCCGCTACCTGCTCTACAAGGACGTCAACCGCCAGATCAAGCTGACCTGACGTCATCGGCCCGGCGGAGCCGTCCGCCGGGCCGCGTCTTCTACGGTGAGCGGGTGGACCTGGCGACCTGGGCACGCGAACTCGCCCGCGAACACCTGGCGGCCCCGCTGCCCCGCAGGTGGGCCCACGTCCAGGGCGTCACAGCCCAGGCCCAGCGGCTGGCGCCGCTGTTCGGCGCCGAGGCCGATGTGCTGACCGCCGCCGCCGCGCTGCACGACATCGGCTACGCCCCCGCCCTGGCGGAGACGGGCTTCCACCCGCTCGACGGCGCCCGCTTCCTTCGGGCCGCCGGGGCACCCGAGCGCTTGGTGCACCTCGTCGCGCACCACTCCGCAGCGCAGATCGATGCGCAGCTTTGGGGTTTGGCAACGGAGTTCGCGGAGTTCGAAGACGAGCGCAGTCCGCTGCGCGATGCGCTGTGGTGGGCCGACATGACTGTCGGGCCCGATGGCCGGGTGATGACTTTCCCCGAGCGCATGGCGGAAGTCCGCCAGCGCTACGGGCCGGATGATCCGGTGACCTTGGCGCTCGACCTGTCGATGGAAGCGCGTTCGGCAGCGGTGGAACGGACCGAGGCACGGATGAGAACAGGTCAGCTGTAGAAGGGTTCCTCCCGCTCCTCCAACGCGTGCCGGAGCCGCAGCCGGATCGAGGGATGGATGTTCAGCTCGTCGAGCTGATCCGGCTCTGCCCACCGGACTTCCCTGGATTCGCTGCTCGTGCGGGGAAATCCGCCGTTCGGCCGGGCGCGGAAGCAGATCGAGAACTCCTGCCGGACCTCCCCGTCGTCGTACGCGATGACGTGCCGCGGGTTGGCGTAGAGGCCGATCAGGCCGGTGACCTCGATGTCGATCCCGGTTTCCTCGTGCACCTCCCGGACGGCGGTCTGCGTCAACGTCTCGCCGAGTTCGAGCTGCCCACCCGGGATCGAGTGGAGATCGTTGTCGGACCGGCGGATCATCAAAATCCGCCCGTCCGGGTCCTGCACGAACGCGCTGACCGCGACCGCGACGCTCCCGCCATCCCGATCAGCCGGTCCCAGACTGCCACCGGAATCGAGTTCCGGTGCGGATAGACCTGGACGAACTCGCACTCGGTCCTCGCGGCGATTCGCGACGAACCAACCTCCGGCCAGAGGTAGGTCTCCTGCTCCTGGAGCATGTCGGCCACGGCGTGGCGGTGGCGCGGGTAAGGCGCGCCCCTGCGTGACACCGTTCCACGGTCTTCGGATCGACACCGACTGCCTCCGCGACCTGCCGGGCCCGCCGGAGGAAGTAAGTGCAACGATGCCGATCTTCGTCACGGTGCAGCCCGACGAGAAGACCAACGCGGAATGTCTTATCCACGCCACGGGAACACCGATGCTCGCGGTGCATGATCCGGCAGCGAGCGTGATGTTCACGGCCGGGCAGTCCGCCGAAGCCGCTCAGCACGCGGCTCATCGACAGTTCCCGCAACAGGCGGCGAATGCACCGGCTCCGCCGACGCCGGGTGCGGCCAGAATTCCCCGACGCGCGCCCGCCGCCCACTCCAGACCAACCCCACCGCCAAACGCGCTAGCGCCGACCAGCCCCGAAGCCCCAAGATCGACGACGTATCGTGCAAGGGCCGAGACAGGGGGTTGAGCGACGTGGCGGACCGGCTGGAGGCCGAGTGGAGCCGGCACCGGCCCGCCGTGTTCGGGGCGGCCTACCGGCTGCTCGGCAGCGTCGCCGAGGCCGAGGACGTCGTCCAGGACGTGTGGCTGCGGGCAGCCGCCGCGGACGTGAGCGGGGTCGAGGACCTGCGGGCCTGGCTGGTGACCATCGCCGCGCGGCGCAGCTACGACGTCCTCAAGTCCGCGCGGGTGCAGCGGGAGGACTACGTCGGCCCCTGGCTCCCCGAGCCGTTGGTGACCGGGCCGGACGCCGCGCAGCAGGTGCTCGTCGACGAGTCGGTTTCCACGGCGATGTTGCTGGTCATGGAGACGTTGTCGCCGCCGGAGCGGGTCGCGTTCGTCCTGCACGACGTGTTCTCCTTCTCCTTCGACGAGATCGCCGAGGTGCTCGACGTTTCGGTGCCCACCGCGCGGAAGGCGGCGTCGCGGGCGCGGTCGCGCATCGCCCGGGCCCGTGACAGCACTCCCGACGCGCCCCGCAGCGAGCGGGAACGTCTGCTGCTGACCTTCCGCGGCGCTTACCTGAACGGGGATCTCGCCGCGCTGATCGAGCTGCTGCACCCCGACGTCCGCTACGTCACCGACGGCGGCGGGCGGGTCACCGCCGCGCAGGTGCCCATCCTCGGTGGTCAGCGCGTCGCCGAGGTCATGGTGCGGGTCGGGCAGGGCCGGTGGCGGCCCGACCGCATGGTGCTCGCCGACATCGGCGGTGAACCGGCGCTGGTCTGCGTCCAGGACGGCCAGGTGTTCTCGGTGGACACCCTGGTGATCGACGGCGGGCGGATCCGGGAGTACCGGCGGGTGATGAACCCGGAGAAACTCGGTCACCTGCGGGCGGTCACGTTCGGCTGAGCCCAGTCGTCTCCCTGGCGAACAACCACGCAAGGGAGTCGAAATGCGTTTGAACGTTGCCGAAGCCGCTCCGGGGCCGTACAAGGCGCTGCGGTCCGCCGAAACCGCCCTCGGGCACGGCCCGCTGTCGGCCACGATCCGCGAGCTGGTCAAGATCAGGGTTTCGCAGATCAACGGGTGCGTCTTCTGCGTGACCCTGCACAGCCGCGAGGCGCAGCGGATCGGGATCACCGAGGAGCGGCTCACCGAGCTGCCGGTGTGGCAGGAGTCCGAGCTGTTCAACGCCCAGGAGCGGGCGGCGCTGGACTACGCCGAGGCGGTGACCCGCGGTCACCTCGACGACGAGCGGTGGGAAGCCCTGCGCGAGGAGCTCTCCGAGGAGGAGATCGGCTACCTCGCGGTCCAGGTCGCCCACATCAACGCGCTGAACCGGATCGGGGCGCCCATGCGGATGAAGCCGCCGCGCCGCTGACCGGGTGAATGCCGGGGGAGGCCTGAAGATGTCCGGCCCGTGTGGTGTTGATGTCCGCGCATTCTGTTGAAGGTTGCAGCAAGCGATCGATCGGGAAGGGAGTGAGCGCAACGATGCCGATCTTCGTCACGGTGCAGCCCGACGAGAAGACCCACGCGGAATGCCTGATCCACGCCACGGGAACACCGATGCTGGCCATCCACGACCCGTCGGCGAGCGTGATGTTCACCGCCGGGCCGTCCGCTGAGGCCGCGCAGCACGCGGCCGTCTTCGCCAGCCGGTTGACCCAGGCGGGCAGGCAGTTCGAGTACGAAGCCCTTCGCCGCGCGTACGCCGAACCGGAACCGACGTGCGAGGTCGAGGCGTGACCCGCGCGCACCGGTAGGTCCTGGACCCGGCCGGTCGTCCATTCCCCCTCCCCCCATGACGACCGGTCGAAGGGCGGCGGGCCAGCCCCTCCCGCCGCCCTTTCAGGGGCTAGGCCGGCCCTTCGAAGCTGGAACCCGTTCAGGGCATCCCCCGTCTGATCCTGGTATCCCTGACCAAGGACGACGACAACACTGGGGAGGCGGGCATGGGAGAAGGCTTCAGCACCGGGCCCGACGACTTGCGCAAAGCGTCCAAGGAGCACATGGGCGCGATGATCCAGGACCTGGAGAAGGCCATCCAGCAGATCGCGAAGACGTCGGAGAAGATGGACGCCTTCACCGGCGGCGGCGAGATCTTCATGGACGCCCACGAGTACTACCAGGACGCGAAGGAATACCTGCTCCGCGTGCTGATGGACAACATCCAGAACATCGACCTGGACATCAGGGCGCTGCACGAGATCGCCGACCGGTACGAGTCGGTCGACCAGGCCTCCGCGGAAGGGTTGACGCGATGATCGGGCCGAGCGCCAAGCAGCAGGCGTGGCAGCAGCACATGGAGAAAAGCCTCCACGCCCTGCGCCTGAAGTGGAGCGAGCACGGGCTCGAATACATCCGCACCAGCAAGAACCTGGACGCCGAGGACCTCGGGCCCGCTCCGCCCGGCGGGTCGCCCAAGAAGAACCCGCCGCAGGTCGGCTACCCCGCGCACCACCCGCTGGAGATGCCGACCGACCGGTTGATGGCGGAGTGGAACAAGGTCGACCAGAAGCTGGTCGACCTGTTCACGGACAAGTTCCTGTCCGGCGACCTCGGGCACACCGACGACGTCATCGAGGACCTGTCCAAGGCGACCATCGGCGACCCGCTCCCCGAAACCATGATGCAGGAGAACGGAAACGCCCGGATCAGCCTGGGCGACTCGTCGGCGGACCACTTCAAGAAGCTGGACGCCCGCCTGGAGCAGTGGCGGGGGCAGGCCTACCTCGCCTTCTACGACCACCGGGTCGACCTGGAGAAGGCGCTGGCGATGTGCCAGGACCGGGTGGCCGCGCTGTGGCGTTCCTTCGTCCACTACAAGAAGGCGGTGCACGGCTTCAAGAAGGACATCCTCGAACTGATCAAGACGACCAACGATCAGGTCGAGAAGGGCGAGGCGGGCAATCCGCGGCTGAAGATGAACGCGGCCTCCATGGTCATGAACACCACGGCGGCGTTCGTCGGCGTGGCGGCGACGGTGGGGACAGGCGGCGGTGCGACGGCCGCCTGGGTGGCGGTCGGCGCGGCGGTCGGTTCGGGTGCTTTGGGCGACCAGATCCTGCGCGTCGGCGGAGAGCCGGACCTGCCGGGCAAGGCGATCGCGGACATGACCGAGGCCGGCGACCGGATCGTCGAGGAGGCAGAGAAGAACGCGCACCGGGTGAAGAAGGCGTTCCACGCGGTCACCGCGAGCGTCACGGGCGACAACCTGGTCAAGGTCCGCCCGCCGAGGTCGAACATCGTCAGAGGGGACTCCTTCGACCCGGATGAGTTCCATCACGAGGACCACGGCCCGGCGGAACGGCAGCGGGTGGACCGGGGCAAGCTGGTCGACGAGCCGAAGCCGCAGGGGGACAGGCGAAGCGACCACGAGATCAAGGACCCGGACAACCACGGGAAGCCGAAGGACGACGGGGACGCTTACAAGGAGCAGTGACGACGGGAGGGGCACCGGTGGACGCCGACGATGACCTGGAACGGCTCATGGCGGAGACCGGTGCCCAGGCCGACCACGCGATCGAGCAGGGGAACCGCCGCAGGCAGGCGCTGGAGTGGGCGAACAGCCAGATCGCCGCGGTCGAGGGAACGGCGGCGTCGGCGGACGGACTGATCCGCGCGACCGTGGACCAGTCCGGCATGCTGGTCGGGTTGGAGCTCTCGCCCCGGGTCCGGACGGCGAAGCCGGAGGACCTGTCGGACGCGATCATCGTGGTGGCACAGCGCGCGGTTGCCAACGCCCGCAGCCAGATCCGGGAAACCTACGCCAACCTGCAGAACGAGGGCGTGATCCGCGAGGTGCCCGAGGACCTGCCCCGGCCGCCGTCGGTGCGGAACGTCAGCGTCCCGCTGCAGCCCGAGCCATCGCCGGAACCGGCGTCGGACTGGAAACCCGCGCCGTCGGATTGGCAACCGGCCGGGGCGGAGTGGAAACCGGCCCCGATTTCCGAGGACTGGCGCCAAAGCACGCCGGTCGACCAGCCGGAACCGCCGCCCGCCCCGAGCCAGCCGGACGAGGACGGGCCGCCGGAAACCTGGCTGGACCGCAAAACGACCTGGTGAGCCTCAATGACCGCCGGAAGGCCGGGCGCACCCGCCTTCCATGTAGACGCCGTGCGCCTCGACCTCAGTCGCCGTCGTGGTCACCGAACCTTCCAGGCAAATCGGCAGCAAGTCGACGACGAAGTTCGTGCCCGCGGTCATCTCGGAAACGTCGACCGCCTGATATCCGAGCCCTGCCAAGGCGTTCCGAACGTCAGCCGCCCCGAGCCGCCCGTCCACGCGGAGCTGTTCGACGGCAGTCCGGATCTTCCCGGCTTCAGCCTCGCCCTTGCACCGCTCGTCCACGCTGAGCTTGCGTGTCTCGAGGTACGCGCGATTGTCGGCGTGGTTGGGCGGCATATCGCCGCGCGGGGCGGAGGAACTCTCGACCTGAGCTTCCGGGCACGGCGCTTCGGGAACCTCGGCCGCCTGCTCGCCGCACGCGGTAGCGGCGAACAGCAGGCTGGAAGCGATGATGACGCGCGACGCAGTCATGGTCCGATCATGTCGGAAAGTCGAAGGATTGGGGAACCGATGGGCACTTTGGGCCTGATCGGCTCGGCGGCCGACGGCGTGGAGAAGATCCGCCCAGCGCTGATCGAACCCGCGATAGCCCGAGGCTGGCAGGTCGCGGTCACGCTGACGCCGACGGCCGGAACCTGGTTGCAGGCCAACGGAGAACTCCAGCGCATCGAGGACGTGACGGGCCTGCCCTGCCGAACCACGCCGCGCCTGCCGACGGAGGACAAGCCGCACCCACCGATCGACTGCTACCTCGTCTGCCCCGCAACGGCGAACACAGTCGCCAAACTCGCCCTCGGCCTCGCCGACAACCAGGCCCTGACAGCGGCCTGCGAAGTCATCGGAGCCCGCACTGTCCCGGTGATCGTCGTCCCGAAGATCAACACCGCCCACGCCGGCCACCCCGCGTGGACCTCCCACGTCGACGCCCTCCGCAGCGCCGGCGTGTTGGTGTTGGCCGACGACCCGCTTCCGGCCCCGGGGACGGAAGCGGACCGGGACCTCCCGTGGACGAAGATCCTCGACGCCGTCGCGTCAGTTATGGAGTAGCTGCTCCGCGCGGGCGAGTACGGAGTCGACCGAGGCACGCCCGTTCGTGGTGACCCATGAGACACGGAGGCCGGGGCGGACCCGCTTGCGACCGACGCGCATCGGCCAGCTCGTGACCTCCCGGGCTTGCTCGGCGATCTCTTCACCGGTGCCGCCCGGGTGCTCCGCGACCACGGCGAACTCGTCCCCGCCGTACCGGAAAACGGTGTAGCTGTCGCTCATCCCTTCACACAGCCGACCGGCGAGTGTGGTGAGCAGCTCGTCGCCGCGCTCGAAGCCGTGCTCGGTGTTGAAGGCGGAGAGCTGATGCACGTCGAGCAGCACCAGCGTGGTCAGCGTGCCGCGGGTTCGGGAGCGGGTCAGTGACTGTTCGAGCCGGTCCAGCAGCAGATCGCGGCCAGGCAGCTGGGTAAGCGGGTCGAGCAGGTCCGTGCGGGGCCAATCGGCGATGTTCGCCGCTGTGACGGTGCCCGGCTCTTCGAGGACCGCCGTCCCAGCAACGGAATACCTACCCACCGCAACCACTCCGGCCGTGCCGCCGCGGCGAACGTGCTCAGTTGCCGTGCGCTCTTGCGCGGAGTGTTGTGCTGCTCTTTGCGCACCACGCACCACACCAGCGCGGCGGAGCACGTCGGCAAGCCCGTTGTGCGGGTCGAACGTGCTCTGACGGGAGTCGGCGTCGTAGGCCCGCTGCACCAACTCACGGGCATCGTCGGTAGCGCTCATGATCGTTCGCCTCCCCCGTAGAGCTGGTGGATCAATGGCTTCAGGTGTCCACGTAGTCGTTCGATCTGCGTTCGTACCGTTGATTCGCTGATGGCCAAAGCCTCCGCGATCTCCTGGTACGGCCACTCTTCGACGAAGTACAGCACTCCGACGCTGCGCCGGTGAGCCGGCTGCTGTTCGATCAGGTCCCGGACTGCCTTGAACACCGACAGTTCGTTGAGCACCTTGTCGAATCCAGGATCAACGGCAGGGCAGTCGTTCTCGTCGTCGATGGCATCCCAGTCGCGCAGGCGCCGGTACCAGTCGGCGAGCTTCTTCGCGGCGATCCCGATTACATAGCGACGATTGTCCTCCTGGGAAGCATGCCGGCGCTTCGGCCAGCACTCCAGCATCGCCACGTAGGCTTGCTGGCTGATTTCCTCGCCCAGGTGCGAATTGCCCGCAGCCATCCTGGTAATCACGCGAACAACCTGCTCGGCGGTAGCCAGGTAGAACTCCTCGAACGGCTCGCCAGGCTCCTCAGGGCCGAACATGGTCTGTTTCCGGCTCGTCGGCGGCCATCGCCCCGCGCCCGGGCGACGGCGCCGCGGTGACCTCGGTGGTGGACCCGTCCGCATCCCGATCAACAACCCGGAAGCCGGAACGCGCCTCGAACGCAAGTCGTTCGAGACTGGCCCGCCGCAGCCGACTGCGATGCAAAGCGATGAGGTCGCGCAACAGGACAACGCACGCCGACCCCAGCACGGCCACCAGTGCCCAAACGGTGATCATCCGTCTCCGTCCTCCCAGTCCCTTCCATCTGACAGGAACTCGCGACGAAAGCCCGTTTCGTCTACAGGAGGCGCCCAAGATTCACGCGTTCGGGCCAGATGCCCACCCGCGCGGTCCAGAAACGACGAAGGCCCAGGTCGTTGACCTGGGCCTTCGCCAAGAGAGCGGATGACGGGAATCGAACCCGCGTTCTCAGCTTGGGAAGCTGATGTTCTACCATTGAACTACATCCGCACTGCCGCTCGCGGCGTGTGACAGCCTAGCACGGCGGCCGTCGAAGATCGGTAACCGGCTGCCCGATACGCTTGACCGGTGTTGCTGAGTGACCGGGACCTGCGCAAAGAGCTCGCCGACGGACGTCTGGAGCTGGATCCCTTCGACGCCGCCATGATCCAGCCGTCGAGCATCGACGTGCGGCTGGATCGCTACTTCCGGGTGTTCGACAACACCAAGTACACCCACATCGATCCCTCGCAGCAGCAGGACGAGCTGACCTCGCTGCGGGAGGTGCCCGACGGGGAGCCCTTCGTGCTGCACCCCGGGGAGTTCGTGCTCGGGTCGACCTTCGAGCTCGTCAGCCTGCCGGACGATCTCGCGGGCCGCCTGGAGGGCAAGTCCTCGCTCGGGCGGCTCGGGCTGCTGACCCACTCCACCGCCGGGTTCATCGACCCCGGGTTCACCGGGCACATCACGCTCGAACTCTCCAACGTCGCCAACCTGCCGATCACGTTGTGGCCCGGCATGAAGATCGGGCAACTCTGCCTGTTCCGGCTCTCCAGCCCCGCCGACCACCCCTACGGCTCGCGGGAGGCCGGTTCGCGGTACCAGGGCCAGCGGGGCCCGACCCCTTCGCGCGCGTACCTGAACTTCGTCCGCGCCGACACCAGGCGGTAGTCGCTCCGACTCGGTCCGTTGCCACTGGTCAGGCGATCTGGTCCGATTCAGCTCCGGTGTGTTCAGGGTCACTCTGAATCGTGGAAGTCAAGTTCGGGTTCAGAACTTACGGTGTCGGGGCCCGACGCACTGGAACGATCACGCAAAGGGGCTGATCGGCGGGCGGGCACCGGGAGAACTCGATGTCGGTATCGCAGTCGCGAGCCCCTGGCGCTTCGACCGAACACCTGGGGCACGTGGTGATGATCGCCGGGGCGGCGGCCCTCGGCGGGTTCCTCTTCGGCTACGACACCTCCGTCATCAACGGCGGTGTCGACGCCATCCAGGCCCACTTCCAGGTCGGTTCCGCGATGACCGGGCTGACCGTCTCGTCCGCCCTGCTCGGTTCCGCCGTCGGCGCCGGGATCGCGGGCGGGCTGGCCGACCGGATCGGCCGCATCCGCGTCATGCAGCTCGCCGCCGTGCTGTTCATCATCAGCGCCGTCGGTTCCGCGGTGCCGTTCGCGATCTGGGACCTGGCGCTGTGGCGGGTGGTCGGCGGTGTCGCCATCGGCATCGCGTCGGTGATCGCCCCGGCCTACATCGCCGAGGTCGCGCCCGCGGCCTACCGCGGCAGGCTCGCTTCGCTGCAACAGCTCGCGATCGTGCTGGGCATCGCCGTGTCGCAGCTGGTGAACTTCGGCCTCGCCGCCGCTGCCGGCGGCAGCGCCTCCGGGATGCTCGGGCCGTTGCAGGCGTGGCAGTGGATGCTCGGCGCCGCTGCCGTTCCCGCGGTGATCTACCTGGTCGTCGCCTCCGCCATCCCCGAGTCGCCGCGCTACCTGGTCGCGGCAGGCAAGGCCGACCGCGCCCGCGAGGTGCTGGCCAAGATCGAGGGCGGCGATCCGGACGAGAAGATCGCCGAGATCCGCGGCGCGCTGGGCGGCGAGCACAAGCCCCGGCTCAGCGACCTCAAGGGCCGCTTCGGCGTGCTGCCGATCGTCTGGGTCGGCATGGCGATCGCCGCGCTGCAGCAGTTCGTCGGCATCAACGTGATCTTCTACTACTCGTCGTCGCTGTGGCAGTCGGTCGGCATCGATGAGAGCAACTCGCTGCTGCTGAGCCTGTTCACCTCGATCGTCAACATCGTCGGCACCTTCATCGCCATCGCGCTGGTCGACAAGATCGGCCGCAAGCCGCTGCTGGTGATCGGTTCGCTGGGCATGGCCGTGTCGCTGGCCGTGACCGGCTGGGCGTTCAGCTTCGCCGAGGTCGTCGGCGAGGACGCGCACCTGCCGTACCAGTGGGGCGTGGTCGCGCTGATCTCGGCGAGCGCGTTCGTGCTGTTCTTCGCCGGCTCGTGGGGCGTGGTGATGTGGGTGCTGCTGGGCGAGATGTTCCCGGCCCGGATCCGCGCCGCCGCGCTGGCCGTCGGCACCGCGACCAACTGGGTCGCGAACTGGCTGGTGACCGTGAGCTTCCCGAGCCTGCGCGACTGGAACCTGCCCGCCACGTACTTCATGTACGCGGTGTTCGCGCTGCTCTCGCTGGTGTTCGTGGTCAAGTACCTGAAGGAGACCAACGGCCGCTCCCTGGAGGAGATGGGCAGCTGACCAGCCCTTTCCTCCGAAATCGCCCCCGGCTCGAAGTCGGGGGCGATTTTTTTCGCACCTCGGGAACAAACCCGCACCCTCGGACGTATTAGGTACCGTACGCCGTACGAAAGGGAGCGCCTTGACCACCGAGATCCAGCCCTTCCGCATCGACATCCCGCAGGCCGACCTCGACGACCTGCGCGAACGCCTGGCCCGCGTCCGGTGGCCGGACGAGCTCCCCGGTCTCGGCTGGGAGCACGGCGCGCCGGTCGGCTACCTCCGGGACCTCGCCGAGCACTGGCGCACCGGCTACGACTGGCGCGCGCAGGAGGCGCGCCTCAACCAGCACCCGCAGTTCACCACCGAGATCGACGGTGCCCGCGTGCACTTCCTGCACGTCCGCTCGCCGCGGCCGGACGCGCTGCCACTGGTCATCACGCACGGCTGGCCCAGCTCGGTCGCCGAGTTCCTCGACGTCATCGGCCCGCTGACCGACCCGCCCGCGGGCGAGCAGGCGTTCCACCTGGTCATCCCGGCGCCTCCCGGCTACGGGTTCTCCGGCCCGACGCGCGAGCTGGGCTGGGGCACGCGCCGGATCGCCGAGGCGTGGGCGGAGCTGATGCGCAGGCTCGGCTACGACCGCTACGCCGCGCAGGGCGGCGACTGGGCGTCGTGGATCTCCCGCGAGCTGGCGCTGGTGGCGCCCGAGAACGTGGTCGGCGTGCACACCAACGGCCTGATCACCTTCCCGTCCGGCGATCCGGCCGAGATGGAGGGGCTGACCGACTTCGCCCGCATGGGCGCGTGGGACCGGTACATGAAGGAGCTCTACGGCTACAAGCTGATCCAGTCCACCAAGCCGCTGTCGCTGGCCTACGCGCTCACCGACTCGCCCGTCGGCCAGCTCGCGTGGATCGTCGGCGCGCTCCGGGAATGGACCGACTGGGAGCGCGCGGCCGTCGACCGCGACCGCATCCTCACCACCGCGATGCTGTACTGGCTGACTGGGACCGCGCACTCCTCGGCGCGGTCGTTCGTGGAAACGCCGGACACCTCCGAGCACGCGGCGGAGGAAGGCGTGATCGACCAGTTGCAGAAGGGCACCGTGCCGCACGCGGTCGCGGTGTTCCCGAAGGACATCCTGGCCCCGGTGCGGCGTTTCGCCGAGCGGGACAACAACATCGTGCGCTGGACCGAGCACGACCGGGGCGGCACGTTCCCCGCGATGGAGCAGCCCGATCTCTACGTCGCCGACGTCCGCGCGTTCTTCGGAGGTCTTGCCCGGTGAGGTTCGAGGCGGCGGAACCGCCGCGCGATTCGAGGCTGGTCCTCGAAGACGGGACCAGGATGCGGGTGCTGGAGGCGGTCCCGCTGTTGCAGCGGGCCGACGCTCCTCCGGAGCGGTTCTGGGCGGCGGTCGCGGTGCTGGCGCTGCGGCTGGTCGCCCGGGGCCGGATCGTGCCGAGCGTGGCGACCGGCGGTTTCGACGCCTGGCGCGTCGGACCGCTGGACCCGGAGGACGCCGAGTGCGTCCGGCGGCTGGCCGCGCACCAGCCGGTCGAGCTCGTCCGCGCGTTCCTGGACGCCGTCGCCGACGAGCTGCCCCGCACCGCGGATTCCGCCGGTGTCGAGCCACATCCGGTCGGCGACGACGTGCGGCTCTCGCTGCGGCTGGAGATCGAGCCGGACGGGCCGTCGCGGGCGGTCGTGCAGGCGCACAGCCTCGCCGATCCCGCGCGGGTCGTCGACGCGCGCGAGCTCCCGCCCGGCGACGTCGTGCCCGCGCTCCGCCGCGCGGCGCGGACGTGGCCGCCGCTGGAGCGGCTGCTCGACGACGCCGTGCCGGACGCACTTCCGCTGGACGACGACGAAATCGAGGACCTGCTCAGCGGCGCGGCGGCCCGTCTCGCCGGGGCCGGAGTCGACGTGCATTGGCCCAAGGAGCTGGTGCGCGACGTCCGCCCGTTCGTCCACGCCTCCGGCAGGTCCTTTGTGGACGACATGCGGTTCGAGTGGGGGCTGTCGGTCGACGGCGAGCCGCTGTCCGAGGCGGAGCTGGACGAACTCGCCTCGGCGCAGCGGCCGATCGTACGGCTGCGCGGCAGGTGGGCGCTCGTCGATGCAGGAACCGCCCGCAGGGCGGGGAATCGCGAGCTGGAACCCGCGCTCGGGGCGCTGGTGTCGGGGAGCACCGAGGTCGACGGGGCGGAGGTCGAGGTCCGCGGGATGGACGCGCTGCGGAAGCAGCTGACCGCGGAGTCCGAGATCCCGCAACCGCCGGGGCTGAACGCCACCCTGCGGCACTACCAGCTCGACGGGCTGCGGTGGCTGGACCGGCTGCTTTCGCTCGGGCTCGGCGGCTGCCTGGCCGACGACATGGGGCTGGGCAAGACGATCACGCTCATCGCGGTGCACCTGCACCGGGGCGGCGGACCGGCGCTGATCGTCTGCCCCGCGTCGCTGCTGGGCAACTGGGAGCGCGAGATCGAGCGCTTCGCGCCCGGCGTCGGGGTGCGCAGGTTCCACGGCACGCGGCGATCTCTCGATGACGTCAGGGGATTCGTGCTGACCACGTACGGAACGTTGCGGGTCGACGCCGAAGCGCTGGCCGGGGTCAGGTGGGGCATGGTGGTTGCCGACGAGGCGCAGCACGTGAAGAACCACCGGTCCGGTACGGCGAAAGCCCTGCGCGCGATCCCTTGCCGCGCGCGCGTCGCGCTCACCGGAACACCGGTGGAGAACGACCTCGCGGATCTTTGGTCCATCTTGGACTGGACGACTCCGGGGCTCCTGGGCACGGCGGCCGAGTTCCGGCGTCACTGGGTCCGCCGCATCGAGCAGGAACCCGGTGCGGCGCAACGGTTCTCGCGACTGGTCCGGCCCTTCCTGCTGCGTCGCCGCAAGTCCGATCCGGGCGTCGCGCCGGAACTGCCACCGAAGACCGAGACCGACCTGCCGGTGCAGCTGACGCCGGAGCAGGCCGGGCTGTACGCGGCCGTGGTGCGCGAAACCATGGCCGAGATCCGGGAGAGCGAGGGCATCCAGCGGCGCGGCCTGGTCGTCCGGTTGCTGACCTCGTTGAAGCAGATCTGCAACCACCCGGCGCATTTCCTGGGCGGGGGCGAACTCGAAGGCCGGTCGGGGAAGCTGGAGCTGCTCGACGAGCTGCTCGGCACGATCCTGGCCGAAGGCGGATCGGTGCTGGTGTTCACGCAGTACGTCGAGATGGCGAAGCTGCTCGAACGGCACCTCGCCGGGCAGGACATCGCGACGCGGCTGCTGCACGGCGGAACGCCGGTGCCGCAGCGGGAGCGGATGGTGCGCGAGTTCCAGGAAGGCGCGGTGCCGGTGTTCCTGCTGTCGCTCAAGGCTGCCGGGACCGGGCTCAACCTGACCAGGGCGGACCACGTCGTGCACTACGACCGCTGGTGGAACCCGGCGGTGGAGGACCAGGCCACCGACCGCGCCCACCGCATCGGCCGGACCAGGCCGGTGCAGGTGCACCGGATGATCACCGAGGGCACGGTCGAGGACCGGATCGCCGGGATGCTGCACCGGAAGCGGTCGCTGGCCGAGTCCGTGCTGGCCTCCGGCGAGGCCGCGCTGACCGAGCTCTCCGACGCCGAACTGGCCGAGCTGGTCGGGCCGGGAGGTGCGCGATGAACGATCGGGTGCGCGGATTTCCCGCCTTCCCCAAGGGAACCCGGCGGCGCAGCCGGTTCGCCCGGACCTGGTGGGGCAACGCGTGGTTGCGGGCGGTGGAGGACACCGCGCTCGACCCGGACCAGCTGGTGCACGGCCGCCGGTACGCGTTCGGCGGGCACGTCGGACCGATCGCGGTCAGCCCGGGGCGGATCGCGGCGACCGTCAGCGGGGAGGCGGGCGAGCACCGCACCGAGCTGGTGCTCGAAGAACTGTCCGAAGTGGAATGGGACCGGTTCCTGGAGCGGGTTTCGGCCCGTTCCGGGCACATCGCGGCGCTGCTCGAAGGCGAGATGCCCGAGGAGCTGGTCGCCTCCGCCGACGACGCGGGTGTCCGGCTGCTGCCGGGCATCGGTGACCTGGAGCCGGACTGCGACTGCCCGGACTTCGAGCACCCGTGCAGGCACGCCGCCGCGCTCAGCTACCAGGCGTCCTGGCTGCTCGACGCCGATCCGTTCGTGCTGCTGCTGATGCGCGGCAAGGGACGGCGGGAGCTGCTGGAGCGGCTTCGGGTCTCTTCTGCTGTCGAGCCGACGCGGCTGGCCGATGCCGCTTCGGAGCGGGCGCGGGCACTCCTGGAGGGGTGGCCGGAGTCCGAAGCGTTGCTGAACAGGTTCATCTGATCGATGCGGAGACGGGGCGGGCGTTTCTTCTCGCGTCAGCCGCGGAACCGCCCGATCACGGCCGCGTAGCTGTCGGGGCGGGGGCCAAGGCGCACCTGGGCCTCACGCCGACCGAGTACCGGCGGTCCTTCACCCGCCCCCGAAAAGCGCTGGAGGGGTGGACCCGGCCCGGGCCCACCCCTCCAGCGGAATCCGCGTCAGGCTTCCGCGGTCTCCGGTTCCTTCTTGTCGTTGGTGCCGCGTTTGACGGCGTTGAGCAGGAGTTGGGCGACGTCGACGACCTCGATGCTTTCGGAGGCGGTCTGTTCGTTCTGGCGGGCGGTCACGCCGTCGGTGAGCATGACCTTGCAGAACGGGCAGCCGGTCGCGATCTTCGACGGCGCGGTCCCGAGGGCTTCGTCGACGCGTTCGAGGTTGATGCGCTTGCCGACGCGTTCCTCCATCCACATCCGCGCACCACCCGCGCCACAGCACATCGACCGGTCGGCGTGCCGCGGCATCTCGCGGAAGGTGGCGCCGGAGGCGTTCACCAGGTCCCGCGGCGGGGTGTAGACCTTGTTGTGCCGGCCCAGGTAGCAGGGGTCGTGGTAGGTGACGTCCTCGGCCACCGGCGCCACCGGGATCAGCCGCTTCTCCCGCACCAGCTTGTTGAGCAGCTGGGTGTGGTGCACGACCTCGAAGTCCCCGCCCAGCTGCGAGTACTCGTTGGCCAGCGAGTTGAAGCAGTGCGCACACGTGGCGACGATCTTGCGCTTGCCCGGCTCACGGCCCTCGAACACCGAGTTGAGGACCTCGACGTTTTGCTGGGCCAGCATCTGGAAGATGAACTCGTTGCCCGCACGCCGCGCGGGGTCACCGGTGCAGGTCTCCTCCGGACCGAGCACCGTGTAGTTCACCCCGGCGATGTGCAGCAACTCCGCCACCGCACGGGTCGTCTTCTTCGCCCGGTCCTCGAACGCCCCGGCGCAGCCGACCCAGAACAGGTACTCGACATCGTCGGCGAGCTCACCGTCGAACACCGGCACCTCGAAGTCCAGGTCCTCGGTCCAGGCGAGGCGGTCCTTGGCGTTCTGGCCCCACGGGTTGCCCTTGTTCTCCAGGTTCTTGAACATCCCCCCGAGCTCGGTGGGGAAGTTCGACTCGATCATCACCTGGTAGCGGCGCATGTCCACGATGTGGTCGACGTGCTCGATGTCGACCGGGCACTGCTCCACGCACGCACCGCAGGAGGTGCAGGCCCACAGCACCTCGGGGTCGATCACACCCAGCTCGTCCGGGCCGCCCACCAGCGGGCGTTCGGCCTCGGCCAGCGCGAGCGCGTCGATCTTCGCGAGCTTCTCCTCAGCCCCGTCGCCGGTGATACCGACCTCGTCACCGGCCATGTCCTTGCGGCCACCGGCCAACAGGTAGGGGGCCTTGGCGTAGGCGTGATCCCGCAGCGAGGTGATCACCAGCTTCGGCGACAACGGCTTGGCGGTGTTCCACGCCGGGCACTGCGACTGGCACCGGCCGCACTCCGTGCACGTGGTGAAGTCCAGCCAGCCCTTCCACGAGAAGTCCTCGATCTTGCCCGCACCGAACACATCGGTGTCCGGGTCAGCCTCCTCGAAATCCAGCGGCTTGCCCGCCGACATCATCGGCTTGACCGCACCCAGCGCCACATCACCGTCAGCCTCGCGCTTGAAGTAGATGTTGAAAAACGCCGAGAACCGGTGCCAGGCGATACCCATCGTCATGGTCCGGGAGATCACGATCAGCCAGACCGTGGCGCTCATCAGCTTGACGAAGGCGAACACCGACACCAGGGCCGGGCTGGCGGGCAGCAGCGCGCCGACCGGG
>NZ_BAAAUX010000029.1:34484-121924 GCF_039534165.1 Saccharopolyspora taberi | reverse complement strand
GCCCGGACGCCGAGGATGCCGATGCCCTCGATCAGGACCACGGCCTCGATGAAGTAGGCCCACCCGAAGTTCGAGCCCTGGAACCGCGAAACCCGGCCCGCCTTGCGCGGGTGGTTGCGCTGCCGGACCGCGATCAGCACCAGGATGCCGACGACGGTGCCGACGCCGAGGATCTCCATCAGCAGGTGGAAGACCGCGAGGTCGTCCAGGATCGGCCAGCCCCAGGTCGGCACGAAGACCTCGCCGTAGGCCTCGAACAGCGCCAGGGAGCCGATCAGGAAGCCCCACATGACCAGCCAGTGCCAGATTCCGACGTTGCGGAACTTGTTCATCCGCGTGTGGGCGGCGAACTCCTTGACCATGGTGGCCAGCCGGGCCATGACGGGACCGTTTCGGGTGCCGTCGGGTTGCCCGAGGCGGATGATCCGCACGAATCGGGCGATGGTCATGGCGAACATGCTCCACGCGACGACGCCGAGCGCGACCGAGATCGCACCCAGCGTGATCTGTACAGCACCCATGCTCGCGGCCTCCTGTTTCGGGTGTTGTCCGTTTGGGGAGCGTACGCCCTATTACTCATGAGTAACCAGGGGGGCGGTGCTCGTGGTGGGAACAGTCGGTGATTCTGCGAGGTCCGAAGACCAAAAACTAGTTGTGCGATCGTCCAGTTTTCTCGGTAGCATCGGCCCGGGCGGAGTCCGAGGGGGTCGGTTCGGGTCGTGCAGTCGTTGCTGGGGTTCTACGGGTTGTCCCTGCTGGACGCCCTCAACCCGTCGGCGCTCGCCGTCACGGTGCTCCTGCTCTTGCGCGGCGGGCCGTACCGGTCACGGGTCGTGACGTACACAAGTGCGATTTTCGCCACTTATCTGGTCCTGGGCATCCTGATCTACTTCGGGCTCGACGGCGTCCTGCGGCTCGCCGACGCGCTCGTCGTGCAGCGCATCGGCTACGCGCTCGCGGCGGTCGGCGGCTCGGCGATGCTGCTCTACGCGCTGTTCCCGCCGAAGTCGGTGCGCCAGGGCCTGCGGATGCCGAAGCTGCCGGAGAACCTGCCGCTGCCGCTGGTGTTCACCGCCGGGATCACGATCACCGTCGCCGAGTTCAGCACCGCCCTGCCCTACCTCGGCGCGATCGGCATCCTGCGCGGCCACACGACCGATCCGCTGCTCGCGGTCCCGCTGCTGGTCAGCTACAACGCGATCTTCGTGCTGCCGCCGGTGCTGCTGATGCTCGGCTTCGCGCTGTTCGAGCCCGCCCTGCGGCCGAAACTGGAGGGCTGGCTGGAGCGGCGGCGTTCGAAGAAGGACGACAGCTGGCTGTGGATCCTCGGTATCGTCGGCTTCCTGCTGGCCCGAGCTGGGATCGTGTACTACGCAGGTGTTCTCGGGCTGCTGCCCGGTGGGGGTGTGTGATGGCCGAACCGGATTCCGTGCGCGCTTCGGACGCCGACCGGGAGGCGGTGGCCGAGCGGCTGAAGGCCGCGTTCGGCGAGGGCAGGCTCGACCTCGCCGAGTACGACGAGCGGGTGCGGGTCGCGTACGCGGCGGTCACGGTCGGCGAGCTCGCGCCGCTGACGGCGGACCTGCCCGCGCCCGCGAAGCCTCCGGCGTCGGCTTCGGCGTCGGCTTCGGCTTCGGCGTCGGCTTCGGGGGAGGCGGTCCGCGACCGCGGCCGGGAGAAGCTGGTCAAGGAGTGGCGGGACTGGGCCGGAACGTCGTTCCTGCTGGTCGGCATCTGGGCGGTCACGTCGTTCGCCTCCGGCGAGCTGAAGTTCTTCTGGCCGGTCATCCCGATGGGCATCTGGGCCGTGATCCTGGTCGCCGGGATGCTGTACGGCGGTTCCCGGAGGGGGTAACTCGCTCGTTTTGCTTGGTGGGTCGGGTGGCGGAACCTCAGGCGTCCGCTGGCTCCGGAATCTTTTTCCGACGTATGTCCAATACGACGGAAAAAGCTGTCCTCGCCAGCGAACGGCTGAGAACCCGCGGCGGTGCCGGTTGGCAGGGTGGGCTAAGCGGCTGCGCCGCTTGAGGGCGACGGCTGGGTTGGGGGCTTCTGAGTGCCGTTGCGGTGCGTACCCTGGAAACTAGTGCGGTCGTACAAGTTTCGAGGGGGTATCCGGTGGCGTACCTGGTCCTGGCGGTCGCGATCCTGTCCGAGGTGATCGCGACGGTGTCGCTGAAGCTGTCCGAGGGGTTCAGCAAGCCGCTCCCGTCCGTCCTGGTCGTCGTCGGCTACCTCGCCGCCTTCACCGCGCTGGGCGCCGTGCTCAAGCTCGGCCTGCCGGTCGGGGTCGTCTACGCGATCTGGGCGGGCGCGGGGGTCGCGCTGGTGGCGGTCATCGGGGCGGTGTTCCTCGGCGAGAGCGTCACCGCCGTGCAGATCGGTGGCATCGCGCTGATCATCGGAGGTGTCGTCGCGCTGGAGCTGGGAGGGGCGCATTGACCGTTGGGACCGACGGCAGGCGGGCCAAGGGCGAGCGGCGCCGCCGCGCCCTCGTCGACGCGACGCTGCGCGTCATCGGCCGCGACGGCGTCGCCGCGGTCTCCCACCGCAACATCGCCCGCGAGGCGGGCGTGCCCGCGGCCTCGATCGGCTACTACTTCGACAGCATCGACGACCTGCTGGTGGCGACCCTGCTCGACGGCGTCGAAGCGCTGGTCGCCGACATGGACCGGATGACCCGCGAGGTCACCTCCAACGAGCGGTGGCCTGCGGTGGTGGCCGAGTCGCTGGCCGAGATGCTCGACGCCAAGCGCGAGCGGACCATCGCCGAGTACGAGCTCTACCTGCTCGCCGCCCGCCGCCCCGCGCTGCGCCCGGCCGCGCGCCGCTGGATCGAGGTCGCCTCCGGCTACGTCAACGGCGGCGAGGGCGGCGACCCGGACGCGATCCGGGCCGCCTTCGCCACCATCGACGGCCTGCTGATGCAGGGCCTGATCGCCGACCGGCCGCCGACCGCGGCCGAGCTCACGCCCGCGCTGAAGTACGTGCTCCAGCCCGTCGACTACCTGCGCGGCGCCGGGATCATCCCCTGACCGGCTCGGCGCGGATCCGGCCGCGCATGGCCGCCCAGTAGATCGCCCCGGGCACCACGAGCCCGAGCAGCCAGGCGATGTCCGCGCCGCCGAGCGCGGGCACCAGGAACCCGGTGAACAGCTTCTCCACGTGCGAGAACGGGATCTGCACGAGGATCCCCGCGAAGTAGGCCACCAGCGCGGGCGCGCACCAACGGCCGTAGCGGCCGTCCGGGTCGTAGATCTCCTCCAGCGCGTAGTTCTCCTTGCGCAGGAAGTAGAAGTCGACCAGGTTGATCGCGCTCCACGGGGTCAGGAAGTACAGCAGGAAGTGCAGGAACAGCACGAAGTTCGACAGGAAGTCGCCGCGCCCCAGCACCGCGATCGTCCCGCCGGCGACACCGACGAACGCGATGTAGCCGATCCGCGCCGCGGGTGACAGCGCGATCCGGCGGGTGAAGGCGGTCAGCGTCGTCGCGACCGTCATGTAGCCGCCGTAGATGTTGAGCACGTTGACGGTGAACTTGCCCAGGGCGATCGCGAACAGCAGCGGCAGCACCAGGGCCTCGCCGCCGAGCCCGACGACGTAGGCGACCTCGCGGCCCTTGAACGCGTTGCCCGACACCGCGTAGGCCAGCGCGCCGAACGACATCGCCCAGACCGAACCGAGCACCGTGCCGCCGTAGGTCCACCAGAACGTCGACCGCACCGACGTGCTCGACGGCAGGTACCGCGAGGTGTCCGCGACGTAGGGGCCGAAGGTGAGCTGCCAGGACGCGGTCAGGGACAGGGCGAGCAGGAAGGCGGGGAAGTCCAGCTCCGCGCCCGCCAGCACCGCGCCGACGTCGTGCCCGGCCAGCAGCCGGAAGGTCAGGTAGACGAACACGACCACCGACAGCAGCGAGGCGATCCAGCCGAACCGGTGGATCAGCCGGTAGCCGAGGATCGCGATCGCCGCCGAGAGCGCGGCGTAGAGCAGCACGCTCAGGTCCACCGGCATCCCGGTGATCTCGGCGAGCGCCTGCCCGCCCAGGACGTTGCCGCTGGCGAAGTACCCGAGGTACATCAGGACGACCAGGACCAGCGGCAGCACCGCGCCGTACACGCCGAACTGCGCGCGGCTCTGGATCATCTGCGGGATGCCCAGCCGCGGGCCCTGCGCCGCGTGCAGCGCCATCGGCACCCCGCCCAGCGCGTTGCCCACCGCGATCGCGATCAGCGCCCACAGCGGGTGCAGTCCCACCAGCACGGTCAGCGCGCCGGTCACGGCCGAGGTGATCTGCATGTTCGCCGCGAACCAGAGCGTGAACAGGCTGCGCGGGTGGCCGTGCCGCTCGGCTTCCGGGATCCGGTCGATGGAACGCCGCTCGACTTCGAGTGCTGTTGTCATACCCACCTCCGTTGCGTTGCGTTCCATTGGTGGTCCGCGGGCCCCGCCCGCCAATGCCGCTCGGCCAGTGCCCGTCTGCGATCCCAGACCGGCGGATCCGGGGCGGCCCGGGGCGGGCTCAGGGGTCACCCCGATGTCACGGGCGGTCGCCGCGCGTAGTTTCGGGGGTGATCACCAAGGGGGTTGGAGATGGTCCGGGTGGGGCTCGCGGTCGGCGGTGCGGCGCTGGTGCTTGCGGGAGCGGCGGCGCTGACCTGGAGTCAGGCCGACTACGAGGAGATCCGGACCGTGCCGCTGGAGGGCATCGGGTCGGTCCAGCTCGCGGGCGGAGCGGGCGGGATCGAGGTGCGCTACGAACCCGGTGCCCGCGGTGAGGTGCGGGAGAAGGTGCATCGCGCCGCTCTTTGGGGTGGCGGCGCGGACGCCGGGCACCGGGTCGAGGGCGACCGGCTGGTGCTGGGCACCAGCTGCGGCTGGAACTGCGGCGTCGACTACTCGGTGACGTTGCCGACGCCGGTGCCGGTCCGCGGCGAGCTGGGGTCGGGGTCGCTCGACGTGGACGGGATGGCGTCGGTGGACGCCAGGGTCGCTTCCGGCGGCGTGCACGTGCGGCGCGTCGACGGACCCGTCCTGGTGGACTCCCGCTCCGGAGAGGTGGTCCTGGCCGATCTCGGCGGCGACGTCGAGGTGCGCGGTCGCAGCGGCGGGGTCGACGCGCGAGAGCTGCGCGGGGAGCGCTTCGTCGCCGACGTCGCCTCGGGCAGCGTCAGCGCGCGGTTGACCGCGCCGCGGACGGTCGACGTCAGCTCCGGCAGCGGCGGCATCGACCTCGCCGTGCCGAGGGGGGCGTACCGGGTCGACTCCGACACCGGCAGCGGCGGTGAGGAGATCGGCGTGCAGCGCGATCCGAACTCCCAGCAGAGCATCAGGGTGTCCACGCGTAGCGGATCGATCGAGGTCAAGCCGCTCTGAAGAGTCGGCCGCAACTTGAGCAGTGATCACAAGGGGGAAGTCGTGATGGTTCGTGTGGGGCTCGCGGTCGGCGGAGCGGTGCTGGTGTTGCTGGGAGGTGCGGCGCTGACCTGGGCGTCGGTTCCCGGCGCGGCCGAGTCGACGGTGACGCCGGTGGACGGGATCAGCGGCGTCGAGCTCAACGGCGGGTCGGGGGACGTCGAGATCCGGTACGTGCCCGGCGCGCGGGGAGAGGTCCGCGAGGAGGTGCGCCGGAGCTGGTGGGGCGGTGGCGGCAGCGGTCCCGCGCACCGCGTCGAGGGCGGCGAGCTGCGGCTCGACGCCGAGTGCGGGTGGAACTGCGAAGTCCGGTACTGGGTCACGCTGCCCGCTCCGGTGCCGGTCAGCGGCGAGCTCGGGTCGGGCGACCTCGACGTGGACGGGATGACCTCGGTGGACGCCCGCGTGGGATCCGGCGGGGTCGAGCTGCGCCGGGTGGCCGGGCCGGTGGTGGTGAAGGCCAGCTCCGGCGAGGTGACCTTGAAGGACATCGGCGGTGACGTCGACGTCGAGAGCAGCAGCGGCGGGATCGACGCCGACGACCTGCGCGGCGCCCGCTTCCGGGCCGACGTCAGCTCGGGATCGGTGTCGGCGCGCCTGGCCGCTCCGCAGGACGTCGACATCCACACCGGCAGCGGCGGGATCGACCTCTCGGTCCCCTCGGGCGGCTACCGGGTGGAATCGGACACGGGAAGCGGCGGCGAGGAGATCGGCGTGGCGCAGGACCCGAACGCCCCGCGGCAGCTCCGGCTGTCCACGGGAAGCGGATCGATCGAGGTCAAGCCGCTCTGAGCACCGCCGGGCAGCCGTGCGTCCGCAGTCGGGCGCACGGCTGCTTCGCGTCCCGGGAACTTCCTGACCTGGCCGGGCGTTGGACAGGCAGAAAGCTTGAGTGCGATCGGCTCAACCCGGTTTGACGGGGGCGGACCCGAGTCGGTAAAACTTGAGCCAGCAAGGCTCAACGGGCTTGACCAGCCCTTGGGCGGACAGGCAATTGAGCAGGAGGAACCACCCATGGCGCGAGCGGTCGGAATCGACCTGGGGACGACCAACTCCGTCGTTTCCGTCCTTGAGGGCGGTGAGTCGACGGTGATCGCCAACTCGGAGGGCTCGCGGACCACGCCGTCCGTGGTGGCGTTCGCGAAGAACGGCGAGATCCTCACGGGCCAGCCGGCGAAGAACCAGGCGGTGACCAACGTGGATCGCACGATCCGGTCGGTCAAGCGGCACATGGGTACCGACTGGAAGACCACGGTCGACGACAAGGCGTACACGCCGCAGGAGATCTCGGCGCGGGTGCTGATGAAGCTCAAGCGCGACGCCGAGGCTTACCTGGGCGAGGACGTCACCGACGCGGTGATCACGGTTCCCGCGTACTTCGAGGACGCGCAGCGGCAGGCCACCAAGGAGGCAGGCCAGATCGCGGGCCTGAACGTGCTGCGGATCGTCAACGAGCCGACCGCCGCCGCCCTCGCCTACGGCCTGGACAAGGGCGAGAAGGAGCAGACGATCCTGGTGTTCGACCTCGGTGGTGGCACGTTCGACGTGTCGCTGCTGGAGATCGGCGAGGGCGTCGTGGAGGTGCGCGCCACCAGCGGTGACAACCACCTGGGCGGTGACGACTGGGACGAGCGGGTCGTCGAGTGGCTGGTGGAGAAGTTCAAGTCCTCCAACGGCATCGACCTGACCAAGGACAAGATGGCCCTGCAGCGGATCAAGGAAGCCGCGGAGAAGGCCAAGATCGAGCTCTCGTCGTCGTCGACGGCCAACATCAACCTGCCCTACATCACGGTCGACTCGGACAAGAACCCGCTGTTCCTGGACGAGACCCTGTCCCGGGCGGAGTTCCAGCGCATCACCTCGGACCTGCTGGAGCGCACCCGCAAGCCGTTCGAGGCCGTGATCCGCGACGCCGGCATCAAGGTCGGCGACATCGACCACGTGGTGCTGGTCGGCGGTTCGACCCGCATGCCCGCGGTCTCCGACCTGGTCAAGGAGCTGACCGGCGGCAAGGAGCCGAACAAGGGCGTCAACCCGGACGAGGTCGTCGCCGTGGGCGCCGCGCTGCAGGCGGGCGTGCTGCGCGGTGAGGTCAAGGACGTCCTGCTGCTGGACGTCACCCCGCTGTCCCTGGGCATCGAGACCAAGGGCGGCATCATGACCAAGCTCATCGAGCGCAACACCACCATCCCCACCAAGCGGTCCGAGACCTTCACCACCGCCGACGACAACCAGCCGTCGGTGCAGATCCAGGTCTTCCAGGGCGAGCGCGAGATCGCCGCGCACAACAAGAAGCTCGGCATGTTCGAGCTGACCGGGCTGCCCCCGGCGCCGCGCGGCGTGCCGCAGATCGAGGTCTCGTTCGACATCGACGCCAACGGCATCGTGCACGTCAACGCCAAGGACCTGGGCACTGGCAAGGAGCAGTCGATGACCATCACCGGCGGCTCCGCGCTGCCGAAGGACGACATCGACCGCATGGTCAAGGACGCCGAGGCCCACGCGGAGGAGGACAAGAAGCGCCGCGAGGAGGCCGAGGCCCGCAACCAGGCCGAGACGCTGGTCTACCAGACCGAGAAGGTCCTCAAGGACAACGACGAGAAGCTGCCCGAGGAGGCCAAGACCAAGGTCAAGGCCGCCATCGACGAGGTCAACGAGGCGCTCAAGGGCGAGGACGTCACCGCGATCAAGAACGCGGTGGAGAAGCTCGCCACCGAGTCCCAGGCCCTCGGCCAGGCCCTCTACGCCGACGCCGGTGCCGGCGCCGCCGGTGCGGGCGCGGGTGCCGCCGATGACGCCACCTCCTCGGCCAAGGCCGACGACGACGTGGTGGACGCGGAGATCGTCGACGACGAGGACGAGAAGAAGAAGTGACGGCGGACGGGCCAGAGATGTCGCAGAACGAAGGTGAGCAGGAGCCGGTCGTGGTCCGGGACCGCCGCCGGATCGACCCGGAGACCGGTCAGCGCCGGACTCCGGACCCGGCCGCCGGGCCGGGCCCGGACCAGGGCGAGCCGGACGTGGCCGCGTCCATCTCCGGCACCCTCGACGACGAGCTCGCCGAGGCCGAGGCGGCCGTCGGCGAGGCCCCGACCGGGCTGCAGGCGCAGGTCGACGAGCTGACCGCGGACCTCAAGCGGGTCACCGCCGAGTACGCGAACTACCGCAAGCGGGTGGAACGCGACCGCGAAGCGGTGATCGAGGCCGCGAAGGCGTCCGTGGCGGGCGACCTGCTGACGGTGCTCGACGACCTGGAGCGCGCGGAGTCGCACGGCGACCTCAACGGTGCCTTCAAGGCCGTGGCCGACAAGCTCGTCGGTTCGTTGAACGCGGCCGGCCTGGTGGCGTTCGGCGAGGAGGGCGACGAGTTCGACCCGTCGGTGCACGAGGCGGTGCAGCACAGCACCTCGCCGGAGGTCTCCGGACCGACGGTGACCGCGGTGCTGCGGCGCGGGTACCGGTTCGGCGAGCGGGTGCTGCGCCCGGCGATGGTCGCGGTGACCGACCACGAACCGGGCGAGGCCCCGGCAGAGCAAGGCTGACGTGAGCGGGAGGAGGGGCGTCCAGTGAGTGCACGGGAATGGCTCGACAAGGATTTCTACGCCGAACTGGGCGTCTCTTCCGACGCGTCGTCGGACGAGATCAAGAAGGCGTACCGGAAGCTGGCGCGGGAGAACCACCCCGACGCCAACCCCGGTAACAGCCGCGCCGAGAACAAGTTCAAGGCCGTGTCCGAGGCCTACGGGGTGCTCTCGGACCCGGAGAAGCGCAAGCAGTACGACGAGGCCCGCAGGCTGTTCGGCGCGGGCTTCGGCAGCGGGCAGGGCGGCCCCGGTTTCGGCGGCTTCGGCAGCGGTACCGGCGGTTTCGACCTCGGCGACCTGTTCGGCGGTGCGCAGGCCGGTGGCGGCGGGCTCGGCGACCTGTTCGGCGGCCTGTTCGGCAACCGCCGCGGCGGCGGCGCGACCACGGCCAACCGGCCCCGGCGCGGCGCCGACGTCGAGACCGAGGTGACGATCGACTTCACCGAGTCGGTCCGGGGCGCGACCGTCCCGCTGCGCCTGTCCAGCCCGGCGACCTGCACGAACTGCCACGGCTCCGGTGCGCGCCCCGGCACCCGCCCGCGCACCTGCTCGACCTGCGCGGGCGCCGGGCTGGTGACCCGCAACCAGGGCGCGTTCGCGTTCAGCGAGCCGTGCCCGGACTGCCGCGGTCGCGGGCAGCTCATCGACGACCCGTGCCCCGAGTGCCGGGGCGAGGGCGTCAGCACGCGCACCCGCACCCTGACCGTCCGCATCCCGCAGGGGGTCTCGGACGGGCAGCGGATCCGGCTGGCCGCCCAGGGCGAGCCGGGCAAGCACGGTGCGGCGGCGGGCGACCTCTACGTCGTGGTGCACGTCAAGCCGCACCGCGTGTTCGGCCGATCCGGTGACGACCTCACCATCACGGTTCCGGTCACCTTCCCCGAGTTGACCTTGGGAACTACGTTGACGGTGCCGACCCTCGACGGGAAGGTGTCGCTGAAGGTCCAGCCGGGCACCAGCAGCGGCCGGACCCTGCGGGTCCGCGGCAAGGGCGTGCAGAACAAGACCGGTGGCAGCGGTGATCTCCTGGTCACCCTGCAGGTCGCGGTTCCGTCCAAGTTGGACGGCAAGGCGGCGGAGGCGTTGCGTGCGTACGCGGAGGCGACCGCGGATCACGACCCGCGCGGGGACCTCGACGAGTTGCTCGGGAGGTAAGGCATGACCAGCGGTGAGCGGCGTTCACGGCTGACCATGACGGTCGGGTTCCCACCCGGCGCCAACGAGGACACCCCGGTGTTCGTGATCTCGGTCGCCGCCGAGCTGTCCGGGCTGCACGCCCAGACCTTGCGCAGCTACGACCGGCTCGGCCTGGTCTCCCCCGGGCGGACCCCTGCGGGCGGGCGCCGCTACTCGGCGCGCGACATCGCCCTGCTGCGCGAGGTCCAGCGGCTCTCCCAGGAGGAGGGCGTCAACCTCGCGGGCATCAAGCGGATCATCGAGCTGGAGAACGAGGTCGACGCGCTGCGCGAGAAGGTGCAGGAGCTGATGACCGAGGTCGCCGCCGCGCACGCCGCCGCCGAGCAGGCCGCGGCCCAGGTGCACGCCTCCTACCGCCGCGACCTGGTCCCGGTCCGGCAGGAAACCGCGCTCGTCGTCTGGAAACCCGACCGCAAGCGCTGAACCCGCTACACAGCTCCGGGCGCCTGGTCCCAGGAGATGACCCGCGCGGTGGCGGACGCCGTCGCGACGGGCTCCGGGGAGTCTCCGGTGAACAGCGCTGCTTCCAGGTGGGCCAGGTCCCCGTCGCGGTGCACGACGCGGCCACTTCCGATGATCCGCCCGGGGCGGACGGGCCGGAGGAACCGGACGTTGAGGTCCGCGGTGGACTGGAACTGGTCCGACCCGAGTGTGGAGAGCAGCGCGGGGCCGACCGTGTCGTAGAGCATCGCCGCGAGGAACGCCCCGAGCACGTTGCCCGCCGGATTCGTGAAGTCCCGGGTCGCGGTGAACGCGAGCTCGATCGTGCCGCGCTTCTCGTCGGCGGCGACGAACTCCATGCCCAGCGACGCCGCCGCCGGCGGCATCGGCGCCCGGCCGTTCATCGCGTCCCAGAACGGTCCCGACCGCGCGGTCATCCGGGGCTCAGTCCAGGGTGAACGGGTCGTACTGGATGTGGTCCAGCGGCGTCCCGGCCACCAGCATCCGCGAGACCGTCGCCCGGATCATCCCCGGCGACCCGCTGACCAGCACGTCCCGCTCCGACCAGGCGCCGTAGCGGGTCACCACGTCGGCGAGCGTGCCGTGCTCGGCGCCAGACGCCGCCGGGTCGTTCTCCAGCACTGGCGTCACCGTCAGCCACGGGTTGCTCATCGCGACCCGCTGGAGGTTCTCCAGGTCGTAGAGGTCACCGCGCTCGCGCCCGCCGTAGAACAGCTGCACCCGCGGGTTGTCGCCGTACTGCGCCAGATCATCGATGACCGCGCGCATCGGTGTCAGGCCGGTGCCGCCCGCGATCATCAGCACGTCCCGGCCCGCTTCGCGGTCCACGTTGAGCCGGCCCATCGGGGAGCCGATCCGCCACACGTCACCGGGCCGGGCGTGCCCGACCAGCGCGCGGCTGACCCAGCCGCCCTCGACGGCGCGGATGTGGAACTCCATGATCCCGTCTTCGCGCGGGGCGTTGGCCGGCGTCAGGTAGCGCCACAGCCGCGGACGCTGCGGCACCTCGACGCTCACGTACTGCCCGGCCTGGTAGGGCACCGGATGGTCGGGCTCGATCCGGATCACGGCGAGGTCCCAGCTCAGCCGCTCGTGGTGGACGATCTCGCCGTTGTACCAGGCGGGGCCCTCGTCGGCGGCGGCCGCTTCGGTCATGGCCGAGGCCATGACCGTGTACGCCTCCGCCCAGGCCCGCTCGACACTCTCGGTCCAGGCGTCGCCCGCGTGCTTCTTGATGGACGCGAGCAGCGCGGTGCCGACGGCCTCGTAGTGCACGGCGACCACGCCGAACTTGCGGTGGTCGCGGCCGAGCTGGTGCAGGAAGGGCAGCAGGTCGTCGGGCCGGTCGACCATCTGGATCACGTGCACGAGGGCGCGCAGCAGCCTGCTGCGCTGCACCTCCATGTTCACCGCGAACAGTTCCCGGGTGGCAGGCGACAGGCTGAAGAGCATGCCGTAGAAGAACCGGGCGACCTCGTCGGCCCGGGGTTCGACCACGGCCCAGCTCTCGCGGATCAGGCGGACCATCTGGCTGACCCCGGCGGAGGGCTCGCGGTTCGGGGGCGGTCCGGGGCTCAGTACGGCGTTCGCTGTCATGGTTCGGGCGCAGTCTTCTCCACGTGGGCGGTCGCACCGGTTTCAGGCACGTCACTGTCTGCCAAGCGTCCCCCGACAAGGGGGGACCTTAACGTGCCCGCTGGGTCGCGTGCGCCTTGATGGCACTTTTGAGTGCATTTTAACTACAACTTGTAGACATCCCGTGGATCTGTTGGGCGAACCAGGTATCGGCCACTGTCCGTATGGACGAGTTTCGTGACACGGTGGCGCGCGTGATCAGCCAACCCCCGAGCGCGTTACCCGACCCGCTGCCGCCGACCGGCACCGCGGACGAGGAGCTGCTGGCGCTGGAGCTGTCGGAACCACCACCCCCGACGCGGTCCCGGCCCGCGCTGGAGCCTCCGGCGGACCCGTTCGCCGACGAAGCGGTCCGGCTGCCCGGATCGTCCGGAGAGCACCTGCTCCAGTGCGCCTACGGCACCGAGAAGAGAGCGCGCCGCTTCTACGACGACCAGGTGCTCGACCACCTCAACCCGCAGATGAAGGAGTTCATCGGCCGGATGGAGCTGGCCTTCGTGGCCACCGCCGACGCCGGTGGTGAGTGCGACTCCAGCCTCCGGGCCGGGCCGCCCGGCTTCATCGAGGTGCTCGACGACCACCACCTCGCATACCCCGAGTACCGGGGCAACGGCGTGCTCGCCAGCCTCGGCAACATCAGTGAGAATCCGCACATCGGGATCCTGATGGTCGACTTCGTCACCGATCTGATCGGCCTGCACGTCAACGGCCGGGCCCGGGTCGTGGAGGACGCGGAGCTGCGGGCCGTGCACCCGGCGCTGCCGACCGAGTTCGACCGCGGCCGGACGCCGGAGCGCTGGGTGGTCGTGCAGGTGGTGGAGTCCTACGTGCACTGCCGCAAGCACATCCCGCGGATGGCCCCGGTGCTGCGCCAGCGCAGCTGGGGCACCGACGACGTCAAGCGCAAGGGCGGCGACTACTTCGAAGCCAAGGGCACCCCGCGGCCGTGGCACCGGGTGAACGCCGAGGTGCGCTGAGTCGCGTCCCACCCGAAGAGATCATGGCCGGTGACCTGCCCAAGCCAGACATTTCGCAAGATACTGTCTGCGGGGCCGCCGAGTCGGCGGCCGTGTCCGCGGACAGTGGGAGAGTCGTGATCGAGCAGGAGCAGGCCAGGAGCGCGGGTGGCGGGGTCCGCGACGAAGGCATCGACCGGCGGACCGCTGCCGAGGCGATCGAGCGCGAGCTCGTGATGATGTTCCGCCGGGCCCGCAACGTCTCCAGCATGGTCGCCGAGCAGGTGCACCCGGACCTCGACCCGGCGTCGTACAGCCTGCTGCTGATGGTCGACGAGCACGGCCCGCTGCGCGGTATGGATGTCGCGGACCGGACCCGGCTGGACAAGTCCACCGTGAGCAGGCAGATCGCCACCCTGGTCGAGCTGGACCTGCTGGAGCGGGTGCCCGACCCGGACGACGGCCGCGCCCGCCGCATCCAGCTCTCCGAGCTGGGGCGAGCCCGGCTGGAGCAGGTCCGCAACCAGCGGCGCAGGCACCTGCACGGCCAGTTCGCGAGCTGGACGACGCAGGACCTCAAGGACATGGCCCGGCTGCTGAACAAGCTCAACGGCATGATGTGACCCGTCCCGGAGGGGCTGTTGGTCGGCTGGTCCGCTGACCTGCTGATCCGCGCTCGTCCACTGGAGACCTTTGGGCCGTTTCAGGCCGACGGCACCTGGAGCGCTTCCCGCCCGCGGCAGCCGAGCTGACTCCCGCCGATGGCACTTGGACTCACTCCCGCCGACGGCACCCGGACCGGCTTCTGCCGACGGCACCCGGACCAGCTCCCGCTGGCGGCACCCGGACCGGCTCCCGCTGGCGGCGCTTGGACCGACTCCTGCTGACGGCAGCTGGACCGACTCCCGCCGACCGCACTCGGACCCACTCCCGCTGAGCCGCCGGAAGCTTCCTACCGGACCGTTCGCTCCGCTCCGCCGGGGCGCGTTCCCCATCCCACCGGGTCGGCGTCGACGTGCCCACTTCCCGCTGCGTCGGCACGCCCGCTCTCGTGGAGGGTGCGCTCGCTCCAGGTCGCTCGGCGCGCGCCCGCCGGGCCCGTGCGCTGCTCCGCACTGAGTCGCTTGGCCCCTGAGCCGCTGCTCTCCGTTGAGTCGCTGTCGCTGTACCCGCTGCTGAGTCGCCGTCGCTGTGCCCTGCCGCTGTTCCCCGTTGAGCCACTGAGCCGCCGTGCCCGCTGAGCCGCTGCTCTCCGCTGAACCGCTGTATCCCGCTGCCGCTGGGTCCGCTGCCGCTGTGCCTGCTGTCGCTGTGCCCCGCTGTCGCTGGTGCCGCTGCCGCTGGGCCGATGCGCCCCGCTCCAGCGCAGCGGCGTGCCCGCTTCCTGCCGGCTCAGTGCCCGCCACTCCGACCGAGCCGGGCACGGGCCGTCCTGCTAGACCCGTCCCGGCACTCCGGCACTCCGGCACTCCGGCACTCCGGCACTCCGGCACTCCGGCACTCCGGCACTCCGGCACTCCGGCACTCCGGCACTCCGGCACTCCGGCACTCCGGCACTCCGGCACCAGGGCGCCCCTGCCCCGGGACCGCCCCCGCCGCCCCGAGCCTCCCGCGCCCGCCCCACTCCCCATCAAGTTGCTAAGAACAACTAACTCAAGTATAGTTGTGTTGAGCAACTAAAAGGATTGAGCGCGATGGGTCCCACTCCCGAAATCTGCAGCGAACTGCTGCGCCCCCTGAGATGCCTGATCGGCCTCAAGCAGGTCGCACTCCAGCGAGGGCTGCACTTCACCGACGACCTCCCCTACGCGGCGGGCAGCCTGCTCGCCGAGCTGGTCCACCGCGGCGAATGCCGGGCTTCCGAGCTCGCGCAGCACCGCGTCGTGGACGCCTCGGTCGTGAGCCGCCAGGTCCACCGGCTCGAAGAGGCCGGCCTGATCACCCGCCGCCCCGACCCCGCCGACCGGCGGGTGTCGCTGCTGCGCGCGACCCCGGAAGGCGAGCGCGAGCTGACCTCGCTGGAGCAGCGCAAGGCGGAATGGCTCAGCCAGGCGCTGCGGGACTGGGACGAGGACGACCTCCGCCGCCTGACCGACCTGCTGACCTCGGCGGCGGGCGACCTGCAACGCGCCGCGCAGAACCAGAACCACCCGGAAGGAGCTCGATGACCAGCTCGACGATTCGCACCACGGCGCCCGCCGGTGCCGTGCCCGCGCATCGAGCCGGGCAGGACGAGCCGATGACGCACCGGCAGATCATGGAGGCGATGTCCGGGCTGATGCTGGCCCTGCTCGTGGCCATCCTCAGCTCGACGATCGTGTCGAACGCGCTGCCGCGCATCATCGCCGACCTGCACGGCAGCCAGAGCCAGTACACCTGGGTCGTCACGGCGATGCTGCTGACCTCCACCGCGAGCACCCCGATCTGGGGCAAGCTCTCCGACCTGTTCAGCAAGAAGCTGCTCTACCAGCTCGCCATCACGATCTTCACCGTCGGCTCGGTGCTCGGCGGCTTCGCGCAGTCGATGCCGATGCTGATCGGCTTCCGCGCGGTGCAGGGCATCGGCATGGGCGGGCTGCAGGCGCTGATCCAGGTCGTGATCGCGGCGATGGTCTCGCCGCGCGAGCGGGGGCGCTACAGCGGGTACATCGGCGCGACCTTCGCGGTCGCGACGGTCAGCGGACCGCTGGTCGGCGGGCTCATCGTGGACACGCCGTGGCTGGGCTGGCGCTGGTGCTTCTGGGTGACGGTGCCGATCGCGGTGATCGCGTTCGTCGTGCTGGGCCGGACGCTGAAGCTGCCGGTGGTCAAGCGCCCGGTCAAGATCGACTGGTTCGGCGCGCTGTTCCTGGTCGGCGGGGTGAGCCTGCTGCTGGTCTGGGTCTCGCTCGCGGGCAAGCAGTTCGCCTGGGCGTCGCCGGAGACCGCCGCCTACGTTGGCGGCGCGGTGCTGGCGCTGATCGTGGCCGTGATCATCGAGTCCCGGGTGGCGGACCCGATCGTGCCGCTGCGGATGTTCCGCTCTCCGACCGTCACGCTGGCCACGATCGGCACGGTCGCGGTCGGCACCGCGATGTTCGGCGGCGCAGTCTTCCTCGGCCAGTACTTCCAGATCGCCCGCAGCTTCAGCCCGACCACCGCCGGGCTGATGACGCTGCCGATGGTCGGCGGGCTGTTCGTGTCGTCGACCATCTCCGGCCAGATCATCTCCAGGCGCACCGGGCGGATCAAGCCGTTCCTGATCAGCGGCGGGATCCTGCTGGTGATCGGCATGGGGCTGCTGAGCACGATCGACCACGAGACCGACCTGGTGCTGGTCGGCTGCTACCTCGCGATCATGGGCATCGGCGTCGGTTCGCTGATGCAGAACCTGGTGCTGGCCGTGCAGAACACCACGGACAGCAAGGACATGGGGTCGGTGACCTCGGTCGTGACCTTCTTCCGGACCCTCGGCGGTTCGGCGGGCGTGTCGGTGCTCGGCGCGGTGCTGGCGACGCGGGTGTCTGACTACATCCTGGCCGGGCTCGCGGGCACGCCGTTCGCGGGCAAGGCCGGCGGTGCCGGTGGCGGCTCGCTGGACATCAACGCGCTTCCCGAGCCAGTGCAGGTGATCGTGCGGGCCGCCTACGGCGACGCGATCGGCGACATCTTCTTCGTCTCCGCCTGCATCTCGGTCGTGACGCTGCTCGCGGTGCTGTTCCTCAAGGAGGTTCCGCTGCGCACCACGATCGATTCACAGAGCTCGCGCGAGCCTGTGGATAACTCCGCCGAAGCTGTGGACAACAAGGCACGATCGAGTGCCTCCGTGGCGTCCGCCACGAACGGTTCTCCCCAGGTTGAGGGACTACGGACCGCAGTTGTGGACAGTTCCGCGGAACCTGTGGACAACTCTGTGAACAACCTCTCCGATGCCTGGTCAGAGCCGGTCCTGCCGCGGCCCTACAGCACCGAAGGAGTCCAGTTGTCGGGAAGCCCGAGCGACGATCTCAACCTGCACGGAACGGTGACCGACTCGTCCGGGGCAGCCGTCGCCGACGCGGTGCTCACGCTCACCGACGCCAGCGGTCGTCAGGTCGGCCGGGCGCGCACCCCGGCCGACGGCCGGTACCGGCTGAACGCGCCGAAGAGCGGCACCTACGTGCTGATCGCCTCCGGCGGCAGCTACCAGCCGACAGCGTCGATGGTGGTCGTCGGCGACCGGCCGGTGACGCACGACGTGCGGATGTTCGGCGCGGGCGGGGTCAGCGGCGTCGTCCGGGCCGGCTCCCGGGAGATCTCCGGCGCGATGGTGCTGCTCACCGACGTCCGGGGCGAGGTGGTCGGGTCCTGCGCCACCGGCGCGCGCGGCCACTACGTCTTCGGCGGCCTGGTCGGCGGCACCTACGCGCTGACCGTCACCGCGGACGGCTTCAGGCCCACGGCCAGCTCCGTCAGCGTCGACGACGGCGAGCAGGTGAACTTCGACATCGCGCTCCAGGCGGGCACGACGCTCAGCGGCATCGTCCGCTCGGCCGGTCTGAACGGCCCGGTGGCCGATGCGCGGGTGACGTTGCTCGACACCGACGGCACCGTCGTCGCGGCAGCCGCGACCGACTCCGAGGGCGGCTACACGTTCACCGATCTCCCGGACGGGGCGTACACGGTCATCGCCACCGGATATCCGCCCGTCGCTGCTTCGCTGCGTCTGGCAGGCGAGCACATCGAGCACGACGTCGAACTGGGTTACCCGAGCGCGGACTGAGTGCCGTCTGCTGAAGCACGCGGTGCGGTCGTGCGCACTCGCGCGCACTACCGCACCGGCCGAGCAGGAGGAATCAAGATGGAACAGGGCCACGGTGCCATTACCGCCACCGTCCGCGCCGGTGACGGTTGGCCGGTGCCTGGTGCGGCGCTGACGGTCATCGACCCCGCGGGCGTGCAGATCGCGCGGGTGCAGGGCGACGAAGACGGCGCAGCGGTCGCGTCCGGTCTGCCCGCGGGGACCTACACCGCGATCATCACCGCGCTCGGGTACGAGCCGGTCGCCCGCACGACCCTGGTCCACGACGGCCGCGCCGCCGCGCTCGGCGTGGTCGAGCTGCGCCAGGTCGGCGGCTCCGACCTCCCCGCGCCCGGCGTCTGGCGGATCGACCCCGCGCATTCGTCAATCCGGGCGACCGCGCGGCACCTCGGGATCAGCAGCATCCACGGGCGGTTCACCGAGTTCACCGGCGAGATCCGCATCGGAAACCCGATCGAGAGCTCGGCGGTCGAGGTCTCGATCGCGGCGGCGAGCATCGACACCGCGAACGCGATGCGCGACGACCACCTGCGCGCGGCAGACTTCCTCGACGTCGAACGCAACCCCGAGATCGCGTTCCGCTCGACGGCGCTGCGCCCGCGCGGCGGTGACGCCTGGGACCTCGACGGCGAGCTGACGTTGTGCGGGGTCACCCGGCCGATGCGGCTCGACACGCGGTTCGCCGGGGTCGGCCCCGATCCCTGGGGCGGGACCAGGGCATCGGCGACGGCGACCGCCCAGCTGCGCAGGGAGGACTTCGCCATGACCTTCAACCAGGCGTTGCGCACCGGGATCGCCGCCATCGGCACCACTCTCCGGGTGGACATCGACATCCAGGCCGTCCGCGAGGACTGAGCCGCCCATTTCGTCGATCACTTGTTCGAGTGAATTGACTTGAACTGGCCGTGCGCTGCGGGAACTGTGGTGACATGACCGCTGATCGAATTATTCGAAACCTGCCCGGAAATCCGCCTGCCGACCTGCCCGGAAGCCTGCGCTGCGACCCGCCTGCGGAGCTGGACTCCGGCTGATCTCGACGTCTGGCATACTTGAGTGGAACTGACTCAACTTTCCTAACGTTGTGCATGGTGGCGGCCCGCGGGTCGACGATGTTCACAGACAAGCGCGACGAGGTGAGGGAATGGACGCTTTCAACCCGACCACGAAAACCCAGCAGGCGATCTCCTCAGCGGCCCAGGCCGCGACCGTCGCGGGCAATCCCGACGTCACCCCGGCCCACCTGCTCGGGGCGCTGCTCGCGCAGGGCGACGGGCTGACCGCGCCGCTGCTGTCGGCCGTCGACGCCGACCCCGCCGAGGTGCGTTCCGAGCTGGAGCGACTCGTCAACGCGCTGCCCGCCGCCAGCGGTTCCACCGTCTCCGCCCCGCAGCTGTCCAGGGAGGCGGTCAAGGCGCTGACGCACAGCCAGCACCTGGCGACCGAGATGGGCGACGACTACGTCTCGACCGAGCACCTGCTCGTCGGGCTGGCCGCGGAGGGCGGGCAGGTCGCCGACCTGCTGCGCAGGCACGGCGCGACCCCCGAAGCGCTCAAGGACGCCTTCGCGAAGGTGCGCGGCTCGGCCCGGGTTTCCAGCCCGGACCCGGAAGGCACCTACAAGGCCCTGGAGAAGTACGGCCAGGACCTCACCGACCGCGCCCGCCGCGGCGACGTCGACCCGGTGATCGGCCGCGACGCCGAGATCCGGCGCGTCGTGCAGGTGCTGTCCCGGCGGACCAAGAACAACCCGGTGCTCATCGGCGAGCCGGGCGTCGGCAAGACCGCGATCGTAGAGGGGCTCGCGCAGCGGATCGTCGCCGGTGACGTGCCGGAGTCGCTGCGGGGCAAGCGCGTGGTGTCGCTCGACCTCGGCTCGATGGTCGCGGGCGCGAAGTACCGCGGCGAGTTCGAGGAACGCCTCAAGGCGGTGCTCAAGGAGATCACCGAGTCGGCTGGACAGGTGATCACGTTCATCGACGAGCTGCACACCATCGTCGGCGCGGGCGCGTCCGGCGAGGGCGCGATGGACGCGGGCAACATGATCAAGCCGATGCTGGCCCGCGGTGAGCTGCGCATGGTCGGCGCGACCACGCTGGACGAGTACCGCGAGCACGTCGAGACCGATGCCGCGCTGGAGCGCCGGTTCCAGCAGGTGCTGGTCGGCGAGCCGAGTCCGGAGGACACGGTCGCGATCCTGCGCGGGCTCAAGGAGCGCTACGAGGTGCATCACGGCGTGCGGATCACCGACGGCGCGCTGGTCGCGGCGGCCACCCTCTCCGACCGCTACATCACCGCCCGGTTCCTGCCGGACAAGGCGATCGACCTGGTCGACGAGGCCGCGTCCCGGCTGCGCATGGAGATCGACTCGCGGCCGGTGGAGATCGACGAGGTCGAGCGCGCCGTGCGGCGGCTGGAGATCGAGGAGATGGCGCTGGCGAAGGAGGAGGACCCGGCGTCGATGGAGCGGCTGGCCGCGCTGCGCGCCGAGCTGGCCGACAAGCGCGAGCGGCTCTCCGAGCTCACCGCCCGCTGGCAGGGCGAGAAAGAGTCGATCGACCGCATCCGCGTCCTCAAGACGCAGCTGGAGCAGCTGCGCGGCGAGTCCGAGCGCGCCGAGCGCGACGGCGACCTCGGCAAGGCCGCCGAGCTGCGCTACGGCCGGATTCCCAAGCTGGAGAAGGAACTCGCGACCGCAGCCGAGGCCCAGCGCGAGCACAAGGCGATGCTCCAGGAGGAGGTCACGCCGGACGACGTGGCCGATGTCGTCAGCTCCTGGACCGGCATCCCGGCCGGACGGCTGCTGGAGGGCGAGACCACCAAGCTGTTGCGGATGGAGGAGGCGCTGACCGCGCACGTCGTCGGCCAGGCCGAGGCGGTGCGCGCGGTGTCCGACGCGGTCCGCAGGGCGCGCGCGGGCGTGGCCGATCCGGACCGGCCGACGGGGTCGTTCCTGTTCCTCGGTCCGACCGGTGTGGGCAAGACCGAGCTGGCCAAGGCGCTGGCCGGGTTCCTCTTCGACGACGAGCGGGCGATGATCCGCATCGACATGAGCGAGTACTCCGAGAAGCACTCGGTGGCCCGCCTGGTCGGCGCCCCGCCCGGGTACGTCGGGTACGACCAGGGCGGTCAGCTCACCGAATCGGTGCGCAGGCGGCCGTACTCGGTGGTGCTGTTCGACGAGGTGGAGAAGGCGCACCCGGACGTCTTCGACGTTCTGCTCCAGGCGCTGGACGACGGCAGGCTCACCGACGGGCAGGGCCGCACGGTCGACTTCCGGAACACGATCCTGGTGCTGACCTCGAACCTCGGCTCGCAGGCCATCGCCGACCCGAACCTGACCGAGCAGCAGCGGGACGAGGCCGTGCGCGCGGTGGTGCACCAGCAGTTCAAGCCGGAGTTCCTGAACCGGCTGGACGACATCGTGGTGTTCCACGCGCTGTCCACCGAAGAGCTGACCTCCATTGTGGACATCCAGGTGGACCGGCTGTCGCAGCGCCTGTCGCAGCGGCGGCTCACGCTGGACGTGCAGCCGGCGGCCCGGGACTGGTTGGCGCTCAACGGTTTCGACCCGGTCTTCGGTGCTCGCCCGCTGCGGCGGCTGGTGCAGTCGGCGATCGGCGACCAGCTGGCGAAGAAGCTGCTCGGCGGCGAGATCCGCGAGGGCGACAAGGTGCGGGTGGACGTCACCGACGACAACGACGCGCTGACCGTGGAACAGGAGGTCTGATGCTCCTTTTGCCGCCGCGCAGGTGATTTCAGCGTGACGCCAGGACTCGCGCGAAGTTCCGGAGGTCGGTGGTGAACAGGTCGGGCTGCTCGAAGGCGGCGAAATGGCCGCCCCGGGGCAGCTCCGCCCAGTACGCCACGTTCCGCTGGATCTCGCTCCATCGGCGTGGGGCACGGGTCTTCTCGAACGGGTAGTGCGCGATCCCCGTGGGCACATCGACCCTGCGGCCCCACACATCCGGGTCGGAGCCGTACCACTCGGAGTCCGCGTACAGGCGCGCGGACGAGGTGGCGGTGCTGGTGAGCCAGTACAGCATCGTGTTGTCCAGCGGCCGGTCGAGCGCCCCAGTCGCCACCTTGCGCCAGGAAGTGCGAATAGCCGAGCTCGGCCAGGAGCGCCGCGTACGCGTCGGCGATGGCGGGGACGTCCACCGGTGATGTGGTCGGCCCGGACAGGCCGAAGCCGGGCATGGAGGGGAGCACGACGTGGAAGGCGTCCGTGGCGCCGCCGCCGTGCGCGGTCGGGTCTGTCAACGCCGGCAGGCAGTCGAGGAACTCCACCACCGAGCCCGGCCAGCCGTGGCAAAGCAGCAGCGGCGTCGCGTTCTCGTGCCGTGAACGGACGTGGAAGGCGTGCACCCGCAGCCCGGCGAACTCGCCGACGACCTGGGGCAGGGCGTTCAGCTCGGCCTCGGTGCCCCGCCAGTGGTAGCGGTGCAGCCAGTGATCGACGAGATTGCGCAGCCAGGGCTGAGGGGGTCCCAGCGTCCAGTCCTCATCGGACAGATCAGCGCGGAACCGGGTGCGGGAGAGCCGGTCGCGCAGATCGGTCAGAACCGCTTCGGACATGTGGATCTTGAAGGAGCGCATCCGGCCTTCTCGGCTCACTGCGGCCTTCGGCGGCAACCGCCCGCCGTCAGCGGCGGACGAAGGTCGCGAGCCCCGCGATGACGGCGAACAGCGATGCCGCAGCTGCGAACACGATGGTGGCCGTGGGCAGGCCGACCACGGTGGTCACGAAACCGAGGATCACCGCCGGAACGCTGGCCGAGGTGTACGCGACGACGTAGATCATCGCCGACGTGCCCGCCCGGTGCTCCGGTGTGGCGAGGGCGGTCAGCAGCCGGAACCCGCCCATGAACGTCAGGCCCCAGCCGACGCCGAGCACCAGCGACGCGACGAAGAACAGCGTCGGGGAACCGATCGCCACCGAGGTCGCGACCCCGGCCAGCGCGACCACGAGCAGCGAGGTGCCGACGCGCACCGCGCGCTCACCGGTCCAGCGGGACAGCAAGAGCTGCGTCAGCCCGCCGACGCCCGCGAGCGCCGCCAGGACGAGACCCCCGATGAGGTAGGGCGAGCCGGCGACCATGCCCTTCGCGATCGACGGTCCGAGCGACATGTAGGTGCCACCGACGGTCCAGGTCGCCAGCATCGTGGTCGCGAGCAGCGCGAACGCCCTTCCCTTGCCCGCCGGAACCGTCGGCCGCTGCGGGCGCAGCAGCTCGCGCAGCGACCGAGAACCCCGGGTGACGGGCTCCGGCATCGTGACCACAACGGGGATCGCGGCAACCAGCGCGATGATGAGCACCACGTAGCTCAGGACGGTCGGCCCCGGCGCGTACTGCACCAGCACTCCGGCCATCAACGACCCGGACGCCATGCCCCAGCTCGCGGAGACGCCGTTGATGAGCGAGCCCCGGTTCGTCCCCGCGGGCTGGAAGTCCAGCAGCGCGCCGCTGATCGTGCTGGTCGCCGCGCCGGTGGCCAGCCCCTGCAGGATCCGGCCGACGTAGAGCCATCCCACGCCGGGTGCGACCGCGAGCACGACCAGGGACGTGAGCTCCACGGCGAGCGAAACCAGCAGCACCGGCTTGCGGCCGACGTGGTCGGAAAGCGAGCCGACCAGGAGAAGTGCGGCGAGGATGCCCAGCGAATAGACGGCGAAGACGGCGGTGAGCACCGTGGTCGAGAAGCCCCAGTGCTGCTGGTAGATCGAGTACATCGGGGAAGGGGCAGTCGACGCCATCAGGTAGACGCCCAGGAGCGCACCGACGAACCAGAACGAGAACTGCCTCGGCAACCTCCTCGGAGCGCCGCGCTCCGGCGTGCGCACGACTTCCGGCGCGATGGTCATTCCCCAGCCCTCCAGATCGGAACGGATCATTCCGCTCCGGATCAACTCCTGAGCGGAACGGACTATTCCGCTCCGCGCGGATTTTTCTGGGACGTGGATCTCAGCAGGAGCGAATCGGAGGGGATCGTTCCGTTCCGGTTCCTGGGTCCGGCCGGTTCGAGGTGGCTCAGGGCCTGGCCCGTTCGAGGTGTTCCGGCGGTGACGTCCGATTCCTCGGAACGGAGCGTTCCGCTCCGAGGTACGGTTGGGTATGGCCCTGATCAGGAACTCGGCTGCCTATGACGACCAGGTCATCGCCGCGGCGCGGATGGTGTTCGCGGAGCAGGGCTTCGCCGCTCCGATGTCCGAGGTCGCCCGGCGGGCGGGGGTCGGGGTCGCCAGCGTCTACCGGCGGTACCCGAGCAAGCAGGCGCTCATGGAGGCCGTCCGGATCGCCTCGTTCGACCGGATCATCCAGCTCGCCGACATGGCGCTGGCCACCCGGAACGATCCCTTCTCGGCGCTCGCCACCTTCATGCGCGACTGCCTGGAGGAGAACACGCCGGTCGGCACGGTGCTGCCCCCGCTGGACGAGGGGCACGTCTACTCCGAGGAGTTCCACCGCCTGCAGAACAAGATGGCCGGGCTCGTCGACCGCCTGGTCACCGAGGCGCAGGACGCGGGCGCGATCCGCAAGGACGTCAACTGGGCCGACATCCTGCTGCTGTTCAAGCACCTCAACCCGAACCTGCCGATCAGCGAGCACCGCCGCGCCGAGTTCCGCGCCCGCTACGTGTCGATCGTGATCGAGGGTCTCCGCTCGGACTCGGAGTTGCCCGCTCCGGGACCGGGCGAGGCGGAGTGGCGCCGGATGTGCGACAACCGCTCCGGCCGGTGACCACCAGGGCTCTGGCCCGCTGACCACCGCGGCTCCTGCTTCGCTGATCACCACGGCTTCGGCCCCGCTAACCATCACGGCTCCGGCGTGCTGATCACCACGGCTTCGGCTCGCTGACCACTGCGGCTCCTGCTTCGCTGATCAGCACGGCTCCGGCTCGTTGACCGTCACGGCACCGGCTCCGCTGATCACCACGGCTCCGGCTCCCTGACCATCACGGCTCCGGCGTGCCGGTCCTGGCGCTCGGTTCGCCGAGCTTGATCTGCGCCCAGAGATGGCTCCGCTTCGAGGCGCGCCCCGGGTGGGTTCTGGCGGATGGAGCCCACCCGCGCACCGAAGCCCCCAACCCGTCGCCTCCGCCCGAAGCCGCCCGGGTCCATCGCCGCGCATCGACCTCGCCCGGCTCGCGGCACCTCGAAGCGCACCCCGAAGCACACCTCGAAGCGCGCCGCGAAGCGCCGCCGCCCGGCCAAACAAGCCCCGCCGTCCGAAGTGGACAGACACCCTCCTCGTCCCCAAACCCCACCGCTCAGCGATCCGTGACTGGATCGATACGACCCACCACCCGCGCCACAGCGCCACCCCGCCGCCAGCCCGGCGCCACCCCACCTCACGCGGCATCACCGCAGGTGACCGCCGCTGCCGCGGCCTACCGCGGCCCGCCGCAGCCCCCGCGCCCACCACGGCGGCACGCCGCCGCGACCGGCCGGCTTCTGCCTGGTCGCCGCAGGTCATCGGTCACCCGCTAGCCCGGTCCGGCGGTGTCCGACCAGGTGATCTTCGTGTTCGGCGACGACCGGACTACCCTGCGCTGTGTGGGCATACCTGCGTGGCTCTGGTTCGTCATCGCCGCCGTCGCGATCGTGGCGGGTGCGGCACTGCTGATCACCGACCGGTCCCAGCGCGCCGCCAAGCACAACCGCGAACGCCGCCGCTGGGCGGCGCTGCGCGGCTGGCAGTTCGCCGAGGCCGACCAGGTGCTGCCGACCCGCTGGCGGCGCGGCGCGCTCGCCCAGTTCAGCGGGGTCACCGCCGTCGACGTCGTCGCCGGCTCCACCTTCACCTCCGACGGCCGCCGCCAGGTCTACGTCCTCGACCTGGAAAGCGGCGGTCGCAGCCAGGCCGTCCTCGCCGGCATCCGCTGCCGCCGCAGCACCCCGGCGACCGTCGAGCTCTGGCTGCCCGAGGTGCCCGTGCCGCAGGACTCCGGCCTCGACCTGCTCGGCCCCGTCGGCTCCCGCTACGCGTTCGTCACCGACGTCGCCTCCGCCCGCCCTCTGGTCACCCCCGACCTCGTCGACGCGACCGAGGACATCGGCAACGACGTCACCGTGGTCTGGCTGGAGGACGACTGGGTGCTGGCCGCCGTCGAACCCACCGACGCCGACCCGGCCCGCCTGGAGCGGCTGCTGCGCGCCCTCGGCGAGCTCGCCGACCTGATCGACCCGTTCGACGCCGACCCGAACGGCACCGACACCGCGGCCCCCGCCGACGACCGGACGTTCGAGGAGTCCGAGCAGTCCTGACGCGTACCGTTCGGGTATGCCAACCGCACTCATCACCGGTCCCACCGCCGGCATCGGCCGGGCGTTCGCGCGCAGGCTCGCCGCCGAGGGCCACGACCTCGTCCTGGTGGCCAGGGACACCGAGCGGCTGACCGGCCTCGCCGACGCGCTCAGCGCCCGGCACGGGATCCGGGCCGAGGTGATCACCGCCGACCTGACCGACTCCGAACAGCTCGCGGTCGTCGAGAAGCGGCTCGCCGACGTGCAGCGGCCCGTCGACTTCCTGGTCAACAACGCCGGTTTCGGCACCTCCGGCGCGTTCTGGGACACCCCGGGCGAGCAGTTGCAGCGGCAGCTGAACCTCAACGTCGCCGCGGTGCTGCGGCTGACCCGCGCCGCGCTGCCCGGCATGCGCGAGCGCGGCCGGGGCGACGTGATCAACGTGTCGAGCATCGCCGGGTTCTTCGCCGTCTCCGGCTCGACCTACGCGGCCTCCAAGGCGTGGGTGACCGCCTTCTCCGAGGGCCTGGCCGTTCCGCTGACCGGCAGCGGGGTCCGGGTCATGGCGCTGTGCCCGGGCTTCACCCGCACCGAGTTCCACCAGCGGGCTTCGCTGGACATGAGCAGGCTGCCGGAGTCGTTCTGGCTCGACGCCGACGACGTGGTCCACGAGTCGCTGGCCGATCTTCGCGGCGGCAGGACCGTGTCCATCCCCGGCATCCAGTACAAGGCGCTGGTCGCCGTCGGCCGCCTGATCCCGCGCCGCCTCCAGCGGCTGATCGTGACCAGGACCGCGCCGGACCGCACCTGAGCACCACCGGGCGGCCGGTACGATGGCCGCTCGTGGAAGAGGTCGACGAACAGCTGCGCACCGAGCTCGCGAGCCTGATCAAGGACCTGGCCGTGGTGCACGGCCAGGTGACGCTCTCGTCCGGGAAGGTCGCCGACTACTACGTCGACCTCCGCCGGGCGACCCTGCACCACGCGGCGTCGCGGCTGATCGGCACCCTGCTCCGGCAGCTGACGGCCGACTGGGACTACGTCGCCGTCGGCGGCCTCACCCTCGGCGCCGACCCGGTCGCCACCGCGATGATGCACGCCGACGGCCCGGCGCTGGACGCCTTCGCCGTCCGCAAGAACGTCAAGGCGCACGGCATGCAGCGGCGCATCGAGGGACCCGACGTCACCGGCAGGCGGGTGCTCGCCGTGGAGGACACCTCCACCACCGGCGGCAGCGTGCTGACCGCGGTGGAGGCGCTGCGGGAGGCTGGTGCCGAGATCGTCGGGGTCGCTACCGTGGTGGACCGCGACACCGGCGCGCGCGAGGCGATCGAGGCGGCCGGACTGCGGTACCGGTCCCTGCTGGGGCTGGCCGACCTCGGCCTGAGCTGAACCGGGGCTCGGGCTGGCCTGGGCTGGGACTGACCGGGCCCGGGCTGGCTCGGATCGGGCTTGGGCCGAACCGGTGCTTGGGCTGGCCCGGATCCGGACTGACCCGGGCTGGACCTTGGGCCCGGCCTGACCTGGGCCCGGCCTGACCTGGGCCTGGGGCGGACCTGGGCTTGGCCCGGGCTCGACCTGGATCCGGCCTGACCTGGGCCTGGGCTCGACCTGGGCCTGACTTGGGCTTGGCTCGGGCTCGACCTGGGCCTGAGCCGGGTCCGGACTGACTTGGGCCTGGCTCGGGCTCGACCTGGGCCTGGCTCGGGCTCGACCCGGGCCTGAGCCGGGCCGGGACTGGACCCGGGCCTGGGCTGACCGGGCTCGACCCAGACCGACCGGACTTGAGCCGACCTCCACCCGGACCGGCCCCGACACCCACCGACCCCGACACGGACCGACCCGGCCGCCCGCCGAGACTCCCCTGGAGGGCAACGCGATGGAAGCCATCGTCCCGATCGCGCTGATCCTGATCGTGCTGATCCTCGCCGGTGGCGTGGCCGCCGGGATCCTGCTGCGCAAGCGGCAGTTCCGCGGCTACGGCGAGCTGCTGCGCCAGGGCGCGGGCTGGCAGCGGCTGCCCGCCGACCCGCAGCTGTGGCAGCGGGTCGCGGTGCTGCGCTGGTTCGCGGGCCGGCTCGGGCTGCAGGACTTGTTCCACTTCGGCGGGGAGTACCGCGGGGTGCGGTTCGAGGCGGTGCAGTACCGGCGTCCGCCGCGCGTGGGCGAGCGCGTCTACGTCGCCGCCATCGCCGTCTACCTGCCGCGGCCGGTGCCCGGCCCGAGCCTGCACCTCGCCCGCCAGGGGCAGTGGGCCCCGCTGGGCCAGGACTCCGTCGTGCCGACCGGGCACCCGCAGTTCGACCAGTCCTTCATGGTGACCTCGTCCGACCCGGACTTCGCCCGCGCGGTGCTCAACCCCGGACTGGTCGACGGCCTGCTGCGGGACCAGCGGACCGACTCCTGCGTCATCGAGTTCGGCCCCGAGCACGTGGTGGCGTTCGCGACCAAGGTCGCGACCAAGAACACCGTGCTGCCGATGCTCGACCTCGTCGCCGACGTGCACGCGGGAGTCGCCTGGCAGGCGCTGGACCGCCGGTGAGCGAGGAGCCCGGCCCCACCGAGTGGGGCACCAGCGTCGGCGTCGGCCCGTGGGAGGGCCCCTGGCCGTCCGACGAGAGGTTCGACCCGGAGCTGCTCGAGCACGGCGACCGGCGCAACGTCGTCGACCCGTACCGGTACTGGCGGCGGGAGGCCATCGTCGCCGACCTGGACCGGCGGCGGCACGAGTTCCACGTCGCCATCGAGAACTTCCAGCACGACCACAACATCGGCACGGTCGTGCGCACCGCGAACGCCTTCGCCGCGCAGGCCGTGCACATCGTCGGCCGCCGCCGCTGGAACCGGCGGGGCGCGATGGTCACCGACCGGTACCAGCACGTCCACCACCACCCCGACCTCGACTCGCTGCGCGCCTTCGCCGCGGAGCAGTCGCTCGCGGTGGTCGCGGTGGACAACGCGCAGGGCGCGCAGCCGATCGAGCGGACCGCGCTGCCGCGGCGCTGCGTGCTGCTGTTCGGCCAGGAGGGGCCGGGGTTGCGGGACGAGTCCCGGGAGCGGGCCGACCTGGTGGTGTCCATCGCGCAGTTCGGCTCCACCCGGTCGATCAACGCCGGGGTGGCCGCCGGGATCGTGATGCACACCTGGGTCGAGCAGCACGCGGACCTCGCCGACGCCTGGTGAAACGCGAACGCGCGGGCCCCGGAGGGACCCGCGCGTCGGTGAGCTCGGTCAGGCGGCTGCCTTGCGGGCCTTCTTCCGCCGCTCGCGGACGTACTCGACGATGATCGGCACGACCGAGACCAGGACGATCAGGATCGCCATGGCCTCCAGGTTCTCCTTGATCCACGGGATGTTGCCGAGGAAGAACCCGAGCAGCGTCATGCTCACGGTCCACAGCAGGCCGCCGATCGCGGAGTAGGCGAAGAACTTGCGCTGGTCCATCCGGCCGACGCCGGCGACCGCGGTGATGAACGTCCGCACGATCGGCACGAACCGGGCGAGGATGATCGCGCGGGCGCCGTAGCGCTCGAAGAACTCGTGGGTCTTGTCCACGTGCTGCCGTTTGAACAGCTTCGCGTCCGGCTTGTTGAACATCGCCGGGCCGACCTTGCGGCCGATCCAGTAGCCCACCACATTGCCCACGAACGCGCACACCGCCAGGATCGCGCAGACCAGCGCGATGTTGGTGGGGATCGCGTCGATGGCGACGAACAGGCCGGTCACGAACAGCAGCGAGTCGCCGGGCAGGAAGAACCCGATGAGCAGACCGCATTCGGCGAAGATGATCAGGCAGACGCCGATCAGCGCGAACGGTCCGAGCGATTTGATGATGTTCTCGGGGTCGAGCCATGCCGGGAGCAGGGCCAGCGATGACGTGTTTGCGGCGTCGATGAGCGCGGGCAATTCGGGCGTCACGCCTGCCAACGGTACCTTGGCGCCTGTCAGCCCGGCGTTTAGCCCGCACGGGCGCCGAATTCGCCCCCGCGGGGGCGAACTCGAAGCTCACAGCGTCGACAGGACTCCGGCCAGAGCCCCGGCGGCGAAGCCGAGCACGACGGCGAAGATCAGGACGCTGACCACCGGCAACTTCCGCCGGGCGGGCGGCGGCGAGGCGGGCGCGGGCCCGGGCGAAGGCGAGGGCGACTGCCCGCCGACGGCCTGCGCGCGCAGCGCGGCCGAAAGCAGGCGTTCGGGATTCTGACCTTGAGGCTGCACCCGACCAAGCCTAGGTCCCGCGCGGAACCGGCACCTCCGGCGCACAGGTCCCGCGCGGAGCTCAGACCCAGCGCCCGTCCTTCATCACCGCGTGCAGCGACAGGTCGTCGTCCAGGACCACCAGGTCGGCCGCCAGACCCGGCCGGATCGCACCGATTCGGTCCGCCATCCCCAGCAGCTCGGCGGGTCGGGTCGACGCGGCGTGCACCGCGTCGGCGACCGGCAGGCCGCACTCGACCAGGTTGCGGAACGCCGCGTCCATGGTCAGCGTGCTGCCCGCCAGCGAGCCGTCGGCCAGCCTCGGCTCACCGTCGGTCACGGTCACCGGGAGCTTGCCCAGCTCGTAGATGCCGTCGCCGGCCGAGGTCGCGCTGATCGCGTCGGTGATCAGCACCGTCCGCCCGGCACCGGCGTGTCCCGCCGCGAGTTTGACGATGGCCGGGTGCAGGTGCACCAGGTCGCAGATCAGCTCGACGGTGACCCGCTCGTCGTCCAGCAGCGCCCCGATCGGGCCGGGCTCGCGGTGGTGCAGCGGTCGCATCCCGTTGAACAGGTGGGTCGCGACCGTCGCACCCGCGTCCACCGCCGGGACGACCTGGTCGAGCAGGGCGTCGGTGTGCCCGACGGCGGCGATGACACCGTTGTCGACGAGCAACCGGATCGCGTTCAGCGAGTTGTCCAGCTCAGGGGCGAGCGTGACCATCCGGATCGTGCCCTGGCCGGCGTTGAGCAGCTGCTGCACCGCCTCGGTCTCCGGCGGCCGCAGGATGGCCGGGTCGTGCGCGCCGCAGCGGGCCGCGGACAGGAACGGGCCCTCCAGGTGGATCCCGGCCAGCCTGCCGTCGGTGACCAGCTCGCCGAGGGCGCTGATCTGCTTGGACAGGTCCGCCAGCGGCGCGGTGACCAGGCTGGCCAGCATCGTCGTGGTGCCGTGCGCGCGGTGGGTGTCGATCGCGGTCAGCGCCTGGTCGACCTCGATGCCGGTGAACGAGCCGCCGCCACCGCCGTGGCAGTGGATGTCGACGAAACCGGGCACGACCAGCCTGCCCGCCAGGTCCTCGGCCCCGGCGACCGGACCGGTGCCGACCTGCTCGATCGCGGTCCCGGAGATCCGGACCCAGCCGTCGTCGAGGATCCCGTCCGGGGTGACGACCCGTCCGCCGGCGAGCGTCAGCGAAGAGGACATGTTCACGGGGCACTCAATCCTTCCGTCGCCAGCAGCGCTGCGCCCAGGCAGCCTGCGGTGTCACCCAGCTCCGCCAGCTCCAGGCGCGGGCGGCGGTGGAACGGCAGCAGCATGTCGTCGAGCCTGGCGGCCAGCGGCTCGGTGAGAAGGCGCCCGGCCATCGCCAGCCCGCCGCCGAGCACGATGCCCTCGGGCGCGAGCACGGCGGTCAGCGTCACCAGGCCCCTGGCCAGCGCGTCGACCGCCTCGTGCCACACCGCGACCGCGTCCGGGTCGCCGTCGCGCACCGCGGCGGCGACGGCGGCGGCGCCGTCGACGGGGGTGCCGGTGCGGGCGGTGTAGCGGCGGGCGACCGCGGCCGACGAGGCGACCGCCTCCACGCAGCCGGTGCCGCCGCACTGGCACGGCTCGCCGTGACCGATGTCGACGTGGCCGACCTCGCCCGCGCGGCCGTCGGCGGAGTGGATCCGGCCCTCGAAGATCATCGCGGCCGAGATGCCGGTGCCGATGGGCATCACGATCACGTTGCGCATCCCGCGTGCCGCCCCGAAGCGGGCTTCGGCGAGGCCGCCCGCACGCACGTCGTGACCGAACGCCAGCGGCAGGTCGATGCGCTCGGCGAGCCGGTCGCGCAGCGGCTCGTCGCGCCAGCCCAGGTTGGCGGAGAAGACGCCCAGGCCGTGCTGCTCGTCGACGATGCCGGGCACCACCACGCCGACCGCCCGGGCGTCGCCGGTGCGCAGCTCGGACACGATGTCGGCGACGGTGTCGATCACCAGGTCGGCGGTGGCCGGGCCGTCGGCACCGCGCGGCGTGCGCCTGCGGACCTGGCGCAGCGTGGCCGCGGCGTCGGGGCCGACGTCGACCAGCGCGGCCTTGATCTCGGTGCCGCCGACGTCGACGGCGATGGCTTGTGTGGTCACACCGCCGATCCTCCGCTACCGACCGCCTAGTGGTCTACACCAACATGTGTGGTGTTGGTTCCCCGCGACGGGTCCGGAAGTAGGTGCGGGTGCGCGCGCACTGGGTGAAGCCGATGCCCCGGTACAGCTGTCCGCGGTGACCCGGGAGTCGGCCACTGGGCTTCCCGCCCGGCGTGCTGGTTTACCCCGGTGTGCTGGTTTCGCTGCCAGGCGAGGTCCCCGATGTGGCAGTGGCCGGCCCGGGACCAGATCCGCCGCGCGAGCCGCTGCATCGCGACCAGGTCGTCCGGCCCCGAGCAGCACCGGCTCACTGCGCGGACATGATCCGCTGCAACGCGTCCAGCGCCCGGCTCGCGGTGGACTTGACGGTCCCCTTCGACACCCCGGTGGCCTCGGCGATCTCGGCCTCGGACAGGTCGCCGTAGTAGCGCAGCACCAGCACCTCGCGCTGCCGCGGCGGCAGCTGCCCCAGCGCGGCGACCACCGCCTGGTGCTCGGCGGTCAGCATCGCCAGCGACTCCGCGGAGCGCGCGTCGGCCTGGTGCGGCGGCTGGTACTCGCGGGCCGTCTTGCGCCGCCGGAGCACCGACCGGCTGCCGTTGACCACGGCCGTGCGCAGGTATCCGATCGCCGCCCGCGCGTCCCGCAGGCCGGACCAGTTGCGGTAGAGGCCGGTGAACGCCTCCTGCACGACGTCCTCGGCCGTCGCGGGTTCGTCCACCAGCAGGATCGCCAGCCGGACCATCCGCATCCGCTGCTGCCGGTACAGGTCCTCCAGCGTCAGCGGCCGGTCCGCGGCTTCGGCGGACGCGGTGTCCAGCGCTCGCAGGTGCCCCAGGGTCCGCTCGACGCTCCGCTCGACTCCAGGTCCCAAAGAATCCCCGACCATGATCCGGGAACCTACCGGCTCGCTACTGCCCGTTGTCCCCCGACCGGGTAGCGTCGGCGAATCGGATCAGTGCCCCGATGCGGACCGTGCGGAGGACGAGGATGGCGAAGTTCGTGGTCGAGCTGGTGTACGGCGCGGACCGGGACCACCGGCTGGAGGTGCGCCCGGCGCACCGCGAGTACTCCAAGGGCCTCGGCGAGCGCGGGGTGCTGCTCGCCGGCGGGCCCTACGCCGACGACCTCGGCGCGCTGCTGATCTACGAGGTGGCCGACGCCGACGAGCTGCGCGAGGTGCTCGCCGCGGACCCCTACACCGAGGCCGGGGTGATCGCCGAGACCCGGATCCGGGAGTGGAACGCGGTGACCGGCTCCTGGGTCGCTTGATCCATACTCGGGTGGACAGGCGTGTGAGGATGTCCACAGGAGCAGTTCTCATCTGAATCCTGTCACCGGCTGGAACGCCGGGCCCCGGTGCGGCACTGTGACTCGAAAGTGTCGCGCCGATCCGGCACGCCCAGCTGCGGTGCCTCATAGGATGCGGCGCATCTTCCGCCACCCACAACTGACTCCACCCCGAGGAGGACGACCGATGCCCATCGCGACCCCCGAGGTCTACACGGAGATGCTGGACCGGGCGAAGGCGGGCGAGTTCGCCTACCCGGCCATCAACGTGACCTCGTCGGAGACGCTCAACGCGGCGCTGCGCGGTTTCGCCGAGGCCGAGAGCGACGGCATCATCCAGTTCTCGACCGGCGGCGCCGAGTTCGCCTCCGGCACCAAGGTCAAGGACATGGTCACCGGCGCCACCGCGCTCGCCGAGTTCGCCCACGTCGTGGCCGAGAAGTACCCGGTCAACATCGCGCTGCACACCGACCACTGCCCGAAGGACAAGCTGGACGGCTTCGTCCGGCCGCTGATCGAGATCAGCCAGGAGCGGGTGAACCGCGGCCAGAACCCGCTGTTCCAGTCGCACATGTGGGACGGCTCGGCGGTCGAGCTGACCGAGAACCTGGAGATCGCCACCGAGCTGCTGGACCTGGCGGCCAAGGCGAAGATCATCCTGGAGCTGGAGGTCGGCGTCGTCGGTGGCGAGGAGGACGGCGTCGCCAACGACATCAACGAGAAGCTCTACACCGCCCCCGGCGACTACGAGCGGACCGTCGAGGCGCTGGGCACCGGTGAGAAGGGCCGCTACCTGCTGGCCGCGACCTTCGGCAACGTGCACGGCGTCTACAAGCCGGGCAACGTCAAGCTGCGCCCGGAGATCCTCAAGCAGGGCCAGGAAGTGGTGACCGAGAAGCTGGGCCTGCCCGCCGGGTCGAAGCCGTTCGACCTGGTCTTCCACGGCGGTTCCGGCTCGCTGCTGGAGGAGATCCACGAGGCGGTCTCCTACGGCGTGGTGAAGATGAACATCGACACCGACACCCAGTACGCGTTCACCCGCCCGGTCGCCGACCACATGTTCAAGAACTACGACGGCGTGCTCAAGATCGACGGCGAGGTCGGCAACAAGAAGACCTACGACCCGCGCAGCTACCTCAAGGCCGCCGAGCAGTCGATGGCCGCCCGCGTGGCCAACGCCTGCGAGACCCTCAAGTCCGCAGGCCGCATGCTGGCGGGTTGAGGATCTTCGCGTCAGCGGGGTGGACTCCAGCGGCGTTCGCCGCGCCAGGACAGGGCGGCCCGTTCGCTTCGGCGGACGGGCCGTCGTCCGTTCCGGGCTCTGGGAGGATGGCGGCATGACGAACCTGCTTGAGCCGCCGGCGACGCTGCTGCCGGACAACGAGTCGGCGCAGGCCGAACTGGACGGCGGCGCCGCGCCCGCCGAGGTCGCCGCCCACCACCCGACCTTCTCCGCCGCATGGGCCCAGCTCGGCGAGAACGCCCTGGAGTCCGGCGAGGTCGTCGCCGCCTACGCCTACGCCCGCACCGGCTACCACCGGGGCCTGGACGCGCTGCGCAAGGCCGGCTGGAAGGGCTTCGGCCCGGTGCCGTGGAGCCACCGCCCGAACCAGGGCGTGCTGCGCTCGATCGCGGTGCTGGCCAAGGCCGCGAAGGAGATCGGCGAGGACGCCGAGTACGACCGCTGCCGCCAACTGCTCAGCGACAGCGACCCGGCTTCGCTGGAAGCCACCGGCCTGGCCTGACACCCGACCCGTGGGCCTTCGGCACCCGAAGGCTCACGGGACTTCTTTTTGGCAGGGACTTCTCTCTGGGCAGTTGGGCGGGGACTTACTCCAGGCGGGACTTGAGGTCGTCGAGCCGCGCCCGCCAGTACTCCCGCGTCGGCTCGACGTCGTCGGCCGACTCCAGGCGGCTGTGCTCGATCTGGATGCTGCACCTGGACTCGCCCCTGGCCACCACGAACACGTTGACCCGGGCGTGGTCGCCCCAGTCGAACCGCGCCGACTTCGGCGCCCGCGCGGTGCGCAGCCGCAGCGGCGCGTCCGCCAGCCAGTCCCGGCGCTTGCGGTCGTCGGTCACCGCCAGGTGCACCGCCGCGGCGTCGGCGTTGATCGTCTTCGACGCGTTCACCGTGAAGCCGTCGGCCTGCTGGTGCGCTTCGCGCATCCCGCGTTCCTGCTCGTAGGCGACCGCGACGGTCTGCGCCCACCAGCCGTCGACGCCGTGTTCGTCGCGCAGGTGGGCCGCGATTTCGGTGTGGTTGCGCCCGGTTCCGCCCCAGGCGTCGAGCAGCGCGAACCAGTCGTCCCAGCCGCGACCGGTGCGGTCGGTCAGCGCGTCCTCGGAAACCCGGTCGCGTTGTCGGCGTGGTGGCACGCGCACCTCCGTGATTCGTGCGGTCGTCCGCGTCCGAGGGGCCGCGGGTGGCGGACAATGTCCAGTGTGCACCGATTGCGTCAGGAGCTCAGCCGCCGAATGCGCCGCCTCATGCGCACCGGCGTCCCCATCGTCCAGTGCGCGATCGCGGCCGGGCTGGCGTGGGCGCTGGCCACGACCGTGATCGGGCATCCGCAGCCGTTCTTCGCGCCGATCGCCGCCGTGGTCTCGCTCGGGGTCTCGCTCGGCCAGCGGCTGCGCAGGTCGGCGGAACTGGTCGTGGGGGTCAGCGTCGGGATCGGCGTCGGCGACGTCCTGATCTCGGTGATCGGCACCGGGTGGTGGCAGATCGCGCTGGTCGTCGCGCTCGCCATGAGCACCGCCGTGCTGCTGGACAGCGGGGTCGTGATCGTGCTCCAGGCGGCGTCGTCGTCGGTGCTGGTGGCGACGCTGCTGCCGCCTGCGACGGCGGGCGGGCTGACCCGGATGATCGACGCCGCGGTCGGCGGTGCGGTCGGGCTGGTGGTGGCCGCGCTGCTGCCCGCGAACCCGCTCGCGGTCGCCCACCGCAACGGCCGGGTGGTGCTCGGCGCGCTCGCCGACGCGCTGCGCGGGATCGCCGGTGCGGTGGCCAGGCTGGACGCCGGGATGGCCTCCGACGTGCTGGCCAAGGCGCGCAAGAGCCAGGACTCGGTGGAGGAGTTCCGGTCCGCGCTGGAGGCGGGCCGCGAGATCGCGCGGATCGCGCCGATCCGCTGGCGGCGGCGCGGCGAGCTGGAGCGCTACGAGAGCGCGGCGACGCCGATCGACCGGGCGCTGCGCAACACCCGGGTGCTGGCGCGGAGAGCGCTGGCGGCGCTGCGCGATTCCGAACCGGTGCCCCGCAGGCTGCCCGGGTTGCTGGAGGAGCTGGCGGGCGCGGTGGTCCTGCTGCGCGACGAGCTGGCCAGCGGCGTGGATCCGCAGCAGGCGCGGGACGCCGCCCGCGCGGTGGCGAAGGGGTCCACTGTGGAACTCCTTGGCGAGGGCGACTTCTCGATGCAGGTGGTGGTGATGCAGGTCCGTTCGATCGCGGTCGACCTGCTCCAGGCCACCGGGCTCAGCCGCACCGAGGCGATCGCCGCCCTGCCCCCGCTCCACCCGCCGGAGCGCAAGAGCTGACGGTGGTTCCGCGCGGGAGTGCCGCGCGGAACCGGCGGGAACGTCAGCAGGAGCCGAGAGCCGTGGAGAGCGCGCCCTTCTCGGCCTCGGTGATGGTCAGCTGGTACTTGTGCTTCGAGGCGACCCACATCGAGGCGTAGGTGCAGTGGTAGCCGGTCTCCGACGGCATCCACTGGTCCGGGGTCTGGTCGCCCTTCTCCTGGTTGACGTTGTCGGTGACCGCGATCAGCTGCGGCGCCTCCAGGTCGTTGGCGAACTGCTCGCGCTGCTCCTGGGTCCACTGCGCCGCGCCCGAGCGCCACGCGGCGGCCAGCGGCACGACGTGGTCGATGTCGACGTCGGACGGCTGGGTCCAGCTGCCGCCGTCGTACGGGCTGTTCCAGGTGCCCGAGGTCGGGTAGCAGTCGGAGCCGACCTCCACGTTCTCGCCGTCCCGCTTGAGCACGGCCTCGCGGGTGTTGCAGCCGTCCGCGCCCTCGCTCCAGTGCGGGAACTTCTCCCGGTCGTAACCGTCCATCGAGCCCTCCGGGCCGACCTTCAGCTCGCCGAGCCAGGTCTGGGCGGTCGCCGGGTCCGGGATGCCCGGCGGTTCGGCACCCGCGGGCATGGCGAGTGCGGCGGTCAGCGCCCCGGCGAGGGGGAGCGCGGTCAGGGTGGCGCGCAGCGATCGGCGGAGTTGCATGGATCTTCCCTTCGCAGGGGGCGATTTCGCCGATGACCATGAAGGAGCCAGGTGGCCGAAGCAATGCTTCGGGGTGGCCGACAGGTGACCTGGCGTGAAATCGCCACCGATTCTCACACCATTCGGTGATTCATGCACCGGCCAACCGGAGGTCTTCGGTGTGCCGGTACCAGCCCCACTTCTCCGCCGGGCGCGGGTGCGCGACGCCGTCGCGCAGCACGGTCGCCGACCGGAAGCTCGCCTGCACCGCGCGACCGCGCGCGATCTCGGTGCGCCTGCGCAGGAACCCGCGCCGCACGGTGGTGACCCGGACGCCGTCGACCGCCGGTTCGAGATCGGCGGCCAGCGGGTCGGCGGTCGGTTCCGGCAGCGGTTTCGCGTTCGGGTCGGGGGAGATCTCGATGCTCAGCGCGGGGCCGTTGAGCACCTGCTGGTCGTCGCAGTAGACCTGCCCGGTGATCGGCTCGATGCGCCCGGAGGCGACCAGCAGCCCGCCGGAGTCGTCCCGGACCAGCGGCACCGGCCGGGCCGCGCCGTGCAGGGCGGCCTCGAAGCCGAGCGGCAGCCCGTAGAGCCGGGTCGCGGCGGACTCCTCGACCGGCGCGTAGCCGACGACGAGGTCGGCGATCCGGTTCTTGCGCAGCAGGCGCACCAGCACCGCGGCGAGGTCGGCGTCGGTGCCGTGCACGACCAGCCGGTCCTCGGTCTCGGCCAGCAGCGAGTCGACGTCCGCGCGCCCCGGAACGGCCGGGACGTCGACCCATCGCACTCCGTGCCCGGACGGGCGCGCTGTGCGATCGACGTTTCCGCAGGACAATGCAGTCGTACTCACGTTTGGCTCCTGGTTTACCCTGATCGACCGGCATACCCGTGGTGGACGCAGGTCCGCGTGAGCGACCACCCACAGTCCAGGTTGGAGTTTCACATGCCGGCGATCGTGCTGATCGGTGCCCAGTGGGGCGACGAGGGCAAGGGCAAGGCGACCGACCTGCTCGGCGAGCAGGCGCAGTGGGTCGTGCGCTACCAGGGCGGGAACAACGCTGGTCACACCGTCGTGCTGCCGGACGGGCAGGACTTCGCGCTGCACCTGATCCCGTCGGGGATCCTCACCCCGGGCGTGACCAACGTGATCGGCAACGGCGTGGTCGTCGATCCGGGCGTGCTGCTGGAGGAGCTGGCCGGGCTGGAGGAGCGCGGCGTGGACACCGGCCGCCTGCTGCTGTCGGCCGACGCGCACCTGATCATGCCGTACCACGTGGCCATCGACCGGGTCACCGAGCGCTACCTCGGCAAGAAGCAGATCGGCACCACCGGCCGCGGCATCGGGCCCTGCTACCAGGACAAGATCGCCCGCGTCGGGGTCCGGGTGCAGGACCTGCTGGACGAGAAGATCCTGCGGCAGAAGGTCGAGGCCGCGCTGGACATCAAGAACCAGATCCTGGTCAAGGTCTACAACCGCCGCGGCCTGGACGTCGACGAGGTCGTCGACACGGTGCTGGGCCAGGCGGAGAAGTTCGCGAACCGGATCGCCGACACCAAGCTGCTGATCAACCAGGCGCTGGACCGCGGTGAGACGGTGCTGCTGGAGGGCTCGCAGGGCACCCTGCTCGACGTCGACCACGGCACCTACCCGTTCGTGACCTCGTCGAACCCGACCTCGGGCGGCGCCTGCGCCGGTTCCGGCATCGGGCCGACCAAGATCAACGCGGTGATCGGCATCCTCAAGGCGTACACCACGCGCGTCGGTGCGGGCCCGTTCCCGACCGAGCTGACCGACGACGCGGGCGAGAACCTGCGCAAGGCGGGCGGCGAGTTCGGGGTCACCACCGGCCGCTCCCGGCGCACCGGCTGGTTCGACGCGGTGATCGCCCGCTACGCGACCCGCGTCAACGGCATCACGGACTACTTCCTGACCAAGCTGGACGTGCTCACCGGCCTGCAGACCATCCCGGTCTGCGTGGCCTACGACGTCGACGGCGAGCGCGTGACCGAGATGCCGATGACCCAGACCGGCGTGCACCACGCGGTCCCGGTGTACGAGGAGCTGCCGGGCTGGTGGGAGGACGTCAGCGGCGCCCGCAGCTTCGAGGAGCTGCCCGCCAACGCGCGGGCCTACGTCGAGCGGCTGGAGGAGCTCTCCGGCGCCCGGATCTCGGCGATCGGCGTCGGGCCGGGGCGGGATCAGACCATCGTCCGCCACACCATGGCTTGATTTCTTCCTGGTTCTGTCCTGCGTCCGAACGGCCGCCGGTCTCACCGACTGGCGGCCGTTCCGGTGCGGGGAATAGGCGGTGGCGGGCCGGGGTTGTGCAGCGCAGTTCGATCACTGCCAGAGAGGCCGTCATGCGCGCACTTCTTGTCACCCCAGGCACTACCTCCGGTCTGAAGCTCGGCGAGGCGGACGATCCCGTGCCCGCTGCGAACGAGGCTCTGGTGGACGTCGAGCACGTCTCGCTGAACTTCGGCGAGGTGTTCAACGCGCGCGAGTCGGGTGCCGAGCCCGGTGCGGTGCACGGCTGGGACGCCTCGGGCGTCGTCGCGCGGGCGGCGGCCGACGGCTCCGGTCCGGCGGTCGGCTCCCGCGTCGTGACCTTCGGCTACAGCGGGGCGTGGGCGCAGCGCCGGGCGGTGCCGGTCGCCGAGCTGGCCGTGGTGCCGGACGAGGTGGATCTGGCCGTGTCGTCGACCCTGCCGGTCGCCGGGGTCACCGCCCTGCGCGCCCTGCGGCGCTCCGGCCCGCTGCTGGGGCGGACGGTGCTGGTCACCGGGGCCTCCGGCGGTGTCGGGCGGATCGCCGTGCAGCTGGCCGCGCGGGCGGGCGCGCGCGTGATCGCGCAGGCCCGCCGGGGCGGTGGGCTCGCCGAGCTGGGCGCGCACGAGGTGGTGCCGGACCTCGACGGGGTCGGGGAGCTGGACGTGGTGCTCGACAACGTCGGCGGGCCGCAGCTGGTGCGGGCGTGGGAGCTGGTGCGGCCCGGCGGGGTCGTGCAGAGCATCGGGTGGACTTCCGGGGAGCCCGCCGTCTTCCAGCCGTACGCGACGGTCGGACCGGCGAAGTCGCTGACCTCGTTCCAGCCGGGCACGGAGTTCGGCGCGGACCTGGACTACCTGCTCGGCCTGCTGGCGCGCGGTGAGCTCGCGGTCGAGGTCGGCTGGCGCGGTTCGTGGCAGCGGTACGAGGAGGCCGCGGAGGCGCTGCTGGGCCGGAAGGTCACGGGCAAAGCCGTGCTTGACGTGGACTGACGATCGCGGATCGTCACGGATTTACCGCATGGGTGTCACCTGCTCGGGTCGAGCTGTCTAGGATTCACCGGTGCCGTGACGATCTGCTACCACGTTGCGGGCACCGCTCATGACCCGGCTGTCTGAGGATTGAACTTGAGCGATCAGCAGAGCACGAGCAAGAGCAGAGGACTGTGGCTTTCCCGGGCGGCGCTGGGATTCGTCGCGCTGGCGGCGGTGATGGGCTGGGGCGCGAGCTTCGTCGGCCTGCACGCCTACGGCCAGGACCAGATGGTCGGGTTCAGCTACTGGTCGGCCTGGCTGATCCCGGCGACCTTCGACGGAGCCGCCTTCGGCGCCACGCTGATCACCTACCGGGCGTCGATCCACGGCCGCAGCGCCCTGCGCGGCAGGCTGCTGATGTGGATCTTCACCGCGATCAGCTCCTGGATCAACTGGATCCACCAGACGACGCCGGAAGCGCGCATCGTGGCGGCCGGCCTGCCGGTCGCCGCGGTCGCGGTGTTCGACGTGGTGCTGGCGGAACTGCGCGCGGACTACGAGGAGAGGCACGGGAAGCGGCGCCTCCGGCTGCGGCCGGGCCTGCTGGCGCTGCGCTGGCTGGTGGACCGCGGCGGCACGTCGGTCGCGTTCCGGCAGCAGGTGACCGACATTCCGGTGTCGGAGATAGCCGGGCTGGGGACGTCGTACGTCGGCGAGGTTTCCGCCGCGCCGGAGCGCCCCGCGCTGTCGGATGCCGTGGTGGAGGCCGTCGCGGACCAGTCGGCGCGGGCGGAGGTGCCTGCGGCGAAGGCGGCGCCTGCGCTTGGGGCGGAAAGTGCCGCGGTGGAAAGTGCTGCGGTGGAAAGTGCCGCTGTGGCAACGGCATCGGTCGAAGGGCCGGTCGAGAAGGCTCAGGAGCCGGTGCGGGAGCCTGAGCCCGAGCCGAAGGCGGTCGAGGAGCCGGAAGCGAAGCCCGAGCCCGAGGCGGTGTCGGTCCCGGAGCCGGTCGTGGCGAAGGAGACCGAGCCCGAGCCCGAACCTGAGCCTGCGCCGAAGGCGGCCGAGGAGCCGAGCCCCGAGCCTGAACCGAAGCCCGAGCCTGAACCGGAGCAGGAATCGGCCCAGAAGCCCGAGCCGAAGCCGGTCCAGGCCCCGGAGCCGGAACCTGCCCAGCAGAAGGCGTCGGAACAGCCGGAGAACGAAGAACCCGGGAAGACGAACGAGGAATCCGAGAAAACGGAAATCCTCCCGGTGGTCAAACAAGAACCGATGACCGACCAGGAAAAGCGCGAAGCGGCCCGCCGCGACTACCGCCGCTCCCTGGAAGAAGGCCAGCCGCTGAGCGGCTCGGCCCTCGGCCGCCGCTACGGCTTCTCGCGGAGCTGGGGCCAGAGCCAGATCACCGCGGTCCGCGCCGAGCGCGCACGCGAAGAAGAACTGGTCGGCGTCGACTGAAACCCCCGCAGGACAGCCCCGCGGGCCCATGGACTGAAGCCCCGCGGGACCCGTGGACCGAAGCCCCGCAGGGCCCCGTGGACTGAAGCCCCGCGGGCGCCGCGAACTGAAAACCCCGCGCCTGGACTGAAACCCCCCGCGGGGCCTCCGGAATCCTCCGAAGGCCCCGCGGTCGGCCGAGCTCAGCGCCCTGCGAACTCGTCCCGTGCCTGCACGGCGATGTCCGGGTGGCCTGAGCAGAGGCAACCGCACGCATGTCCAGCAACCCGCTGGGCGCGGAACGCGCGCAACGCCTCTGTGCCTTTGGCGAGCAGGTTCTCCAAACCGAACTCCGAGGTGACGAGCTCGAACACATTCGGATCGCCGTCGCCGATCCGGAACTCGATCTCATCAGCACAGACGTTGTAGGCAATCGCGCAGCGATCGATCACCACCCACGCTTCCAGGTCCAGATCGCTCAAGGTTCCTCTCCCTCCGATGACTCCGGTCCTGTGTGCTGCGCTCAGGATGAGCATGCGCGGATTCGCTGATCACCTAGGTCTCGCTCTGCGCACGGTGGCGAAATGGGAGCAGCTCGGTGCGGACACTGTTCCGCGACCAGACACGCAAGCCGTTCTCGACACCGCCCTCGCGCGTGCTGACGCGGCGTCACAGGAGCGTTTCCAGGCGCTGCTCTCAGCGGTGCCCAATGTTCGTGCCGATGTTCCCAAGCCCCGCGCAGCCGAGTACGAGACGTGGACGGAAGATCTCGACCGGGTCGTCGTGTGCTTGAGCCGCCAGAACTTCGCGTTCGCGCAGAACCTGCTGAACCGGTGGCTGTGCCGGTGCGCCCCGCAGAACGTCGATGACAGGGCAGCTTGAGACTTCTGCTCGGCGGTACGAGAAGCTGGCGAAGGATGAGCGACTCAGCGGACGCGATCGCGCCCGAGCCCTCCTTTGGGTGGGAACGGCGCTCAGCAAGAACGGGAACAACGCCGCTGCGATCGAGGTGATGACGACCGCCGCCCGCGAGTTCGAGGACCTCGCGGAGCCCGAGGACTGGTGTGTCGCGCACCAGAAGATCGCGCTCGCCCACCGCGGGATCGGTGACCTCGTGCAAGCCGCTCGACACATCGAGATCGCGCGTTCCGCCGCCACCGCCGACTCGCCCTTGCATCGCGTGCGGCTGGACACCGCGCACGGGCACATCCTGCTGTCCGACGAGGCGACACGGGATTACGGACAATCCGTCCTGGACGGAGCAGCGCAGGTGGCCGGGCGCTACGGGCTGGGCCACCAACTGCGCAGCATCGAAGGCATCCGGCGGTCGTACGGCGAGCCGTCGAGTGCGTCAACGAAGTGAAACCGGGAGGCCCGATGCCGGGTGTGCTCAGTGAAGCGCAGTGGGACGACGCGAAGCTGATCTGGGACTACCACCAGATGAGTCACGAGCTGCGCCCGTGTTCGGCTGCGATCGGTCTCGGTAGCCACGATCTGGGTGTGGCGGCAAGGGCGGCTGAGCTGTACCGGGCCGAGTTGTTCCCCGTCCTGGTGTTCAGCGGTGGCAACAGTCCGACCACGGCCGCGCGCTTTCCTCGTGGCGAGGCCGTTCACTTCCGTGAGCACGCGCTGGAACTCGGTGTCCCCGCCGAGGCGATCCTGATCGAAACCGAAGCAAAGAACACCGGGCAGAACATTGCGTTCTCGCGTGCAGTGCTGGGAGAGGTCGAATCCGTGCTGCTGGTCTCCAAGCCGTACATGGAGCGACGCGCCTACGCGACGTGCCGCAAGATGTGGCCGGAAGTCGATGTCGTCTGCGCTTCCGAGTCGCTGGAGCTCGACGACTACGTCAAGTCCATCGGTGACGGGAAGCTCGTCGTGGACATGCTGGTCGGTGATCTGCAACGGATCGTCGAATACCCGAGGCTCGGCTTCGCCGTGGAACAGCACGTGCCACGCGATGTGCACTCCGCTTACGAGCGGCTCGCGCGCGCCGGGTTCGACAGCCGGCTCCTCTGAAACCCCCCGCGGGGCCTCCGGAATCCTCCGAAGGCCCCGCGGTCGGCCGAGCTCAGCGCCCGGCGAACTCGTCCCGCGCCTGCACGGCGATGTCCGGGTGGTCGGCGAAGACGCCGTCGATGCCCTGCTCGAACAGGGCGCGGTGGAAGGCGAACACGTCGCCCCACGCCGCCTTGTCCTCCGACGAGCGGAAGTCGGCGGGCAGGAAGTTGTTCTCCGCCCGCACCGTGTACGGCACGACCGTCAGGTCCGCGGCGTGCGCGTCCGCCACGACCGTCGTCGGCTCGGTCAGGTTGCCCTGCTCGTCCACCGGCAGGATGACCTTGGTGTCCGGGCCGATCACGTCCGCGTAGGTCGCGATCTCCTTCAGGCCCTCCGGCTTCACCATGTCCGCGTAGGTGCGCGGGTCGCCCGCCTCGACGAAGTCCTGCGGCGCGCCGCTGTTGCTGATCAGCTGCACCAGGCGCACCTTGAGCGGCCCGTTGAGCTGCTTGAGGTTGGCGACCTCGAAGGACTGCACCACCACCTTGGCCTTCTCCTGGTTCAGGCCGTTGCGGTCCAGCGCCTCGACCACGCCCGGCTCCAGCGGCAGCCCGATGCGGGCGAAGTAGCTGGGGTGCTTGGTCTCCGGCGCGATCCCGATCTCGCGGCCCAGCTCCTTGGACAGCCGGGCCCGCAGGTCCAGCACCTCCTGGAAGGTCGGGACCTCGAAGCGCCCGTTGTAGATCGTGTTGTTCGGGCGCAGGTCCGGGATGCGCTCGATCGCTCGCAGGGTCTTCAGCTCGGCCAGCGTGAAGTCCTCGGTGAACCAGCCGGTCAGCTCCGCGCCGTCGACCACCTTCGTGGTCCTGCGGTCGGCGAACTCCGGGCGCTGGGCGACGTCGGTCGTGCCGCTGATCTCGTTCTCGTGCCGCGCGACCAGCACGCCGTCCTTGGTGGGCACCAGGTCGGGCTCGATGTAGTCCGCACCCGTGCGCGCCGCCAGGTCGTAGGAGGCCAGCGTGTGCTCCGGCCGGTAGCCGGATGCGCCGCGGTGGCCGAAGACCTCGATCCGGTCTGCCTCGGCGGGATGGGCGGGAGCGGCGGACGCTGGCAGCTGGGCCACCGCGCCCAGCACCGCCGCTCCTGCGACGGCCAGCGCCGTCAGTCGTGCCCGGATCATGGAACCTCCATCTGGATCTCGTGGGCCGCGGCCCGATCGAACCGGGGCAGCCTCGGTCAAGACCCAATCCGGTGCAGGCAACGGCCCGTCCACCTGCAGTCGACCGGGCGGTGAACACGGGCCCACAGCTCCGGCTTCCGATCAGTGCACTGCGGGTGTCGATCACGTGAACATCTGCCGAATGTCCGATCCGACACATCTCAACGGGGGGCAGGGACCACCTGGAAGGCCGGAAGTTCTACGCTGCGGCCGTGCGAATCCTCGTGATCGGTGCCGGTGGCCGGGAACACGCGATCGTGCTGGCGCTGTCCCGCGACCCGTCGGTGACCGCGCTCGCCTGCGCCCCGGGCAACGCCGGGACCGCCGCCATGGCCGAGTCCTACGGCGTCGACGTCGCCAAGCCCGCCGAGGTCGCGGAGCTGGCCCGGACCTGGCGCGCCGACCTCGTCGTGTTCGGCCCGGAGACCCCGCTGGTCGCGGGCGCGGCCGACGCCTGCCGCGCGGCGGGCATCGCCTGCTTCGGCCCGTCGAAGGCCGCCGCCCGGATCGAGGGATCCAAGGCGTTCGCCAAGGACGTGATGCTCTCCGCCGGGGTCCCCACCGCGCACAGCGAGATCGTCGACAACCCGGCCAAGCTCGACGCCGCGCTCGACCGCTTCGGCCCGACCTGGGTGGTCAAGGACGACGGGCTCGCCGGCGGCAAGGGCGTGCTGGTCAGCGGCGACTTCGACGCCGCGCGGGCGCACGCCATGCGGCTGCTCGACGACGGCCACCCGGTGCTGCTGGAGTCGTTCCTGGACGGCCCGGAGGCGTCGCTGTTCTGCTTCGTCGACGGCACGACCGTGGTGCCGATGGTTCCCGCCCAGGACTTCAAGCGCGTCGGCGACGACGACCACGGCCCCAACACCGGCGGCATGGGCGCCTACGCGCCGCTGCCGTGGGCGCCGGACGACCTGGTCGACACCGTGGTGCGCACCGTCGTGCAGCCCACCGTCGACGAGCTGGCCAAGCGCGGCACCCCGTTCTCCGGGCTGCTCTACGCGGGACTGGCCCTGACCTCGTCCGGCCCGCAGGTGATCGAGTTCAACTGCCGCTTCGGCGACCCCGAGACCCAGGCCGTGCTTGCGCTGCTGAAGACCCCGCTGGCGTCGGTGTTCCAGGCCGTCGCGCACGGCGAGCTCGCCCAGCTGCCGCCGCTGGAGTGGGAGCCCGGTTCCGCGGTGACCGTGGTCATCGCCGCCGAGGGCTACCCCGGGCGGCCGCGCGTGGACGACGTCATCACCGGCGGCGACGGCCGCGGCGTGCTGCACTCGGGCACCCGCCGCCGGGAGGACGGCGCCGTGCTGTCGGCCGGAGGCCGCGTGCTGTCGGTGGTCGCGACCGGCGCGGACCTGGAGGCCGCGCGCGAGGAGGTCTACCGGCGGGTCGGCACCGTGCACCTGCCCGGATCGCACCACCGCACCGACATCGCGCTGCGCGCGGCGCGCGGGGAGATCAGAATTCCCTGACCCGCAGGGCGTTTCGCGTGAATCCGCCTGGCGATTTCCGGGAAATCCCGGTCGCCAGGCGGATTTTTCGGCCATCATGGCGATCGCTGGAACCGATCGGCTCCGCGCGCCATCACAGTGGCGGTCGAACGCGAGGAGGGGCTTGTGACCCAGGCCGGTTACAACATGGAAGCGCTGGAGAACTGCCGCTCGACGCTGGAGGGCAAGGCTGGTCCGGTCGGCGCCATCGGGGACGGGTTCGAGAACCAGCACGTCGACGCGGCGATCTTCGGCAAGCTCGACGCGGCGGGCACCATCGTCTCGGCGATCACCAACCTCGACAGCAGCGCCAAGCAGCAGTTCGACGCCGCCGAGCAGCTGCTGCGCAGCGCCAGCGGCGCCCTGGACGCGGTCCGCACCACGGTCGACAACATCGATCAGGCCAACGCCGACTCGATGAAGGTCTGAGAATTCGGGGACATGGGGAAACTTCGGGGTAGACATGGGGATCTCTGGAGAGGTAGCGGGCAAGCCGGGCGGCGCGGCCCTGGCCGAGCACCTGCGCAAGATCGAGGACAGCAAGCCGGAAGCCATCCGCGAGATCGGTCAGCGGTGGCGCGACGCGGCGACGAAGACCGGTGAGGGCGGCCAGGAGATCGGCCGCGCGGTCACCGGTCTGGACGGCGCCTGGGAAGGCGGCTCGGCGGACGCGTTCGTCGGCTACATGGGCAAGCTGACCGGCGGGTTCGACGCGGCGAAGCAGGCCGTGGAGTCGGCGGCCAGGGCGCTGGACAAGGCCGCCGAGGTCGTGAGCACCGCCAAGGACGCGGTCAACGCGATCGGCGAGCGCGCGCTGGCCGACGCCCGCAGGGCGGAGCAGGAGTACCAGCAGGCCGTCGAGAAGGCCGGGGACGACCAGGCCGCCAAGGACCGCGCCGCGCAGGAGCGGGACGAGAAGATCAAGACCGCGATGGAGCAGCACGCGCGGGAGGCCGGGACCAAGATCTCCGAGGCGAACGAGGGTCTCAACGGCGCCAACGGGGAGCTCGGCAAGGCCGCGGGCGGGCTGGACGGCGTGTTCTCGAAGCTGCCGAAGGCCGGCGAGCAGGCGTTCACGCCGGCGCCCGGGCGCAAGATCGACTGGGAGATCACCCCGGCGCCCGCGCCCGCGCCGACCGAGCAGCAGGGCGCCGGGCCCGGTGGTGCGGGCGGTGCCGGTGGTTCGGAGTCCGGTTCCGGTGCTGGGGGTTCCGGTTCCGGCTCGGGCGGCTCCGGCGGCTCGGGCGGTTCCGGCTCCGGGGGTTCGGGTGGTGCGGACTCCGGTGGCTCCGGCGGCGGTTCCGGCGGCCTCGGGCCGAGCGGTGGTCCGCCGTCCGGCGGCCCGCCGCCGGGCAACGTCGAGGACTGGATCCGGGAGGCCATCAAGATCCTCCAGGCCAACGGCGTCCCGGTCACCGAGGAGAACATCGACGAGATCTGGCAGATCATCGAGAAGGAGTCCGGCGGCAACCCGCACGCCATCAACAACTGGGACTCCAACGCGGCCAAGGGCACCCCGTCGAAGGGCCTGATGCAGTGCATCGACCCGACGTTCCAGGCGCACAAGCTGCCGGGGCACGACGACATCTACAACCCGGTCGACAACATCATCGCGGGTGTCCGCTACACCTTCGACCGCTACGGCGGGTTCGAGGGGCATCCGGGGCTGAAGTCGATGGCCGGCGGCGGCGGTTACCAGGGGTATTGATCGGCGGGCTTCGGCGGTTTGCGTGGCGGTGCGGGTGGCGGAACCTCAGGCGCCCGCTGGCTCCGGAATCTTTTTCCGACGTATGTCCAATACGACGGAAAAAGCTGTCCTCGCCAGCGAACGCCTGAGAACCCGCGGCGGTGCCGGTTGGTCGGGTGGGCTAAGCGGCTGCGCCGCTTGAGGACGATGGCTGGGCTGGGGGTGCGGGTTCCCGGCTGGCTTACGGTGTGGGCATGTCCGACTCCGCCTTCGCTGCTGCTGCCCGGGCCGACGTGCCGCCGTTCCACGTGATGGAGGTCGTCTCGGCCGCCGCTGCCCGGCAGCGCGCGGTCGGTGACGTCGTGTCGCTGGCCGCGGGCCAGCCCTCCAGCCCCGCCCCGAAGGCGGTCCGCGAAGCCGCCGCCGACGCGCTGCACCGGCAGGCGCTCGGCTACACCGAGCAGCTCGGCCTCGCCGAGCTCCGCGACGCGATCGCGTCGCACTACGACCGCGCCTACGGCCTGGCGGTCGAGCGCGACGACGTCGTCGTGACCACGGGCGCCTCCGGCGGATTCCTGCTCGCGTTCCTCGCCGCGTTCGACGCGGGCGACCGGGTGGCGCTGGCGCGTCCCGGGTATCCCGCGTACCGCAACATCCTGCGGGCCCTCGGCTGCGAGGTCGTCGAGCTGCCCTGCGACGAGTCCACCCGGTTCCAGCCGACGGTGGCGATGCTCGAAGCGCTCGACGAGCCGGTGCGCGGGCTGATCGTGGCGAGCCCGGCCAACCCGACCGGCACCGTGCTCGGCCGCGACGAGCTAGCCGAGCTGGCGGTCTGGTGCGAGCGCAACGGCGTCCGGCTGATCAGCGACGAGCTGTACCACGGCATCAGCTACGCCGAGCCGCTGCACTGCGCGTGGGAGTTCTCCCGCGAGGCGATCGTCGTGAACAGCTTCTCGAAGCTCTGGTGCATGACGGGCTGGCGGCTGGGCTGGATGCTCGTCCCGCCCCGGCTGCTGCGCGCGGTCGACTCGCTGACCGGGAACTTCACGCTGTGCCCGCCCGCGCTGTCGCAGTACGGCGCGCTGGGCGCGTTCGAGGCGGCGAGCTACGCCGAGGTCGAGGCGCACGTCGACGTCTACCGGACCAACCGGGAGCTGCTGCTGTCCGGGCTGGCCGAGCTGGGCATCACCCGCGTCGCGCCCGCCGACGGCGCCTTCTACGTCTACGCCGACATCGGCCACCTGGCCGGGGATTCGATGGACTTCTGCCGCAGGCTGCTCGACGACACCGGGGTCGCGGTGGTCCCGGGCATCGACTTCGACCCGGTGCAGGGGCACCGCTTCGTGCGGATGTCCTTCGCCGGGAGCACCGCCGACATCACCGAGGCGCTCGCCCGGATCGCGGCCTGGCTGCGCTGAGGGGGTTCGCCTGGCGGACGGCTACCACGCCGCGAGCCGCCCGCCAGGCGAGTCTTCAGGCGACGAAGTCGCGGACCTGCTGGGACACGCCGTCGTCGGTGAGCAGGGCGAGGTGGTTGATGCACCCGGTCCGGGTGTTCGAGGCACCGTCGACGACCGTGCTGTCGGCCGGGTTGATGACCCCGTCGCAGGTCGACCACCAGGTGCCGTAGTTGGTCCCGTCCGGGGTTTCGTCGCCCTCGTTGAGCCGGCCGAGGAACTCCGAGCCGACGCGCATCTCCTCGCAGGAGGTGTCGAAGCACAGGCCGGCGACCTCGGTTCCGTGGTTCGGGCCGCCGATGGAGACCCAGTCGTCGACCTTGGCGGTGCCGCCGAGGAACTTCAGGTACCAGCGGGAGTTCAGGCCGCCCATGGAGTGCGTGATGATGTCGACCTTCTCGGCTCCGGTGGCGGCGAGGGTTTCGCCGACGAGGGTCGAGAGCTCCTCCGCGGTGGTCTTGTTGGACTGGGTGTGGTCGTAGTCCCAGGCGATGAGCCGGTCGTCGGCGTACCCGGCCGCCTTGAAGTCGGAGACCATGTCGTTCCAGTTCCAGGCGCCGCCGTTCCAGCCGTGCACGAAAATCACCGGATCGGGGTCGGCGGGGGCGGCGGTGGCCGGTGGGGCGGCCAGTGCTGTGACGGAGGTCAGCGCGGCGACGGCGGTCAGGATCCAACGTGCGGAGCGCATGCTCACCCTCTCTCCAACGGACACCGGCACCTTTGCCGGCATGCCTGGAGAACGAGCATGTGATCGGGGAGTTTCAGCGCGCCCGGTCAATGTGTCCGTGCTGTGACCTCGGTTACTTCTTGTGGGGCAACGCGGTGCTACCCCGAGAACCCTGATATTTCCCCGAATGTCGCTTCGACCAGGTCATCCGCGTGCCGCGGTCTGGCACGCTGGAGCCGTGGCCCCGTCCGGGGCCGGGTTAGAGGTGCTTGCACATGTTGTGGAAAGTCATCGGCGCGCTGCTGCTGATCTGGCTCGTGATCTCGGTGGCGGGCGTCGTGATCAAGGGCCTGTTCTGGCTCGCGGTGATCGGCGGCGTGCTGTTCGTCGCGACAGCGGCGCTCGGCTGGGCAAAGGACCGCAAGCAGCTCAAGTGACCTCATTGTCGCGAGCCCGCGGCTTGCGTGGCGGTGCGGGTGGCGGAACCTCAGGCGTCCGCTGGCTCCGGAATCTTTTTCCGACGTATGTCCAATACGACGGAAAAAGCTGTCCTCGCCAGCGAACGCCTGAGAACCCGCAGTCGGTCGCCGTGCTCGGGTGGGCTAAGCGGCTGGCGCCGCTTCAAAGAGTGAGCAGGCCCCGCGCCGCCAGTTCCCGGCGGGCCGCTGCCGCGCCCTGCCAGATCGACGCGTGCAGGCCGGCCCGGATCGCGGCGTCGACGTTGTCCTGCCGGTCGTCGAAGAACAGGCACTCGGCGGGCCGGGCGCCCAGCACGTCCAGCAGCGCCCGGTAGATCGCCTCGTCCGGCTTGACCACCTCCAGGTCACCGGAGAAGACCAGGTGCTGGAAGTGCCCGGCCCAGGGCTGCTGCTCGACGGCCCGCCCGAACGACGACGGCGCGTTGGACAGCACCGCGAGCGGCACCCCGGCGCGGTCCAGGTCCTCGATCAGCTGCACCGCCTCCGCGTCTATGTGCAGCCAGCCGACGATGTCGTGCCCGGTCAGCGCGTTGACCAGCGAGTCGTCCGGCGCGGCCCCGAAGTGCGCGGCCACCGCGTGCCAGAACTCCAGGTCGGTGCAGCCGCGGTCGTAGGCGACGCGCTCGGCGTAGTAGGCGCGCGCGAACTCGTCGGCGTCCACGCCCAGCATCCCGGCGAGCGCGGGCAGCGCCGGGGTGGGCTCGCTGATCACCTCGCCGTAGTCGAACACCACCCACTTCATGACGGCTTGCCCAGCCGCCGCAGGGCGTCCTCGATGTCGTCGCGGCCGACGTCGCGGTGGGTGACGAAGCGGACCTGCCCGTTCATCGGCACCGCCAGCACCCCCGCCCGGCGCAGCCGCTCCAGCGTCCGGCCGGTGTCGGGGACCGCGGCCAGCACGATGTTGGTCTGCGGGGTGGTGACGTCCCAGCCGCGTTCGGCGAGCCCGTCGGCCAGCAGCCGCGCGTTCTCGTGGTCGGTGGCCAGGGAGTCGATCCGGTCCAGCGCGACCAGGCCCGCCGCGGCGAGCACCCCGCCCTGCCGGACGCCGCCGCCGAGCATCTTGCGCATCCGGCGCGCCTCGGTGACGAACTCCGCGGTCCCCGCCACGACCGAGCCGACCGGCGCGCCGAGGCCCTTGCTCAGGCACGCCTGCACGGTGTCCACGCCGACGGTCAGCGCGGCGGGCGGCACCTCCAGCGCCACCGCCGCGTTCCAGATGCGGGCGCCGTCGAGGTGGACCCGCAGGCCGCCGTCGCGCGCGGCGGCGGCGAGCTGCGCGTGCTCGTGCGGCGGGACCACCGAGCCGCCCGCGCTGTTGTGCGTGTTCTCCAGGCACAGCAGCGTCGTGTGCAGGGCGTCGTAGCGGGTGCTCCGGCCGCGCAGCGAGCGGACCAGGTCGGCGGTGGGCCTGCCGGGTCCGGCGTTCCACTCCAGCGCCTGCGGCATCCCGCCCGCGAGCCACGCCGCGGTGCCGAGCTCGTGGTCGAGCACGTGCGCGCCGCGCGGGGCGAGGAACCGGTCGCCGCGCTGGAGGTGCAGGGACAGGGCGATCAGGTTGCCCATGGTGCCGCTGGGCACCCACAGCGCCGCGTCGGTGCCGAGCAGGCCGGCCACCCGCTCCTCCAGCGCGCGCATCGTCGGGTCGTGGTCCAGCACGTCGTCGCCGACCTCGGCCGCGGCCATCGCCGCGGACATCTTCTCGTCGGGACGCGTGACCGTGTCGGATCGGAGATCGATGGCCACCGGTTTGGTCACGAACCGATCACACCACACCGGGGCCCCGACGGGGAAACGGCCCGGTGGGTGAACGCGAGCCGGGCTTCGGTATGAATCCGGGTGTGAACGCCCCGGTCGACCTGCGCGGCGACCGCTGAGGCCGCCCTTCGCGCGGGGCGGGTTCAATGGCAGGCTCAGGAAGCTGGATCGGCGGCATCCCGCGTGCAACCGTGGGGGCCGGGCGTTCCGTCCAACCAGTGGCAGCACGGACGAGCGGAGAGTTCCGCGTGGACCAACGCGAAGAGCAGGAGTTCGCGGAGTACTTCGTGGCTCGGCGGGAGGCGGTGCGTCGGATGGCGTACATGATGTGCGGTGACTGGCACCGCGCGGACGATCTCGCCCAGACCGCGTTCATCGCGCTGCACCGGCACTGGCGCAAGGTCCGGGACAAGGGGGCCCTCGACGCCTACGTCCGGCGCACCCTGACCAGGGCGGTGATCGACGAGTCCCGGCGGCCGTGGCGCCGGGAGCGCTCGACCGAGGTGCTGCCGGACGCGCCGTCGGCCGCCGGCGACGTGGAGAACGCGGTGGCCACCAGGCAGACGCTGCTCGCCGGCCTGCAGAAGGTGCCGACCAAGCAGCGGGCGGTGCTCGTCCTGCGGTTCCTGGAGGGGCTCGACGTCGCGGGGGTCGCCGAGGTCATGAAGTGCAGCGAGGGCACGGTGAAGAGCCAGTGCGCGCGTGGGCTGTCCGCCCTGCGGGAGGCCCTCGGTGACCAGCTCGGCGACCTGCGGTCGGCGTTGTGAGGAGGTGCGGGTAGGTGGACGAGCGCAAGCTTGAGGAGCTGTTCCGCGACGCGGTGCAGTCGGTCCCCCCGGCGTCTTTCGACGAGGCCGACGTCGCGCGGGGCGCGCGCCGGGTGACGGCGCGCCGCCGGACGGCCGCGGCGGGCGGATCGGTGGTCGCGGCGGCGGCGCTGTTCGTCGGCGTCGGGGTCGGGACCGGGATGTTCGGCGGTCAGGAGAGCCAGCTGGCGTCCACACCGGAGACGCCCGAGGTGCGGACCGAGAACGTCCCGAAGACCAACGGCCCGATCGTCATGGGCGACCCGAACTCGCGCTCCGGGTGCGGAACGCCGGACTCGGCCCTGGCCGGGGCGCTGGCCGCCGAGCTGCCGGAGGCCGCGGGGCGGCCGTCGGTGCCTGCCAGCGGGCCGTGCCCGTCGGGGTCGAAGTCGGCCGGGTTCGCGGTCAGCGAGGGACCGGCCGCGGGCAACGTCAGCGTGATCCTCAGCCCGGCTTCCGCGGTGGCGCCGGAGCAGGCGAAGCCGACCGAGGTGCGCCGCCCGGACGGCACCGAGCAGGTCGTGCGGCACGCGGGCAGCGGTGACGTGCTGACCGTGCGCAGCGATCCGGACGGGGCCACGGCGGCGCCGTTCGGTGCGCGCCTGGTCGCCATCGCGGACGGGCTCGCTCCGCGGCTCTGACGGGTTGGCGGCGGGTCTGAGGATGGCCGTGGGTTTGCGGCGTGGCCGCGGTGCTGTAGGTCAGTCGACGTGGAGTTGGTGGCGGGTCTGAGGACGGCTGCCGGTTTGCGGCCGTGGCGATGGCGCTGTGGGACGGCCGGCGGGGAGTGCGCGGCGGGTCTGAGGACGGCCGTTGGCCTGAGTGGTGGACGGGCGCGGCTTGCCGGGTGGCCGCGGGTCTGAAGGACGCCCGCGGGCTCTGAGGAGTTGACGGCCGGGTCTGGCCTTGGTCGCCGCCGGGTCTCGCCCTGGTCGCCGCCGGTCCTGACCCTTGCCGCCACCAGCCCCGGCTCTGGCCCAGCCCCAGCCCCAGCCCCAGCCACCTCCACCTTCCCGCCCCAGGTGCGGTCGGTCACCAAAATGGTACCCACGTACCAATATTTAGGTACGTTGGTACCAGTTCCCCGGATGAGAGGTGACCGGAGATGGCCTGGGTCGTGTTGATGCTGTCCGGCATGCTGGAAGCCGGGTGGGCCATCGCGCTCAAGATGTCCGACGGCTTCAGCAGGCTGTGGCCCACGGTGTGGTTCGCCGTGCTGGCCGCGGGCAGCTTCGCCGGGCTGGCGTGGGCGATGCGGACGCTGCCCGTCGGACCCGCCTACGCCGTGTGGGTCGGCATCGGTGCGGCGCTGACCGCGATCATCGGCATGGTCTGGCTCGGCGACGGCGTCTCGGTGTTCAAGATCGTCTCGATCGTGCTGATCGCCGCCGGTGTGGTCGGGCTCAACCTCAGCGGTGGCGGGCACTGATCCGCCGAATAGGATCGGCGACCATGACTGCGGCCAGTACCCCCAAGGGCGAGCGGCGACGGCAGGCGCTGGTGGTGGCCGCCGGGCAGCTGCTGGCCGAAGGCGGCTTCGACGCGATCCGGCATCGCGCCGTGGCCGAGCGGGCCGGGCTGCCGCTGGCGTCCACCACCTACTACTTCTCCAGCCTCGACGACCTGGTCGGCGCGGCGGTCGAGCACGAGGCCCGCCAGGAGCTCGCGGCCGGACGCGCCCAGCTCGACGCGCTGGCCGACGCCCGCCGCGACACCGGCACGGTCGTCGAGCTGATCCTGGACCTGCTGCTGGGCACCGAGTCCAGGCACGGCGGCGTCGAACCGGTGCTGCTGCGCTACGAGCGCCTGGTCGGCACGCCCCGCCGCCCCTACCTGGCGCCGCTGATCCGGGAGCTGACCGCCGAACTCCAGCAACTCGTGGCCGAGATCCTCGCGCGCAGCGGGGCCGAGGCCGGCCGCGAACACGTGCGCTACCTGTTCGCGCTCGTCGACGGCTCGGTGGTCAACGCCCTGATCGAGAGCGACCCCGACCCCCGCGGCGCCGCCCGGCGGATGCTCAGCGCCCACCTGGAGCAAAGTCCCTAAGCAGGCGCCCCCGCGGCGCGGTGCAGCGCGGCGTAGGAACCTCCTGCGGCAAGCAGCTCGTCGTGAGTGCCGAGCTCGACGATCCGGCCCTCCTCCATCACCGCGACCTGGTCGGCGCTGCGCGCGGTGTGCAGCCGGTGCGCGATCGCGATGACGGTCCGACCGGACAGCAGCGTCGACAACGACTTCTCCAGGTCCCGCGAAGCGGCGTTGTCCAGCAGCGAGGTCGCTTCGTCGAGCACGAGCGTGTGCGGGTCGGCCAGCAGCACGCGCGCGAGCGCGATCTGCTGCGCCACCGCCGCGGGCACCGGGTGCCCGCCCGCGCCGAGCGTGGTCGACAACCCCGAGGGCAGCCGGTCCACCCAGTCGGCGAGACCGACCGTCTCCAGCGCCGAGAGCAGCTGCTCGTCGCTGCGCTCGGCGTCGGCGGGCAGCGACAGGTTCTCCCGCAGCGAGCACGCGAACACGTGGTGCTCCTGGGTGAGCAGGACGACCTCGCGGCGCAGCCGGTCGGTCGGCATCGAGGTGACCTCGGTGCCGCCGAAGGCCACCGAACCGGAGTCCGGCCGGTTCACCCCGGCGATCAGCCTGCCCAGCGTGGACTTGCCCGCGCCGGACGGGCCGACGATCACCAGCCGCTGCCCGGCGGCGACCTTCAGGTCCACGCCGTGCAGGATCTCGGCACCCTCCCGGTAGGAGAACCGCGCTCCGCGCACCACCAGGTCCCGCGTGCGGTCCTGGTCGTCGGCCGGGTCGGTCGCTTCCACCTCCGGGTCTCCCCGGCCGACGCCGAGGATCCGGCGCAGCGCCGCACCGCCGATCTGGAGCTCGTCGATCCACGCGAGCAGCTCGTCCAGCGGGTCGACCATCGCCTGGGCGTAGAGCACGACCGTGGTGATCGTGCCCAGCGCGACCAGCCCCGACTGGTGCGCCCAGCCGCCGATCAGCAGGATCGCCGCGATCGGCAGCACGTACGACATCCCCAGGAACGGCAGCCAGATCGCGATCAGGTTCCGCTGCCTGCGCTCGGAGTCCACGGCCGCGCCGAGGACGCGTTCGTTGTGCGCGATGCGCCGCTCGGCCAGCCGCAGCGACTCGACCGTGCGGGCGCCCTCGACCGATTCGTGCGTGCTGGACTGCACGTCGGCCCACGACGAAAGCGTCCGCTCCAGCACCGGCCGCACCCGCGGCAGGTACCAGCGGGTGCTGAGCACGATCAGCGGGACCGCGACGAGCATCCCGGCGGCCAGCAGCGGCGAGGTGGCGACCATGGCGATCGTGGTCAGCACCAGAGTGATCAGCGCGACGGCGATCTCGGGGACGGCCTCGCGGACCGTGTGGTCGAGCCGGTCGACGTCGGTCGTGGAACGGCTGAGCAGGTCACCGGTCCCGGCGGCCTCGATGGTGCTCAGCGGCAGCCGAAGCGCGTTCCCGACGACCTCCTCGCGCGAGCGCGCCAGCAGCTGTTCGCCGAGCAGCACCGCGCGCATCCACGCCGCCCGCGTCAGCACCGCCTCAAACACCAGGACCGCGAGGAACACCGCGGCGAGCACGTCCACGCGCAGCGTCGAGGTGCCGTTGACGACCGAGTCCACGAGCATGCCGAGGACCTGCGGGCCGACCAGGCCGACCACGGTCGACAGCCCGAACAACGCCAGCAGCGCCAGGTAGCGGCCCCGGTAGGCGCGGGCGGTCCGCCCGATCCAGCCGCGCACGGCGGCCCGGTCCGCGATCGGCAGATGGGTGTCCATCAGCGGATTCCTCCCAGCACCACGGTCCTGTCGGCCGCTTTGCTCCACAGTGGACTCTGGCTGAGCACGACCGTGGTGCGTCCCGCGCGCAGGTCGCGGACCCGCCGCACGATCCGCGCCTCGGTGTGCGCGTCGACCGCCGAGGTCGGCTCGTCGAGCACGAGGACGTCCGCGTCCGCGCACAGCGCGCGGGCCAGCAGCAACCGCTGCCGCTGACCGCCGGACAGCGACCGCGCGCGCTCGTCGAGCATCGCGTCCGCGGGCAGCGCCTCGACCACGTCGTGCGCGTCGGCGGCGTGCAGCGCGGTGTCGACGTCCACGGCCGAGCCGAGGTCGAGTTCGGCCCGCAGCGGGCCCGAGAACAGCAGATCCTGGTTGTGCGCCAACAGGATCCGGCGACGCACCTCGGCGGGGTCGGCCTCGTCCAGCGCGACGCCGCCCGCCAGCACCCGGCCGTCCCGCCGGTGCAGGCTCAGCCGCTCGGCGAGCGCCTCGCCGTCGGCGCCCGCGTCGATCACCGTCAGCACTCCGGCCTCTATCTCCAGCCCGCTGGTCTCGTCGGACAGCGACAGCGCACCGGCGGGCAGCGGCTTGGGGTTCGCGGGCGGTTCGATCTCCGGCCTGATCGCGAGCAGCGTGCAGACGTGCCTGGCGGCCACCTGCGCCCCGGCGTAGGTGTAAGCGGCCTCGCTCGCGGTGCGAACGGGGACCACCAGGTACGCCGACACGCCGTAGAAGGCGACCAGCTCGCCGACGCTGATCGAGCCGGACAGCGCCAGCCGCGCGCCGAGCCAGGTGACCAGCACCGTCACCAGCCCGGGCAGCAGGATCTCGGCCGCCGCCAGCCACGAGGCCACCCGGCCCGCCGCCACACCCGCCGCGCGCACCTGCTGGCTGGCTTCGGTGAACCGCCGGTGGAACCGCGACTCCCCGCCGACCCCGCGCAGGATCCGCAGGCCGGACACGATGTCGGAGGCCAGCGCGCTCAGGTCGGTCAGCCGTTCGCGCTGGGCGTCCTCGCGGCGGCGCAGCGGCGCCAGCAGCGGCCCGATGCCGAGCGTGGCCAGCGGCACGCCGATCAGCACCACCAGCCCCAGCACCGGTGAGAGCAGCAGCACCGCCACCGCCGCGGCCAGGAACGCGACCAGCGACCCGGCGGCCCGGCCGACGACCCCGCACAGGTTCGCCACCTGGTAGATGTCCGACGAGCTGATCGCGACGACCTCGCCCGCGCGGGTCCGGCGGGTCAGCGTGGCGCCGAGCCGGGCCACGTGGTCGAGCGCGACCCGCTGGGTGTCGGAGGCGCCGCGGAACCACAGCGTGTCCGCGGTCCAGGACAGGCCGCTCGAACTCGCCGTCTGCACCAGCCCGAGCCCGATCACGGCCAGCAGCCAGCCCAGCAGCGCGCCGCCGTCACCGGGGCGGATCCCGGCGTCGATGGCGTTGCCGATCGCGATCGGCATCAGCGCGCTCGGCAGCATCCAGAGCGCGCCGGTCAGCACGGACGCGGCCAGCAATCCCTTGCGGCGCACCAGCACCGACCAGAGGAAGCGGGTGGGACCGCGGGTGTCGAGTGCAGTCATGGTGCGGCCGACGGTAGCCGCGGGCCGAGTCCGCGAGCGACTGATTTTGCGGCAGGCCCCGGAAGCCAGAAGTCAGAAGTCCCAGAAGACCGCCGAGAAACCCGAGTCCTCGACTTCCCGCGCGCATTCCGGGCACAGTTCGGTGACCGCTTTCGAAGCGGGTTCCCGGCCCAGCGGGGTCGCCTGCGGAATCTTCACCCGCGCCGCGCACAGCACGGGTACCTGCTGTCCGGAATAAACCGCGCCAGGGCGCATGGTCGTCGCGTGCCGGAGCCGGGCGCCGGTACCCACTATCCAGAAAACGTCCTGGCGTTCCTGGCCGAACATGTCACGAGACCATCCGTTCGAGTTCCTCCGCGACCCGGGTCGGCGTTGTTCCGGGCGATGCGGGACACGATCGCACCCGAGCGGCGGCGAATCCAATATTGAGAATTCAATTGACTGGATAACACAGTCCGCACGAACGGACGAAGGCGGCGAACCGTCCGCAATGGACCCGCATTTCGCCGCAATTGCGCGATCTGCCCTGATGACGGCGTTGCCCGCGGGTCAGTTCCGGGGCATCGCCATGATGATCATCACACCCGCGGCGCAACTCCCGCCGCGTCCGCGCGTCCTCGCTCGTGCAACCCCTTCGCGCAGCCGTCCGTACTGCGGGTGGTGGTGCGGAAAGGGGATCGACCGGATGCGGGCCGAAAAGGAGCAGTCCTTCCGCGAGTTCGCCAGGGACCGCGCGCAGCCGTTGCGGCGGTCGGCGTACCTGCTGTGCGGGGACTGGCACCTCGCCGAGGACCTCGTCCAGAACGCGTTCATCAAGCTCTACCGGGCTTGGCGGCGGGTGGACGAGACCACGGCCGACGCCTACGCGCGCCGGACCCTGCTGCGGGTGTGGCTCGACGAACGGCGCAAACCCTGGCGCCGCGCGGAACAGCGCGACGGCGTCGTGCCGGACTCCGGCGATCACCTGTCCGACCCTGCCGTAGCAGGCCAGCGGGCGCGGGACCGGGACCTCGTCCTGCGCGCGCTGGCCGAGGTCCCGCCGCGGCAGCGGGCGGTGCTCGTCCTGCGCTACTGGGAGGACCTGCCGACGGCCGAGGTGGCCGCCGCGCTCAGGTGCTCCGAAGGAACGGTCAAGAGCCAGGCATCGCGCGGCTTGCGACATCTGCGGGAAGCGATCGCGAGAACCGACTCCGAACTGGCCGGAGCGGTCGCGAGGAGGAGCGAGTGATGGATCCGGAAGTCCTGCGCGACGGTCTGCGGGCGGCCGTCGCCGACGAGCCGCCGCTGGGCTTCGACCCGGACGACGTGGTGGCCGAGGCCGCGCGGCGGCACCGCCGGAGGCGGGCGACCGCGGGCGCGGGCGTGGCGACGCTCGCGCTGGTGGCGGTGATCGCCGGAGCGGTGCCCGCGCTGCTGGAGCCGGCGGAGGTCCCGCCTGCGGGAACCGAGGTGGCCGACGCCGAGCAGTGGCCGCCGCCGGGGACGCGACCGCTGGAGATCACCCGCGAGGAGCTGCGGTCCCGCACCGACCGGGTCCAGCTGGACTGGGCGCGGGCTGTTCGCGGCGCGGTGCCGGACGCGATGGGCCTGCGGGTGAGCCCGTCCGAGACCCGCGGTCCGGCCCCCGGTCGCCGGGGCTCGGCGGTCTTCGGGCTGTCGTCGGACTTCGTCCGGAAGGCCCCGGGAGGCAGGGTCCACCTGACCGGGCGGATCTTCGGACCTGGGTCGGTGCGGCTCTCGCTGCGGGACGCCTGCGAGTACCCGGACGGCCTGGTGGAGGTGCTGGAGTGCCGCCGGAAGGCGCTGCCGGACGGGTCGCTGGTCGTCGACGTCGTCAAGCGGCTGAAGTCCGGGCCGCCGTCGCACGAGCTCTACAACCTCCGGCCGGACGGGACGGTCGTGCAGGTCTCCGCGGACTTCGGCGCCGACAGCGCGGACGCGGTCTCCGAACCGCCGCTGAGCTCCGCCGAACTCATCGCCCTGGCCACCGACCGGCGGCTCACGCTCGCCGAGTGAACGGAGGAAGCACGCATGAACGCCAGGACCTGGATCGCGGGGGCGGTCGCGGTCGCCGGGGCGATCGGGCTGGGCGGGTTCGTCCTCGCCGAGCCCGAGCCGCCGCCGGTCGCGGCACCGGTGGACCGGGAAATGCCGTGGCCGCCTCCCCGCGCCAAGCCCGTCGAGCGGACCGAGCCCGAATTCCGGGCGGCGATCGAGGATTTGAGCGGATATGTGGGGTCGGTCTTCCCCCGGCTGGTGCCGGAGGCGACCGGCATCCGGTCCGCGGTCGACTGGCAGTCGACGCTCTCGCTCCCCGGCGAGACCGGGGTCGGCATCAACGTCCGGTACTCCGACGCCTTCGGGCCGATCACCGCGGTCGTCCGGGTTTCCGCGCCGACGACCGTCAAGGAGCCCCCGCGGCGGGAATGCGAGAACGACCCGATCTCCACCATGGCGCCCGCGGACTGCCGGGTCCTGCCGCAGCCCGACGGTTCGGCCCTGGTGGACGTGCTGTTCAAGAGCAAGGACGAACCGATGATGCCGCCGACGATCCGCTCGGTGGAGCACTACCGGACGGACGGCTCGGTCGTCTCGGCCACCGCGTACCTCTACGACATCCACCTGGCGGAGGAGCAGGTCCTGCGCAGCGAGATCGCACTCACCTCGGGACAGCTCACCGCGCTGGCCACCGATCCCCGCCTGACGCTGGCCGGGTGACCGCGCCTCATCGCCGCAGGCCCGGCCCTGCGCTGGGCCGGCGGCGCGCAAGTATCCTGGCTGCTCGTGACGGTCAAGCCCACCCTTCCGAACGTGCTCGCCGCCCGCTACGCCTCGCCGGAGCTGGTCGAGCTGTGGTCCCCGCAGCACAAGGTCGTCCTGGAGCGGCGGCTCTGGCTGGCGGTGCTGCGCGCGCAGGCCGACCTCGGCGTCGAGGTGCCCGAGCAGGCGCTCGCCGACTACGAGCGGGTGCTGGAGCAGGTCGACCTGGACGCGATCGCCGAGCGCGAGCGCACCACCCGGCACGACGTGAAGGCCCGCATCGAGGAGTTCAACGCCCTGGCCGGGCACGAGCAGGTGCACAAGGGCATGACCTCGCGCGACCTCACCGAGAACGTCGAGCAGCTGCAGATCCGCCGCAGCCTCGAACACGTCCGCGACCGGGTGGTCGCGGTGCTGGCCAGGCTCGGCAAGCTGGCGGGCGAGTACGGCGAGCTGGTCATGGCGGGCCGCTCGCACAACGTCGCCGCGCAGGCCACCACCCTGGGCAAGCGGTTCGCCACCGCCGCCGACGAACTGCTCGTCGGCTTCCGGCGGCTGGAGGAACTGCTCGACCGGTACCCGCTGCGTGGGATCAAGGGCCCGGTCGGCACCGCCCAGGACATGCTGGACCTGCTCGGCGGCGACCCGGACAAGCTCGCCGAGCTGGAGCGCCGGGTCGCCGCGCACCTGGGCTTCGGCTCGACGCTGACCAGCGTCGGCCAGGTCTACCCGCGGTCGCTGGACTACGAGGTGCTGACCGCGCTGGCCCAGCTCGCCGCGGCCCCGTCGAACGTGGCCACCACGGTCCGGCTGATGGCGGGCAACGAGCTGGTCACCGAGGGCTTCAAGCCCGGCCAGGTCGGCTCCAGCGCCATGCCGCACAAGATGAACACCCGGTCCTGCGAGCGGGTCAACGGGCTGTCGGTGGTCCTGCGCGGGTACGTGTCGATGACCGGCGAGCTGGCAGGCGACCAGTGGAACGAGGGCGACGTGTCCTGCTCGGTGGTGCGCCGGGTCGCGCTGCCGGACGCGTTCTTCGCCTTCGACGGGCTGCTGGAGACGTTCCTGACCGTGCTGGACGAGTTCGGCGCGTTCCCGGCGGTGGTCGCCCGCGAGCTGGACCGCTACCTGCCGTTCCTGGCGACCACGAAGGTGCTGATGGCCGCGGTGCGCTCCGGCGTCGGCCGGGAGACCGCGCACGAGGCGATCAAGGAGAACGCGGTCGCGGTCGCGCTGGACATGCGCGAGCGGGGCGCGGAGCGCAACGACCTGCTCGACCGGCTGGCCGCGGACGCGCGACTGCCGCTGGACCGCGAGGCGCTGGACGCCCTGCTCGCCGACCGCCTGGCCTTCACCGGCGCCGCGGCCTCCCAGGTCGCCACGGTGGTAAACGAGATCGAAAAGATCCTCCACCGCCACCCCGAGGCAGCCACGTACACCCCGTCACCGATCTTGTAGGGCCCCCAACGCAACCATCGTCCTCAAGCGGCGAAGCCGCTTAGCCCAAGCACGCAACCGGCACCGCCACCCGCACCGCCACGCAAAGCGGGTCTGGAATCAGACCTTCCAGTGCGCGTTGAAGAAGTCGAGTTCGCATCGGGTGGCCTGTTGGAAAATACGCAGACACCGCGCCCGCTCCCGCTCGTCCAGCTCGGCGCCGACGCGGTCCAGCTCGCCGCACAGCCAGGTCACCCAGCGCTGGAAGTCCGGGTTGCGGTGCAGCGCGATCCACTCGGCGTGCACGAAGTTCTCCGGTGGGGCGGCGGGCGCGCGCATCGCCCACTCCAGGTAGGTCCACTCGGCGACGGTGAGCACCGCCAGCACCTCGGGGTAGCTGCCGCGGGCGTTGGTGTCCGACATCAGCTCCCGGAACGCCAGCGTGGCCTCGTCCAGCGCCGGGTGCACCCGGTCGGACTCGCCGACGCCGAGGGCGTCGAACGCCCGCTGGAAGTAGGTGTTCTCCTCGTTGGTGACCACGCCGATCGCGCCGGAGAGGACCAGCCGCGACGAGTACCGGTCGGCCTTGGCCACCGCCGAGCCCAGCAGCGCCAGGAAGTCGTCCACGAACTGGTAGTCCTGCACCAGGTAGGAGCGCATGTTCCCGGTCGGGACCAGCCCCTCGAACAGCGCCTCGGTGAAGGGGTGCGTGACGGTCGCCGTCCAGTCCGGTTCGCTGCGCGCGCGGAGCCAGTCCGTGAATGTGTCGGTCACGCCGCCAGTGATACCAGCCCCGACCGGTCGGTGCCCGCCGCCGATGGGGGAGAATCCCGGCGTGGCTGCACTCGCTGATTACCCCCAGATCGCGGCGGGCAAGGTCCGCCAGCTGCACGCCGTGGACGACGAGCACCTGCTGCTGGTGGCCTCCGACCGCATCTCGGCGTTCGACCACGTCCTCAGCACCCCGATCCCGGACAAGGGCCGGGTGCTGACCGCGATGAGCGTCTTCTGGTTCGGGTTGCTCGGCGACGTCGTCGCCAACCACCTGGTCGCCTGGGACGACCCGCGCATCCCGGCCGAGGTGCGCGGCCGGGCGCTGCTGGTCCGCAGGCTGGAGATGCTGCCGGTCGAGTGCGTCGCGCGGGGTTACCTGACCGGCTCGGGCCTGGCCGACTACCGCGCGACCGGCGCGGTCTGCGGCGTCGAGCTGCCCGCCGGGCTGACCGAGTCCTCGCGGCTGCCGGAGCCGATCTTCACCCCGGCGACCAAGGCGGAGCTGGGCCAGCACGACGAGAACGTCAGCTTCGACGCGGTCGCCGCCGAGGTCGGGCAGCAGCGGGCCGAGCAGCTGCGCGAGGTGACGCTGGAGGTGTACGGGCGGGCGGCCGAGCACGCGGAGTCCCGCGGCGTGATCCTCGCCGACACCAAGTTCGAGTTCGGCGTGGCGCCGGACGGTTCGCTGGTCATCGGCGACGAGGTGCTGACCCCGGACTCCTCGCGCTTCTGGCCCGCCGACGCCTACGAGCCCGGCCGGGTGCAGGAGTCGTTCGACAAGCAGTTCGTCCGCGACTGGCTGACCTCGGACGCCTCGGGTTGGGACCGCGCCTCCGACACGCCCCCGCCGCCGCTGCCGGACGACATCGTCGCCGCCACCCGCTCCCGCTACGTCGAGGCGTACGAGCGGATCACCGGCCTGGACCTCGCCGACTGGCCGACAGGCGGCGCAGCCGCTTAGCCCGCCCGCGCCGCCGGCCAAGGCGCCCCGAGACCGTTCGCCGGAACGGCGCCCGGGGGTCACTTGCAGGTCAGGCGGCGGACACTCGCGGCGTGCCCAATAGGTTTTCGTGAGCATGCCGCTCGTCGTGTCGCTGTCCGGGCTCGACCACCGGGCGCTGGACCAGTGCGCGGACTTCGCCGCTGAAATGGACCGCCGCCGAGTACCGATGTCGCTGCTGTTCGCACCGCGCCAGCAGCCCGACCCGCAGCTGCTGGACTGGATCCGGGACCGGCAGCGCGGACAGGACACCGTGGAACTGCACGGCTTCGGCCGTGGCGAGTCGGCCAAGCGCGTGTTCAGCCGCCTCGCCCGCCCGGCCGCGACGCTGCGCGGTTCGGAGTCCGCGACCATCCCGGCGCACGAGGCCGGCCTGCGCCTGCTGCCCGCGCTGGCGACCCTCGACCGGATCGGCCTGCGCACCGGCACGTTCGTGCCGCCGCGCTGGTTCTCCTCACCGGGCACGCTGACCGCACTCAGGCGCCAGGGCTTCGAGGTCTGCGCGGACGCGCTGGCGATCCGCGAGTTGTCCACCGGCCAGGTGCACCGCGCCCGCGTGCACGCGCTGGGCTCCAGCGCGCGGGCCGAACCCTGGTGGTGCCGGGCGCTGGTGCTCGGCGTCGCGCGCGCCGCGCGGCGGGGACGCCTGATCCGGATCGCGGTGGACGCCGCCGAGCTGCCGCGGTCCGGTCCGCGGCAGGCGGTGCTCGACGCCGTCGACCTGGCGCTGCACCACGGCGCGGTGCCCACGACCTACGGCGCTTACGCCGGACCGGTGCGGATCCCGCGCCCCCGCACACCGGAGAACGAGGTGCGGAACTCCGATCCGCTGTCGAGCTGACCGCGCATGAAGACGGCTTCATCGGCGGCTCAGGGGGTTTTCACCCCGCGCCGCGAAGCTGGTCCTGTCAGGCGGAAACCGCACTGGAAGGACAGGACATGCGCGTTCGGAACGGCAAGCGGACCTTGGTGATCGTCGCGGCGGTGACGGCGGCGGTGGGGCTCGGCGGCGCGGGAGTCGCGCTGGCCGGCGCCGACGCGGCCCCGCCGCAGGAGCCGGTCGTGGTGCAGCCGAACCAGCTGGCGCCCGCCCCGGCCCCGGTCGGCTGCGTCGACGACGACCGCTTCGACAACGACTGGGACGACCGGGACGACCGGTTCGACGTGGACGACCGGTTCGACGACTGCGACGACGTGAACGACCCCGACGACGTCAACGACCTCGACGACCGGGACGACCTCGGCGACGGCCGGGACCTCGACGACGTGCCCGGCCATGACGACGACCGGCACGACATCGACGACTGAGCCGGCACGTCAGACCCCGCTGGCGCGCTCCCGGTCGAGCACGGCGAGGTCGGTGCCCTTCGGCCCGAGCTGCTCGAACAAGCGGTAGTGCATCTCCGGCCGGGCCAGCACCGCCTCGTGGATCGGGACCGCGACCCGCGGGGCGACCGCGCGCAGGAAGTCCACCGCCTCCGAGAGCTTGAGCCAGGGCGCCCCGGTCGGCAGCCCCAGCACGTCGACCCGCTGCTGCGGGACGTGCAGGGAGTCGCCCGGGTGGTAGAAGCCGCCGCCGTCCACCAGGAACCCGACGTTGTCGACCAGCGGCAGGTCGGGGTGGATCACCGCGTGCTTGCCGCCGACCACGTCCACGGTGGTGCCGCCGAAGGTCAGCACGTCACCGGGCTGGACCGCGGTGACGCCGAACCCCTTGCTCTCGGCGATCTCCGCCGACTCGGGGTCGGTGACGAAGCGGGCGTGCGGGTTGTCCTCCAGCAGCTGGGGCACCCGGTCGAAGTCGAGGTGGTCCGGGTGCTGGTGGGTGATCAGGACGCCGTCCAGGTCGCGCAGGTCCTCGAAGCCGGTGGCGAAGGTGCCGGGGTCGAGCAGCAGCCGGGCCGATCCGGTTTCCAGCAGCACGCACGAATGTCCGAAGTGGGTGATCTGCAACGTCGGTTTCCCTTCTCTCGCAGCAGTTTCACTGTGCCACAGCGGGCGTGTCCGAAATGGACCGTTCACCAGATGCGGTGCGGCAGGGTCGCCAGCAGCTCGGCCTCCTCCTCGGCGGTGAGACCGGCCTTGCGCTCGCGGTCCACGCCCAGCCCGCGCTCGGTGTCCAACGCTACGCGCGCGGTCTCGGCGACGGGTCGCGTCCGCAGGCCGGCCGCGACGATCGCGGAACCGTCCCGCGAGACGAAGCCCTGGTGCGTGTCCGGTGCCCACAGCGGCAGCGACTTCGGTCCCGCCCAGTGCGCCACCCCGGCTTCGACGAGGTGCTCGGGCGCGATGCCCACCAGCGCAGTGCCTTCGGGGCCGACCGAGTCGGAGGGCACTTCGGGGCCGACCGAGTCGGAGGGCACTTCCGGGCCGACCGAATCGGAGCGCACCTCCGGCGCGACCGCCTCGGCGATCTCCCCGAGCAGGGCGCCGAGCTGGAGCACCGGCCCCACGGCGTCGAAGATCCCGGTCGTGCGGCGCTCGGCGGAGTCGACGATCCAGCCCGCGAGGTCGAGAACGTCGATCTGCTGGATCGGCTGCGCCGGAACGTCGGGCACGACGACCCGGCCGCCCCGGCTGAGCCGGTTCGCCCAGTAGCCGAACCGGTCGTGGACGTCCCGCGCACCGGTGATCAGCCCGGGCCGCACGATCAGCGCGCGGTCGCCGAGGGCGTCGAGGACCGCGTTCTCGCTGGCCACCTTCACCCCGCCGTAGACCTCCGGGCTGTTGTCGGAGGTCTCCTCGGTGATCGGTTCCAGCAGCTCCGGGCCGGGGACCGCGGTGTCCTTGTAGACGTTGATGGTCGACACGAAGGTCCAGTGGTCGGCCCGGACCGCCGCGAGCGCGTCGCGCACCCAGCGGTACGACATCCGCGCCACGTCCACGACCGCGTCGAACCGCTCGCCCGCGAGGGGCTCCACGCCGACCTCGCGGTCCACCCGGACCAGCCGCGCCCCCGCGGGGACGGTGCCGCTGACCCCGCGGGCGGCGCACACCACCTCGTGGCCGCGCCGCGCGGCGTCGTCGGCCACCGCGTAGGACAGGAACTCGGTGCCACCCAGCACGAGAAGTCTCATGTGCTCACCTTGGCCGCCCCCGGAAGCTCCAGCGAGGGTTCTCGCTACCGGCGAACGGTCACTCCACGACGGTGATCTCCAGCTGCGGCCCGGCCCCGCCGCCGACCCGGGTGTGGACCGGATAGGTGCCTGCCGGGACCTCGGCGATGGTCGCGGTCGCGTGGGCGTGGCCGTCGCGGTCGGCCACCAGCCGCGCCACGCCCTCGTCCGCCCCGACCGGGTGCTCGCCGGTGCGGACGAACGCCGGCGACGAGATCCAGCCGAACACCTCCTCGCCGTGCTCCAGGTCGAGCTCCAGCTGCTCCCCGGCGCGGACCACCGACTTGTCGACGGTCAGCGGTGGCTGGTCGGCCGGTGCGGTGGCCAGCGCGGGTGCCGCGGTCGCGAAGGCGAACCCGCAGAGCAGGGCGGCCAGAACGGACTTGCGCATGGTCGGAATCCTCTCCGTTTAGTTAATCATTAACCAGAAACAGCATCGGAAGGTTAGCTAGCAACCATCGGGTGCGCCGCCCGGTCCGACCGGTTGGGTGACGTCGTCGTGACGTGAGCCACGCCGCACCCGGGCCTCCCTGTGTTCCGGGGTGAACTCCCAGGTCAGTTACCCTTTGGCGGTACTGCTGGCCATCCACCGGCTCGCGCGCGGGCGGTGGATCCGCACGGAAACCGGGAGCAGCACCAGTGGCCCGAGTCGTTGTCGACGTCATGCCGAAGCAGGAGATCCTCGATCCACAGGGTCAGGCGGTGGCCAATGCGCTGCCCCGGCTCGGTTTCGAGGGCATCTCCGAGGTCCGCCAGGGGAAGCGATTCGAGCTGGAGGTCGCCGACGACGTCGACGACGCCACCATCGCCAGGATCGCCGAGACCCTGCTCGCCAACCCCGTGATCGAGGACTTCACCGTGCGCCGGGCGGACGCATGAGCGCGGGAGAGAACATGAGCGCAGGGGCGAGGATCGGCGTCGTCACCTTCCCCGGCACCCTCGACGACGTCGACGCGCAGCGCGCGGTCCGCCGCGCCGGGGCCGAGGCGGTCGCGCTCTGGCACGGCGACCACGACCTGCGCGGGGTCGACGCCGTGGTGGTGCCCGGCGGGTTCTCCTACGGCGACTACCTGCGCTGCGGCGCGATCGCGAAGTTCGCGCCGGTGATGACCGAGATCGTCGAGGCCGCGGGCAAGGGCATGCCGGTGCTCGGCGTCTGCAACGGCTTCCAGGTGCTGTGCGAGGCCGGGCTGCTGCCCGGCGTGCTGACCCGCAACGAGGGCCTGCACTACGTCTGCCGCGACCAGTGGCTCAAGGTCGAGAACAACTCCAGCGCCTGGACCACCCGCTACGAGCAGGGCGCCGAGCTGCTGGTCCCGATCAAGCACGGCGAGGGCAACTACGTGGCCGACGAGGCCGTCCTCGACGAGCTGGAGGGCGAGGGCCGGGTGCTGTTCCGCTACGCGGGGGAGAACCCGAACGGGTCGCGGCGCGACATCGCGGGCATCACCGACGCCCGCGGCCGGGTCGCGGGCATGATGCCGCACCCCGAGCACGCGATCGACCCGCTGACCGGACCGACCGACGACGGTCTCGGCATGTTCCTGTCCGTCCTGGATGCACTGGTGGCAGCGTGACCGACACCGACCTCCACGTGGATAGCGTTCAGCGCGCGAAGTCCACGCCCGATACGCCTCAGCCCTACAAGGAGCTGGGTCTCAAGGACGACGAGTACGCCCGGATCCGCGAGATCCTCGGCCGCCGTCCCACCGAAGCCGAGCTGGCGATGTACTCGGTGATGTGGAGCGAGCACTGCTCCTACAAGTCGTCGAAGGTGCACCTGAAGTACTTCGGCGAGACCACGACGCCCGAGATGCGGGCCAAGATGCTCGCGGGCATCGGGGAGAACGCCGGCGTGGTCGACATCGGCGACGGCTGGGCGGTGACCTTCAAGCTGGAGAGCCACAACCACCCGTCCTACGTCGAGCCGTACCAGGGCGCGGCCACCGGTGTCGGCGGCATCGTCCGCGACATCATGGCGATGGGCGCGCGCCCGGTCGCGGTCGCCGACCCGCTGCGCTTCGGCCCGGCCGACGCCGACGACACCAAGCGGGTGCTGCCCGGCGTGGTCGCCGGTGTCGGCGGCTACGGCAACTGCCTGGGCCTGCCCAACATCGGCGGTGAGGTCGTCTTCGACGAGAGCTACGCGGGCAACCCGCTGGTCAACGCCATGTGCGTGGGCGTGATGAAGACCGAGGACCTGCACCTCGCGCACGCCAGCGGCACCGGCAACAAGATCATCCTGTTCGGTGCCCGGACCGGCCTCGACGGCATCGGCGGCGTCTCGGTGCTCGCGTCGGAGACCTTCGACGGCGACGAGTCCGAGGGGGGCCGCAAGAAGCTGCCCAGCGTCCAGGTCGGCGACCCGTTCGCCGAGAAGGTGCTCATCGAGTGCTGCCTGGAGCTGTACCACTCGGGCCTGGTCGTGGGCATCCAGGACCTCGGCGGCGCCGGCCTGTCCTGCGCCACCTCCGAGCTGGCCTCCGCCGGGGACGGCGGCATGCGGGTCGACCTGGACCAGGTGCCGCTGCGCGCCAAGGGGATGAACCCCGCCGAGATCCTGTCCAGCGAGTCCCAGGAGCGCATGTGCGCGGTCGTCAAGCCCGACGACGTGGACGCGTTCATGAAGGTCTGCGAGAAGTGGGACGTCACCGCGACCGTGATCGGTGAGGTCACCGAGGGCGAGAACCTGGAGATCTACTGGCACGACGAGCTGGTGGTCGACGTGCCGCCGCGCACCGTCGCGCACCAGGGCCCGGTCTACGAGCGCCCGGTGGAGCGCCCGGCCGAGCAGGACCTGATCGCCGCCGACAGCGCGAACACGCTGGCTCGTCCGTCCACCCCGGACGAACTGCGGGAGACCGTCCTGCGGATGGCGGCCTCGCCGAACCTGTGCTCGCGGGCCTGGGTCACCGACCAGTACGACCGGTACGTGCGCGGCAACACCGTGCTCGCCCAGCCGTCCGACGGCGGCGTGCTGCGGGTCGACGAGGAGACCGGCCGCGGCATCGCGGTCGCCACCGACTGCAACGCCCGCTACACCAGGCTCGACCCGTACGCGGGCGCGCAGCTGGCGCTGGCCGAGGCGTACCGCAACGTCGCGGTCACCGGCGCGACGCCGCTGGCGGTCACCAACTGCCTGAACTTCGGCTCGCCGGAGGACCCGGGCGTGATGTGGCAGTTCCAGCAGGCGGTGCGCGGGCTGGCCGACGGCTGCCGGGAGCTGGGCATCCCGGTCACCGGCGGCAACGTCAGCTTCTACAACCAGACCGGCGCCAAGCCGATCCTGCCCACCCCGGTCGTCGGCGTGCTCGGCACCATCGACGACGTCACCCGCCGCATCCCCACCGGCATCGGCGGCGAGGAGGGCGAGACGCTGATCCTGCTCGGGGAGACCCGCGAGGAGTTCGGCGGTTCGGAGTGGGCCAAGGTCGTGCACGACCACCTCGGCGGCACCCCGCCGCGGGTCGACCTGGCCAGGGAGAAGCTGCTGGCCGAGGTGCTGGTCGCGGGCTCCCGCGACGGCATGATCTCGGCCGCGCACGACCTGTCCGACGGCGGTCTCGCGCAGGCGCTGGTGGAGACCGCGCTGATCGGCGAGACCGGCGCGCGGGTGGTGCTGCCGGAGGGCGCCGACCCGTTCGTCTGGCTGTTCTCCGAGTCGGCGGGCCGGGTGCTGGTCGCGGTGCCGCGCAGCGAGGAGCTGCGGTTCACCGAGATGTGCAGCGCGCGTTCGCTGCCGTGGGCCAAGGTCGGCGTCGCCGACGCCGGCTCGCAGAGCCTGGAGATCCAGGACGTCGCCGACATCCCGCTCGCCGAGCTGCGCGAGGCCTGGGAGGGAACACTGCCGAAGCTGTTCGGCTGAAGCTCGCGGGCCCTCCGGACCGCTACGCCGATCCGGAGGGCTCCCGGGCCCAGTCCGCGGGCAGGTTCAGCTTGCGGTGCGGGCTGAAGGCGATGCCGTCCGCGCTCACCCTGCCCCGCCAGGTGGTTCCGCCGAAGTCGACGTTGTGGTTGAACCGGACCGCGTCGAAGTTCGCGTCCTCGACGAAGGCGCAGTCCCGCACCGACACCGGACCGTCCATTGTGGAGTCGGCGAACTTGGACCTGCCGCCGAACACGGTCCCGATGAACTCGGCGCGGTCGTGCAGGTGCACCCGGCTGAACCAGGCCCGGTCCTGGAACTCCGTTTCGCTGCACCGGAAACGCCCCCTGAGCCGGGCGGAACCGGTGGTCATGCCGGTGAACCAGGCCGGTCCGGTGAACACGCAGCGGCTCAGGTTGGTGCTGCTGTAGAGCCGCGAGTACCGCAGGACCAGGGTGCCGATGACGCGGTCGGCCAGGTCGAAGTACTCCAGCGTCGCGCCGGTGAGGTCCAGGTCGTAGTGGGTCGCGCCGGAGTCGCCGACCTTCGGGAGCAGGTCGGCGATGATCCGCTGCGCGGTCAGCCGGACCTGGAGCTTGCGCTCGGCGTTGTTGGCGGCCGGTCCGGTCCACTCCTCCGACTTCGTCGGCGCGTCGCCGTAGCGCGGGTGCAGGAACGGCCGCCGCAGGTACGAGCAGAGGACGTCGAGCACGGTCTGGGTGTAGGCGGGGTTGCTGCGGGCGAGCCCGGCGAGCGCGTGCAGCGCGCCGACGCGGACCTGATCGGCCTCGTGGCCGAGGAGTTCGACCGCGCGGGCGAAGCGCTCGTCGGAGACGCGGTCGCGGTCGAGATCGGTGCGCCGGTTCTCCAGCTGCTGGCGCTCGGTCTCCACCGCCTGGCGCTGCTCGTCGACCCGGCGGCGCCGGTCGTTGAGCCACAGCGCGTACAGCGCGATGACCGAGCCGCCCGCGAGGCCGCCGGTGCGCAGCGCGTCGGCGCCGGTGGTCCGCGGGTCGAGGAGCAGCAGCGCGGCGCTGACGCCGACCAGCGCCGCGACGGCGAGCGCGATCGTGACCGCCAGGCCCAGTTTGCGTTCACCCATGCGGATGATTATGGATCAGCAGGCCGTTCTGGACGGCCCATTCGGCAGGCAGGCAGTGGGCTTCCGCGACCCGGGTGTCGTCGAGCAGCGCCTCCGGTGCGCCGCCGACCGGCGTGAAGTGCAGCTCCCCGGTGATGCGCGCGTGCCGCAGGTCGACCCCGCCGTGGAACGCCGAGTCCCGGAAGTACGCGGGCGAAGTGAGTTCGACGCGCTTGACGTCGACCGGCCCGCGGAAGTCGGCGCGGTCGAAGTCGAAGCGCTCGAACGTGCGGATCCCCCGCAGTTCCAGGCGGTCCTCGAAGGTCGAGGCCACCGCGCGGACCCGGCCTAGGAACGTGCTGTCGCGCAGGGCGACCGGGCCCCGGAACACCGCGCCGTTGAGGTTCGTGGTGTGCCGGAACCGGCACGCGAACGCCGCCACCCGGCCGACGAGCCGCCCGGAGAGGCTGAACCGCTCCAACCACGCGTTGGTCAGGTCGAGGTCGTAGGGCTGCGCCCCGGGGTCTGCCGCGCTGGGCAGCAGCTCGGTGATCAGCCGTTGCGCCGTCTGCCGGACGTAGCGCTCCAGCTCCAGCTCCGAGGTGACGCCGGTGTCGTCGTCCGTCCACTTCGGATGGACGAACGGGCGGCGCAGGTACGAGCAGAGGACGTCGAGGACGGTCTGGGTGTAGTCGGGGCTGCTGCGGGCCAGGCCGGCCAGCGCGTGCAGCGCGCCCACCCGCACCTGGTCGGCGTCGTGGCCCAGCAGCTCGACCGCGCGGGCGAAGCGCTCGTCGGCGCTGCGGTCGCGTTCGTGGTCGGTGCGCCGGTGTTCCAGTTCCTGGCGGCGCTGCTCCAGCGCGTAGCGCTCGCTGTCGAGTTCCTGGCGGCGGTGCTCCAGCCGCTGGCGTTCCTCGTCGACCTTGCGGCGCCGGTCGTTGAGCCACAGCGCGTACAGCGCGACCACCGAGCCGGCGGCGAGGCCGCCGGTGCGCAGGGCGTCGGCACTGGTGACCCGGGGGTCGAAGACCAGGAGCGCGGTGCTGGCGCCGACGAGCACCAGCACCGCGGCGAAGATGGTCAGCGGTAAGCGGCGATCACGCATGCACGTGATCTTCGCCGGTCGGGTCAGCCGTTGGCGAGCGCCTGCAGGCGGTCGTAGGCGCCGTTGAAGGAGTTCTGGTCGATCGGCGACGAGCTGTACTGCCAGATCGTGTGGAAGCCCCAGTTGTACGGCAGCTGCCCCACGGTGCTCGCGTAGCGGGCGACCCACAGCGGGTTGGTCGAGCTGAAGTCGCCGTTGACGCACGAACTCCACCAGCTCGTGCTGGTGTAGATGACCGGCCAGCGGCCGGTGCGGGCGTGGTAGGTGTCGCTGAAGTCCTTGATCCACGCGGTCATCTGGCTCGGCGTCTTGCCGTAGCAGGTTCCGCCGTAGGGGTTGTACTCCATGTCGAGCGCGCCGGGCAGCGTCTTGCCGTCCCTGGACCAGCCGCCGCCGTTGTCGACGAAGAAGTTCGCCTGCGCCGCTCCGCTGGAGCGGTCCGGCAGCGCGAAGTGGTACGCGCCGCGGATCATCCCGATGTTGTAGGAACCGTTGTACTGCTGGGCGAAGTACGGGTTCTCGTACCCGGTGCCCTCGGTCGCCTTGACGTAGGCGAACCGCTTGCCCTGGTTCCACCAGTACTGCCAGTCGACGTTTCCCTGGTGGCCGCTGACGTCGATGCCTGCCACCGTGGCCTGCGCGTCGACGTCCTGCGGGACGGCTTCGGGGTCGCCGCCCTCGTGCTTGCGGATCTGCGAGCCCATCGCGGCGTCTTCGGCCTGATCGCTCATCGGCTGTTCCATTCCTGGAGGGGGAGTGGTTGCGTGCGCCGGTGCGCAGAGAAGGACAAAACTGGCGCAGGCAACCGATAGTAAGGAGATCAACCGGCGCTTGCGACCACGTCCACTCGGATGGTTCATCGGATCTCTCTCAGGGGATCATTGCCGCAGCTACCCCGAGGTTGGGGGCCGGGCGGCTCCTTCGTCCGAAAGTGTGGCCAGCTTTTTTCGCAATAGATAGATCTCATGTTATTTTCTCACCGGAATGGCCCAGTTCGGTTACCGGCGGTTCATCGGACGCGAAGGGGGTGGTGCAAGTGCCGCGCAACCCGGCGGCGGCGCTGGGCGTCGAACACTCGACGGGACGTGCGCGAGCACGGATCGTGACCGGGTTCGGCAACTTCGGCTCGGCTACCACCGAAGAGCACATCTGTCCTGCTCATCCAGCGCGGATCGCTACCCTGGGTGCAGTGGCCGGATGTTCGACCACCGAGTAGTCCCAATCGTATGCTCCGGACGAGATGGCCTAGGGGACTACGACGACTGGAGGGCGTCGCAGGCATGACCGGCTGGACAGCGCCCGTCCCCAGCGCTCGCGAGGTGACCAGCGTCGTGAGCCGGGCGGATCGCAGGCGTTTCGCGGCGGCCTGGGCTGAGGCACTGATGGGGACCAGCTACGTGCCGATGACCAGCGCCGAGGTGGAAGGCCGCCTCTGCGGCTACACCGACCGGCTGGTCGACGCGCTGCTCAGCGATCCGTTCGACCCGTCGCCCGCGCGCACCGTCGGCGTCGAGCTGGTCGGCGTGCACTTCACCTCCGCCGAGTCCCTGGCCCGCACCGTCGACCTGTTCGGCGAACACCTGCTGCGCATGCTCAACCTCGGCGACGGCCCCGGCTGGGACGGCCGCGTCGCGGCGATCCAGGGCGCGCTGTGCTCCGGGTTCGTGCAGGCGGTGCGCAAGCGGACCCTGGACGAGCAGGAGGCGATCCGGCAGGCGGTGCTCGACGCCCGCGACTCCGTCGAGCAGGCGCTGCGCACCAGCGAGGCGCGCTTCCGCGCGATCTTCACCGAGGCCGCGATCGGCATCGGCATCGCCGACATGTCCGGCCGCATCCTGGAGGTCAACGCCTCGCTGCGGCGAATCCTGGGCCGTCCGGCGGAAAAGGTCCGCGGCTCGCTGGTCTACGACTGGATCCACCCGGCCGACAACGAAGGGCTCTGGGAGCTCTACGAGGAGATGGCCCGCGGCGAGCGCGACCAGTACCGGGTGGAGAAGAAGTTCAGCAAGCCCGACGGCGGTCTGGTGTGGACCGAGATGATCGTGTCCCTGGTGCGCGGCGAGGACGGCCTGCCGCTGTACCAGGTCGCGATGATCGAGGACGTCACCGACCGCAGGCTGCTCCAGGAACGCCTGCGCCACCAGGCGATGCACGACCCGCTGACCGGCCTGCCCAACCGCGCGCTGTTCCTGGAACGGCTCGACAGCGCGCTCGCCCGGCAGGACCCGCAGGACCGGGTCGCGCTCTGCTACATGGACCTGGACGGCTTCAAGGTCATCAACGACAGCCTCGGCCACCACGTCGGCGACGACCTGCTGGTGGCGGTGGCCGAACGGCTGGCGCGCTCGGTGCGCGGGCGCAACCGGCTGGTGGCCCGGATGGGCGGGGACGAGTTCGTGATCCTGCTGCCGGAGTCGGCGGGCACCGACAAGGCCGTCGAGGTCGCCGACGAGGTGCTGGAGGCGCTGGTCGAGCCGATCCGCATCGGCGGCCACGAGCTGTCGGTCTCGGCCTCGATCGGCATCGTCGAGCGGCCGGTGCACGGGCAGACCGCGGCCGAGCTGATGCGCGACGCCGACGTGACGCTGTACTGGGCGAAGGCCGAGGGCAAGGGCCGGTGGGCGCTGTTCGACCCGGACCGCAACGCCACCGAGGTCGCCCAGTTCCGGCTGTCGGCGAAGATGCCCGCCGCACTGGACGCCGAGGAGTTCTACGTCGAGTACCAGCCGCTGGTGGGGCTGCGCGACTTCGGCATCGTCGGCGCCGAGGCGCTGGTGCGCTGGTGGCACCCGGAGCTCGGGCGGCTCGGGCCGGACCGGTTCATCGGGCTGGCCGAGGAGACCGGGCTGATCGTGCCGCTCGGGCGCTGGGTGCTGCGCCAGGCGTGCAGGCAGGCGCGGCAGTGGCAGGACGAGTTCGGCGACGCCGCGCCGTTCGTCAGCGTCAACCTCGCGGTCCGGCAGTCCCGCGACCCGAACCTGGTCGACGACGTCGCCGCGATCCTGGCCGAGACCGGGCTGGAGCCGTCGCGGTTGCAGCTGGAGCTGACCGAAAGCGCGATCATGGGCACCGCCGACGAACCGCTGGACGCGTTGCGCGCGCTGTCCCGGATGGGCGTGCGGATCGCCATCGACGACTTCGGCACCGGCTACTCGAACCTGGCCTACCTGCGCCACCTCCCGGTGCACGAGCTCAAGATCGCCGGGTCGTTCATGGAAGGTCTGCGGGATCCGGAGCAGGCCGACCCGGTGGACGCCCGGATCGTGGGCACCCTGGTCGACCTGGCGCACGCGCTCGGCCTGACGGTCACCGCCGAGGGCGTGGAGACGCACGCGCAGGCGCGGCGGGTGGCCGGGATCGGGTGCGAGACCGGGCAGGGGTACTTCTTCGCCCGGCCGTGCTCGCCGGAGCGGATCACCGCGTTCATCGCCGATCATCTGAGCTGAGCACCTGGAACCGACCCGGCCGGCTGGGCCGATCCGGTCACCTGAGTTGATCAACCGCATCCGCCGCACGGCCGGGTGAAATTCGAAGATCATCCGATCAGCCCTTGCTCCCCTGATCAGGTGTGACCTGATCGGGTTGCCCGGCTCAGCGCCTGCTGGGTTGGTGCCGGGTCCGGCCGCCCTGCAGCACCGCGGCCGAGTTGACCAGGGCGAGGTGGGTGAACGCCTGCGGGAAGTTGCCCGCGAACCGGCCGCTGCCGAGGTCGTACTCCTCCGCGAACAGGCCGACGTCGTTGGCCAGCCCGACCAGCCCGTCGAACAGCTCCTCGGCCTCCTCCCGCCGCCCGCTCAGCGCCAGCGCGTCGACCAGCCAGAACGAGCACGCCAGGAACGCGCCCTCGCGCCCGCCGAGCCCGTCGACCTCGTTCACCTCGTCGGTGGTCGAGTACCGCTGGACGAACAGCCCGTCGGTCTGCAACTCCCGCTGCACGGCCCGGATCGTGCCCCGCACCCGCTCGTCGTCGGCGGGCAGGAACCCGACCGCGGGCATCAGCAGCGTCGCCGCGTCGAGCTCGGTCCCGCCGAAGTACTGCGTGAACGCACCGACCTCGGGGTTCCACCCCTTGGCCAGCACCTCCTCCCGGACGGCGTCGCGCACCTTCCGCCACCGGCGGACCGGGCCGGGCAGGCCGAACTCCTCGGCCGCGCGCACCGCCCGGTCGAAGGCGACCCACACCATCACCCGGGAATGCGTGAAGTGCCGCAGCGGACCGCGGATCTCCCACAGGCCGTGGTCGGGCTGCGACCAGATCCGCTCCAGCCGCCGCATCATCCCGCACTGCACCGCCCAGGACTCCTCGCTCTCGGGCAGCCCCCGCTCCCGCGCCAGGTGCAGCACGTCCATCACCTCTCCGTAGACGTCGAGCTGGCGCTGCCGGAAGGCGGCGTTGCCGATCCGCACCGGCTTGGCGCCCCCGTAGCCGGGCAGCCAGTCGGCCTCCCACTCCAGCAGGTGCCGCTCCCCGCCGACCCCGTACATGATCTGCAGGTCCGCCGGATCGCCCGCGGTCGCGCGGACCAGCCAGCGCCGCCACGCCGCGGCCTCGCTCCGGCAGCCGAAGTTGTCCAGCGCGAGCAGCACCAGCGTGGCGTCCCGCAGCCAGCAGTAGCGGTAGTCCCAGTTCCGGCTGCCGCCGGGGGTTTCCGGCAGCGAGGTCGTCGGCGCGGCGATGATCCCGCCGGTGGGCGCGTAGGTCAGCGCCTTGAGCGTGGCCAGCGAGCGGTGCACCGCGTCGCGGTGCGGTCCGGTGTAGGTGATCTTGCGGGTCCACCTGCGCCAGTAGTCCTCGCAGTCCTCGATCTCCTGCTCCGGATCCATCGGCGGCGGCAGGTCGTCGGGATCGGACGACCACTGCATCACCCACGACGTCCGCTCCCCGGCCCGCAGCGTGAACACCAGCTCGTGCGCCCCCGCCGCGCCCAGCGGGAGCCGGTCCCCGCGCAGCACCACGACGTGCGGGCCCGCGATGGCCAGGACGTACTCGTCGAGCACCGGATCGGTCTCGCGGACCCGCCGCACCCACGGCACGGCGTCGCCGTAGGCGAACCGCACCACCCAGCGCAGCCGGACGTCGACCTCGCCGGAGATCCCGACCACCTGCCGGACGACGCAGGGCTGGTCGTGCAGGTTCTTCTCGTGCGGCGGCATGCTGTCGACCAGCCGCACCACGCCGTGGTCGGTGTGGAAGTCGGTTTCCAGCACCAGCGTGTTGTCCCGGTACCGGCGCTCGACCCGCCGCACCGGCGCGACGGGCGCGATCCGCCAGTGCCCGTCGCGCCCGGTCCCGAGCAGCCGCGCGAAGCAGGACGGGGCGTCGAACCTCGGCAGGCAGAGCCAGTCGATCGACCCGTCCGAGCCCACCAGCGCCGCGGTCCGCAGATCGGACAGCAGCGCGTAGTCCTCGATCGGCCTCGCGAGGCGCTGATCGGCGGCCATGCGGCGAGGCTAGGCCCGACGGGCGGCCGGTGCCAGGCAGCTCGGGATCAGCCGCGTTCCTCGGCGGTGCGCACCAGGACGCTGTTCGGGATGACCGCCCGGATCGCGTCGTCGAGGTTCAGCCCCAGGTCGAGCCCGCCGAGCACCTCGGGCAGGTCGGCGCCCGCGACGGTCCGGTAGCCCGGCCAGCTCTCCGGCACCCGCTCCGCCGAGGTGCAGGCCGGGACGAGCTGGCTGCCGTCGGACATCTCGGCCGCGAACACCACGTCCGGCTCGTCCTCCTCGGCGTAGAGCAGCAGCTCCGCGTCCAGCACCGCGGGCGGCAGCTCGGCTTCGGGTGCCTGGCCCGCCGCGATCCGGTGCAGCACCCGCTCCAGCTCGTTGACCGGCTCGGGCAGCGAGGTGGCCATGTCCGACGGCTGGTACTCGTCGTTGAACTGGAAGTCCTCGTCGATCTCCCCGGCGGAGTCGATCCGGTACGCGCCGATGACGCCCTCCGGCGGCACGTCCTCGGAGTCCTGGTACCCCGGGTCGACGATGTAGAGCCAGCTGTCGGGGGTCTGCCGCGCCTCCTCGCGCATCTGGTCGGTGATCGGCGGCGCGGTGCGCTCGGGCTGCTCGGACATGGCTGCTCCGTCGTGTTCGCTTTCGGGTGTCGCCGTCGAGGGTGCCAGCCGCGGTCGCGACTGTGCTCAGTGGACACCGGAACGGCTCGACCTGGCCCGGTGCCGGGGGAGAGCGCAGACTGGCACGGGCGGCGGGCGGAGAGCGGGGTTGGGCGATGATCGGTCAGCGCGAGGCACTGCGGTTGTTCGGTTGCGAGGTCTTCGATCCGGAAGGGCATCGGATCGGGATCGTCGGCCAGCTGTTCCTCGACGACAGGACCGAGCAGCCCGTCTGGATAACCGTGCAAACAGGACTGTTCGGCACCAACGAGAGCTTCGTCCCGCTGCGCGGCGCGGCCTTCGACGGAGACACCCTGACCGTTGCCGTGCGCAAGGCAGCGGTGCGCCACGCCCCGCGCGTCCCGCTCGACGACGGGGATTTGCCGCCCAAGCAAGAACAAGCCCTGTACCTCTACTACGGCATCGCCTACGCCGATGACCCCCGTTTTGGTTAATGGTCCGTTGCTGAACTTGCTCTGCGCATAAACGGCCTCCCGGGACGGGGGCAAAAGCGTGATCGCAACACCCCCGACGCCGGGGTGCGGTGACGCGTTTTCCTTCTGGTTCCCAATAAGAAACCCGCAGCTGGGAACGGTTTCATCCCCCGGAACCACTGGTTGGCGACTACTCGCCATTCCGGCCCGATCGTGGATCACGCTGGTTACGTTCCGTCCCGAACACCATCAGGTCGCGCTCGGCCCCACCCGAGCGCCACTGAAGGAGGGGACCACATGAAGAAGCTTCTCTACGGGACCGGAGCCGGCGTCGCCGCCGCGGCGCTCGTGTTCGCCGCCGCCCCGGCCGGTGCTGCTCCGCAGATCGAACTCGCCCCGCTGACCCTGCACCCGCAGGCGGCCAACGCCGCCGCGGACGCCGACACCTACATCGTCAACCTCAAGGAAGGCGTCTCCCCGCTGGGCGTCGACCGCGAGCTGGGCGTGCAGGCGCGGCACGTCTACACCCACTCCATCAACGGCTTCTCCGCCAAGCTGAGCCCGGAGCAGCTGCAGAAGGTGCGGGAGAGCGGCAAGGTCGAGAACATCTCGCAGAGCTTCCGGATCCAGGTCGAGCCCTCCAACAAGGCGCCCGAGGTCGGCTCCTGGGGCCTGGACCGCCTGGACCAGCCGGAGCTGCCGCTGGACAACAACTACGCCCCCAAGGGCAACGGCGAGGGCGTCACCGCCTTCATCCTCGACACCGGCATCGACCCCTCGCACGAGGACTTCGGTGGCCGCGCCGAGATCGGCTTCGACGCCACCGGCGGCAACGGCCAGGACGGCCACGGCCACGGCACGCACGTCGCGGGCACCATCGGCTCCAACACCTACGGCGTGGCCAAGGCCGCGAAGCTGGTCGGTGTGAAGGTCCTGGACGACCAGGGCAGCGGCACCACCGAGCAGATCGTCCAGGGCATGGACTGGGTCGCCCAGAACTCCAACGGCCCGTCCGTGGCGAACATGTCGCTGGGCGGCTCGAAGGACCCGGCGCTGGACGAGGCCGCGACCAAGCTGGTCAACGACGGCGTCTTCCTCGCGGTGGCCGCCGGTAATGAAAGCCAGGACGCCGCGAACGTCTCCCCGGCCAGCGCGGAGGGCGTGTTCACCACCGCCGCTTCCGGCCAGGACGACACCTCCGCCGAGTTCACCAACTTCGGCAAGGTCGTCGAGGGCTACGCGCCCGGCGTGGACATCGTCTCGCTGAAGCCGGGCGGTGGCACCGACACGATGAGCGGCACCTCGATGGCCAGCCCGCACGTCGCCGGTGTCGGCGCCCTGTACCTGCAGGCCAACCCGGACGCCAAGCCGGCGGACGTGATCACCGGGCTGCAGGGCCAGGCGGCCAAGGGCGTCGTGCAGAACGCGCCGCAGGACACCATCGCCGACCTGCTGCAGATCGGCGAGCTGTGAACCGGTAATTCCCGGTGAACTCTGCTCGGGCCCTTCCTCCACCGGGGGAAGGGCCCGAGTTTTTGCCATTATTGCCGCAGTTCAGGGCGCATTCGTGCGTCATCCGGGGGAGCCTGGAGCTACGCCGATCGGAGCTAATTCGAAGGTTGTTCGTTTAAATCCTTCTAAAGTCGGTTCCTGGCCCTGTCCCGGGGTGGTTACGTTCTGATCGAGGGGGCCGTTCGGTGCCGGTAGCGGTGCTGATCAACAACAGTGCTGCTGGCACATCGAGGAGGGGTGTTCCGTGCTACCCGGATACACCGAAGCGCTGGACGCGCAGCCGGACGGAAGCCGCACCGACGGCGTCACCGAGCGGGCGGTGCAGGCGCAGGTCGAGGCCCGGGAAGCGGTCGCGTCGGTGGCCAAGGCCGCCAAGTCGCAGTCCGGCACCGGCGGGGTCCTGCAGGTCGTGCACGGCGCCAAGCGGGTCGGCTGGGCGGCCTACGAGTTGCAGCGCAACGCCACGCAGCTGGTGCAGGGAGTGGCCAAACCCCCCTACATCACGACCGGTCCGCTGGACTCGCTGGAATCCCGCAAGCTCGCCGAGGGGGTCGAGTTCCAGGTCCTCTACGACCGCTCCGCGCTGGCCCGCCCGCCGCAGCTGGAGATCACCTCGAAGCTGGTCGCCCTGGGCGAGCAGGCGCGGGTGATCCATGTGGCCCCCACCAAGCTGATCGTGGTGGACAACGAGATCGCGCTGCTGCCGCTGACCGCCAGCGAGCAGTCGGTGGAGAGCGCGGTGGTGATCCGCAGCTCCGCGATGCTGGCGGCGCTGGCCCGGATCTTCGAGGACCTGTGGCGGTTCGCGGCCCCGTTCACCGCCGACCAGGATCTGATGATCGGCGACAACCAGCCGTCGGAGGAGGAGCGCTGGATCCTGTCGCTGCTGGCCTCCGGCGCCACCGACGACACGATCGGGCGGTTGATGGGCTTCAGCGCCCGCACCGCGCACCGGCGGGTCCGCGAGCTCATCGCGCGGCTGGGCGTGGAAACCCGGTTCCAGGCCGGGATGCAGGCGGTCAAGCTCGGCTGGCTCTGATCTCCAGGCAGCAGCGGACGAAGTCGAGCACGACCGGGTCGGCGTCCGGCTGCCAGGCGATCCCCACCCGGCTGGGGCCGATGCCGGTCACGGGCCGGTAGGTGACGCCGGGACGTGCGTAGAAGCGGGCCGCCGACTCCGGCGCGAGCCCGATCCCGTAGCCGTTGGCGATGGCCTGGAGCCAGTCGTCGGGTCGTTCGGTGGTCGCGCCGATCCGCGGCTCGCGGCCCCCGCGCTCGCCGATCGCGAGCCAGTGGTCGCGCCACACGCCGGCCGCCACCGGCGCGTCGACGAACGGCTCGTCCAGCAGCTCCTCGAACGCGATCAGCTCGCGTCCGGCCAGCGGGTGCCCGGAGGGCAGCACGACCGATCGCGGTTCGGTGAGCAGGACTTCGACGCGCAGCGCGTCCTGGCCGGGGAAGGGCAGCCGGAGCAGGGCGGCGTCGACCTCGCCGTCGGGGAGCCCGGCGGACGGGTTCGCCCAGGTCGCCTGGCGCATGTCGACCCGCCAGCCGGGCCGGAGCCGGGTGAAGGCGGCGATGATGTCCTGGGTCGCCTCGTTGGCGGCGCTGGCGATGAACCCGACCCGCAGCACCCGCGCCGCGCGGGCGGCGGCGCTCCTGGTGTCCCGCAGCGCGCGGTCGAAACCGGCGAGCAGCGCGGGAGCCTGCTCGGCCAGTGCCCGCCCGGCGGCGGTGAGCGACATCCCTTCGCGAGATCGAGTGAACAGCGAAACCCCGAGCAGGGCTTCGAGGTTCTTGATCTGCTTCGTCAGAGCGGGTTGTGACACGTAGAGCCGCGCGGCGGCGCGAGTCAGGCTGCCTTCCTCGGCGACGACGGCGAAGTAACGCACGAGCCGCGTGTCGACATCCATTCCGCCAGGTTATAGATGCAGGTATTGGACGCGAAACCGGTCCCCGCGCGACGGTTGGAGGTGTTCCGGCAAGAACTTGGGAGGACCGATGTTCACCGCATACGTCGTAGTGGCGGTCGCGACGGCGCTGGCCAATGGCGTGGCATCCGCGGTCGATTTCCGCCAAGGACCGTGGATCCTCGCCAACCTGGAGAAGTGCCGCGTCCCGCGATCGTGGCTGTACCCGCTGGGCGCGGCGAAAACGGCCGGCGCACTTGGGCTTCTGGCGGGCCTTGCCGTGCCACCACTCGGAATCGCCGCAGCGGCTTGCCTCACCGCGTACTTCGTGGGCGCGGTCATCACAGTTCTGCGCGCCCGCGCCTGGTCCCAAGTCGCGTACCCGACGCTCTACCTCGCCCTTTCCGCCGCCACGCTCGCATTGGCCCTGCTTGCTGGGCTGTCCGGGTGATTTCCCGGCGACCACCCCCTAACGGAGTGATCACGGTCATAGCGTCATCTGGGCATGCTTGCTGACGGTCACCAACCGATCGTGCAGGATGCTGACTGACGACTTGTGTCAACTCCAAAGGGGGACGGTTACTAGTGGCGGGCTTCGACGTAGACCCGGCCGCGCTACGGGCGGCCGTGGAAGAGCTCAAGGACCAGCAGAAGCAGCTCGATCGACTCTCCACGCAGGCGCGACGCGGTATCCCGTCGGCTGAGCTGACCGCGGGCGATCAGGCGACGACGCAGGCGCGAGAAGTTCTCGAGAAGCGCGCTGCGGAGGGCCCGGGTTCGCTCGCCGCTGCCGCTCGCGACCTTCGTGACACCCTTGCGAAGAAGATCGAGGCGTTCGAGCAGACGTTGAAGCAGTACGAACTGGATGACACAACGGCTGCCGAGGACGCTCGCCGGGTGAGTTCGTAGACGTGATCGTGCGATGGGTGTGGTGATGAGCGGTTTCAAGCGTGGTTCGGTGCTGGGTGCAGGTCTGGCGCTGACGTCGTTGCTGGCGGCGTGCTCCGGTGGTGCGGAGCCCCCAGCGGGGGAGACGCCGCAGGAACAGCCGAAGGTGGCCGTCAACAATCCGAAGGACGCATCGGCAGTGCCCCTGTGCAGCCTGCTCTCGGACGACTTCGCCCGCTCGCTGGAACTTCAAACCCCGGGCGAGCACGTGCCGCAGATGGTTTCCGGGGCCGGTGAGGCGTGTGAGTGGCGATCGGACGAAGCTGACAGCCTGTCGGTGTCGCTCTCGGTGCTGGATCGCAAGATCGCTGACTATTACGCGAAGCCGCCGTTCCCCTACTTCTCGGAACGGTCGGTCGCGGGAAATCCGGCGGCCGTCACGCTGGACTCCGATCCCATGCAGCTCGGTATCTGCGATCTCTACCTCGGTACGCAGGAGAACCAGATGCTGGTGAGTCAGGTGATCCTTCCGAGCACGGACAAGGGGAAGAAGGATCCGTGCCAGGTGGCACAGCAGACGTTGGAGGCGGCCGTGACGACTTTGCCGCCCGCTAAGTGATGGGGGGTCAGACATGGCTTTGATGGAACCGTGCTACGCGAGTGGCGCGAGGGCGTACCGGCAGCAGATGGCAGGGGATGCCAACGCTGCGGACCTTCGGCCGCCGTCGGGGACGACCGGTGCTGAAGGCTGGGGCGGTACGGCCAAGTTCTTCGAAGAGCTCAACAACAACATCAAGGCCTCGATGAAGAAAGCGGCGGACGCCCACCATGGCGCGGCCGCCGAGGCGGGGCAGCAGTCGCTGCAGGAAATGCTCCCGCGCATCGAGAACTGCACGAACACGGCGAACGGCATCAAGGGTGCCGTCGAGCAGCAGGCCGCCTACCAGCGCGAGACGTTCCAGGCGCTGCCCGCCGAGGGCGAGACGCTGGACAACGGCAGGCCGGTCAAGCTCGACCCGCCGCAGAAGGGCTGGGTCGAGGACTGGGGACTCGACGGCAACCCCATCACCGGCTGGATGAGCAGCTACGAGGACGACATGGAGGACTTCAACGCGACGAACGATCGCGCTGAGGTCGCCATGCAGAAGTACCAGGGCCAGACCGACTCGCTCGTCGCCGGGATCCCGGACTTCGCGCCCGAGGCTCCGCCGCCGCCCCCGCCGCCGGCGCAGCCGAGCCAGCCGCAGACCCCGACCGGCACCGACTCCGGGTCGGGCACCTCGAGCTCCCCGGCCTCGTCCTCGTCGTCGTGGGCTTCGGTGGCTTCCTCGCCGTCGGCTTCGTACTCGCCTCCTGCGGGGCACACCGCGGGTCCCGCGGGCACCACCTCGGCCTGGGCGACCCCGCCCACGACCTCGCCGAACAGCCTGCCGCCGAACGTCGTGCGCGGGCCGGACGGCACGCTGTACCGGCAGAACCCGCAGACCGGTGCCTGGGAACGGCAGAACCCGTACAACGGGCGCTGGGCGCCCTCGCCGCAGGGCGGACCCGGCGGTGGTCGTGGTCCTGGTGGCGGCGGTGCCGGTGGCGCTCGCGGCGGCATGGGCGCGGGCGGTGCCGGAGGCCGCGGTGGCATGGGCGTCGGTGCCGGCGGCCGTGCCGGTGTCGGCGGCTTCGGCCCGGGTTCGGGCGGCGCGGCCGGTGGTGCCGCGGGCGGTGCGGCCGGTGGCCGCGGCGG
>NZ_BAAAUX010000029.1:0-34466 GCF_039534165.1 Saccharopolyspora taberi | reverse complement strand
GGTGTGGCGGTCGGCGGGCGGCGCCCCGATGGGCGGCGGCGCCGGTGGCCGTGGTGGCCAGCAGGGTGAGGACGAGCAGGAGCACAGCCGTCCGAGCTGGCTCGTCGAGGACGAGGACGTGTTCACCAACGACCTCGACAAGGTCGCTCCGCCGGTCTTCGGCGACTGGCAGAACAACCGCTGAGCAGCAGCTGCGGGACCGGCTCGCCCGGTCCCGCAGCTCTCCTCCGGTCGCGTGCTGAAGCCGCGCACCAGCGAGCAATGGCCTCCTGGCGCCGGGGAGCGCCACCGGGCTGCGAATAGGCTCGGCGCATGTCCAAGCGCCGACCCGTTGATCCGCACGAACTCCGCGCCGCCGTCGAGGCCGTCCGCTCCTGGCTCGACGACGAGCAGCAGCCGAAACCGCAGCGCCCCGACCTGGCCGCGGCCGTCCGGCTGAGCCTGCGGACCCTGGAGCAGGTCGCCCCCGGCCACAGCGTCGAGGTCCGGGTGCCGCCGTTCGCGGCGGTGCAGTGCGTCGCCGGGCCCCAGCACACCAGGGGAACCCCGCCGAACGTCGTCGAAACCGACCCCCGCACCTGGCTGCTGCTCGCGACCGGCAGGCTCGACTGGGCCGACGCGGTGGACGCGGGCAGGCTCAGCGCCTCCGGATCCCGTGCCGACGTATCGAGATGGCTGCCGATCGTCGGTTCATGACACGACTTTCGTCGGTGCGGAAAACGACGTTCGCCAGCAGATTTCCGCGGCCCGCAAGGGGAAAGTGGGTTGGGTACTGAACGTCCCGACCGAGGAGCTGGCAAAAGCGGATGACCGAGAACAGACGACGCCGAGGCGCGATCATCGGCGGCTGGGTGGTGGCACTCGTGGTGGCCGTCGGCTCGGTGACCGCGTGCCAGACCGGTGGCCCCCAGATGACGCTGCCCCAATCGCTGACGAGCCAGAAACCAGCCTGGCAACCCTGCGCCGCGCCCACACCGATGCAGGGCGGCGGTGAACCTCCGGGCGGCGAATGGCAGTGCGCCACCATCAAGGTGCCACGCGACTACTCCGAGCCGGCGTCCGAGACCATCGACCTCGCGCTCATCCGGAAGACCGCCACCGATCCGAACAACCGCATCGGTTCGCTGATGTTCAACTTCGGCGGGCCCGGCGGTTCGGGCGTGTCGACGCTGCCCGGGCTCAAGGACGCCTACCAGACCCTCAACACCCGCTACGACCTGGTGAGCTTCGACCCGCGCGGGGTCGGCGAGAGCGCAGGCGTGAAGTGCCTCGACGACAGAGCGCTGGACGCTTTCACCACGGTCGACAGCACCCCGGACGACCCAGCGGAGGCCAAGGCGTTCCAGGAGGCCAACGACCAGTACGTGGCCGCCTGCAAGCAGAACTCCGGCGCCATGCTGCCGCACGTGGACACCGTGAGCACCGCGCGCGACATGGACCTCATGCGGCAGGTGCTCGGCGACCAGAAGCTGCACTACTTCGGCATCAGCTACGGCACTGAGCTGGGCGGGGTGTACGCGCACCTGTTCCCGGCCAACGTCGGCCGCGCCGTCTTCGACGCGGTGGTCGACCCCACCGCGGACGACAAGCGGAACGCCCTCTCCCAGGCCGAGGGATTCCAGCTGGCGCTGGAGAACTACCTGGCGGAGTGCCGGGCGAGCGGCGAGTGCCCGTTGCCGGGGCGGAAGGAGGTCGACGACCTCCTCGGGCAGCTCGAAGCGAACCCGCTGCCAACGCAGGATGGTCGCCCGCTCACCCGGGATCGGGCCGTCACCGGCATCGCTTCCGCCCTCTACAGCAAGGAATCCTGGCAGTGGCTGACGATGGCGCTCGCCGAGGCCAAGGGCGGCACCGGAACGGTGCTCGGCCTGCTCGCCGACAGCTACCTCGGCCGCGACGAGCAGGGCCGGTACGACAACAACCAGGCCGCCAACCGCGCCATCAACTGCGTGGACAGCAAGCAGCGCTACACCGACGCGGACGTGCGGGCCGCCCTGCCCGAGTTCGAGCAGGCGTCGCCGGTGTTCGGCGACTTCGTGGCCTGGGGCCTGGCAGGCTGCACCGGATGGCCTGTGGACGGGAAGGCGGAGCGACCAGCCGTCTCCGCCCCTGGCTCCGCTCCGATCGTGGTCGTCGGCAACACCGGTGATCCGGCGACTCCGTTCGAGGGCGCCAGACGGATGGCCGCCGAGCTCGGCACCGGCGTCAACGTCACGCTCCAGGGCGAGGGCCACGGCGGGTACAACACCGGCAACCCGTGCCTGAAGAGCGCCATCGACGGATACCTGCTCGACGGCAAGGTCCCGGCGGACGGCACGACCTGCACGTGACAACTTTCGTTGTCGCGAGCAGCGACTGGTGGCGGGTGCGGATGCGGCGGTTGTGCGCTTAGCGTCGCCGCGTGACGCACAACCAACGTCCGGGCCGGGCGCGTCGCCTGCTGGCGGCGGCCGACCCGCGCGACTCGGTCCGGGCGCTGTTCGCTCCGGGGATGTGGCCCGCCGGGCGCATCGTCGGCGAGGTCGTGCTGAGCCTGGTGGTGGGGCTGCTCGCGGCGGGGCTGGAGAACCTGAACGAGTCGCCGGCCCCGCAGGCGGTCGCCGTCGCGGTGGCAGCCGCCCTGCTCTGCCCGCTGCGCCGGGTGATGCCGGGCCGCTGACCGGGCAGCAGCGGCAGGCCGTGGACGTGCTTGCAGGATGCGTCGACGGCCGCGATGCGCAAGCTGCGCGAGGTCATCGGGCTGCTGCGCGACACCGTGGCCGAGCCGGGTTCCGGCGGGACACCGTGGCGGAGCCAGATTCCGGCGAGGACGCCCGGCCCGCGGGGTGGGCGGCGTCGAGGGGCTGGCCGGGGCGTCCCGCAGTGACGGCGAGGTCGTGGAGCTCCAGCGCTTCGGCGAGCCGAGGCAGCTCTCCCCGGCCGCCGACCACGCCGCCTACCGCGTCGTCCAGGAGGGCCCGGCCAACGCGGCAGCTGGGCGTTGTAGGCGGAGGGTTCGTAGCAACGTCCGGCGCTGCGTCACGTACCCGGCCGAGCAGGCCTCGGCTCCACGGTGCCCGTCAGGAACAGCTGGGTGGCGAACAGGAACAGCTGCCACGAGAACGCCGATTCCTGCACCGCGGACAGGCCGAGGGCGAGGGCGTAGGCGAGGGTGAACACCCCGCCCGCCAGGCTGAGCGCGGCGATGCGCCCGCCCCGCCGACCACCCGGCGAGCAGAACGAGCAGAAGGGGCGGGAAGAACCCGGGCTGCAGGTTCACCACGAGCGCACCAACCAGCAGCACGGCCGCGGCACAAGCACCCGCTGGCGCACCGATCTCGATCACCCTGCACTACGAGTCGGACGCGCTGGTCGTGGAGGTCGTCAACGGCCCGCCCACGGCGGTCCCCGGCGAGGTCATCAGCGGCGGCCAGGGCCTGACCGGGCTCGCCGAGCGGGCCCGGCTCGCGGGCGGCCTGCTGCACGCGAACCCGACGCCCGACGGCGGTTTCCGGTTGGCCGCGGTGTTCCCGTACGTCCCGGGAGAGGGGGCGCTCGCGCGGCAGGAACCGGACGCTCCCGCAGCCGATGGCAACCGGCTGCCCGAGGACTTGGCGAGCACCTTCAGCAACGAGCGCAACGTCGGCAAGGTCCTCGGCTGGACCCTGGTGGGCACCGCGCTGATCGCCCTGGCCGCCCTTGTCGCCGCAGCCGTGGTGCTGTTCAACGGGCGGCGCCGGTTTCCTGCACAAGGACTCCGCCCCCCGCCGACCTCATCCGCGCCGTGCGCGCCGCGGCGGCGGGCGAGGCGTACCTGTCGCCGGGTGCGCCCCGCCAGGTCGCGGACGCACTGGCCGCAGGCGACTCGGCGCAGCGCGCCGACCAGGCCCGTCGCAGGTTGGAGAAAGCTGACCGACCGCGAGGGCGCGCTTCTGGCCGAGGGGCTTTCCAACGCCGCCATCGGGCGGCGGATCACCATGAGCGAGGCCACGGTCAAGACCTACGTCAGCCGGATCCTGACCAAGCTCGGCTGCGAGAACCGGATGCAGGCCGCACTGCTCGCGCGGGACGCCGATCTGGGCGCCTGAGCACGCCTGCGGTGGTTTTGTGACCAGGCTCAACGGACCGCGCATGAATCCTGGGACACATCCGCTTTACACTGAGGTGCAACTCCGGCTCCGTCCCCCCAGGGAGTTTTCGGTGGTCACCGACCGGCTCGACCCGGACAACGCAGACCTCTCGGCCCAGACCGCATCGAACCCGGACCAGTTGGAACGCGACATCCCGCGCGAGGAGTGCGGGGTGTTCGGCGTGTGGGCCCCAGGTGAAGAGGTCGCGAAGCTGACCTTCTACGGGCTGTTCGCCCTCCAGCACCGCGGCCAGGAGGCCGCGGGCATCGCCGTCGGCGACGGCTCGCAGGTGCTGGTCTACAAGGACCTCGGCCTGGTCAGCCAGGTCTTCAGCGAGCAGGTGCTCGCCTCGCTGCGCGGCCACGTCGCCGTCGGCCACGCGCGCTACTCGACCACCGGCGGCGGGAGCTGGGAGAACGCCCAGCCGACCTTCCGGACCACGGCGACCGGCAGCGGCCTGGCCCTGGGCCACAACGGCAACCTGGTCAACGTCAGCGAGCTGCTGGACCGGACCATCGCCGAGGGCGTCGACACCATCGACGCCAACAGCTCCTCCCCTGCCAACGGCTGCGAGCGCGCGACCAGCGACTCCGACCTGGTGTGCGCCCTGCTGGCCGCGCACGCCGCGGACAAGGGCGTCGAGCAGGCGGCGATGGAGCTGTTCCCGACCGTGCGCGGCGCGTTCTCGATGGTCTTCTCCGACGAGTCGACGCTCTACGCCGCACGCGACCCGCAGGGCGTGCGCCCGCTGGTCCTCGGCCGCCTCGAACGCGGCTGGGTGGTGGCCAGCGAGACCGCCGCCCTCGACATCGTCGGCGCGTCCTTCGTCCGCGAGGTCGAGCCCGGCGAGCTGCTGGCCATCGACGCGGGCGGGCTGCGCTCGCAGCACTTCGCCAACCCGAAGCCCAAGGGCTGCGTCTTCGAGTACGTCTACCTGGCCCGCCCGGACACCACGATCTCCGGTCGCTCGGTGCACAGCACCCGCGTCGAGATCGGCCGCAAGCTGGCCACCGAGCACCCGGTCGAGGCCGACCTGGTGATCCCGGTGCCCGAGTCCGGCACCCCGGCCGCCATCGGCTACGCCCAGGCTTCGGGCATCCCGTACGGCAACGGGCTGGTCAAGAACGCCTACGTCGGCCGGACCTTCATCCAGCCCTCGCAGACCATCCGCCAGCTCGGCATCCGGCTCAAGCTCAACCCGCTGCGCGAGGTCATCCGCGGCAAGCGGCTGGTCGTCGTGGACGACTCGATCGTGCGCGGCAACACCCAGCGCGCGCTGGTGCGGATGCTGCGCGAGGCGGGCGCCATCGAGGTGCACGTCCGGATCGCCTCGCCGCCGGTCAAGTGGCCCTGCTTCTACGGCATCGACTTCGCCTCCCGCGCCGAGCTGATCGCCAACGGCCTGGACATGGACGGGGTGCGCCGCTCGATCGGCGCCGACAGCCTCGGTCACGTGTCGCTCGACGGGCTGATCGCGGCGACCGAGCAGCCCCGCACCCGGCTGTGCGCGGCCTGCTTCGACGGCGAGTACCCGATCCCGCTGCCCGAGGACGCCAAGATCGGCAAGTACCTCCTGGAGGACCGCGGGGTCTCCGGCCCGGCCGAGCCGGTGCTGCCCAGCGGGTACGGTGCAGCCGACGCCCTCCGGCGGCCATGAGCTGGTAGTCGCGGTTGCCCCGGGCTGCGGTGCCCGGGGCTCCCCGGGTGGTCGTGCCTGAGGCGCCAGTCCTGCTTGGTGCAAGCTGCTTGCGCGGGCTGAGCGGTTTTCGCCGCTTGCAGAACAGAATCAAGACTTCCGGGTCCGCCTCCGCGCGTAGCGTGGACCGTGCAGTCGTGCGCCCGGCGGATCAGAACCTCACCAGATGTGGAGCCAGTCGTGTCCGAAGACCTGCTGTCAGGGGCGAGCAACGAGCAGCAAGCCGCCACGTACGCCTCGGCGGGCGTGAGCATCGAGGCCGGTGACCAGGCCGTCGAGCTGATCCGCCCGTGGGCGCAGCGCGCGACCCGGCCGGAGGTGCTGGGGTCGCTGGGCGGGTTCGCCGGGCTGTTCCAGCTGAAGCTGGACCGGTGGAAGGAGCCGGTGCTGGCCTCCTCCACCGACGGCGTGGGCACCAAGCTCGCGGTGGCGCAGGCGCTGGACCTGCACGACACCGTCGGCATCGACCTGGTCGCGATGGTCGTCGACGACCTCGTGGTCTGCGGCGCCGAGCCGCTGTTCCTGCAGGACTACATCGCGGTCGGCAAGGTCGTGCCGGAGCGGATCGCGGCGCTGGTCAAGGGCATCTCGGAGGGCTGCGTGCAGGCGGGCTGCGCGCTGCTGGGCGGCGAGACCGCCGAGCACCCGGGGCTGATGGCCGAGGGCGAGTACGACGTGTCGGCCACCGGCGTCGGCGTGGTCGAGGCCGACGGGATGCTCGGCCCGGACCGGGTGCGCCCCGGTGACGTCGTGATCGCGATGGGCTCCTCCGGCCTGCACTCCAACGGCTACTCGCTGGCCAGGCACGTGCTGCTGGACATCGCGCGGATGCCGCTGTCCGGGCACGTCGAGGAGTTCGGCCGCACGCTCGGCGAGGAGCTGCTGGAGCCCACCCGCATCTACGCCAAGGACTGCCTGGCGCTGGCCGCCGAAGCCGAGGTCCGCACCTTCGCGCACGTCACCGGCGGTGGGCTGGCCGCGAACCTGGCGCGGGTCATCCCGGCGGGCCTGACCGCGGTGCTCGACCGCGGCACCTGGACGCCGGACCCGGTGTTCCGGATGATCGCCCAGCGCGGCCGGGTCGACGCGGCCGAGATGGAGCGCACCTTCAACATGGGCGTGGGCATGGTCGCCGTGGTGACCGCCGAGGATGTGGACCGCGCGCTCGCGGTGCTCACCGCCCGGCACGTCCCGGCCTGGGTGCTGGGCGAGATCGCCAAGCAGCCCTCGGTCGAGGACGCGGGCGAGGACGACCGCGTCGTCCTGCGCGGCAACCACCCCCGGTTCTGAAAGCCGCGGGGTGGCGGTCCCGTGCGGAACCGCCACCCCGCCGCGCGGGGTCAGCCCCGCAGCAGCGCGTTCATCTCGTCGATCTCGGCCTGCTGCGAGTCGACGATCTGCCGGGCCATCGCCTTGGCCTCGGCGTGCTGACCGTCGCGCAGTTCGGTGCCCGCCATCTCCACGGCGCCGCGGTGGTGCTCGACCATCATCTGCAACCACATCCGGTCGAACTCCGGCCCCTGGGCCCGCTCCAGCGCGGCCATGTCGTCGGCGGACATCATGCCGCCCATGTCGTGGCCCATCTGGCCGTGATCCATCCCGCCGTGATCCATGCCGCCGTGGTCCGTGCCGCCCGTGGCGGAGGCACCCCACGCCGACAGCCAGCCGTTGAGCTTGTCGATCTCCGGCTGCTGGGCGGCCCGGATGCGGTCGGCGAGGCCGATGACGGCCGGGTTCGAGGTGCGCGAGGGCACCTGGTCGGCCATCTCGATCGCCTGCTGGTGGTGCGGGACCATCCCCTGGGCGAACGTGACATCGGCCTGGTTGTGGTCGGCCTGCTGCTGCGCAGGCGGCGCGGCCGGGGGTTCGGCCGAACAGCCCGCGACCAGCAGGGCGGCGGCCGCCACCAGGGCAGCAGCCAGCGAACGTGCGTTCATGACGTTGTCTCCTTCGAGAGTTTTCGGGCAGGTGAGGGGGCGAGTCGCCCTCACAGCCGGAGCACTCGCAGGAAGTGGACGTCAGGAGTCGTGCAGGGCGGCGGCCGAGGCCGCATCCTGCCGTCGATGAGCCGGGAACGAACGGGCCGCTGGAACGGGCGGACGGTCGCGATCCACCGCAGCGCGAGCAGCAGGCCGACCGCGGCGGCCAGCACCGCCAGGCACAGGTGCAGCGGCGAGTGGTCGGAGCCGGCGCCGCCGGATTCGTGCGCCTGTTCGGCGACTGGCCGAAGTGCTTCGTGCGCCTGCTCAGCGACCTGGGGCGCCGCTTCGTGCCCCTGCTGGTGGTGCGCGTGCTCGACGACCGGGGCGGCCTGCGCTTCGTGCGGGACCGGGAGCTGGTGCATCGCGATCACGCCGAAGACCACGAGCGCGACGAGCAGCAGGCGCCTCGGCCCGCTTCCCGCCACGTTCGTCCGCATGAGCCGGAATATACCCCCTAGGGGTAGTTGTTCACCGGTGCGGGGGTGAACCCGATGATGACTTCGACAGCCACCTGGTCGACCGCGGCCTCCGCGACCCTGCACTGCCTCACCGGCTGCGCGATCGGCGAGGTCCTGGGCATGGTGATCGGCACCGCGGCCGGCCTGCACAACACGGCCACGGTCGTGCTCGCCGTCGCGCTCGCGTTCGTGTTCGGCTACGCGCTGACGATGCGCGGCGTGCTGCGCGCGGGCGTCGGCTTCGCGGCGGCGCTCAAGCTCGCGCTCGCCGCCGACACTGCCTCCATCGCGGTGATGGAGGTCGTGGACAACGCGGTGATGGTCGCGGTCCCGGGCGCGATGGACGCCGGACCGCTGACCGCGCTGTTCTGGGCGGCGCTGGCCTTCTCGCTGCTGGTCGCGTTCGTGCTGACCGTGCCGTTGAACAAGTGGATGATCGGCAGGGGCAAGGGCCACGCGGTCGTCCACCACGTTCACCACAACGACTGACGGCGAGCGGGAATCATCCGCCGCTGCCGGCCGTTGTAGGAGTGGTCGGTGTACGTGTGCCCCCGGGCTCCAACTACCGCCTGCTTGGAATACCGTTCGGCTGGAGCCTTGCAGTGCCATTCGCCGAGAGGCGGCCCGTACGCCGACCTTCAAACTTCCCCGGGCCCCGAGGTCATCCGCGCCCGCAGTCATCTGAAGCGACAGCCATCCGAAGCCGCGTTCATTCGAGGCGGCAGTCATCCGGACACGACAAAGACGTGAGTGGCGGCCCCGGAAAAACCGGGTGCGCCACTCACGTCGATCGTCGGACTTCGATGTTGATGTTTCAGGTGACCACAGCTCGTTAACCCACCCGCTACGGGTTGGATCACGGCGGCTTCCGGCAGCACAGGCCACCGGGCGAACGGCGTCGAGCGTCGCTCGCCCGGTGGTCCGCACGTCAACGCCGGTAGTCGTCGTACCCGTCGTCGTATGAGTCGTCACGGTCCTCGTCGGACCGCTCGCCAGGCGGCGTCGAGGACGACAGCTCACGCTGCAACGCCTCGACGTCCATGGTGGGGGAGCTGTATTTAAGCTCGCGGGCCACCTTCGTCTGCTTGGCCTTAGCCCGGCCGCGCCCCATGGCTCGACCCCCTCGCGCAGGGTGTGCAGGGCGGCCAGGGGAACGGCGGCCCCGCATGATCTCGACAACTTTTCCTGTAACTACCGTACCGTGTCGATGCGGTTGGATGCGACGTGGTGCCGGGACTGAGTGAGCGTGTCTTCGGTGACGTTGCCCCCAGGCGCGATCGGGGCTCGTGGGTAGCCGACGGCGCCGGTCGCGGGCATGGGACGATGCACGCTGTGCCAGAGCCGTTCGTCGCCTACCTGAGGGTGTACGAACCCTTGTCCTCCTTCGACTCGCCGCTGCGCGAGCAGCTGGCAGCCGCGGTGCGCCGCGGCCCGGTCGAGGTCTTCGACGCAGGGGTCCGTGAGCAGGACATGTGGCTGCGGTCGCAGATCGCGGCACCGCCCCGGCTGCTGCCGTGCGAGTCGCCGGACGGGCGCCCGCTGGAGTCCGGCGAGGTCCTGCTGCTCGACCCCGCCGATGTCCCGACCGGTGCGAGCGCGACCGTCGGCCCCGGCCCGCTGGTGTGCCCGCTGGACCTGCGCGGCCGGTCGGCAGCCGCGCTCGTCGGGTTCCTCGGCGAGGCCGAGCTGCCGCTGCGGTCGGCGGTGCTGTCGCAGCCGGTGGAGAAGGCGAAGGTGCACGCCAGCGCGGTGGTCGGCGAGCTCGCGGACGGTGCCGTGCACGTGCTGTCGTCGACCTGGACGGTCCCGCTGCCCTGGTTCGTGCTCGTCGACCCGACCGAACGCCGGACGGTCGACTCGGCCAACGGCACCCGGCGCCGGGTGTCCTGGCGGGCGGCGATGGCCGACGCGCGGCGGCGGGTCGCGCGGGCGCACTCGGTGGCCAAGGACTCGCTCGGCGACGAGGGCCCGACCAAGATCCTGCGCGAGACGGGCCGCTGGCTGGAGCGCTTCCACCCGCACTCGGCCGTCGAGCTGGACTACGGCGGCCTGGTGCAGATGATGAGCGAGAACGACCTGATGGCCGACACCTCGGCCGAGGACGTGCACGCGATCGTCGACGCGATGGAGTCGGGCGACGCGGCCGAGGTCGGCGACCGCTACGAGGCCCTGCGGGACTTCTGGGCCGAGTTCGCCGCCCGCGAACGCTACAACTGATCGCGTCAGGCGCGGCAGACGATCTCGCCGTTGAGGACCGCGAACCAGCCGTCCGGCGAGTCGATCCACGCGTGCCAGGCGGCGGCCAGGTCCTCCAGCTGCTCGCGGGTGGTCAGGCCCCGTTCCAGCGCCTGGTCGGCGAACGAGGACCGCCGGATCCGGTCCGCCCACAGCCCGCCCCACCAGGCGCGCTCCTCCGGGGTGTCGAAGCACCATCCCGACGCGGTGCAGGTGATGTCGGTGAAACCCGCCGCGCGCGCCCATCCCTTGAGCAGGCGACCGCCGTCGGGGAAGGCGTCGTTGCTCGCCGCCACCGCCCGGTACAGCTCCAGCCAGGTGTCCAGGCCGGGGACGTCGGGCGACCAGCGCATGCCGCCGTAGTCGGCGTCCCTGGCCGCGACGATTCCGCCCGGCCGGCAGACCCGGCGCATCTCCCGCAGCGCGGCGACCGGTTCGGTCAGGTGCTGCAGCACCTGGTGGGCGTGCACGACGTCGAAGGAGTCGTCGGCGAACGGCAGCCGGTAGCCGTCGGCGTTGCGGAAGGAGACGTTCGCGAGTCCGGACGCCTCGGCCTCGGCCCGCGCGATCCGCAGCGGGTCGTCCACGTTGTCCACTCCGACCACGGTCCCGGGCGCGACCAGCCGGGCGAAGTCCAGCGTGATGGTCCCGGGTCCGCAGCCGATGTCCAGCACTTCGATGCCGGGGCGCAGGTGCGGGATCAGGTAGGCCGCGGAGTTCTCCGCAGTGCGCCAGCGGTGCGATCGCAGCACGCTCTCGTGATGTCCGTGCGTGTAGATGTCCTGCTGCTCAGCCATGGTCGTGTCTCACAATTTGGGAGATAAGTATCAGTATATGAGCAGTATAGATCGACGGCCGGGAACGCGGAAGGGCCCGCGCGGATCATCCGCGCGGGCCCCTGGCAGTGGAATGGTCCTCAGTGGACTCCTCAGGTGGAGTCCCGTTCCTGGGCGAGCAGGTCGTCCACCGACGCCGCGCCTTCCCGGTAGCGGCGCGCGATCTCGGAGTTGAGCCGGTCGACCACGGCCTGCACCTCGCGCCGCCGCTGCGACACCGAGTCCTCCTCCGAGGTGTAGGCGCGCAGCGCGGCGTCGAGCTTGGCGTCCGAAAGCGACATCACGTCGGACAGGTCCACATCGGAGACCAGCGCCTCGACCTGCCTGCGGTGCGCCTCGGCGCGGGAGGGCTCGATCGTCTGGTACCGGCCGGATCCGGTGGCCGGGCCGACCGCGTTGTCCGACAGGATGCTGACCAGCTGCTCGACCACCGACGCCGAACCGTCCTCGCAGCGCCTGCGCTGCTCGGCGCGCACGATGTCGATCCGCACGTGCAGCAGCCTGCGCAGGTACGACAGGTCGGTCTCCTCCTGCGCGGCCTCGTCCCGCAGCTCGCGCACCGCGCCGAGGTCGCGGCCTTCGATGCCACTGGTGTAGTCCGGGGACAGGACCCTGTCGATGCGGCGCCGTCCACCCGGGCGGACTTCGATCACGTGTCCATCCTCCGGTAACTCGTGCGTGCCCGCCAGCACTTGGGCGGACGTTGTTTCGGCACTGGTGTCACGTCAGCACCTCCGCGGCGCGGGCCAGTGGAGGCCGTTGGGCGATCTTGGCCAGCCCGGCGGCGCGCGCGACCAGCTGCGCGTTGTCCCGGGCCGGGACGTCGTCGGAGTACAGGGGCGAGTCGGCCAGCCCGACCCGCAGATGACCGCCCGCCGCCAGCGCGGTCAGCATCACCGGCAGGTTCGCCGGTCCGACCCCGCTGGCGGTGAACGACGCGCTCGTGGGCAGCAGGTCGAGCGCGGCTGAGAAGGTTTGCACGTCCCCAGGCATACCCCGCTCGTCAAACACCAGGACGACGTGCGTGGCGTCCGCGGGGAGTTTTCGCAGCTCATCGAGGGTCCTGGCCTCGTAGTGCACGGCGACGCCCTGTTCCCGGGCGCGATCGCGTAGGTCGTCGGCGAACTCCTCGGGGGCGTCCAGCGGGCACGCGATCACGTCGGCTCCGCAGTCCAGCAGCTCGGGCAGCGTCTCGGCCCGGGCGTGCGCGGTGATCCGGATCAGCACGGCCGAACGGGCGCGCACCGCGGCCACCACGTCGGCCAGCACCGTGCCCCGGCGAGGTTCGAGGTCGACGACCGACGCGCCGACGCGCTCGCAGTCGGCCACCGCCCGGGCGATCTCGTCCGGGGCCACCGGCAACCCCGGCACCTCGTCGTCGCTGCGGGTGCCAGTGGGCGCGACGGCCAGGACTGTGCCGTGAGGCAAGGCTGTCATGACCTCGATACTGGCACAGCCGCTGCGCCGCGTGCGCGCATCGTCGCTCCGCGTGCGGCGATCCGCGCGGGACTCAGAACTCTCCGATGCTCAGCAGCCCCTGGTGGTCAACGCCCCTTGATGGCCTGCGCGGCGATCCGCCCCGGCGGCTCGCCGGTGTCGGGCGGAACCGAGTCGGGATCGACGGCGGCGGCCACGGCCCGGTCCTGCTCCGGATCACCGGCGACCAGCTCGGAGTCAACCGGGGCGGTCCGCTTGAGCAGCGCAAGCGCGATCGGGCCGAGCTCGTGGTGCAGGACGACGCTGCCCACCCGGCCGATCTTGCGCTCGCCGTGCCACACGGGATCCCCGGTCTCCGGCCGGATCTCGACCGAACCGTCCAGGTGCAGCAGCACCATCCGGCGCGGCGGCTTGCCCACGTTGTGGATCTTGGCGACGGTTTCCTGCCCGCGATAGCAGCCCTTGGCCACGTGCGCGGCGACGTGCACCCAGCCGAGTTCGTGCGGCAGCGCGCGCTCGTCGGTGTCGAACCCTACGCGCGGGCGCAGCGCCTCCACGCGCAGCGCCTCGTACGCCATCGACCCGGCGGGCCGGACACCGGCGTCGGTCAGCTTCGTCCACCAGTCGACGAGCTCGCCGCGCGGCACCACGAGGTCGGCTGCGAACAGCCCGCGCAGCGGCGCGGTGCGGACGAAACCGCCGCCGGGCAGCCCGGCCACGGCGTTCGCCTGCTCCGGCACGGTCGCGAACCGGCCCAGCAGCTCGCGCGCGTCCGGGCCGATCACCGTCAGCACCGCGAACTCGTCGGTGACGTCGCGGGTTTCCACCTTCGACCAGAACCGCATCGCGTCCAGGTACTCCAGCAGCGGCTGCTTGCCGTCGACGCCCATCGACGGCAGCGCGCTGGACGCCTGCGCGCCGGGCTCGGTGTCCAGGTAGACGACGCCGTCGAGGTGGGCGACGCCCATGTGGCAGTCGACCCGACCCTGGCTGTCGAGCACCAGCGCCTCGGTGCCCTGACCTTCGGCGAGGTCGGTCATGTGCTGCGAGAGCATCAGGTGCAGCCAGCTCAGCCGCTCCTCGCCGGGGACCGCGATGACCTGCCGGTGCGACCGGTCGACGACGACCGCGGCGCGGGCCGCCGACCGCTGCTCGGCGAACGGGTCGCCGAAGTGCCAGGGCACCCCGGCGTCGGCCGAGTCGTCCGGCGGCGCGACGGCGCCGGGCAGGTCCAGCAGGGGTGATCTCATCCGAGCTCCTCGGTGTCGTGCGGGCACCCGCACCCGATCCGCCTCGACGGACCGGGACGCGTGGCCCGTCAGTCCTCCAGTGTCCCGCAAAACGCCCGAGCGCGGTCGGCCGCGATGCGTCGGCCGGTCACACGGCGGTCGGGTTCTCGCGGCAGTTCCGGCAGGTGCCGGACAGCCCGAGGTGGCTGGCGTCGAGGGCGAACCCGCGCTGCTCGGCGAGCAGGTCGGCGAGGCCGTCGAGCAGTTCGCAGGGCACCTCGTCGATCGCGCCGCAGTGGTGGCAGACCAGGTGCACGTGCTCGTGCTCGTCGGCCGAGTACGTCGGCGCGCCGTGCCCGAGGTGGGTGTGCCGGACCAGGCCGAGCTGTTCGAGCAGGTCCAGCGAGCGGTAGACGGTCGTGATGTTGACCGTCGCCGCGGTGCCCTGGACCCGCTTGCACACCTGCTCGGGGGTTGCGTGCCCCAGCTCGCGCACCGCGTCCAGGACCAGCTGGCGCTGCGGGGTCATCCGCATCCCGCGCTGGTGCAGGGTGCTGCGCAGCGATCCCTGGTTCCTCACAGCCTGCTCCCGGGTCGGTGCGGACGTGGTCACCGCCGATCGTAACTCCGCGAACACGCCGGAGTTGCGGCGCTCGCACCACCGCGGCGCGAACCGGTGCGGAACCGGGTCTAGTCTGCGGGCATGCGCGTACTGGCACTTCTGGACGGGACCATCGTCGACCCGGAGGCGCCGCTGCTGCGCGCCGACGACCTGAGCGTCGTGCGCGGGGACGGCATCTTCGAAACCATCCTCGTCGTCGACCGCGAACCGCGTGAGCTCGGGCCGCACCTGGACCGCCTGGAGCGGTCCGCGCGGATGATGGAGATGACGCTGCCCGAGCGCGGGGCGTGGGAGCGGGCGGCGCGCGCGGTCATCGACAACTGGCCGTGGGACACCGACCCGGAGCTGGCGCTCAAGCTGGTCTGCTCGCGCGGCATCGACGACGGCGACGGCACCCCGACCGGCTTCGCGATGGGCATGCAGGTCGGCCCGGAGACCATCCGCAAGCGCCGCGACGGCGTCGCGGTGGTGACGCTGGAACGCGGTTACGCGCCGGACCTGATGGAGCGCGCGCCCTGGCTGCTGCTGTCGGCCAAGACGCTGTCGTACGCGGTGAACATGGCCGCGCTGCGGGAGGCCCGGTCCCGGGGCGCGGACGAGGTCGTCTTCGTCGCCACGGACGGCACCGCGCTGGAAGGGCCGACTTCCAACGTGGTGCTGGCCAAGGGCCGCACGCTGATCACCACCCCGCCGAACACCGGCATCCTGCCCGGCACCACCCAGGGCGCGCTGTTCCGCGCGGCGGAGAAGGCGGGCTGGGAGACCCGGGTGGAGAACTTCCCGGCGGAGGAGCTGCTGAACTCCGACGGCGTCTGGCTGGCGTCCAGCGTCCGGAAGATCACCCGGATCCACACGGTCGACGGCACCGGGATCAAGGTGAACGACGAGCTGCACGACGAGATCACCGGCTTGTACGAGTCGAACTACTGATGTTGTTTTGTTCGGCTCGTTCGGCGTGGCGGTGCGGGCTTGGGCTAAGCGGCTGGCGCCGCTTGAGGACGGTGGCGGGTTGGGTCAGCCCACTACGCGTTCGAGCCGGGCCGACAGGCGCGGCTGGAGCTCGTGCTGGGAGGTCGCCCGCTCCTCGACGTAGGCGAGCGCGCCGTCGACCACGCCGTACAGCCGGCTCGCCGCGGTCGCGTCCTCGGCGCTGGGGGTGCGGATCACCGCGTCGGTCGCGAACTCCCAGGTGGTCTGGTTGCGCGGCTTGCCGAAGAACATCTCCGAGACGCCGCTGGAGTGCACCAGCAGGACCTCGATGGTGTCGTCCGGCTGCGGGCGCCACCAGCCGACCTCGCGGAACGCCGGGCCGACGACCTCGCCGCCCTCGCCGTCGAGCCGCCAGGCGCGGCTCTCGTAGTACAGGAACGGCCCGCCGTCGTGGGCGAAGGTCACCTGCTGGCGGAACCAGTACGGCTCGTCCAGCGACGGGTGCCTGGCCTCCCCGTCCCCGCGCCAGACGCCGACCAGCGGCAGCAGCGACAGGCAGGCGTCGTTCAGCTCGGCGCCGAGTCGCAGGTTGGCGGTGTCGCCGGGCCCCGGCAGGTCGTCGAATTCGGGAACGTTGCGGTCCCGGGTCTGTTCGGCGCGCTCGGCAGCGGCCTGCACGGCCGCGTCACCCGAACCGCGCTCCGGCTGGTTCGCAGTCATCGACAGCAGATTACCTGGTGAAACGCGTCAGTCGTTGTAGAGGCGGTACACCACGTAACCGGCGAACCAGATCACCATGATGGTGGCGATGCCGAGCAGGGTGATCATGCTGTAGTGCAGGAATTCAACAAGGTCCACGTGCAGAGGATAACCACCAGGTGGCCCCCGTGGAGTGTGGCGTCGGGCATGATCTGGGCGGTGCAGAGCTAGACCCCGGCGACTCCAGGACTGGAACTGATGGACTTCGACACGTTGCGCGAACGGGCGTTGGCCTTCCGCGAGGACCTGCTGGCCCGCAAGGACAAGATCGCGCCCGCCGACTTCGGCTGGTACCCGTACGACACGATGGCCAACGTCCTGCACCTGGACGCGCTGCTGTCCGGGCCGCGGCGGTCGGTGTTCGACTCCATCGCCGGGGGCCGGATCGCCGACATCGGTGCCGCCGACGGCGACTTCGGCTTCTTCCTCGAGTCCGAGCTGGGCTGCCAGGTCGACCTGATCGACAACGCGCCCACGAACTTCAACGGTCTGCGCGGCGCGCGGCGGCTGGTCGAGGAGCTGGGGTCGTCCACCCAGGTGCACGAGATCGACCTGGACGCGCAGTTCAGCCTGCCCGCCGAGCACTACCACGCGGTGTTCTTCCTCGGGCTGCTCTACCACCTGAAGAACCCGTTCTTCGTGCTGGAGGCGCTGTCGGCGCGCGCCGACCTGTGCTTCGTCTCGACCCGGATCGCGCAGCTCGCGCCGGACCACGAGACCCGGCTTCAGGGGCAGCCGGTCGCCTACCTGCTGGACCCGGCCGAGGCCAACAACGACGCCACCAACTTCTGGATCTTCTCCGAGACCGGGCTCCGGCGGCTGTTCGCCCGCACCGGCTGGGACGTTCTGGACTTCACCACGGTCGGCTGCACCGAGGGCTCCGACCCGGCCAGCCAGGACCGCGACGAGCGCGCCTTCGCGCTGCTGCGCTCGAAGCGCGCCTGAACGGCGAAACGCCGGTGCCGCTCGCGGTGAGCGGCACCGGCGTTTTCGCGTCCGGCCGGTCAGGCCACGGCCACGTCCACGGCGTGGACACCGGGGCCGGCGGCCGAGACCTCGGCCTGGCCCTTGCCGTCGCGGTGCAGCGCGCGGACGGTCCAGGTGCCCGGCGCGGCGTAGAACCGGAAGTCGCCCTCCGGGGAGGAGACGACCTCGGCGGTGAACTCGCCGGAACCGTCGAGCAGCCGCACGAACGCGCCGCCCACCGGCTGCTCACCGGCGCGGACCTTGCCCGTCACCACGATCTGGTCGGTGTCCTCGGCGACCGCCGTCGCGCCCTGCTCCGGCGCTCCGCATCCGTTCGCGCTCATGTTCACGCTCCCTGTTCCTGGGGGTTCTCGATCGGCACGCCGACCAGCGAGCCGTACTCGGTCCACGAACCGTCGTAGTTCTTGACGTTGGTGTGGCCGAGCAGTTCGCGCAGCACGAACCAGGTGTGCGACGAGCGCTCCCCGATCCGGCAGTAGGCGATGGTGTCCTTGCCGCTGTCCAGACCGGCCTCGCCGTAGACCTGGCGCAGGTCGTCGTCGGACTTGAAGGTGCCGTCCTCGTTCGCGGCCTTGCTCCACGGCACGTTGATCGCCGACGGGATGTGGCCCGCGCGCTGCGCGGACTCCTGCGGCAGGTGGGCCGGGGCGAGCAGCTTGCCCGCGAACTCGTCGGGCGAGCGGACGTCGACCAGGTTCTTGTTGCCGATCGCGTCGACGACCTCGTCGCGGAACGCGCGGATCGAGGTGTCCGGCTCCTGCGCCTGGTACGCGGTGGCGGCCTTGTTCGGCTCGTCCTTGGTCAGCTCCCGGCCGTCGAGCTCCCACTTCTTGCGCCCGCCGTCGAGCAGCTTGACGTCGGAGTGGCCGTACAGCTTGAAGTACCAGTAGGCGTAGGCGGCGAACCAGTTGTTGTTGCCGCCGTAGAGGATCACCGTGTCGTCGTTGCTGATCCCCTTGGCGGACAGCAGCTTCTCGAAGCCCTCACGGTTGACGAAGTCGCGGCGGACGTGGTCCTGCAGTTCGTTCTTCCAGTCCAGCTTGATGGCGCCCGGGATGTGGCCGCCGTCGTAGGCGGTCGTGTCCTCGTCCACCTCCGCGAACACGACACCCGCGGTGTTCAGGTTCTGCTCGGCCCAATCGGTGGAGACCAGGACCTCTTCACGGCTCATCGAGCGACTCCTTCTTCCTTCGTACAGTCGGTTATCGAGTGTCTGATGTGGACCATCCGGCCGGCGCCACCCGGCGGATCACCAGGTACAGCTGGCAGCCGAGGCAGTACCCGAACACCGCGTTGAGCAGTGCTGCCACCAGAGCGAAGGCGTTGGCCACGAGACCGAGCGTTGTCAGGCCCGACGCGTAGCCGACGGTCGCGACCAACGCGAACACGAACCCGACGCCCTGCGAGAAGCGCACCGGAGCCGGGTCCTCGCGCTCCTCGGCCGGAACCGGGTCCAGCCGTGGTTGGACGGCCCGCCGGTACACGTAACCCCACGGGTTCAGCTGCATCCCGATGAACGCGCACAACGCGAACAGCAGGGTCTGGGCGGCCAGCACCCGCCAGCTCGCGGTGACCAGTCCGAGGGCGAGGATGGCGCTCGTCAGCGCCGCGGTGAAGCGGACCCCGCGTGGGTCGAGAGTTCCGGCGGACATGGAAGGCCCTTTCGGTGACCGTGGACTTGGCTGCCGAGCCCGTGAGGCGGTCGGGATGCGTTTGCCGGTGGAAGGCACAACCGAAGGCATCCGCACTACCGCCCGGTCAGTGCCTCCAACACAGGCTGCTGCCCATGCGGCAGAAGTCCACCGCACGCCTTCTGGTCAGCAGTACATGCACGGGCGCGAGGTTACCCCGATGACCGGTAGGCGGAAAGGTCGTTCACTGGGTGGGACGCAGGAGCCCGTTTGCGGCCGTTCGGCCGATGGGCTGTTGCCAGGTTCGCTCGAACCGGCTAGCCCGGTCCAGGAGCGGCTGGTCCGGACGGGGAAGGCCGACCCGGCCGGGTCGGCAGAGGCCCGGTCGGCTCGGGGAGAGGCTGGCTGGTTCGGGGAAGGCCGGTCGGTTCAGGGGAGGTCGGCCGGTTCAGGGGGCTGGCCGGTTCAGGGGAGAAAGGGGCGCAGCGCGGACCCCAGCTCCTCCCGCCGCGGGACTCCGGCGACGCGGAAGATCTCGCGCCCCGCGCCGTCGAGCGCGAGCGTCGTGGGCGTGCGGTGCACGCCCAGCGGGGTGGACCACTCGGGGTGGTCGGTCAGGTCGATGTCGACGTGGTGCACGCCGTCGGTGCGCTCGGCGAAGTCGGCGAGCAGGATGCGGGTGTGCCTGCACGGCGCGCAGAACGTGGTGGAGAACTGCACCAGGGTCACGTCCGCGGACGGCTCGTCGTCGAGCCGCTGCCGCAGTTCCGCGGGGAAGTGGTCCAACGCGGTCCCCTCGTCGTCGTGGTCGGCGGTGGCGCGCACCCGGCCCTCCCTGGCCCGCCACACCAGCCCGAAGACCAGCGTCGCGGCGACCGCGGCCAGCAGCACCCACACCCCGGCGCTCATCCGGTGGTCATCCCGTCCGGTCCGAGCGTGACGTCCCGGGCGGTGCCCTCGACGATCAGCGCGCCGGTCTCCACACCCACCGCGGTCGGGGTGACCGCGAACGGCAGCAGACCCGGGTCGAGGCTGGTGTTGAAGCGGTTCAGCACCGCCTTCTCGAACACGTCCGGGATCGGGATCTCGCCGTAGGTGCCGGTCACGATGTCGAGCTTGCGCGGTTCGATCTTGAGCTGGCCGTTCAGCAGCGACAGCACCGCGATCACCTTGACCTGCGTGTTCTCCCCGGCGATGTTCACCGATCCGTCGAGCTGCACGACCGTGCGGGTGCGGTCGACGGTGCTGCTGGGGCTGTCCCCGCCGCTCTGCTCACCGCCGCCGGAGTCCTCGCCGCTGAGCGCGTCCTTGGGCGCCGGGTTGATGGTCAGGTCGGTGATGCCGATGTACCGGGCGATGTCGGACGCCTTGAGCTTGACCCGGCCGACGACCTCGTCGACCTGGACCTTGTCGGCGGTACCGGAGATCACGTCCGCGGCGGAGACCCGCGCGTGGTGCAGGTCCGCCTCGACGCCGACCTCGCTGAGCTGCCCGACCTGCACGGAGCGGGCGCTGAGCCGGACGTCGCGGTAGTCGCCCCAGGCGGCCTGCCAGAGGAACGGGAACCCGTTGATCCGCACTTCCGGGTCCTCGGCCAGCCGGAGCTCGGTGCGCATCTTCTTCGACACCTGGTACTCGGCGACCGCCGCCGCGCCGAAGTCGGCCGCGACGAACAGGCCGATGACGACGACTAGGGTGATGACGAGCTTCTTCACGGCTAGCTGTCCGTCCGTTCCTGGTCGGGCGCGTGGCTGGACCACGATCGTGCGTGGTCACTGTATCCGCCGTCCGCCGGACGCCCGGCCGGCCGCCAGGGGCACGACACATCGCCGTAACCTGCGTTCGCCTGCGGTTCACAATTGTGACCCGAAATGCTTCACCTGGGCTTTTCCCAGGTGTTTCGGTTATTCTCCTAGCCATCCACAGGCAACGAAGCCGGGTCGTCCGCCGCGTCTCCCGTAGAGGATGACCGTTTTCCCACCGCCGCCGGCTGATTCTCGAGCCCTGGGACGGAGGACTCCGATGAGTTCTGATCTGCTGCTGCTCACCAGCGACCAAGACTGCGAAGCCGCGCTGCCCGCGCTGGCCCTGCTGCCGCACCGGGTGCGCGCGCTGCCGCCGGAGCCGGGCGCGATCCTGTCCGCCGGTTCCCACGACGTGGTCCTCGTCGACGCCCGCACCGACCTCGCCGGTGCCCGCGACCTGTGCCGGGTGCTCGCCGTCGGTGACGCGCCGGTGCTCGCGATCGTCAACGAGGGCGGGCTGGTGACCGTCAGCTCGGAATGGGGTGTCGACGACATCCTGCTGCCGACCGCAGGTCCCGCCGAGATCGACGCCCGGCTGCGCCTGCTGACCACCCGCCGCAACGCCGAGGGCGGCGGCGACGCCGACGCGCTGTCGGTCGGCGACCTGGTCATCGAGGAGTCCACCTACACCGCGCGGCTCAAGGGCCGGGCGCTGGAGCTGACCTACAAGGAGTTCGAGCTGCTGAAGTACCTCGCGCAGCACGCGGGCCGGGTGTTCACCCGCGCCCAGCTGCTGCAGGAGGTCTGGGGCTACGACTTCTTCGGCGGCACCCGCACCGTGGACGTCCACGTCCGGCGGCTGCGCGCCAAGCTCGGCCCGGAGTACGACTCCATGATCGGCACCGTGCGCAACGTGGGCTACAAGTTCGTGCGGCCCGCGCGCAGCAGCTCCTCGCCGATCGCCGAGGAAGCCGTCGCGGAGGCCCCGGCGGAGACCGAGACCGCGTCCGCCCGCTGAACCGGGATCCCGCGTCCGGCCCCCGCTGCTCCAGGGGGCCGGACGCGGTCCGTTTCGTCCCCTGGAACCGAGCCCGCGCCGGGGTAACGTCGACGGCGTGCAGCTGACGTGGCGGAACGGACTGGACAAGGCGGAGGCGGCCGAGGTCATGGGCCTGCTCCACGAGACCGAACGAGCCGACGGGGTGGCCCCGGTCGGCGAACACGTGATCCTCAGGTTGAAGGCGCATCGGGACGTGGTGCACCAGATCGAGCCGGTGCAGGCAGACCTGGTCGGCTCCGAGCACTTCGTGGTGCGCGACCCCGGCGGGGTGCTGGCCGGCTACGCCCACCTCGACACCGAGCACGAGAAGAGCGCGGGCCAGCTCGTCGCGGAGCTGGCGGTGCACCCGGACCACCGCCGCCAGGGCGTGGGCACCCGGCTGGTCGAGGCGCTGCTCGACCGCGCCGACCTGCCCGCCGAGGCGGTCGAGTCCGACACCGACACCGGCAGGCTGCGGATCTGGTCGCACGGCGAGCACCCGGGCGCCCTGCGGCTGGCCGAGCGGTTCGGGTTCGTCCGGCCCCGCGAGCTGTGGCGGATGGGCCGGGAGCTGGACGCCGAGCTGCCCGAGGTGGAGCTGCCGCCGGGGGTGGCGATCCGCGCGTTCCGGGTGGGGCTGGACGAGGCCGAGGTCGTCCGGGTCAATCACCGTGCGTTCTCATGGCACCCCGAGCAGGGCGGTATGACGGAGTCGGATCTGCGCCTCAAGGAGAAGGAGGAGTGGTTCGACCCGGCCGGGTTCCTGCTCGCGGTCAACGCCGATGACCGGCTGCTCGGCTTCCACTGGACCAAGGTGCATCCGGACGGAACGGGCGAAGTGTACGTAGTGGGTGTTGATCCCGACACTCAGGGTAACGGGCTGGGTCGGTCACTCACTGTGGCCGGACTCCGGCACCTGCGCGACACTGGCTGCCGTCGGGTGATGCTCTACGTCGAAGCGGACAACGAGCCCGCCATCCGGGTCTACCAGCGATTGGGGTTCCAGCGGTGGGACACCGACGTGCAGTTCGGCAGGTAACCCGGTTCGGTGGCTCAGGTCACTTAACGCAAACAAGATGATCACGCTGGAGTCGCGGACATCACCCGATACGACGTGTGTCCGCTTACTAAGCGTGCCTTGTTCACCTCGGGTTCACCTGGAGGGCGGCGCACGTCCACCCCGGCTGCTTAGCGTTCGGGGCCAGCGGCAGAACAACAGCACGGGCTCGCGGGCCCTGCCGCGCATCCGCCGGTGATTCCTTGAGTGGAGGAACGAAGTGAAGATCAAGCGGCACAGCGCTGCACTCGGCTTCCTCGCAGCGGGCACGCTCGTGCTCTCGGCCTGTGGCAGCGACCAGAACGTGCCCCAGGGCGGCGGGAACCCCGCGCTTGAGGGCCTCCAGGTCGAGTGCGGAACCAAGCCCGTGTCCGCCGAGGGCTCGTCCGCGCAGAAGAACGCGATGGACGTCTTCGCCCGGGACTACGGCCTGAAGTGCGCGGGCCAGACGCTGAACTACACCAAGTCCGGCTCCGGCAAGGGCGTCGCCGGCTTCAACGCGGGCCAGATCGACTTCGGCGGCTCGGACTCGCCGCTGAGCGAGGAGAAGGGCGAGGTCGCCGCCGCGGCCCAGCGCTGCCAGGGCAACCCGGCCTGGAACCTGCCGATGGTCTTCGGCCCGGTCGCGATCTCCTACAACGTCCCCGGCGTCAGCGACCTGACGCTGACCCCGGACCTGATCTCCAAGATCTACCAGGGCCAGATCAAGAAGTGGAACGACCCGGCGATCGCCCAGGCCAACCCGGGTGCGCAGCTGCCCGACCTGGACATCGTCCCGTTCTTCCGCTCGGACGAGTCCGGCACCTCGGACAACTTCCAGAAGTACCTGGCCACCGCCACCAACGGCGCGTGGACCGGTGAGGGCAAGCAGTTCCGCCCCGGTCCCGGCGTCGGCCAGGGCCGCGACGGCAGCGACCAGGTCGCCCAGTCGGTCAAGGCCACCCCGGGCGGCATCACCTACGTCGAGTGGTCGTTCCCGAAGAACCTCGGCCTGGGCATCGCCAAGATCGACAGCGGTGCCGGTCCGGTGGAGCTGTCCACCGCCAACGTCGGCAAGGCGATCGAGGGCGCCAAGATCGAGGGCGAGGGCCACGACCTGCGCGTGGACCTGGACTCGATCTACGGCAACAAGGCCGCGGGCGTCTACCCGATCGTGCTCAACACCTACGAGATCGTCTGCTCGAAGGGCTACGACCCGGAGACCGCCAAGGCCGTCAAGGCGGTCATGACGGTCGCCGCCAACGCCAACCCCCAGGAGCTCGAGAAGTCCGGCTACGTCCCGCTGCCGGAGAGCTTCAAGACCAAGGTCCTCGAAGCGGTCAACGCGATCTCCTGAGGCCGGTACCGGTGAGTCCGGCGCAGCCCGGCGGACTCACCGGTCCTGAGAAGTGAGAGGCTGCAACCAGCAGTGACCGACTCGACCAGAGCCGATACACGCCCTGCGGGCACCGGTGAGAGCACCGGTGCCCCGCGGGGCGTTTCGGCGCCCAGTCCCGGACCGGAGGCTCCCATTTCCGCTCCCGATCTCACGGCGGACCGCAAGAAGGTGGTCCGCATCGGCGACCGAGTGTTCTCCTCGCTCGCGATTGGTTCCGGTGCCTTCGTCGTGGTGCTCATCGCGGCGATCGGGATCTTCCTGCTGATCCGGGCGGTGCCCTCGCTCCAGCTGAACCAGGAGAACTTCCTGCTCAGCGGCGTTTGGGACACCCGAGATCCGAAGAACCTGCACTTCGGCGTGATCGACCTGGCGTGGATCACGGTGGCGAGCTCGGTGGTCGCGCTGATCCTGGCGATGCCGATCTCCTGCGGGATCGCGCTGTTCCTCACCCAGTACGCGCCGCGCGGGCTCGCCCGGCCGTTCGCCTACATCGTCGACCTGCTGGCCGCGGTGCCGTCGGTGATCTACGGCCTCTGGGGCTTCCTGGTGCTGGCCCCGGTGCTGCGCCCGGTGGCGGTCTGGCTGAACGAGACCCTCGGCTGGATCCCGATCTTCGGCCCCGGCAACATCAACACGCTGGCCAGCGGCGGCAACGTGTTCACCGCGGGCGTCGTGCTGGCGGTGATGATCATCCCGACGATCACCGGTGTCACCCGCGAGGTCTTCCAGCGCACCCCCACCGCCCACATCGAGGGCGCACTGGCGCTGGGCGCCACCAAGTGGGAGGTCGTGCGCACCACCGTCTGGCCGTTCGGCCGCAACGGTTTCATCGGCGGTTCGATGCTGGGCCTGGGGCGCGCGCTCGGCGAGACCGTGGCGCTGACGATCATCCTCAGCCTGGTCTTCGAGCGGCCGAACTACAGCATCTTCGACGCCGGCGCCACCTTCGCCTCGCGGATCGCGCTCGCCTCCGGCGAGTTCAACAACCCGCTCCAGGTCGGCGCCTACATCGCGGCCGGTCTGGTGCTGTTCATCATCACGTTCGCGGTGAACGCGCTGGCGCGCTGGATCGAGAGCGCCAGCGGTAAGGGGAAAGCATGAGGACCGACACCGCCGACGTCGAACAGCTGGCGACGCCGCCGGCGTTCCACCGGCTGAGCTTCGGCCGGAAGCTGAAGAACAACATCGCCACCACGGTGTTCGCGGCGGCCTTCGTGCTCGCCGTGATCCCGCTGCTGTGGGTGCTGTTCACGCTGCTCCAGCGCGGGCTCACCCCGCTGCTGGCCGCTGACTGGTGGACGCACTCGTTCAACGGCCTGCTGCCGACCGACTTCGGCGGCGGCATCTACCACGCGCTGATCGGAACCCTGCTGCAGGGCCTGGTCTGCGCGGTGATCTCGGTGCCGCTGGGCGTGCTGGTCGGCGTTTACCTGATCGAGTACGGCCGGGACTCCCGGTTCGCCAGGGTCGCGACCTTCATGGTCGACATCCTCAGCGGTCTGCCCTCGATCGTGGCCGGTCTGTTCATCTACGCCCTGTGGATCACCACGTTCGGGCTGAACAAGAGCGGCTTCGCGGTGGCGCTGTCGCTGGTGCTGCTGATGCTGCCGGTGGTCGTCCGGGTCACCGAGACGATGCTGCTGATCGTGCCCGACGAGCTGCGCGAGGCGTCCTACGCGCTGGGCGTGCCGAAGTGGAAGACGATCGTGAAGATCGTGCTGCCGACGGCGCTGTCGGGCATCGTGACCGGTGTGATGCTCGGCCTGGCCCGCGTGCTGGGCGAGACCGCGCCGCTGCTGATCCTGGTGGGGTACGCGAACTCCATCAGCTTCAACCTGTTCCAGGGCGAGATGGCGTCGCTGCCGCTGACCATCTTCATGGAACGCAGCACCGGCACCGCGGCCGGCGACTACCGGATGTGGGGCGCCGCGCTGACGCTCGTCGTCGTCATCATGCTCATCAACCTCTTGGCCACGCTGTTGTCCAAGCTGTTCGCGGTCAAGACCAAGTAGGGCGGTTACCACTCATGGCCAAGCGTCTCGACATCAAGGACCTGAACCTGTTCTACGGCAAGTTCCACGCCGTGCAGGACGTGACGCTGCAGGTGCCCGCCCGCAGTGTCACGGCGTTCATCGGACCATCGGGTTGCGGCAAGTCGACCGTGCTGCGCTCGCTGAACCGCATGCACGAGGTCATCCCCGGCGCCCGCGTCGACGGCCGGGTGCTGCTCGACGGCGAGGACATCTACGACACCAAGGTCGACCCGGTGCAGGTGCGCCGCACCATCGGCATGGTGTTCCAGCGCGCCAACCCGTTCCCGACGATGTCCATCCGGGACAACGTGGTGGCGGGCCTGAAGCTCGCGGGCGAGAAGAACAAGAAGCACCTCGACGAGATCGCCGAGCGCGCCCTGCGCGGCGCGAACCTGTGGGAAGAGGTCAAGGACCGGCTGAACCGGCCGGGCGGCGGCCTCTCCGGCGGTCAGCAGCAGCGGCTGTGCATCGCACGGGCGATCGCGGTCAAGCCGGACGTGCTGCTGATGGACGAGCCGTGCTCGGCGCTGGACCCGATCTCCACGCTGGCGATCGAGGACCTGATCTCGGAGCTCAAGCAGGAGTACACGATCGTCATCGTGACCCACAACATGCAGCAGGCGGCGCGCGTCAGCGAGCAGACGGCGTTTTTCAACCTGCGCGCGGTGGGCCAGCCCGGCGAGCTCGTCGAGATCGACGAGACGGGCAAGATCTTCTCCAACCCGAGCCAGAAGGCGACCGAGGACTACATCTCGGGGCGGTTCGGCTGATTCTCGGTTGTCCGGCTCGTTTTGCTTGGCGGTGCGGGTGGCGGAACCTCAGGCGCCGCCTCGCTGCGGGATCTTTTTCCGACGTATGTCCAATACGACGGAAAAAGCTGTCCTCGCGAGACGACGCCTGAGAACCCGCGGGTGGTCGTCCTGCGTGCGTGGGCTAAGCGGCTGCGCCGCTTGAAGACAAGAGAACAAGCGCTGGGGCAAGTTGGCTTCCTGGCGAAGGCCGCGGGCCTCGGAGGTTTCTCCGGGGCCCGCGTGCTTTTCAGGCCCCTCACTTTCCTGGCGAGTCGAGCAACGCCGCGGCCATCGCCTGGAGCGCGATAACGAACTCGCCGGGGCCGCGGCTGTTCATGTGCCGGATCAGATCGGCGTCGAAGGCGGCCAGGAGCGCGTGGCCGAGGAAGTCTGCGTCCAGGTCGGGGCGTTCCGCGCTGATCACCTCCGCGAGGTGCTGGGCCCAGAACCGGTAGCTCGGATCCTCGTGCTTGTGGTCGGCGCACGCCTGCTCGTGCGCTGACAGCAGTGCGGCGTTCTGCTCGCCGATGCCGGCCAGTTCCGCCAGGAACGCCATCAGCCGCTCGCGCGGTGCGGCTCCCGGACCCAGCGGCGCCGGGCCGTCGGTCACGGCTTCCCGCAGGGCGAGCGAGCGTTCCTCCAGCAGTTCCCGGATCAGGCCCGCCCGGCTGCCGAAGCGGCGGAACACCGTGCCCTTGCCCACGCCCGCCTCGGCGGCGACGGCGTCGAGCGAGATGTGCGCGCCGCCGCGCTCGGTGAGCAGCCGCTGCGCGGCTTCGAGCACCGCGCGGCGGTTGCGGACGGCGTCGGCGCGCTCGGCCACGGCTCCTCCTCAAGCAACCGGACTGTCGGTCCGTCTATGCTACCGTGGCCCAACCGGACCGCTGGTCCGGTTGAATGGAGGAAGACATGCCGATGCGTGCCCTCGTCGTCGATCCCGAAGCGCCCGCGAACCTGCGGATCGGAACCGTCGCGTCCGCCGAACCGCAGCCCGGCCAGGTGCTCGTCGACGTCCACCACATCTCCCTCAACCACGGCGAAATCTCCTTCGCCGCCGGCCGCGAACCCGGCACCGTGCACGGCTACGACGCCTCCGGCGTCATCGCCCGCACCGCCGCCGGCGGCCCCCGCCTCGGCGCCCGGGTGATCGCCTTCGGCTCCGGCGCCTGGGCGGAGCGCCTGGCCGTCGACGCCGACGCGGTCGCCGAGATCCCCGACTCCGTCGGCCTCTCCGACGCAGCCGCGCTGCCGATGGCCGGCCTCACGGCGCTGCGCACCCTGCGGACCGCGCCGATCCTCGGCAAGCGGGTCCTGGTCACCGGCGCCTCCGGCGGAGTCGGCCGCTACGCGGTGCAGCTCGCGGCCATCGGCGGCGCGCACGTGATCGCGCGCGCGACGCGCACGGACGGACTCGCCGAGCTGGGCGCGCACGAGGTCGTGACCGATCTCGACGGGATCGCGCCGGTCGACCTCGTGCTGGACAACGTCGGTGGTCCCGGCCTGCGCGAAGCGTGGGACGTCCTCGCCCCCGGCGGGAGCGTCCAGAACATCGGCTGGACTTCCGGCGAACCGGTCGAGTTCCCGCCGTACTCGTTGTTCGCCATCGGTCCGTCCAAGTCGCTCAACACCTTCGGCGACGTCGCCTCGCCCGCCGCCGATCTGGCCGCGCTCGCCGGATTCGTCGCGCAGGGCAGGCTTTCGCCGGAGATCGGCTGGCGCGGTCCGTGGGACCGGATCGCAGAGGCCGCCGATGCCCTGCTGGGGCGGGAAGTCCGCGGCAAGGCCGTCCTGGAGGTCCGCTGATGCGCATCGGACTCGCGCTCGACGAACGGGGACGCAGCCACGAGTCCCTTGTGGACGAAGCAGGAAAGGCCGCGGCGGCGGGATTTCCGGCCTTCTGGCTGGGACAGCACACGTCCTGGGACGTCCTCACGACGCTCGCCGTCGCCGGGAGCGCCGTACCCGGCATCCGCCTCGGCACCGCGATCGTGCCCACCTATCCGCGCCATCCGCTGGCGCTGGCCGGACAGGCGCTCACCGTCCAGGCGGTGACGGGGAACCGGCTGGACCTCGGCGTGGGCCTCAGCCACCAGGTCGTGATCGAGGGCCAGTTCGGGCTTTCCTTCGACAAACCCGCGCGCCACCTGCGCGAGTACCTGTCGGCCCTCGGGCCGCTCCTGCGCGGGGAGAGCGTGGACTTCCAGGGCGAAACGCTCAAAGCCGTGGGGGAAGTCGAGGTTCCGGGGGCGCGGAGCCCTTCGCTGCTGGTGGCCGCGCTGGGACCGGCGATGCTGCGGGTCGCGGGTGAACTCGCCGACGGCACGGTCACGATGTGGGCCGGGCCGCGAACCCTCGACACCCACATCGTCCCGGCGATCACGCGGGCGTCGGCAGGCACGCCCAGGGTGGTCGTGATGGTGATGGTCTGCGTCACCGGCGATCCCTCAGGCGCGCGCGACCTGCTCGGGAGCCGGCTCGCGGTCGCCGGGGAACTTCCCAGCTACCGCGCCGTTCTGGACCGGGAAGGCGCGGGCGGCCCGGCGGAGGTGGCCGTCGTCGGCGACGAGGCGGCGGTCCGGCGGGAACTCGGCCGGTACGCCGACGCGGGGGCGACCGAGTTCGTCGCGGTCCCGTTCGGCACGGCGGAAGAACAGCGCCGGACCACCGCCCTGCTGGCCGGGATCAACCGGGAATCTTGTCCAGGAAGCCGAGAACGTCCTTGATCCGCCCGGATTCGTCGAGCACCGCGACGTCGAACCCGACGACCACGGCGGCACCGCCCTCCGGTCCCAGCTCCCAGGTGAAGCGGCCGATGTTGTGGTGCGAGTCGGCCGTCGGGCCGGGGCGGAAGGTGAAGTCCGGGAACTTGCCCTGCACCGCCGAAATCGTCGCGTCGATGGCGTCCCGGCCCGCGGCGGCGGCGAGCGGATCGGTGTAGGTGCCGTCCTCGGTCCACAGGTCGTCGACCGCGGCCCGGCGGCGCTGCGGGTCCCGCTCGTTCCACGCCGCCAGGTAGCGGGCGATCACGTCGTCGAAGTTCATGTCCGAATCCCTTCCGGTCGGTTGTCGACGACCATCCTCGGGATCCGGCGTCATCGCGTCGATTACCTCGGAGGTAATGGCCGGGCGGGTTAGGTTCCAGGTGTGCCAACGACAACAGCACCGGTGGGCGCGCTGCTGCGGCAGTGGCGGGAGCGCCGCCGGATGAGCCAGCTCCAGCTCTCGGCCGAGGCCGAGATCTCCACCAGGCACCTGAGCTTCGTGGAGACCGGCCGCTCCCGGCCGACCAGCGAGATGATCCTGCGCATCAGCGAGCACCTGGACATCCCGCTGCGGGAGCGCAACGGGCTGCTGCTCGCAGGCGGCTACGCGCCCGCGTACCCGGCGGGGGAGCTGGCCGGGATGAGCAGTGTCCGCACCGTCATCCGGCAAGTCCTAAGTGGACACGAGCCGCACCCGGCGGTGGTGGTCGACCGCGACTGGAACCTGGTCGATGCCAACCGCGGCATCGGGATCTTCCTCGAAGGCGCGGCGGAGGAACTGCTCGCGCCGCCGATCAACGTGCTGCGGCTGAGCCTGCACCCGGACGGCATGGCGCCCCGCATCGCCAACCTCGGCGAGTGGCGCGCGCACTTGCTGGGGCGCCTGCGCAGGCAGGTGGCCGCGACCGCCGATCCGGCCCTCGACCGGCTGCACCGCGAGCTCGCCGGATACCCCTGCGACCAGCCGGAACCGGAGGTCGAGCTGCCCGGCGCCGGCGAGGTCGCGGTGCCGCTGCGCTACCGCCACCAGGGCCGCGAGCTCGCGCTGATCAGCATGACCGCGGTCTTCGGCACCCCGCTCGACGTCACCCTGGCCGAGCTGGCGATCGAGTCGTTCTTCCCGGCCGACGCCGCGACCGCCGAGGCCCTGCGTCAGCCGTAGCTGTCGGCCACGGCGGAGATGAACGCGCTGGAGTCCTTCGGGTTCAGCGCCGTGCCGCAGACCTTCTCGAACGCGGCCAGGTAACCGCGGGTGTCGGCCGCCTTGTCCAGGAACCGCGAGTTCGCCGAGTCGCCCAGGTGCACCACCTGCGGATCGGCGTCGTCGGGGAACGAGAACACCGAGATCCGGTCGCCCATCAGCGGATGCCCGCCCGCGCCGAACGGCAGGACCTGGATGGTGACGTTGCGGCGGTAGCCCATCAGCACCAGGTGCTCCAGCTGCTGGCGCATCACCGCCGGACCGCCGACGACCCGCCGGAGCGCGGCCTCGTCGAGCACCGCCCACAGCTCCAGCGGGTTCTCGCCCAGCAGCCGCTGCTGCCGGGTGTTGCTGACGGCCAGCCGCTCCCGCAGCTCCTCGCCCTCGGCGGCGAAGACCGCGGTGCTGTAGTCGGCGGTCTGCAGCAGCTCCGGGATCGGATCGGTGCCGTAGCAGCTGACCGCCTTGGCCGAAGTCTCCAGCCCGAGGTAGGTCTCGAAGCCGGGCCGCTGCGCGGTGGTCGGGAACTCCTGCCACCAGCCGCGCTGCTTGGAGTCCTGGGCGAGGTCGATCAGCGCGGAGACCTGGTCCTCGGAGGCGCCGTAGAACTCGGCCATCAGCCGCACGTCGGAGGTGCGCACCGGCACCCGGCCGAGCTCGATCTGGCTGATCTTGCCCTGGGAGCAGTCCAGGTGGGCGGCGACCTCGCGGTGCGTCCGGCCCGCGTTGTCGCGCATCCGGCGCAGCTCGGCCCCCAGCCGCCTGCGGTGCACTGTCGGGCTCCTACGCACGCCGCACCTCGCGGCTGTCGATCACTGCTCTCACCCGATCGAGGATCGCACAACCGAATGCGAGGATCGAGTGCTGAGACCGAGTATTAATAAGACGGAATGCGAAGCGATCTCAAGGCGCGCGGCGGTGCGGGTGGCGGAACCTCGGGCGGTGCCTGCCGAGCGGCTGCGCGGCTCAGGCGGAGGGCATCTTGCCGGTCACGATGAACTCGACCCGCCGCGCGACCGCCACCGCGTGGTCGGCGAACCGCTCGTAGAACCGGCCGAGCAGGGTCACGTCCACCGCCGCGGCCACCCCGTGCGACCAGTCCGGGCTCATCATCACCGTGAACAGGTGGCGGTGGAGGTCGTCCATCTCGTCGTCGTCCTCTTCGAGCCCGCGCGCGGCCTCGACGTCCTGGGTGCGGATCACCGTGCGGACGCGGCCTGCGAGCTTCACCGCGATCCGGCCCATCTCGGCGAAGTACGCCTGGACGTCCTCGGGCAGCACCGCGTGCGGGTGCCTGCGCCGCGCGGTCTTGGCCACGTGCAGCGCCAGGTCGCCCATCCGCTCCAGGTCCTCGGCGGCGTGGATGGTGGAGATCACCGTCCGCAGGTCGCCCGCGACCGGGGCCTGCAGGGCGAGCAGCCCGAAGGCGTGCTCCTCGGCCCGCGCCCTGGCCTCGTCGACCTGCACGTCCTCCTCGATGACCTGCTCGGCCAGTTCGAGGTCGGTCTCCAGGAGCGCCTTGGTGGCACGCTCCATGGCACTTCCGACCATCGTCGACATGGAGGCGAGTTCGTCGGCGAGCTTGCCGAGCTGTTCCTGGTAGACCTCACGCATGGGGACCAGGGTACTTCTCGGAAGAATCGGACAAGGCGCGCCGTGGTGAACCAGGGATGAACGAGCCGTGAGAAACCCGTTCCCAACTGCGCGGATGCGACCAGATCATCCGCACACGTCCTCTCCCGCGTTCACCGTCGACAGGTCACCGGGCACCGGCGGCTCGGGCGCCTGCTGCGGGCGGACCGCGGCCGGCCCCGAACCGCCCTGCGGCAGCGTGCTGGTCTCGGCGGCCTTCTGCGGCGGCGCGGGCGGGGCGACCGGAGCGCCGTCGATCATCGTCCGGAACAGCGCGTCGGCGTCGGCCTCGCGCAGCTCCTCCCGGCCCGCGTCGTTGGCGTAGCCGGTGGTGGGCACGGTGATGAAGGTGACCTTGCTGGCGTCGAGCCCCTGCAGCGACTGGCCCAGCTCCAGCAGCCGGTCGGTGCCGACGTTCTCGCCGAAGGTGTTCTGCGACACGGCCTCGACGAACCCGCCCAGCTTGTTCGGGTCGAGCAGCACCTGCCCGGACATCGTCTTGCGCAGCAGCGCCGAGAGGAACCGCTGCTGGCGCTCCATCCGGCCGTAGTCGGAGGTCACGTCGCCCTGCACGTGGCGGGCGCGCACGTAGCTCAGCGCCTGCTGACCGGTCAGGGTGTGCCTGCCGGCCTGCGGCAGCACGGTGCCGATCACGTCGTCGATCACCGGCTTGGCGGTGCAGATCTCCACGCCGTGCACGGAGTCCACCATGGACTTGAAGCCCTGGAAGTCGATGCCCAGGAAGCTGGTGATCGACAGCCCGGACAGCTGCTGGATCACCTTGGTCGTGCACTTCGGACCGCCGATGGCGTAAGCCTGGTTCAGCTTGGCCTTCTGCTGCGCCTCGGCCTGCTGCCCGGTGTACTTCCCGGTCGCGGCGTCCCACCGCTCGCAGGCGGGGATCGCGACCTCCAGGTCGCGCGGGAACGAGACCACGACCACGCGGCTCCGGTCGGCCGGGATGTGCGCGATCATCGTGGTGTCGGCGCGGGCGCCCGGTTCGTCGTTGGTGTCGCCGACGCCGTCGTCGGCGGTCGCCCCTGCCCGGGTGTCGGAACCGATCAGCAGGAAGTTCTGGTCACCGGTCTGCTTCGCGGCGTCCTTGATGGAGTCGGAGTTCGGGTCGAGCGAGTCGATCTCCCGGAACTTGGCGTCCACCCACGCCTTCGCGCCCCACATCGTTCCTATGGTGACGAACACGGTCAGCGCGGCGGCCACCGCGAGCGCCTTGATGATCAGCCCGGTGCGGCGCTTGCGCTGCTGCGCCTTCCACTCCATCCGGGACGCACCGGCGTCGCGGCCCTCGACGTAGTCGAAGGGCATGTCGCTGCCCAGCTCCGGCTCGCGGCGCTTGCCGAACAACCACGCGTACTTCTTGCGCCGCGCGGCCTCCTCCTCGGCGATCTCGTCGTGAACGGCGGAGAACCGCGCCAGCGTCGCGTCGATCGCGCGAACCTCGGCGTCCTTGTCCGCACCGGACTCTTCGTCGGCTTCGTCGACCTCCACGTCCTCGGCGTCGAGCGCCTGGACGATCTCGGTCTCCTCGGCGGGCTTCGGCGCGGCGGGCTTGGGCGTGGCGGGCTTGGGCGCGGCGGGCTTCCCGGCGGCCTTCGGCACCGGCCGGGCGAGGACGGTCGCGTCGCCCTTCGGCTCTGCGGGCTCCGGGCGTTCGGGTCGCTTGGCGAGGACGGTTTCCTCGCCGGTCGGCTTCGCTTTCGGCGCCTGCGGTGCGTTCTGGGGGGTGTTCGGCGGTGCGGTCGGCGGGGTGTTCGGCGCCTTCGGCCCGGCTGGGACCGCAGGGTGCTGGGTGGTCGCCTCCAGGTCGGGATCCGGCGGAGCCGCCCGGCCCGGGGCCTTCGGCCGGGCGGGTCCGGACAACGCCTCGGTGATCTTGGTGGCTTCGCCGGCCTCCGGCGA
>NZ_BAAAUX010000028.1:0-31529 GCF_039534165.1 Saccharopolyspora taberi | reverse complement strand
ACCGGCGGCTCGGTCGGCGCGCCCGTCCACGGCAGCCGGAAGGCGCGGTAGGACGGCATGCCGTCGCCGAACTCGCCGTGGAGGACGACCTTGCCCTCGGCGTCGAACTCGGTGAAGTGCGACTGCGAGCCCCAGCCCACGAAGTGGTGGCCGCCGGGCAGGACCTGGTGGCTGGACTGGCTGGTGCTGGTGGTCCCGTTCGGGTGCGGGAACGCCTTGACCAGGCCCACCTTGCGCGCCTGCTCGTCGACCGAGAGCACCAGCGCGCGGGAGGCGGGCCCCGGCTTGTCGGAGGCGTTGTCGAACAGGGTCAGCGAGCCGTCCGGCTGCCAGCGGGCGTCGTGCTGGCGGGCGAACGCGGCCTCCGGCGCCACCTGGAAGTCGCTGCGGGTGCCGCCCATCCGCCACTCGACGTTGCCGGTCTCGCGGTCGACCTGGTAAAGCGCGTCGGTGTGCCGGGCCGAGATCAGCAGGTCGCCGTCGGCGGTCTCCTGGACCGAGTTCAGGTGGATGTAGTCGAACGGCTTGCCCTCCGGCGGCGCGACCGTGGACTCCTCCACGCCGATGTGCTGGAGGCTGCGCCACTCGAACAGCACCTTGCCGCTGGCGATGTCGATCTCCTGCACCACGCCCTCGACGACCGGGCGGTCCAGCTGGACGGTGTTGTAGGCCATCAGCAGCGCGGTGCCGCGCGCCGTGATGACCATCTCGTGCAGGTCGGCGTCCAGGTTGTTGCCCATCCGGACGGTGGCGATCTGCCGGTAGGACTGGTCGAGGATCACGTACTCGCCCTGCCCGTAACCCGGCTGCGGACGCCCCTGCCACCAGGTCAGCACCGGTTTGCCCTGGTACTGCTGGGTTTTGAAGTCCATGCTGAACGACCCCACGCCGTCGCCGACCGGCATCGACCACACCGGACTCCCGGTGTCGTCGACCACCATCGGTCCGCCCTGCGCGCCCTTGCCGTACGGCGCGAGGAAGACGTACCCGGGCTCGGTGCCGTCGGCCGGGGTCTTGATGTCGACCACGGGCGGGGTCAGGTCCGGCCTGGTCACGAAGTGGTTCGGCCGCGGAGGTGCCCCACCGGTGCCGGTGTCGCCCATGAAGTTCTCGGCGGAGCCGGGCACCGCGAAGCCCAGCAGCAGCGACAGCGTCGCCAGCGCCACGGCAGGCCCGGAGGCCAGCCTCTTCCACCGCAAGTCACTGGACCGTTGCATGCATCCGCTCCGTCCACCCGAAGATCACGCGCCACACCCAATCAGGTGTCGAACGGCCTCGAACAGACGATTGCGAGAAGTTTCCACGTTCCTTCGCGCGGGACCTCCGTGGGCACTACGCACATTGCGGCCAACGGGCGATTGTGCACCCTGTTCGTCCACAGTGGACATCGGCGTGAGCCGGTTCATATCCCCAGGCAGGAACAGGTCGCGGCGGTCTACTGTTGATGACTTCCGGGAGCCGCCATCGATCGCCGCGTTCCTGAATCGTTTTCCCGGCACGCGGGCGCCGCCTGCCCGGACCGGGAGGCGAGAAACCGATTCCGGCACGTCGAGTCAGGGAGACTCTCTTGCCCGTTGCACTGTTGGCACTGGCCATCGCAGCTTTCGGCATCGGAACGACCGAGTTCGTCATGATGGGGCTGCTGCCAGAAGTGGCCTCGAACCTGCACGTGTCGATCCCCGACGCGGGCGGGTACATCTCGCTCTACGCGATCGGTGTGGTCGTCGGCGCTCCGCTGCTGACCATCGCGGGGCTCCGCGCCCGCCGCAAGACCATGCTCCTGAGCATGCTCGTGCTGTTCACCGTCGGGAACCTGCTCTCGGCGCTGGCACCGACCCACGGGCTGCTGCTCGCGGCCCGGTTCGTCGCCGGCCTGCCGCACGGCGCGTTCTTCGGCATCGGCGCGGTCGTCGCGGCGAGCCTGGTGGACCGCGACAAGCGGGGGCAGGCGATCTCGATGATGTTCATCGGGCTCACCGTCGCCAACATCGTCGGGGTGCCGGTGGGCACCCTGCTCGGCCAGGCGATGGGCTGGCGCTGGACGTTCGGCCTGGTCGCGCTGATCGGCGTGGTCGCCCTCGCGGCGGTTGCCGCGCTGGTGCCGCTCCAGCCCAAGCCGACCGACGTGAGCCTGCGCGGTGAGCTGCGGGCGTTCCGCCGCCCGCAGGTGTGGCTGGCCTTCGCCATCGTGGTGTTCGGCTTCGCCGCGACCTTCTCCTTCTACAGCTACATCAAGCCGGTGCTGACCGACATCACCGGCTACACCCCGACGGCGGTCACGGCGCTGCTCGCGCTGTTCGGCGTGGGCATGACGGTGGGCACCGCGGTCGGCGGCAGGCTGGCCGACAAGGCGCCGATGCGCACCCTGTACGTGTTCCTGACCAGCCTGGCGGTTGCGCTGCTGCTGTTCGTGTTCACCTCGCAGAACATGGTGCTGGCGGCGGTCAACGTGTTCGTCATCGGCGCCGTCGGGTTCGCCGCCATCCCCAGCATCCAGGCGCGGATCCTGGACCAGGCCAAGGAGGCCCCGGCGCTGGGTTCGGCGAGCATCCAGTCCACGTTCAACATCGCCAACTCGCTGGGCGCCTACCTCGGCGGCCTGGTCATCGCGGGCGGCTTCGGCCTGGTCTCGCCCAGCTGGGTCGGCGCGCTGCTCGCGCTGGTCGGGCTCGGGTTCGCCGTGCTCTCCGGCGTGCTTGACCGCAGGCCGCGGCGGGCGGATACGGTCGTGACGTCCCGTGCGCAGCAGGTCGCGGTGAGCGAGGTCTCCGGCTAGCTCGGCCCCGGCAGGCGTGTTGTGATGGGCGTCCTGGCCCTCTCCCGGTAATGCACTCCCGACCCCTCGGAGGAAGACCACCAATGACTCAGGTTCCCAACATCACCCTCAACACCGGCGCGGAGATGCCCCAGCTCGGGTTCGGCGTCTTCCAGGTCCCGGCCGACGAGGTGGTGGAGCCGGTGCTGACCGCGATCGAGGCCGGTTACCGCAGCATCGACACCGCGGCGGTGTACGGCAACGAGGAGGGCGTCGGCAAGGCCATCGCCGAGGCTCCCGTGGCGCGCGAGGACCTGTTCGTCACCACCAAGCTGTGGAACGACCGGCAGGGCTACGACAGCACGCTGCGCGCGTTCGACGAGAGCCTGACCAAGCTGGGCCTGGACTACGTCGACCTGTACCTGATCCACTGGCCGTCCCCCGGGCAGGACCTGTTCGTCGAGACCTGGAAGGCGTTCGAGAAGCTGCACGCGGATGGCCGCGCCAAGGCGATCGGCGTGTCCAACTTCCAGATCCCGCACCTGCGCAGGCTGTCCGAGGAGACCGAAGTGGTGCCGGCGGTCAACCAGATCGAGCTGCACCCGAACCTGCCGCAGTCCAACCTGCGCGCGTTCCACTCCGAGCACGGCATCGCGACCGAGGCGTGGAGCCCGCTGGGCCAGGGCAAGGGGCTGCTCGACGACGCGACCCTGGGCTCGCTGGCCGAGAAGTACGGCAAGAGCCCGGCGCAGATCGCGCTGCGCTGGAGCATCCAGCAGGGCAACGTGGTCATCCCGAAGTCGGTGACGCCGTCCCGCGTGCGGGAGAACATCGAGGTCTTCGACTTCGAGCTGGCCGACGACGACGTGGCCGAGATCAACTCGCTGGAGACCGGTGTCCGGGTCGGACCCGACCCGGATGTCTTCGGCGCGTGAGTTTCTTTTTGCGGAAGGGGCACCGGTCCGCCGGTGCCCCTTTTTTCGTGCGCCGCTTCAGGCCACTTTGACCTGGGGGGTCAGGCCCTGCAGGACGTTGCTGCCGGAGCGCAGGGACATGACCTGGCTGCGGGTGGCGATCCACTTCGGGAACCGCCCGATGCGCTGCAGCGGCGTGCTGCGCTGGGCCGACGTCAGCGCGGCGGTGCGCGACACCTTCACCGCGCGCGGCCTGCGCTCCTGCTCGTAGGTGCGCAGCAGCGGTTCCGGGTCGGCGGCCACACCGTCCACATTGGGCAGCAGCAGCGACAGCAGCCAGGCGTCCTCCAGCGTCTGGTTCGCCGCCTGCGCCACCGCCGGGGGCATCGCGTGCACCGCGTCGCCCAGCAGCGTGCTGCGCGGGCCGCCCCACACCCGCGGCACCTGGTGCCGGATGTGCGGGAAGAAGCCGAGGTCGTCGTCGGTGATCGAGGCCAGCAGGTCCTCCACCGGGTCGGGCCAGCCGCGGAAGACCTCGCGCAGGTCGGCCACCGACAGCTCAGCGGCGCCCTCCCGCCACGGCGTGTCGAACCACCAGTGCAGCAGGCCGTCCCCGGCGGGGATGAGCCCGCAGTGCGCGTTGCGCCCGGCGATGTTGAGCGTGGTGGAACCCTGCGCGACCGGCAGGTCGCTGCGGGTGAGCCCCTGCCAGCTCGCCCAGCCGGTCAGCTTCGCGGGCGGTCCGCCGAGCACCGAGCGGCGGACCTGCGAGCGCTGCCCGTCCGCGCCGACCACCAGGTCGCCGATGACGTGGCCGCCGTCGGCGAAGGTCACCACGACGCCGTCGGTGAACTCGGTGACGCCGGTACATCGACGGCCGAAGTGCAGGACGTCGGCGGGCAGGCTCTCGGCGAGCTTGGCGATCAGCGTGCGGCGCGGGACCTCCACCGTCGGTGCGCCGAGCCGTTCGGTGACCTCCCCGAGGTCGGCCTCCCAGAGCAGCCTGCCGCTGTCGGTGAGCGAGCGCAGGCCGTGCAGCTGCCTGCCGACGCCTTCGAGGGAGATGCCGAGGCCGCGCAGCGCGGCCGTGCCGTTGCTCCACACCGTCACCGCGGCCCCACCGTCGCGCAGCGCGTCGGCGTGCTCGAAGACGTGCACCTCGTGGCCTTGATCGATCAGTCCGTTGGCTACCGCGAGTCCTCCGATACCTGCTCCGACCACGAGAACCCGCATCGTCTCCATCCATTCGCCGACGGTGCTGTCGCAGCGATTTTATCGAGTCGACCGGATGGCCCGGTTTGTCCTTCGTCACAGCTGGTGAGCGTTGCCGCAACGTTGCCCGATCGTTGAACCGGCGAGCCGGGCGTTCCCGCCGGGGTGACTACCTTCGGGGGCATGAGCCCCCGCGTCGCACCGCCGTACCGCGCCGACCACGTCGGCAGCCTGCTCCGACCCGAATCCCTGCTCAACGCCCGGTCCGAGTTCGAGGCGGGCAGGCTGACCGCCGCCGAGCTGCGCGCGGCGGAGGACGCGGCGATCAGCGACGTGGTCGCGATGCAGGAGGACGTGGGGCTCACGGGCGCCACCGACGGCGAGTTCCGGCGCTCGTCCTGGCACATGGACTTCCTGTACGCCCTCGAAGGCGTCCACCCGGCGGCGGACTCGGAGCTGACCGTCCAGTTCCACAACGCCGACGGCGAGGTCGAGTTCACCACCCCCGACCTGCGGGTCGACGACCGGATCCGGCTCGGCGAGCCGATCTTCGCCGACCACTTCACCGCGCTGGCGCAGCGCGTCCGCACCGCCACGCCGAAGCTGACCATCCCCTCGCCCGGCATGCTGCACTTCCGCGGCGGCCGGGCGGCCATCGACGAGACCGTCTACCCGGATCTGGAGGTGTTCCGCTCCGACCTCGCCGCCGCCTACCGCGCGCACATCCGCGCGATGGCCGACCTGGGCTGCCACTACCTCCAGCTCGACGACACCAGCCTCGCCTACCTCAACGACCCCAGGCAGCGCGAGCGGCTGGCCGCCCGCGGGGACGACGCCGAGCACGAGCACGAGCGGACCATCCGGCTGATCAACTCCGCGCTGGAGGGCCGCCCGGACACGCTGTCGGTCACCACCCACCTGTGCCGCGGCAACTACCGCTCGTCCTGGGCGGCCGAGGGCGGCTACGACTTCGTGGCCGAGGCGCTGTTCAACGAACTGGACGTGGACGGGTTCTTCCTGGAGTTCGACGACGCCCGCTCCGGCGGGTTCGCGCCGCTGCGCTTCGTGCCGAAGGGCAAGGCGGTGGTGCTCGGCCTGGTCACGACCAAGAGCGGCGAGCTGGAGTCCAAGGACGACCTCAAGCGCCGCATCGACGAAGCCGCCCGCTACCTCGACCTCGACCAGCTCTGCCTGTCGCCGCAGTGCGGTTTCGCCTCCACGCGGGAGGGCAACGCCCTGAGCTACGAGCAGCAGGTGGCCAAGCTCCGGCTGGTGGTCGAGACCGCGACCGAGGTGTGGGGCTGACGAGCTGGTCCGCAGCCGGGGCGATCGCCGCGGCTGGGATGTGGGCGGGGGTGGCTCAGGCTGCGGATTCGAGGAACCGGCCGGCGATCAGCCCCGGTTCCTCGGCGCCGTCGAAGCGGACCCACAGCACGGGGCCGTCGAAGACGTCCGGCAGTCCGGTGGCGGTCTCCACCACCGTCCCGACCTGATCACGAAACCGGCCGAACGAAGCGCGCACCCGCGCGCCGGGTTCAAACGGACTCGATGACTGCTCCATGGGGGTGGACGTTACGTGTCCTCCGGGCGATCCGGGAAACCGCGTCCGAGTGACGTTGCTATCGGCCTTCTGAGCTGCGTTTTTCATACCCCGGCAAGGCGGAATTAAGTCGATGGTGTGATGCAAGCCGACGTGAGTGACATCACCCGGGGTGACGAAGGCCGGGCGGACGGCGGCCGGTCGCGAGCGCCGGAGGTCGCCGGATCGGGGCGATAGCATGGGCGGATGCCCGCCCCACGCTCCCGCAGGCGCTAGCCGTGCGCACGATCAAGCGGTCCGGCGAGACCGAGATCGAGATCAAGAAGTCCCGCTTCCTGTGCGCGCTGGCGCGGGTGCGCTCCGAGGCCGAGGCCCGCGAGTTCGTCCAGTCCCGGCGCAAGCTGCACCACGACGCCCGGCACCACTGCTCGGCGTTCGTCCTCGGCGACCGCGGCGAGATCCAGAAGTCCAGCGACGACGGCGAGCCCGCGGGCACCGCGGGCGTCCCGATGCTGGAGGTGCTGCGCCGCAACGAGATCACCAACGCGGTCGCGGTCGTCACCCGCTACTTCGGCGGCGTCCTGCTCGGCGCGGGCGGCCTGGTGCGCGCCTACGCCGGAGCCGTGTCGGCCGGCCTCGACCACGTCGGCCTCGTCGAGCGCATGCCGGTGCGGATCGTCTCCACCACCGTGGACCACGCCCAGGCCGGGAAGCTGGAGAACGACCTGCGCTCCTCCGGCCACCAGGTCACCGACGTCGCCTACGGGGAGAAGGTCCGCTTCGACATCGGCGTCGGCGAGACCCGGGTCGCCGAGTTCGAGACGTGGCTCGCCGAGATCACCGGCGGGACCGCCACGATCAGCCTCGGCTCGCTCACCCACGCGGAGATCGACGTCTAGGGCAATTCACGCTTTCGGATCAACATTTCCGCATTTACCGCCGAACAGAGCAGTTCTGCCTGTGATCAGATGCACGGAGCAATCCGGGGAAAGCGGATTCGGAACCGCGGCCGGATTGACTAGCGTCCGAACTCGCTGATCAGACGACTGTTCTGGGGATGTGCGTGAGTCAGCCCTTCATCGTGCGCGAGGCTTGCCGATTCCGGCGGACTTTGCAGCGGCCGGAAGATCTGGTCGCCACGTTCCGCGGTACCGGCGTGCACCTGGAATGCGTGTCGGACCCGCCGGCGATACCGGTCATCGACATCGACGGCGTCCCCTGGCTGCCGGTGTTCTCCGACCTCGCCCACCTGGCCGCGTTCCTGCTCGGACGCGGGGAGGCGGGCAGCCCGGCCGAACACCTGCTGATCAGCGGCGGCCGGTTGCTCGACCTGTACCTGCCGGGAATGCCCGCGGGCACCACCGTGATCCTCGATCCGCTCCAGCCGCACGCGGTCGTGCTCCCGCCGCTGACCGGGATCGTGCCCGAATCGATCGCGATCGATCGCGATCTCCCGGGAGGGCCTGCTCGGCCGACCGTGGAACTGTCGCCGTACGAAAGACCTGTCGAACGCACCTGGGGAGGGGTGCTCTGAGTGGGAAATCCGGGATTCAACGTCGATCTCGAAGCGCTGAAGCAGGCGTCCGACGGGGTCGGTGAAGCGATCGGCGCGCTGGAGGCGGAGCTTCCGTGGCCGATGAAGCAGATGGGAAATGACGGCGAAGGCGTCGCCATGATGAATCTCGACGAGGGGCGATCCGGTTCCGCCGCCGTCTCCGAATCCCTCAACGAGTTCTGCCGCCGCTGGAACTACGGGGTCAAGTTCATGGTCGAGGAAGGTGCGTCGGTGTCGGCGGCCTTGTCCGACACCCGTTCCGACTACGAGAAGCTGGAAGCGGGAGTCACGGATCTGTTCAAGCAGACCCTGGTCTCGCTCCTCGGGGCGCCGAACGCGGACCTGAAGCAGGCGGGCCGGGAATCGTTCGCGCAGCTCGGCGTGGACGCGGCACCGGACCCGATGAAGCAGGGCCTTTCGGAAGGGTTCAACGAGCTGGGCGCGGACACGAAGGTGAAGCCCTGATGGCGCCGGACCCGAAGACCGTCGTCCCCGGCGATGTCGCGGCCATCGACGAGACCGTCACGACCATGACCAGGCTCGCGGCCGCGTTCGAGAAGTCCGGCCAGGCGTTCAAACGTATAAACGCCAGCGGGTGGACCGGTCCGACCGCCGACGCGTTCCGCGAGTACTTCCAGCAGGAACCGCCGAAGTGGCTGCGCGCGGCCGACGCGTTCGAGGAGGGCGGCAGCGCCCTGCGCCGGTACCGGGACGTGCTGGCCTGGGCCCAGGACCAGGCGGAACAGGCGTGCGCGGAGATCGAGCGCGCGGAACGGGCGACCGAGCAGGCAGCGGCGCGGCACGACGCCGCGGCGAGCCCGGAGCCGTTCCGGGATCCCGGTGCGGACGCCCGCGACCGGGCCATGTCCAAGCTCGCGGACGCGACCAAGCAGGTGGACCAGGCCGCGCGGCAGGCTGCGGCGGCATTGCGGTCGGCGGCCGAGAAAGCCCCGCCGGAACCCGGCATGCTCACCGTCCTCGGCAGTTCGGCCTGGGATTCGCTGGAGAACCTCGGTGAAACGGTGGGCAACTTCTGGAAGGGCAGCGTCGACGGCACGCTGAGCCTGATCCAGCAGCTGCGCGACGTGACCCCGTTCGACCCGTACAATCTGACCCACCCCGACGAGTACGTCGGCCGGATCGGCGAGAAGGTGTCCGGTCTGCTCAGCCTCGGGAAGTCGTTCGTCACCGACCCCGCGGGCACCACCTCGGCGCTGGCCAACGCCGGGATCACCAGCTTCACCCAGGACCCCGCCGGTTTCGTCGGCAAGCTCATGCCCGAGGCCGCGCTCGGCCTCGCGACCGGAGGCGGCTCCACCACGGGCGGCATCCTCCGGCATCTCGGCGGCGATCTCCCCGACCTCGGCAAGGTGGCGGGCAAGATCGATCCGCCGAAGCCCGAGAAACCGATGACCCCGTGGGGCGACGGGGACGTGCCGATCCAGCCGTCGAGCCGATCGCTTCCCGAGCCGCCCGGACCACAGCCGCCGAGCCGACCGCTTCCCGAGCCTGGCCCGCAGCCGCCGCGCCCCGACGTGCCGGAGCCGTCGCACAAGCCCGACGACGAGCCGCGACCGACGTATCAGCGCCAGGCCCCGCACGAGCGCTTCGCCGACGACCTGGACCCGTGGGAGGACATCGAGGGCGACAACCGCCCGACGACGCGGGAGGCTCCGGAGCCGCCCGCCCAGCACCAGGACACCCCGGAGGCACATCGGGACGAGCCGTCGGATCCGGCACCTGCACGGGCGCCTGAAGAACCCCGGCACGAGCTTGCCGATGACGACCGGCAGGCGTACCGCGAGCGCGTCGAAGCACGTGCGGGAGGCGATTTCGACGACCTCGTGGGCAAGCTCCGGGCGGAACATCCCGAACTCTCGCACCTGGACGACGAGAAGGCGATGGGCCTGCGGCGCTATGTCGGCGAGGATGCGAACACCCTGAACCACGTCCTGCGAGAGGGGGACGCCATGGACCAGGACTACATGCGTCCCGACGTCAACGTGCTGCGCAGCGCCCTGGACGAGATGCCGCACGTCGACACCAAGGACGTCCCGAGGGCGTACCGGGACATCGGCCTCAGCGAGAGGGAACTGGCTCAGGTGCTGGAGCGCTACCGCCCCGGCGAGGCGGTGGAGGAGCCGGCCTTCACTTCGGCTTCCAAGGACATCCCACCGGACCATTTCAGGGAGCACGGCTCGGACAGACCGCACAAAGTCCGGTTCATCATCGATGATCCCCAGCACGCTCGGGACATCGAGGCCACGAACCCCAAGGAACGCGAGGTGTTGTGGCAGGACCACAACCGCTTCTTGGTGCAGGACCTCCAAGAGGTCGGCGACATGTTGTACATCGTCATGCGGGACCTAGGACAAAGGAGCTGAAATGACCCCGGAAGAGCGCTCCGCGCTGATCCGCAAGTACATCCCCAAGCGGGAGGACCTCAGCCCCGAGGTGCGAGCGAACACCGAGGAAGCACTGCGCTACACCGAGGAGAAGATCGCCCGGGGCGAGGTGCTGGAGTCCTGGAGCAAGGACAACTTCCCCATCGGGCTCGACAAGAACCTCGAGCCCTACCCCCTCACCGACCCCGACGAAACGCAGCGCTGACGCCGGAAAGCCCTAACCCGACCGGAAGATCCGGTCCAGGTGGTAGTCGATGACGTCGACGGCCTCCGCGCCGGTGCGGCGGCCGAGCAGGACGCTCGCGGCGAGGCCGTCGGGGACGGCCAGCAGCAGCTCCGCCTCCAGGGCGGGGTCGGTCCCCGGGGCGAGGTCGCCGGCGCGCTCGGCGGTGCGCAGGGTGTCGACGAACAGCTCGACGAGTTTGGGCCAGGTCTTGGCGTAGATGCTGCGCAGTCGCGGGCTGTTGAGGGCGCGCAGCAGGAACGCGATGTGGACCAGCAGGGCCGAGCGGGCTTCGTCGGAGACCGGGAGCATCTCGATCAGGACCGTGCGCAGCACCTTGCGGGGCGTGGGGCCCGCTTCGGCGCGCAGGATTTCCTCGATCCGGTCGCTGACCTTGTCGGCGGCGTGGCCCGCCGCGTGGACGAGCATGTCCTCCTTGCTCTTGAAGTAGTGCTGGACCGCGCCCATCGACACGCCCGCGTGGGCGGCCACGTCTCGCAGGTTGACCGCTTCCATGCCCTCGCGGCTGACGATGTCGATCAGCGCCTCGGCGATCTGCCGCCGCCGCGCCTGGTGATCCACCCGTTTCGGCACACGCACCCTTTCCAATGCAATTGCATTGCCAAGCCCGCCGACCCTCGTTACCATGCACTTGCATGGTAACCGTGAGTAGCGCTCTCGGTCCGGCCACTCATCGAATCACTGGGGATCCCATGACCAAGCCACACCCCCCGAGCGCGGGCGGTGGACGCATCAGCGCCCTCGACGTCATCCGCGGCGTCGCCATCATGGGCACGCTCGGCACCAACATCTGGCTGTTCACCAACCCGGACGGCCCGGCGGGCCTGTTCACCCCGACCGAGAACGTCGAGGCGTTCCTCCGCTTCCTGGCCAACGGCAAGTTCCTCGCCCTGCTCACGCTGATGTTCGGCGTCGGCCTGGAACTCCAGTACCGCTCGGCGCGGCGGCGCGGGCAGCGCTGGCCCGGCTGGTACCTGTGGCGCGCCGCGCTGCTGTTCACCGAGGGTCTGCTGCACTTCGTGCTGATCTTCGAGTACGACGTCCTGATGAGCTACGCGGTGACGTCGATGCTGGTCGCCTACCTCGTCGGCCGCAGCGACCGGGCGGTGCGGGCCTGGATGATCGCGATGGGCAGCCTGCACGTCGTGTTCATCGGTCTGGTCACGCTCGCCCTGCTCGGCGGCAGGGCCTCCCCCGGCCCCGGCGGCAGCACGACCCTGTTCACCGAGGGCAGCTACCTGGACCAGGTCGCGGCCCGGCTCGACGGCGCGTTCGGCTACCGGCTGGAGGCGATCTTCGTCATCCCGATGTCGGTCGTGCTGTTCCTGCTCGGCTCGCGGCTGATGCGGGCAGGCGTGTTCACCGGCGACCTCCACGGCCGCCGCCTGCGGAACCGGCTGATGCTGTTCGGGTTCGGCCTCGGCGTGCCGCTGAACCTGGTGACCACCTTCGCCGGTCCCGGTTGGTTCATGGTGGACCGCTACATCCTGCCGCCGGTCGTCGCGCTCGGCCTGCTCGGGCTGATCCCGGCCGTGGTGCACGCGCTGCGGCCCGATCCCGGTCTGCTCCGCCGGGGTCTGACCAACGTCGGCCGGACCCCCTTGTCCTGCTACGTCTTCCAGAACCTCGTCGCCGCGATCCTCTGCTACGGCTGGGGATTCGGACTCGCGGCCACATTGGACAGTGCCCGTCCGTGGTGGGTCCTCGGCGCGTGGGCGGGCATCTGCCTGGCGTTCATGGTGCTGGCGTCGCTGTGGTTGCGGCGGTTCGACCGCGGTCCGCTGGAGCTGGTGTGGCACTGGGCTTACCAAGCACCGCAACGGAAAACACGCGCATCAGCTCGTCCTGCGCCGGAGTCCCCGGTGCTGCGGTGAACATCGCCACCCGCAGGTCGTGGCCGGGCACGCCGAGCAGCTGGCAGTCGAGCTCGATCCCGTTGATGCGCTTGCGCGGGACCGGGTGCGTCCGGACGTCGTGCTCGGCCCAGCCCGCCGCGAAATCCGGGCTGGCGGCCGAGAAGTCGGCCGCCAGCGCGGCGAACCCGGCGTCGCCGGGGTGGCGGGCGGCGGCCCGCCGCAGCTCGGCCGCGACCAGCCGCTCGAAACCCCCGTCCACGGCCTCGCACATCCCGCCGAAGCGGAGCGAAAGCCGCAGCAGGTTGCGTTCTTCCTCGGCCAGCGCGGCGAAATCCACGATCACCTCGGCGGCCATCGCGTTCCACGCGACGACGTCCTGCCGGGCGTTGAGCGCGTAGGCCGGGACCGGGCCGAGCCCGTCGAGCAGCCGCCGCACGCCGTCCGGCACCTGCTCGACCGGCTCCCCGGCGGCCGGGACCTGCCCGGCCAGCTGCGCCAGGTGCGCGCTCTCGGCCGCCGAGAGCCGCAGCGCCCGCGCGAGCGCGGACAGCACCAGCGCCGACGGCCGGGGCGCGCGGGCCTGCTCCAGCCGCTCGTAGTAGTTCGCCGACACCCCGGCCCGCCAGGCGACCTCCTCCCGGCGCAGCCCCGGCGTGCGGCGGCGCCCGCCCGCGGGCAGGCCGGCCTCGGCCGGTCGCAGCGCCTCCCGGCGGCTGCGCAGGAAGTGGGCGAGCTCGCGCTTGTTCACCGCTCCAGGCTGCCACCGGCCCACTCCGTTATCCACGGACTGGGAGTCCGGGGACAACGGGGCAGTTCCCGCAGGTCGGGGCGGCGCCGAAGCTGGAGCCATGCCGACCGAACTGTTCCAGCGGGGTCTGCGGCTACTGCTGGAGAAGGACATGGACGGGTTCGTCGACCTGTTCGCCGCCGACTGCACCGTGGAGTTCCCGTTCGCCGAGGGGGAATCGCCGAAGCGGCTGACCGGCAGGGAAGCCCTGCGCGCTTACCTGGACGGTTATCCGGACCGCCTGGACATCACCGGGTTCCCCAGCGTCGAGGTGCACCGGACCACCGACCCCGCAATGATCGTCGCGGAGTTCACCGCGCACGGCCGCACCGTCCGGACCGGGGCCGGCTACGAGATGCGCTACGTCGTCGTGCTGACCGCGCGCGACGGGGAGATCCAGTCGTACCGGGACTACTGGAGCCCGGTCATGGCGGCGCGGGCGGTGGGCGAATGACCGTCCTGATCACCGGCGGAACCGGCAACACCGGCCGCCCGCTCGCGGACCTGCTCCGCGCCAGGGGCGTCGGCGTCCGCGTCGCGAGCCGCCATCCGGCCGGGGCCGACCACGTGTTCTTCGACTGGGCCGATCCGGCGTCGCACCGCACCGCGCTGGCCGGGGTCGAAAGCGTCTACCTGGTCCAGCCGATCGGCGCGGTCGACCCGATGCCGCTGGTCCGGCCGTTCCTGGACGCCGTGGGCGACCGGCCGGTGGTGCTGCTCGGCTCGCTCGCGGTGGTCCCCGACGCGCCCGGGATCGACGAGCTGAACCGGGCCGTGCGGGCGATTCCGGGGGCCGCGGTCCTGCGGCCGTCCGGGTTCATGCAGAACTTCACCGGCGCCCACCCGGTGGCCGACGCCATCCGCGAGCGCGGCGAGTTCAGCACCGCGACCGGCAACGGCCGCATCGGCTGGGTCGACGCCGAGGACATCGCCGCCGTGGCAGCCGAACTGCTCGCCGGGCGGGCCGAGCGGTCCGAGTACGTGCTGACCGGGCCGGAAGCGCTGAGCTGCGACGAAGCCGCGGCGGTCATCACCGAGGTGACCGGACGGCCGGTGCGGCACGTCGGCGTCAGCGTCGCGCAGCGCGCCCGGATGTTCGCCGAGTTCGGCGTGCCGGAGCCGTTCGCGCGGGGGCTGGCGGCCATCGACGCCGACATCCGCGGCGGTTCCGAGGACCGCGTGACCACCGACGTGGCCGACGTGACCGGCCGCGCACCCCGCTCGTTGCGCGACTTCGTCGCAGCTCAGCTGGGGCCGGTAACGTCGATGAGGTGAATCCGACGCGCTCACCGCTGATCCGGGACGTCCTGCTGTGGGCGGTGCTCGGACTCCCGGTGTGGTGGGCGCTCGCGACCACCCACATCGGACGCTTCGCCTGGTGGGAGTGCGCGCTCGGGCTCGTCGCGATCGGCGGGGTGCTCGCGCTCCGCCGATCGCGTCCGATGTGGGCGGTGCTGCTCGCCCTGACCACGTGGTCGGTGGCGACCGTGGTGCGTCCCGAATCGACCGTCGTCGGGTTCGCCGCGTTCCTCCCGGTCGCGGTCGCCGCGGGCTACTCCGCCGGGGTGCGCGTCGACCGCCCGCGCGATGCGCTGGTGTCGCTCGCGTGGATCACGGCCGGCGTGGCGCTGCTGGTCCTGCTGGCCAGGATGGACGACGGCGCGGTGCTGGTCTCGGTCATCGGCACCGCGTTCTTCGGTGCGCTGCCGTGGTTTCTGGGCCGGTACCGCCGGCAGCACCGCGATCTCGTCTGGGCCGGCTGGGAACGGGCCGAGCAGCTCGAACGCGAGCAGCGGATCATCGCCGAACAGGCGCGGTTGCGGGAGCGGACCCGGATCGCGGGCGACATGCACGACCTGCTCGGCCACGAGCTGAGCCTGGTCGCGCTGCGCATCGGCGGGCTGGAGGTCGCGCCGGACCTCGACGAGCGCCACCGCGAGGTCGCCGGGCAGGCGCGCAGCGCCGTGACCTCGGCGGCGGAGCGGCTGCGCGAGGTCGTCGAGATGCTGCGCGAGGAGCCGCCGCCGCTGACGCCCGGCGGCGACGTGGGCGATCTCGTCCGCCGCGCCCGGGATTCCGGGATGGACGTGGAGCTGCACGAGTCGGGCGAGCCCGCGGACCCGACGTCCCTGCGCCAGCGCGCGGTGTGCCGGGTGGTGCAGGAAGCGCTGACCAACGCGGCCAAGCACGCCCCCGGCACCGAGGTGTCGGTGCGGGTGGAGCACACCGCGGCCGACACCCGGGTATCGGTGACCAACGCAGCCACCTCCGATCGGAGCGGCGAAGGCTACGGCCTGGTGGCGCTGGCCGAGCGGGTTCGCCTGTCCGGCGGGGAGTTCCGGGCCGGCGCCCAGGACGGCGTCTTCGCCCTGACCGCCCGGATCCCGCAGGAGGCCGGGCCGATCGCCCCGCGGTCGGAGTCCGCCGACCGGTTGGCCCAGGCCAGGCGCCGCGTCCGCAGCAGCCGCACCACGGCGATCGCCGTCACGGCGGCGTGCGTCGGCGGGCTGGCGGTGATCTCGGGCGGGATCGCGGTCTTCGACGCCGCGACCTCGGTGCTCGCGCCCGCGGACTTCGACCGCCTCCGGCCGGGTCAGTCCCGCGCGGAGGTCGAGCCGTACCTGCCGATGCGCACCCGCGTCGACGAGGCCCCGGCGACGGATCCGCCGAGGCCGCCGGGCGCGGAGTGCGCCTACTACAGCACCCACCAGAACCCGTTCGACGAGCGGCGCCTGGAGCTGTTCCGGCTGTGCTTCCGCGGGGACGAGCTGGTGAGCAAGGACTTCCTGGAGACGAGGTAGCGATGGTGCGGGTCGTGCTGGCCGACGACGAGGCGGTGATCCGGGCGGGCGTGCGGGCGATCCTGGCCGCGGACCCGGAGATCGAGGTCGTCGCCGAGGCGGCCGACGGCAGGGCGGCGGTGGAGCAGGTCCGCCTGCACCGGCCGGACGTCGCGGTGCTCGACATCAGGATGCCGCTCCTCGACGGCCTCGCAGCGGCCGAGGAACTGCACGGCTCCGGCACCGCGGTGCTGATCATGACAACCTTCGACGAGGACGCCTACGTCAGCCGAGCCCTGCACGGCGGAGCGAGCGGCTTCCTGCTCAAGACCGGAGACCCGCGCGAGCTGGTGCTCGGGGTACGAGCGGCGGCCGAAGGCGGCGCGTACCTGTCACCGCCGGTGGCCCGCCGGGTGATCCGGGACCTCGGCGGCCCCAGGATGTCCCGCGAACTCGACGCACGACGCCGGATCGACGTGCTCAGCGACCGCGAGCGCGAGGTCCTCGCACTGGTCGGCGCGGGCTTGTCGAACGCCGAAATCGCCGACCGCCTGCACGTCGTGGAGGGGACGGTGAAGGCTTACGTCAGCGCCATCCTCAGCCGCTTGGACCTCCGCAACCGCGTGCAGGCGGCCGTTCTCGCTTACGAGGCGGGGATCGTGTCCGAGCGGTAGACCCGGCAAACGCGCCAAGCAATTGCCTCCACCTACGAGGGCGGGGTTTGGTTCTCATCCCGTCGACCTGGCAAAGCCCGATCAGGCCGTGTCAAGGGGGCACAACCAAGCAAAACCGCAAGACAACAACACAAACGGCCCCCTTGACGCGGTCTGATAGCCCTCCGTGGAGGTCGACGGGATGAGAACCACCCCAACCGAACCGCAGCGGAGATCGAGGACTCATCCCGGAGACCTGCCAGGGGTCTGGGGCCGGCGAGGACCCCAGAAACCACGAGCCCACCGCACTACAGGCACCAAACCCCCACCAACCCCCATAACCACCCCCGCAACGAACCCCCCGAGCAAAGCCCCCACAACAACGTCATGCGGATAGTGCACCCCGACGAAAACCCGAGAAAACCCCTCAACCAAAGCCAGCAAAACGACAACGCCGACAAGCCGTCGCCAAGCGACGGAAAGCGCGACTGCGGCAGCGGCGGCGATGGTCGCGTGGTTGCTCGGCAGCGACCAGTCGCCGTACTCGGGACACTCCGCCAGGGTCCGCGAAATGCGCGGCACGACCCGGCAAGGCCGGTCTTCCCGAAGGAATGCCTTGAGAACCTCGCTCGCCACGTAAGCCAACCCCGTCGCGACCGGAGCAAGCAGCGCCGGGCCCAGCGCCCCACGGCGCGCCCGCCAGCAGGCAGCCGCGAGCAACGCTCCGAAGACCAGCAGGATCGCCTGTGTCGCCAACGGTGCGGCGGCCTGCACCCACGGCGGCGCGCTCGCGGCCAGGTCGGTGATCGCGCGGTACCAGTCAGCGCTGACGTCGGGCACGTCCTCGATCTCGTTGACGGCCGAATATTCGATGAACACCGCGCCGACGCTAGGGATCGCGGCAGTGTCCCCGCGGTGCTCTTTCGGCACCGATCGACTTTACTTTCGTCAGGGTGCACCCTCGAAACCACAAGATCCCCAGGAGGCACGATGTTGGGCTCATCCCTGCTGGTCGTCGCCGCGCTCGCCGGCGCAGCCGCTCCGCAACCGCTGGAACCGCTGGTCCAGGTGGCCGCCGAGCGGGTGGCGACCGCGGACCAGGTCGCCGCGGCGAAGTGGGGCACGGACCAGCCGATCGACGATCCCGCGCGCGAGCAGCAGGTGCTCGACACCATGGCCGCCAAAGCGACCGCGATGGGCGTGGACCCCGAGCTGACCAGGCGCGTCTTCCGGGACCAGATCGAGGCGAACAAGGTCGTGCAGCGCGGGCTGCACCAGTACTGGGCCGCGCATCCCGACGAGCAGCCCACCGAACGCCCCGACCTGGGCGAGGTCCGCCCGGTCATCGACCGCCTCAACGACGAGCTGCTGGTCGAGATCCGCGACACCGCCGACGTCCGCGCGCACCCGTCGTGCGAGGGGGAGCTGACCGGCGCGTTCTTCCGGATCGGACAGGAGATGCGGCTCGATCCCCTGCACCAGGCGGGAGTCGGACGCGCGCTGCCCTCGGTCTGCGACTGACGTTCCTGGGTGTGGCACGCCCATCCGCGAATCGCGGATCGCTTCTAGCGTGGGAGACCGTTCTTCCCAGGAAAGGTGCCCATGTCCGTTTGGTTAATCACCGGTGCTTCTCGCGGTCTCGGGCTGGAAATCGCCCGCGCCGCACTGGAACGGGGCGACCAGGTCGCCGCGACCGCACGTGATCCGCATTCGATTCCGCTGCCCGACGGGGAAAACCTGACCAAGGTCGCGTTGGACGTCACCGATCCCGCGCAGGTCGAGCGGGCGGTCGCCGCGGTCGGCCGCGTCGACGTCCTGGTCAACAACGCCGGTTACGGGATTTTCGGCGCGGTGGAGGAGGTTTCCGACGCCGAGGTCCGGGCGGTGTTCGACACCAACGTCTTCGGCCTGCTCGCGGTGACGCGGGCGGTGCTGCCCGGGATGCGGGAGCGGCGCAGCGGCCGGGTCATCAACATCGGCTCCATTGGCGGTTTCATCACGCAGGCCGGTTCCGGGATCTACGCGGCGACGAAGTTCGCGCTGGAGGGGATCACAGAGGCCATGCGCGGTGATCTGGAACCGCTCGGCGTGGCGGTCACGATCGTCGAGCCCGGCGCGTTCCGCACCGACTTCCTCGACCCGTCCAGCCTCCGGCACGCCGAACTGGTCATCGACGACTACGCCGGGACAGCGGGCGAGCGGCGCCGGATGTCCAAGGAGGCCAACGGTTTCCAGGCAGGCGACCCGGCCAAGGCAGCCGCCGCGATCGTCGACCTCGCGCACACGCCGCATCCGCCGACCCGCCTGCAACTGGGCCAGGACGCGGTGGCGCGGGTGCGGGCGAAGCTCGACCACGTGGCGCGGGAACTCGATGTGTGGGAGCACGTTTCCACGGCCACCGACCACGACTGATCCGCGGTCGTGCGCGGTACCGGAGCCGGCACCGCGCACGACGTCGTCACTCCCGGCCCGCGGAGGTGAAGCTCATGTCGGCGTAGCGGGTTCCCGCCACCTGCGCCGAAATCGGCTCCAGCACCGCCAGGTCCTCAGTGGACAGTTCGAGCTCGGCGGCGGCCAGGTTCTCGTCCAGCCTGCTCTGCCGGCGGGTGCCCGGGATCGGCACCACCGGCAGCCCGTGCACCCGGCTGCGCGAGTGCACCCACGCCAGCGCGACCTGCGCCGGCGTCGCGCCGAGCCGGTGCGCGATCTCCCGCACGGGCTCCAGCAGCGCCGCGTTGCGGGCCGCGTTCTCCCCCGTGTACTGCGGGAAAACCGCCCGGAAGTCGCCTTCGCCCAGCTGCGCGGCGTCGGTGAACGTCCCGGTCAGGAAGCCGCGGCCGAGCGGCGAGTACGGCACGAAGGCCACGCCGAGCTCGGCAGCAGCGGCCACGACCGCGTTCTCCACGTCGCGGTTGAACACCGACCACTCGCTCTGCACCGCGGCGATCGGGTGCACCGCCACGGCGGCGCGCAGCTCCGCCGCGGTCACCTCGGACAGCCCGAGGTGGCGGACCTTGCCCTCCCGGACCAGCTCGGCCATCGCGCCGACGGTCTCCTCGATCGGCACCGAAAGGTCCCTGCGGTGCATGTAGTAGAGGTCGATGACCTCGATGTCCAGCCTGCGCAGGCTGGCCTCGGCCGCCTCCCGCACGTACGGCGCGTCCCCGCGCTTCCCCCGGTACAGCGGCCGGGCCGGGTCGCGGACGATGCCGAACTTGGTGGCGATGGTCAGCTCGTCGCGGTGCGCCCGCACGAACGGCGACAGGAACTGCTCGTTGGCGCCCGTGCCGTAGATGTCGGCGGTGTCGAACAGCGTGACCCCGCGCTCCAGCGCGTGTTCGAGGGTGCGCCGGGCCTCGTCCTCGTCGGTCGGGCCGTAGAACTCGCTCATCCCCATGCAGCCGAGTCCCTGCGGCCCCACGACCGGACCACCCGTGCCGAGTTGCACCCGCTTGTCGCTCATGTCGTTCCCCTTCGTCTCGAACGACTTCGAGCATGGAGCACCGCGCGGGCCACGGGCAGGCAGCGGCTTTCCTGGGTGTGATGCACCCAGCCATGACGCCGGTCCGGACGCTGAACTGTGTCAGCATCGAAGCGTGGGCAGCAAGAACGAGTTGGGCAACTTCCTCAAGGCGTGCCGGGCGCGGCGCAAGCCCGAGGACCTGGGCATCCCGGTCGGCACCGGCGTGCGCCGGACGCCGGGCCTGCGGCGCGAGGAGATCTCGGCCACCGCCGGGATCAGCATGGACTACTACACGCGCCTCGAACAGGGCCGCGAACGCCACCCGAGCGATGCCGTGCTCGACGCGCTGGCCCGGGTCCTGCGGCTGGACGAGGCCGAGCACCAGCACCTGCACAACCTCGCCCGGCACGCCGCCCGCCCGCCGCGCGGCACGCCGGAGCCGGAGCGGGAGGTGGTGCGCCCGACCGTGCAGCGGCTGCTCACCTCGCTCGGCGGCTGCCCGGCGTACGTGCTCAACCAGAGCAACGACGTGCTCGCCGCGAACCCGTCCGGCTGGGCGCTGCTGCCCGGCATAGAGCAGTGGGAGCCGGAGCGGCGCAACTCGCTGCGGTACGTCTTCCTGCACCCCAGCGCCCGCACGCTCTACGTGCGCTGGCACGACATCGCCCAGGACTCGGTGGCGCACCTGCGGTCGACCTTCGGCGACAACCCGTGCGATCCGCGGGTCACGGGGCTGATCGACGAGCTCACGCGCAGGAGCGAGGAGTTCCACGCGATGTGGCAGCGCAACGAGGTGCAGCCCAAGTCGGCCGGGGTGAAGTCGTTCAACCACCCGTCGGTCGGCCGGATGGACCTGGGCTACGAGGTGCTGGCGGTCAGCGGCACCCAGCAGCGCCTGATCGTCTACCAGGCGCCGGAGGGCAGCCCGGACGAGGACGCGATGCGGCTGCTCCGCCACGTCGCCCCGGCGCAGCGGGTGGACGTCGGCTGAAAAATTGCTGGCCACCGCGTCGGCGGCGTGCGATGTTCTTCCGGTAGCCCGCTGCGACACAGGAGGTTCGCATGGCAGACCAGCAGGCCGGACCGGACGACGTCAGGCGCAAGATGCGCGAGGCGCTGGAGCGCAAGAACAGCCGGACCAAGGCCGGGGAAGCGCACCAGGACCACCGCTCCAAGATCGGAGCGGCGCACGAGCAGGCCGGTTCGAAGCGGTCGTTCCGCCGCAAGACCGGGTGACCTGGACGAATCGCCGCCGCGGCCGGTGCCGCAGCGGCGATTCGTACCCCCGGGCGTGCGAACGTTCGGGGCCCAGACGTGAAAGTTTCTTTAGTGTACCGCGCGATTCGTTAAAGCAAGCAGGCTCGCGCGACCAGGCATCTTTCCATTGACAAGTTCACTTCGGGTGCTCAGTCTTGACAGCGACAAGACTGTCTTCCGAAGGAGCGTCCGCCATGGCGCCGCTGATCATCCTCCTGGTCGTCACCCTGGTCCTGCTCGCGGCGGGAGCCGCGGGCGTCCGCGGCCTGCGGCCCTGGCCCGTGGCCGTGCGCGGCGGCCTGGCCGCGATGTTCGTGGCGACCGGCCTCGCGCACTTCGTCGGACTGCGCGCCGAACTGGTCAACATGGTCCCGCCCTGGCTGCCCGCCCCGGAGCTGCTGGTGACGATCACCGGGGTCCTCGAACTGGCGGGCGCCGCAGGCCTGCTGTGGAAGCCGACCGCGCCGTGGGCCGCGGGCGGGCTCACCGCGCTGCTGATCGTGATGTTCCCGGCCAACGTCCACGCGGCGCTCGAAGGCATCGGCCTGTCGACCGGCGACCAGCTCGTCCCCCGCACCGCCATGCAGCTGGTCTTCCTGGCCGCGACCGTCGCGGTGCTGGCCCACCACCTGCGCAGCCGTCGATCGCGGAGCAGGCGGGAGCTGCAAGACTGCGCGAGTGGAACAGCCTTCCCGAACGGCCACCGCCGCTGACGCGGCCCTCGTGGCCAAGCTGCTGGACGCGTTCAACCGGGAGTTCGGCGTTCCGACGCCCGGACCGGCGGTCCTCACCGACCGACTGCGGCGACTCCTGGCGGACGACGCGGTGATCGCACGTCTCGCCGGCGAGGTCGGCGTCGCCTTGCTGACCCTGCGGCCCGCCGTCTGGTACGAGGGCCGGGTCGCCGTCCTCGACGAGCTCTACGTCGTTCCGGAGCTGCGCGGCCGGGGAATCGGCTCCGAACTGCTCGCCGCCGCCGAAGCCGCCGTCCGTGACAGAGGCGGCGAACTGCTCGAAATCAATGTGGACGGCGAGGACACCGACGCCCGCCGCTTCTACGAGCGGCACGGCTACACCAACACCGAACCCGGCGAGGACGAGCCGATTCTTTATTACTACCGGGAGCTCCGGCCGGGGCAGTGATCCTCTTCCGGGTGCCGCGCGGTGGGCTGACGCAGCGGGCGGCTGTGCGGGTGATCGTGCTCCGATCACAGTTGATCCCGCCCGGGATCAACTGTCACAGGAAAAGGAGTGCGCAATGCGTCGTGCGATCGTGGCCACCATGCTGGCCGGCCTTGCCATCGCGGGGCCGGCCGCGATGACCGCGTCGGCCCAGCCCGTGATTCCACCGGAACTCTGCATGGACGGCGGCGGCGAGGTGGTGGAGACCGGCAGGCCGCCCACCGGCTTCAACTGCATCGGTGGCAGGTTCAACGGCTGGCCCGTCGCTCCCTGATCAGATCGCCCCTGTGGTGCTGAGTGTTCCCGCCCTCAGCACCACAGCGCGGAGGTCACTCGACCTCGGGGAAGGCGTTGCTCGTGTAGGTCGCGTCGCGGATCACCCAGATCGAGAACGGCGGCCCCTTCGCACGCGCCGCGGCGAGCCTCGCCTTGTCGGCCCTGCCACCCCGGCTGGCACGCTGCTGGAGTTCGGCCAGCTCCTCCTGGTGGCGCTCCAGGACGGCCTGCTCCTCGTCCGAGAGGTGCTTGGGATCGTCGAGCATGCGCAGCCCGCAGCGCAGTTCTCCGCTGCCTTCGATCCAGCGGGGGTTGGCCAGCCGCAGCTCCAGCGTGGCGCGCCGGCGCGGATCGACGCGCGGCAACGAGACGGTCTGGACGGTCTCGCCAGGCCCGAAGGTCACCGTCACCACGTCGCCGACCTCGCTGTCGGACGCGTCGTAGACCCAGCGGTTGTGCAGATCCACCGCGACGGTGCCGCCGGTGGGGCCCTGCCCGATCCGGGCGAAGTCCTTCTCCCGGTGGAGGGTGGAGATCTCCCTGGACTCGCCCTCGCCGACCTGCTCGGTCCAGGTCACCCGCCAGGCGCCGGACCGGCGCACCTCAACGCCCTCGCGGCTGACCTTGATCTCGCAGGTCGCCGGGTCCTGCCAGTCCCCGCGCAGCGCGTCCAGCTTGGCGCGCAGCTCGCTGCGTTCCTCCCCGGCGGAGGCGCCACCGGTGACGCGGATCTCGTCGTAGAGCGGGGCGAGGCTGAGGGAGCGCTCGGCATCGTCGATCTCCTGAGCGCGGAACGACAGCACGGTGAGGTCGCGGAAGCTCTCCTCACTCATCACGGTGACTTCGACGCCGCTCATGGAGCTCCTCTTCCTCGGCCGCCGAACGGGCCTCTCGGACCATCTTCCGCAGAGGGACCACGGCCAGGCAACTCCCTAGCGCACCCCGCCGCGCCGGCCTGCTCCGCGCGGCGGGGTTCCCCTGGCCAGCTCATGCATGTGATCGATGATCGCGTTCGGGCGGTACTGCTCGAAACGTTGCCGCTTGCCGAGCTTGTTCGCGTAGCCGATTGCAAGGGTTCCCGCGTGCCGGCTCGCTTCGAGGTCGGTCTCCGAATCGCCGATCATGACGCACCGGCCAGGGGCTGTTTCCAACGCTTCGATCGCGCGCTTGAGGAGGTAAGGCTTGGGCTTGAGTTGGTCGACCTCGGGCCCGGTTCTCGCAGAAACACCGGCGATGAGGCCTGCCATGCCGTGGGCTTCGAAGTACGCCGAAACCGCGGCGGCGGAGTTGTTGGACACGACGAAGACCGGAATGCCGAAGTCGTGAAGAGTTTCGAGTACTTGAGCAGTACCTGGCGTTGGAGACGCGACCTTCACAGCACGAACTTCGAGGTCGCGGAGGTGCTGTTCGACAGTCGTGGCGACAGTGCCGGCGCCTGCCGCATACCTCAGAACGTCGAACGGGTCCCGGCTCTCACCCACCGCTTCGGGAAGCTCGCCCCTGAAGAGACCCCGCAGTTCATCCGCCACCTCGTGATCGGGGAAGCCGCCAAAGACGCTGCACACCGGGCCGTCGAAGTCGAGAAGGACCGCGTCGCTGTTGCGGAGGATCTGTGCGGGGCTCGTCATCGTGGCCTTCCTTCCCAACAGCCCTCTATCGGACGAGCCGTGACGTGTAGCCCGCGGCGACCAGACGTTGATACGCAGCGTCAACATTGGGCGGAACGTCCTGCGGAACGGAGAAGCCGCGTTCGGCGTAGACGGTGATGCGCTGGGTATCCCCGACGAGCATGTTGATCACTCGATCGACGTCCCCAATGGAGCGCACGTAGTCGTCGAGCGCAGTCCGCTGGGAGCTGCACACGATGTCGACCTCGGGCCAGATCTTCTTCGCCGTCGCGAAGGCCCGCCGCTGCTGGTACGGCCGGGACACGAGCAGCAACGATCCAACAAGGACGTCTCTCGACGACAACAGCTCACGGGTGAACTCGATGTTCTCCGCAGTGTTGGTGGCACGAGGCTCGACCAGGATGGCCGAATCGGGCATTCCCAGCTCAAGCGCACGCTCCCGGTAATGAACAGCCTCCCCGCGAGGGAACCGCTCCACGGTCGTCGGAGCGTTGGCACCGGTGAAGACCACCCGCGGGAAATACCCCTGCTCGTACAGATCGACAACACGGTCCGCCACACCGAGGTCATGGCTCCCGAGCCCCACGCCGACATCGCACTCGCGGAGCCGGTGATGCAGGTCGTGGTAGTCCCACAGCGTCTGCACATCGCTCCGAAGTGCGGCCGGCACGTTCACGTCATACCTCTCAAAACACCGGAACCCCAGGCCGGTGACCTGGGGTCCTGGTGGGGCGCCAGGGGATCGAACCCTGAACCCGCGGATTAAAAGTCCGCTGCTCTGCCAGTTGAGCTAACGCCCCGCGTGCCTCAGGTTACAAGGTCGAGATGATCTTGGGTGGCTTTGGTGCGGCTTTGGTCCGGGAGGTGGGTCACACGCCGGCGGGCGTCGGAACCGTGACGAGCTTGGTGCGGCTGACCTGCTCGTGCCAGCCCAGACCGAACACCATCGCCACCACGATCGCGAAGCCGGCCCACTGGGTCGCGGTGAGGTGCGCGCCGAGCACGAAGACGCCGACCAGCGCGGCGGTCGCCGGGAAGGACAGTTCCGCCAGCGTCGCTCGCGCTGCCGGTGTGCTGCGCAGGCCGATGTAGTACAGCCACAGCGCCAGGAGTCCGGGGATCAGCGAGAGCAGCACCAGGCCGAACGCGTTGCCCCAGCCGACCGCCACCGGCGCTCCGGTCACCAGCAGGATCACCGCGGCGGTGGGCAGTCCGATCGAGAACCGCAACGTGGTCACGTCGCGGGCCGGGATGGTGCGGCTGACCAGCCTGCCGAGCACGGTGCCCGCTGCCCACAGCACCGCCGCGCCCAGCGCCAGCAGTGCGGGCACCACCTGCGACAACTCGATCGCGAACGGGTCCTTGAACGCCAGCAACCAGGCACCGGCCAGCGCGGGCAGCGCGAAGGCGAAGTAGCGCCCGCGCAACTGCTCGCGCAGCACCAGCAGTGCCGCGACCGCCGCGAACACCGGCTGGAGCTTCTGCAGGACCAGCGGCGTCACCGGATCGCCGAACTTGAACGCCGTGGTGAACAACGTCGTCGCCAGCGCCGACGAACCCGCGCCGACCACGACGATCGCGACCCGTTCGCGCCACCCGCACGCACGCAGCGCCCGCCACGCCCGCGGCAGGAACGGCGCCAGCAGGACCACGATGATCAGGTGTTCCCAGAACACCACGCTCGCCGAAGGCAGCGTCGTCGCCAGCGGCATCCGCCACAGCGCGTCGGTCCCCCACATCGCGGTCGCCAGCGCCACCAGCCACGTGCGATCGCGCCCCTCAGTCATGAGCCAACCTAACCACCCCGGCACCCCGCGCTCCGATGACTCACCTCACACCGTCACCCGTTGGTTCCCACCGGCCGGATGCCCTGTCCGGATTCCGACCGCTACCGGCAGAATCGAGCCCGTTCCAGTCGGTGACGGAAGGGATGGATCCCATGCTCCACCAGCGGACCCGAGCGCTCGGGTCGCTCGTCGGCCTGTGCACGGTCGGTGCGCTGCTCGCCGCGTGCGGCGAGCAGCAAGCCCAGACGCCGCCCGCCGAGCAGCAGCCCGGTCCGGCGCCGATCGAGACCACCGGGACCTACGAGCCGTACCGGGAGGGCGCCACCGCCGTGACCTACAAGCCCGACCAGGTCCCGCCGGGGTCCACTGCGAAGCTCGGGGTGAAGACCGGCGGCGCCCGGACCGAGGTCACCGTCGCGCTCACCGGGTTGCAGCCCAACCGCGTGTACGGCGCGCACGTGCACACCAAGCCCTGCGGCCCGACCGGTGACGACGCCGGACCGCACTTCCAGCAGATCCCGGACCCGGCCAAGCCGTCGGTCGACCCGAAGTTCGCCAACCCGGAGAACGAGGTGTGGCTGGACTTCCACACCGACGCCCAGGGCAACGGCACCGCCACCGCGACCGGAACCTGGCAGCTCGACCGCGGCGACGCCCAGTCGTTCGTGGTCCACGAGACGCACACCCACACCGAGCCGGGCAAGGCCGGGACCGCCGGCGGGCGGCTGGCCTGCCTCACCGCGAAGTTCTGAGTCCCCTGGCCGGGGTCACGGCCGGGAGGTGCGCGACGGCGTCGAACCACTCCGCCAGCGCCTCGCCGGAGAGGTGGTGCTCGGCGTCGTCGGCCGGGTCGTAGTGCGGGCCGATCAGCCGGGTCTTCGCCGGCAGGTCCATCCAGGCGCGCACCGGCCCGGGCGCGTCCGCGCGCAGGTCGAGCAGGTACGGCGGCAGACCTGGCGCGGACAGCGCGTGCTCGGCGAAGTCCGCGGGCGGCGGGGGCGCCTCGAACGGCATCGCGCCCTCGCCGAAGGTGAGGCCGATCGAGCGGTAGCCGGAGCCGAAGCGCTCCTGGAAGTAGCTGCCCGCGTTGCGCTGCCGCTCCGATCCGGTGCCCTGGGTGACCAGGCGCCGCCAGCCGACGGCGGTGTGCGCGATGCCGCCCCAGTAGACGATCTTGTCCCCGGTCCGCTCGTGCCATTCGACGACGCCCTCGGCCAGGTGCTTCTCGATCGCGGCGAGGTTGCGCTGCGACGAGGGCGGTTCGCCCGGCTCCACGAGCCGGACGGGGTCGTCCGGGTGCGCCTCGTTGTGCTCCCGGAGCCAGGCGATCAGTCCGAGGACCTCCTCGATCCGCCAGAAGGTCCGCGCATCGGCGAGCATCGCGCGCAGATCCCCGTCGCCGGTGCGGAGGTGTTCGGCGATCTCGGCGCTCTTCGCGTCGTCGCCCTCCAGCACGACCGAGCGGAAGCCCATCTCCTCCACCAGGAACCGGACCATCCGGTGTGCGAGCAGGACGGGTTCGCGCGCCGATCGGGTGGAAGCGCCGATCCCGACCACGGTGGCGTCCCCGACGACGTCCGCCAGCGGCCGCAGGTCGGTCAGCGGTGCGGACGGATCAACAGTGTCGAACGGGTGAGCGGTTTTCGCGATCCACTCCCGGACGGGTTGTGATCCATTCATGGCCGGAAGCTAGAACTTGGAGCGAAGTGGAGGTCAACGCCCGCGGGACAGCCTCCGCCGGGCCGACCGGGAGTTCGAAACCACTCGGACGTGGACGGAAGCAACCCGTCGGTCCGTCTGAGCGCGGACGCGACGCGGCTCACTGCGGTCGCCCTCGCCCCATCGGGGACAATGGGGCCGATGACCGCAACCCTGAGCAAGCCCGCGCTGAAGATCGGCCCCTACGAGGTCGATCCGCCGGTGGTGCTCGCGCCGATGGCCGGGATCACCAACGTGGCCTTCCGGCGGCTGTGCCGGGAGTACGGCGCCGGGCTCTACGTCTGCGAGATGATCACCAGCCGGGCGCTGGTCGAGCGGCACCCGACGACCATGCAGATGATCACCTTCGACCCCGACGAGCACCCGCGCTCGATGCAGCTCTACGGCGTCGACCCGGCGACCATGGGCCAGGCCGCGCGGATGATCGTCGACGAGGGGCTCGCCGACCACATCGACATGAACTTCGGCTGCCCGGTCCCGAAGGTGACCCGCAAGGGCGGTGGTTCCGCCCTGCCCTACAAGCGGCGGCTGTTCGGCGAGATCGTCCGCGCGGCCGTGCGGGCGGCCGAGCCCGCCGGGGTGCCGGTGACGGTGAAGTTCCGCATCGGCATCGACGATGAGCACATCACCTACCTCGACGCGGGCCGCATCGCCGAGGACAACGGTGCCGCCGCCGTCGCGCTGCACGGCCGCACCGCCGCCCAGCGCTACTCGGGGCAGGCCGACTGGACGGCCATCACCAGGCTGAAGGAGACCGTGCGGTCCATCCCGGTGCTGGGCAACGGCGACATCTTCAGCGCCCAGGACGCGCTGCGGATGGTGGCCGAGACCGGCTGCGACGGGGTCGTCGTCGGACGCGGCTGCCTCGGCAGGCCGTGGCTGTTCCGGGACCTGCAGGCCGCGTTCGCAGGCGAGCCGATCCCGGAGGGTCCGTCGCTGGGCGAGGTGACCCGGGTGCTGCGGCGGCACGCCGAACTGCTGGCCGACCACATGGGAGAGCAGAAGGGCCTCCGCGACCTGCGCAAGCACATGGCGCAGTACCTCAGGGGCTTCCCGGTCGGCTCCGACCTGCGGCACCGCTTCGGCCTGGTCTCCAGCCTCGCCGAGCTCGACGACCTGCTGGCCGACCTCGACCCCGACGTCCCGTTCCCGTCCGATGCGGAGGGTCCGCGCGGCAGGCAGGGTTCCGCGGGCAAGGTCGTGCTGCCGGAGGGATGGCTGGACGATCCGGACGAGCTGTGCGTGCCCACCGAAGCCGAGATCGACCACAACGGCGGCTGATGCCGGCGTCGCGGGTGGCCGGACTCCTCTGTGGACTGCTGCTTGTGGTCGCCGGGTGCGGCGGCGCCGAGCCGGATCCGGTGCAGCGCTATTTCGCCGACAACAACGCCGCGGCCGAACGGGGTCCCGCGGCGCAGCAGGAGTTCCTGCGCCGGACCCAGCACCCGGATTTCCGGGACCAGCTCTGCGAACTCGGCGACACCACGATCGAACTCGATCCGGCGATGTCGACCCTGCGCCGCGATCCCGGGTTCACACCGGACGGAGCGGGGCCACCGCGCGGCGAGGTGTGGGTCGTCGGGGTCGAAGTGACGTTGCGGCGACATGACACAGTGGTCGGCAGGCAGATCGGGTCACAACACCTCGTCCTGATCGATGATCAGCCTTACGGGTTTGCTCCCTGTCCCTCATAAAACGTTCTTATTGCACAGGCAATCACAGTTCTCACACTTTCGAGAGAGGGTCGAGTAACACATGAGTGTGGTTGTTCCGATGAACTTGCGGTGGCGTGACTAGAAACACAGGCTGATTTGCTCGTCCGTGCGGGTGGGTCCGATGCGATTCGCTTCCGCAGCACCCCCTCCGCCGGGTACACATCCAAGGCAGCCGAACCTCACGCCGCGCTCGGCGATTCGGAGCAATGCCGATCAGCCGGACGAGCTAATTCGCAGCGAGCGTGAGTCGGATCAGCTCAAGCGATTCGTCGCACCCGACGACACCACGGACGGGAGGTGAGTGCGATGACCGGACTGCGCAACGGTTTCGCAGGCCCGGAACCTCTGCGCGACGACTCCGCGTCAGCCCGGTGCCCGACACCGCCTCCCGGCAGGAGACGGGAACTGGCGGACGGCACCGGCATGGCCGAGCTGCACGAGTCGATCGCGAGCCTGCTCGCGTCGCGTGGGCAGTGGCGGCAGGCGTACCACCACCTGCGCTCCGCCCTCGACCTGATGTCCACCGAGGACACGCCGCGCGTCCCCGAACAGCTGCGGCACGAGGTCAAGCGACTGCGCAGGGAACACGCCGAGGCCCGGGAGCAGAGCAGGCGGGACAGCCTCACCGCCAGCTACAACCGGCGCTACCTCGACGAGCGGCTGGCCGATCTGGTCTCCGACGACAGCGGGGCCGACGGGCTCGCGGTCGCGCTGGTCGACCTGGACTGGTTCAAGCACGTCAACGACACCTACGGCCACCTGCTCGGCGACCGGGTCCTGCAGCGGGTCGTCGACCTGCTGCAGGAGGTTCTGCCCGCGGGCGCGTTCTGCGCGCGGTACGGCGGCGAGGAGTTCGTGCTGGTGTTCCCGACCATCGACGCGGCGGCCGCGGTCGCCGCGTGCGAGGGCGCCCGGGCCAGGATCGAGCGGTTCCCGTGGGGGCAGATGGCGCCGGGGCTGCGGGTCACGGTCAGCATCGGAATCGCGCACGAGCAGCACAGCACCCTGGGGCCGGAGGCCGCGCCGCCGTCGGCGGAGCAGCAGCTGATCAGCGCGGACGCGTTGCTGTACGCGGCCAAGCAGTCCGGGCGGAACGCGGTCGCCTACCGCGCGGGCAGCGAGGTCCGGCTGGCGTCGGGCCGGATGCCGTCCGGTTACTGATCGCGACCGCGCACTGCCACCGCGTCGATCGCCGCACCACACAACCGGGCAAGTGGCCTAACACATATGAGTGTTTTGGCCCAGCTCGAACACGGGATCGTGCACTGATTGTGAAGAAATTGTCTGCACTATCGTCAGTTCGGGCGATCGGCCGTACTATCGGATAGAACGCAGGGCGATAAGACTGCGGGGGGTTTGATCGCCGACGTGGGTTGACCACGCCACACAACGACTTCGGACTGGGAGGGAATACGGGTGCCGCAGGACCCCCGCCAAGGCAACAACGTGCCCCGACGTTCCCGTCCCGAGCAGGAGCAGCAGGGCGAGCAGAACGACGCCACCGGCAGCGGACGGCGTCGCCGCGCCCTCGGCGATGACGGCACCGGGGGCACCCGGGTCATCGACCTCCTCTCGAAACATGGAAAGACCCCCGGCGGCAACGGCTCCCACCACCGCAGGAAGGCCGAGCCGACGCCGGAGGAGTCCGGCCAGTCCTGGCAGCAGCCCGGCGGCCAGCCCGAACAGCCGCCGGTGCGGCGCAGGCAGCAGGAGTGGACCGCGCCGCCGGAGTCGGCGCGGCCCCCGGCCCGGCAGGTGCCGCGCAGCGGCGAGCCCCCGGCGGAGCCGCCGCGCAGCGGCC
>NZ_BAAAUX010000027.1:0-55037 GCF_039534165.1 Saccharopolyspora taberi | reverse complement strand
CCTCCGCCCGGCGCCGCGCGTCGGCGACCGCGAGCCGCTGCGCCTCCGCTGTCGCGTCGGCGGGGTCGCTGAGCTCCCAGCGCGGCCCGTCGAGCCGTTCCGGCTCGGCCTCCAGCAGCGCTGCCGCGAGCCGTTCGAGCGCTTCGCGCCCGCCGACCCGCAGCGCGAAGTGCTGCCGCGCGTGGTGCCCGACCTGCTGCCCGTCCTGGTAGCGCGGGTGGACCGACAGGTTCCGGCTGCGCACCTCGACCTCCGCCAGCGCGGCTTCGACGCCGCTGACGCGGCGCGCCAGCTCGTCGACGGCCCGCTGCCGATCGTCGGCGGTGGCGCTGAACGAGACGTGCAGGACCGCGCGGTCGGCGGTGCGCCGCACCTGCGCATTTCCGTTGGTGACGACTTCGGCCATGCCCGCCAGCCAAGCATCCATCGGCTTCGATCGGGGCGTATCGGGGATTATTGGATCTTGTCTAGATTCCGCTAGAGGGCGGTACAGCCGCGTCCCCGGCTCGCGGATCGTCGTCCAGCGCGACGAGTACGAGGCGGCGCGGACCTCCGGGGCGATGCGGCACGAGTCGCTGCGCCTGGCGCCCGAGCACTACGGCTGACCCGACACGCCGATTCCGGTATCTCGCGCAGTATCGAATCAGCCCTATACGACTGGATACAGTCCGAGCATGGATCCGGTCCGCAATCCGTTCGCCCCCGGCGCCGGTCAGCGCCCACCGGAACTGGCCGGCCGGGACCGGGAGGTCGACGCCTTCGACATCGTCCTGGAGCGGGTTTCCCGCGGTCGGCCGGAGCGCAGCCTCGTGCTCACCGGGCTGCGCGGCGTCGGCAAGACCGTGCTGCTCGGCGAGCTGCGCTCGATGGCCATCCGGCGCGGCTGGGGCGCCGGGAAGGTGGAGGCCCGGCCCGAGGCCGGGCTGCGCAGGCCGCTGTCGGCGGCGCTGCACCGGGCGATCCGCGATCTGGCCGTCCGGCACCGGGCGCCGGACCGGGTCGAGGAGGTGCTTGCGGTGCTTAAGGCGTTCGCGCTCAAGGCGAACCCGGACGGCGCCAAGCTGCGGGAGCGCTGGCAGCCGGGCATCGACGTGCCCGCCGCGCAGGGCCGGGCCGACTCCGGCGACATCGAGATCGACCTGGTCGAGCTGTTCACCGAGGTCGCCGAGCTGGCCGCCGACGTCGGCACCGGGGTCGCGCTGCTGATCGACGAGATGCAGGACGTTCAGGCCGAGGACGTCTCCGCGCTGTGCGCGGCGTGCCACGAGCTGTCCCAGTCGGGCGCGCCGCTGGTGGTCGTCGGCGCCGGGCTGCCGCACGTGCCCGCCGTGCTGTCGGCGAGCAAGTCCTACTCCGAGCGGCTGTTCCGCTACGTGCGCATCGACCGGCTGGTCCGGTCGGACGCCGACCGCGCCGTGGTCGCGCCGATCGAGCGGGAGGAAGCCGAGATCACCTCGGACGCGCTGGACGCGCTGTTCTCGATCTCCGGCGGCTACCCGTACTTCGTCCAGGCGTACGGGAAGGCCGCGTGGGACGCCGCGCCGCAGGCGCCGATCGGCAGCGACGACGTGCGGCTGGCCGCGCCGGAGGCGGAGGGCGAACTGGCCGTCGGGTTCTTCGGATCGCGCTACGAGCGCGCGACCCCGGCCGAACGCGAGTACCTGCGGGCGATGGCCGAGATCGTGCAGGGCCGGGACGAACCCGCGGGCACCTCGTCGGTGGCCGAGTACCTGGAGCGCAAGCCCTCCTCGCTGTCCCCCGCGCGGGACAGCCTGATCAAGAAGGGGCTGGTGTATTCGGCAGAACGCGGCCGGATCGCGTTCACCGTCCCGCACTTCGGCCGCTACCTGCTGACCCAGGATTAAGCCCGATAGCGTGGACTTCGCGGTGATGCGAGTCACATCCCGTCATGGCTGTAACGAGACGCCGTCACGTGCCGATACACGGGATGACCCCGCGATGCTGTCGGACCCCCGACCTGGCAGCACCGCGGGGCCTTCCAATTTCCGGGCCTGTTTCCCTGCCGGCCCCGGGCTTCTGCCACCGACAACCCCGGCGCCCGCGAACTATTCCCCGCCATCCCGCCGGTTCCGCAGGAAGGCCCGTTCGGCCTCGTTCCCGGTGCGGCTGATCGCCTCCTCGTAGGCGAGCCCCGCCTCTTCATCGCGGCCGAGACGGCTGAGCAGATCGGCGCGGATCGCGTGGAACAGGTGGTAGCCGGGGAGGTCGAGGCCGTCGACGAGGTCGAGCGCCGCCTGCGGGCCGTCGGTTTCGGCGACGGCCACCGCGCGGTTGAGGGCCGCGACCGGACTCGGGGTCAGCGCGACCAGCTGGTCGTAGAGCAGGCGGATCTGCCGCCAGTCGGTGTCGGCCGCGGTCGCCGCGTCGCTGTGGACGGCGTTGATCGCGGCCTGGATCTGGTACGGGCCGGGCCGGTCGCGGCGCAGGCAGCGGCGGACCAGGTCCTGGCCCTCGGCGACCAGCTCCCGGTCCCAGCGGGCGCGGTCCTGGTCGGCGAGCCGGACCAGCTCGCCGTGCGGGCCGGTGCGGGCCGCGCGGCGGGAGTCGGCCAGCAGCATCAGCGCGAGCAGGCCCAGGGCCTCCGGTTCGTCCGGCATCAGCTCGGCGAGCAGCCGACCCAGCCGGATCGCCTCGGCGCACAGCTCGTCGCGCACCAGGTCCGCGCCCGCGTTGGCCGCGTAGCCCTCGTTGAAGATCAGGTAGATCACCGCGAGCACCGCGCGGAGCCGGTCGGGCAGATCGGCTTCGGCCGGGACCCGGTAAGGGATGCGTGCGTCGCGGATCTTGCCCTTCGCCCGGACCAGGCGCTGGGCCATGGTCCTGTCCGGAACCAGGAACGCCCGCGCGATCTCAGCGGTGGTCAGCCCGCCGAGCAGCCGCAGCGTCAACGCGACCCGCGCGTGCGGGGCCAGCGCCGGGTGGCAGCAGGTGAAGATCAGCCGGAGCCGGTCGTCGTGCACGGGCCCCTCCTCTGTCGGTTCGTCCGATGCGCGCAGCAGGGCCGCCTGGGCGTGCCGCCGGTCGCGCGAGGACTCGCGGCGGAGGCGGTCGATCGCCCGGTTCCGGGCCGTGGTGATCAGCCAGCCCGCCGGGCTGGGCGGCAGCCCCTCCTGGGGCCACCGCCGCACCGCCTCGGCGAAGGCGTCCTGGACCGCGTCCTCGGCGAGGTCGATGTCGCCGAGGACGCGGACCAGCACCGCGACCGCCCGACCGCGCTCCTCCCGGAACACGCGGTCGACGTCGATCATCCGCAGCTCCCCTCCTGCAACGGGCGGACCTCGATCGGCAGCGTGGTCGCGCGGGCCAGCTTGCGGCCCCACTCCAGCGCGGCGTCGAGGTCCTCGGCCCGGATGACGGTGAACCCGCCGATGTGCTCCTTGCCCTCGACGTACGGGCCGTCGGTCATGAGCGCGTCCTCGCCGGCGGACCGGACCACGGTCGCCGTGCTCGGCGGGTGCAGACCGCCCGCGAAGACCCACGCCCCGGCGGCGCGCAGCTCGGCGTTCACCGCCTCGACCTCGCGCATGATCGGGTCCAGGACCTCGGGCGCGGGCGGCTCTCCGTCGGGCTGGTAGATGCTGAGCAGGTATTCCTTCATCAGTGCGCTCCTCTCGGTGCTTGCACCTCCTGTACGAACGGCCTCCCCGGGAATCGACACCTTCGCCCCGAAGATCTCCCGATCGCAGCCCACGGCCAATGCTGCGCGCCCGACCGGACCGGCACGCCCCGAATGGTGAGACGCGGCTCGGGCGCCCCCACCCTCCGGAACAGCCCCCGGACCGGTGTTGTTGACTCCGGGCGTGAGTGCTGAGCAGCAGAAGCGCCGTGCCCGTGTCCGCGCCCCCGAGCTCGTCGGCCGCCAGTGGCTGAACACCGGGGGCCGCCAACTCCGGCTCTCCGACTTCCGGGGCAAGATCCTCGTCCTGGACTTCTGGACCTTCTGCTGCATCAACTGCCTGCACGTGCTCGACGAGCTCCGGCCGCTGGAGCAGGAGTTCGCCGACGAGGTCGTCACCATCGGCGTGCACTCGCCGAAGTTCGAGCACGAGGCCGATCCGGACGCGCTGGCCGCCGCGGTGCAGCGCTACGCGGTGCACCACCCGGTGCTCGACGACCCGGAGCTGACCACCTGGCAGCACTACGCCGTGAAGGCGTGGCCGACGCTCGTCGTGGTCGACCCCGAGGGCTACGTCGTGCACGTCGCCGCTGGTGAGGGGCATGTCGAGGCGCTGCGCAGCGTGATCACCGAGCTGGTCGCCGAGCACGACGCGAAGGGCACCCTGCACCGCGGGGACGGCCCGTACGTGCCGCCGGAGGTCGAGGAGAGCACGCTGTCGTTCCCGGCCAAGATCCTTCCGCTGGACAGCGGGACCGCGCTGGTGTCCGACTCGGCGCACCACAGCCTCGTCGAGTTCGCCGCCGACGGCGAGACCGTCGTGCGCCGCATCGGGTCCGGTGTGCGCGGGCGTGCGGACGGCGGCGCCGAGGAGGCGTCCTTCGCCGAGCCCGCCGGGCTGGCGCTGCTGCCCGCGGAGGTGGCCGCGGAGGTCGGCTACGACGTCGTCGTCGCCGACACCGTCAACCACCTGCTGCGCGGGGTCCGCCTCGGCGACGGCGAGGTGATCACGCTGGCGGGAACCGGTGAGCAGTGGCGCGACGGCGCGGACAGCGGGCCGGGCACGGAGACGCCGCTGACCAGCCCGTGGGACGTCGCCTGGTGGGAGCCCGCGGGCGGGGTCGTGATCGCGATGGCGGGCAACCACACGCTCGGCCTGTTCGACCCCCGCACCGGGCAGGTCCGGCGGTTCGCCGGGACCACCGTGGAGGGACTGCGGGACGGCGCCGCCGAGGACGCCTTCTTCGCCCAGACCTCCGGCCTGGCCGACGGCGGCGACCGGCTGTGGCTCGCCGACTCCGAAACCTCCGCGCTGCGCTGGGTCGAGGCCACCGCCGACGGCTTCGCCGTGCGCACCGCCGTCGGCGCCGGGCTGTTCGACTTCGGGCACGCCGACGGCGACGCCGGCGAGGCGCTGCTCCAGCACCCGCTCGGGGTCGCGGTGCTGCCGGACGGCTCGATCGCGGTCTGCGACACCTACAACGGCGCGATCCGCCGGTACGACCCGGCCACCGACCAGGTCTCGACGCTGGCCTCGGGCGTCTCCGAACCGTCCGGCGCGGCTGTCGTGGACGGCGAGCTGGTCGTGGTGGCCTCGGCCGCGCACCGGCTGGAGCGCCCGGTGCCGCCGGGCGTGTCGGCCAAGCTCGTCAGCGGCGCGTCGCAGCAGGTCAAGCGGCCCGCGACCGAGGTGGGCGCGGGCGAGCTGGAGCTGGCCGTGGTGTTCACGCCGCCGCCGGGGACCAAGCTCGACGAGCGCTACGGCCCGTCCACCCGGCTGGAGGTCACCTCCTCGCCGGAGGGGCTGCTGGTCGAGGGCAGCGGGGTCGGCACCGACCTGACCCGGCGGCTGGTGCTGGCCGAGGGCGTCGAGCACGGTGTCCTGCACGTGGTCGCGCAGGCGGCCAGCTGCGACGACGATCCGGCCGTGGAGCACCCGGCGTGCCGCCTGACCAGGCAGGACTGGGGCGTACCGGTGCGGGTGACCACGTCCGGTCCACGCCGGCTACCGCTGGTGATGGGCGGTCTGGACGACGGCGCCTGAGACCCCGCCTGCTGCGAGCGTTGCCGGGCGGGCAAGTAAACTTTTCGGGTGACCGATGCCAAGCTTGAGATCCAGATGCTGCATGACCGGGTCATGGTGCGGATCTCACAGGAGTCCGGAGAGCGCCGCAGCAGTGGCGGCATCGTGATTCCGGCGACCGCCCAGGTGGCCAAGCGGCTGCTCTGGGGCGAGGTGTTCGGAGTCGGCAGCCACGTGCGTACCGTCAAGGTCGGCGACCAGGTGCTGTTCAACCCCGAGGAGCAGTTCGAGGTGGAGGTCCAGGGCCAGCCCTACCTGGTGATGCGCGAGCGGGATCTGCACGCCGTCGCCACCGAGCAGACCGAACAGGGCACCGGCCTCTACCTGTGACGTCCCGGTACCCGCGAAGGCCGGGCAACCTGTGACGTCCCCGTACCTGTAGCGTCCGGGCGCCTGCCCCATACTCGGATCCCGGACGCAGTGCCCCCGCGCGGGGCTGCCGCAATTTCTACGCCTGTCTCGCCCCACCGCACACCAGACGAGAAGGGGAAGCGGTGCCGGAAAACCACGAACGCCCCGAGACCGCGGACGCGACCGAGCGCATCTCGGTCGCGGGACCGGAAACCGACGCCGAGCGGACGCAGTCGATCCCGCCGGTCCAGGACGACGCGACCCGGCCGGCTGTCGAACGCCCGACCCACGACGACGCGACCCGGGCCGTCGAGCGCCCGGTCCAGCCGGAGTCCGACGCCGAGCGCACCGCGAACCTCTCGGCGGTGCCGTCCGACTTCCCGGACTTCTCGGTCGAGCAGACCCAGTCGATCCCGGTCTGGAACGGCGTCCAGCCGCCGCCCGCCGCACCCCAGCCCGCGACACCCGCGCCGCCGCAGGCGGGCGAGCCCGGCGAGCGCAAGCGCGGCCTGATCCGCGCGGGCATCATCGCCGGTGCGGCCGTCGGCGCGCTCGCGCTGCTCTACATCGGTGACCTCGTGTTCTCCAGCGGCACCGTGCCGCGCGGCACGGTCGTGGCCGACGTGCCGATCGGCGGGCTCGACAAGGCCGCCGCCGAGAGCCGGCTGCGCGCCTCGCTCGGACCGGGCCTGGACAAGCCCGTGCAGCTGGTCGCCGGTGACCGGACCGCCAGCATCGACCCGTCGGCGGCCGGGCTGGAGATGGACTGGGCCGCGACCGTCGAGCAGGCCGGTGCCCAGCCGTGGAACCCGATCACCCGGTTGACCTCGCTGTTCACCACCCGCGAGGTGCAGCCGGTCAGCAACGGCGACCGCGGGCAGCTCACCGCGGCGCTGGAGCAGGTCCGGCCGGAGCTGGACCGGGCGCCCGCCGAGGGCTCGATCACCTTCGAGGGCGCGAAGCCGGTCGCGGTCGATCCGGTGATCGGCCGCCAGATCGACGTGCAGGGCGCGGCGGACGCGGTGCTCGGCGACTGGGCGGATCCGGACCCGGTGCGGGTGCCGTTCACCCAGCAGCCGGTCAGCACCACCGCCGAAGGCGTGCGCAAGGCTCTGAAGGAGGTCGCCGAGCCCGCGGTGTCCGGTCCGGTGACCGTGCGCGGGCAGGGCAAGGACGCGACGTTCACGCCCGAGGCGATCGCCTCGGCCCTGCGGTTCGAGCCCGACGGCAACGGCGGGCTGCGGCCGATCGTGGACGTGCCCGCCGCGATCGGAGGCGTGGAGCCGCAGCTGGCGAGCACGATCGTGCCCGGCAAGGACGCCCAGATCGTGGTCGAGGGCGGGGCACCGGTGGTCAAGCCGTCGACCGACGGGGTCGGCATCGACTGGAACAAGAGCTTCGAGCGGCTGACCGACGTGCTCAAGCAGCCGCGGAACCGCTCGGTGCAGGCGATCTACGTGCACCAGCCCGCGAAGTTCACCACCGACCAGGCCAACCAGCTCGGCATCCGCGAGGTGGTCAGCGAGTTCACCACCGGCGGGTTCGAGCCCGCGTCCGGGGTGAACATCCGGCGGACCGCCGAGCAGGTCAACGGCGCGGTGGTCAAGCCGGGCGAGACCTTCAGCCTCAACGGGCACACCGGTCCGCGCGGTGCGGCCCAGGGCTACATCGAGTCCGGCATCATCCAGGACGGCAGGCCGGGCAAGGCGGTCGGCGGCGGGATCTCGCAGTTCGCCACGACGATCTACAACGCCTCGTACTTCGCGGGCATGCAGGACGTCGAGCACAAGGCGCACAGCTACTACATCAGCCGCTACCCGGCAGGCCGCGAGGCGACGGTGTTCCAGGGCGCCGACGGCAGCAGCGTCATCGACGTCAAGTTCAAGAACACCACCAAGAGCGGCGTCCTGATCACCACGCAGTGGACGCCGTCGTCGATCACGGTGAAGTTCTGGAGCACCAAGCAGTACGACGTGACCTCGCAGACCGGCGAGCGCACCAACCTGACCGCGCCGCACGAGGTCGTCGTGCCGCCGGGCCAGCCGTGCAGCCCCAGCAAGGGCAACGGCGGGTTCACCGTCACCGACACCCGGACCCTGCGCAACGTGCAGACCGGCGAGGTGAAGGTCGAGAACCCCAAGAAGACGGTCTACGAACCGCAGCCGATCGTCCACTGCGGACCGCCCGCGCCGCCCGGCGCGGCTGCGCCGGCGCCGCGCTGACCGACTCGCTGCCCCTCGAGACTCTCGGGGGGCAGCGGTGTTTCCGGGCCGCGGTCGCGCCCTACTCGGGTGCGGTCGCGTAGGTCGCGGCGGCGGTCCAGTCGATCGCGACGAAGTCCTCGTCGCCGACCACCCAGGCGTCGTGGCCGGGGCTGACCACCGCGCTCTGCCCGGCCTCGACATCGGCCTCCTGGCCGTCGTCCATGACGATGTGGATCTTGCCGGACAGCACGTACATGGTGTGCGGCTGCTGGCAGCTCTCCGTGCCCACGATCGGTTTCACGTCGTTGGACCAGCGCCAGCCGGGGTGCATGTGCGCGCGGCCGACGGTCACGCCGGGCAGCTCGACGAGTTCCATCTCGCCGTGCCCGAACTCGCGCTTCTCGTCCGGCCTCGCGAGGTCCTTGGCTTCGAGCGTCATGTCGTCCTCCTCGGGTCGCCCTGCGCCCAAGGCTGCGACGACCCGAGTCGGCCGAACAGGGTCCAAATACCGCCCGGGGCGGCGCGGGAATCCGCACCGCCCCGGGGTTCCTTCTCTCAGCTGCCGATCTCGGCCCCGTCGGCGCGCCAGACGGCGACCACCGACGGACGGGGCTGCGAGCTGCCGCCGTCGGGCCAGTGCGAGGCCGGGTTGCCCGCGCCCGCGCCGTCGATCTCACCGGGGTGCTGGACGCAGACGGTGATGACGTGGTCGGTGACGACCGGCCCGCAGGTCTCGGCGCCGACCGGCACGGTCAGGAACTGCTTGACCCTGCCGCGCTCCGGGCCCGCGACCGGCACCGCGAACAGACCGTCGTTGGCCTCCAGCGCGTTGCCGTCGGTGGAGATCCACAGGTTGCCGTGCCGGTCGAACGCGACGTTGTCCGGGCAGGAGATCGGGCTGACCTGGGTCTTGTCGAACCCGCCGAAGTAGGTGCCCGGGTCGTTCGGGTCGCCGCAGACCAGCAGCAGGTTCCAGCGGAACTTCGTGCCGGTGGTGTCGTCGTCCATCTCCAGCACGTGACCGTGCTTGTTGCCGACCCGCGGGTTGGCCTCGTCCGGACCGGCGTTGCCCGCCGAGCCGCGGTTGGAGTTGTTGGTCAGGGCGCAGTAGATGTAGCCGTTGACCGGGTTCGGCTCGATGTCCTCCGGGCGGTCCATCTTGGTCGCGCCGACGGCGTCGGCGGCGAGCCGGGTGAAGACGTAGACCTCCTCGGCGGTGAAGCCGGGGACGAAGGAGCGCTTGCCGCTGGCCAGCGGCAGCCACTCGCCGGTGCCGTCGAAGTGGCCGTCGGCGGGCAGCTTGCCGGTGCCGTCGATCTCGCCTGCCGGGCTGTTGCCGGTGAACTTCGCGACGTAGAGGGTGCCGTCGTCGAGCAGCGACATGTTGTGGCGGCGGGCGAGCGCGCTGGTGCCCGGCTTGACCCGGCCGTTGGACACGTACTTGTAGATGTAGTCGAAGCGCTCGTCGTCACCGGAGTACGCGACGACCCGGCCGTCCTCGGCGATCTTGATGGAGGCGGTCTCGTGCTTGAACCGGCCCAGCGCGGTGTGCTTGACCGGCGTCGAGCCCGGGTCGTGCGGGTCGATCTCGACGATCCAGCCGAACCGGTTGGCCTCGTTGGGCTCCTGCGCGATGTCCCAGCGCTTGTCGAAGCGCTCCCACTTGCGGTCGCTCTCGGTGCCCTTGAGGCCGTAGCGGGCGAGCCGCTCCTTGGCCTTCGGGTCGGTGACGCTGTCGGCGTTGGCGAAGTACTGGTTGAAGTTCTCCTCGCCGGACAGCACCGTGCCCCACGGCGTGACGCTGCCGGAGCAGTTGTTCTGGGTGCCGAAGACCTTGGTGCCGGTCGGGTCCGCCGAGGTCTTGAGGTGGTCGCTGCCCGCGGCCGGGCCGCGCAGCTCGAACTCGGTGTTCAGCGTGATGCGGCGGTTGTACTTGCTGGGCTTGGGCTTGAAGCCCTTGTCACCGTCGCGGCCGACCGCCACCACCGACAGGCCGTGCGCCGCCCACGCGATGCGCACCTGCTCCTCGGTCGGGTTGTTCTCGTCGTAGTTCAGGAACATGTGGGTCTCGGTGGTGTACTCGTGGTTGCACACCAGGAGGTGCTCCCGGCCGCTGCTGTCGAGCGGGATCAGCCCGGCGAAGTCGTTGTTGTAGCCGAACTGCTTCTCCTGCGCGGCGGCGGTCTGGTTGTTGAAGTCGAACTCCGGGGCGCCCTCGACGACCGCGTCTCCCCAGCGGATCACGATCTCCTGCTGGTAGCCCTCGGGGATGACGACGGCGTCCTGGGTGTTCGGGGCGACCGGCGCGAAGTTCGTACCCGGCACGCCGCCCCCGGCGGGGCGCTGCGCGGGAGCGGCGGGCTGCGCGGCGGCGGCACCGCTGACGGCGGCGGCACCACCGACGGACAGCGCGAGCACGCTTCCGGCCTTGAGCACGCCGCGGCGGCTCAGCACGCTCTCGACGATGTCACCGAAGTACGGGTTGTCCGAGGTGTTCGGCGCCTCGTGCGCGCACGCGTTGCCGCAGCGGAACCGGCAGGTCACCGACGAACGGGCGGCGGAGTGGTTGGACAGAAGTGGGAGCGGGACGACCCGCCCGCTGTCCGATCGGGGAGACAAGCGGACCTCCAAGGACTCAGTCGGGAACAGCCAGCACGCTATGCAGGGCAGGCGAGTACTCCCGTACCAAAAGGTGAACAAGGGTCAAATTCATGACGCAGAGTTGCGGCTGTTCCGCCCGTATGGTCACTTGCCGAGTCGCATCGATCACCGAATGTGATCGGAAAAACCGTTCGCCCCCAAGCGGTTCCGCCGCCTAGCCTGCGGGACATGGCATCCGCCGCCGCGGCCGTCACGGGCCGCCTGCGCCACGCATAGGCAGCGCACTGGAGCGCTGCCGCCGCCCGGGTTCGTCGCGTCGAGCCTGCGGCCGCCCCGGCGCGCCCGCTCCGCGAACGGACCCGGTTCCCCACCGGCCCGTGACGCAGGAGCTCCGCCATGCCTTCCCGCCGCCTGTCGGCGCGCGACCGCGCGCGCCGCGAACTCGGCCAGAACTTCCTCGTCGACCGCGCTGCCGCGCGTCGGCTCGTCCGCCTCCTCGACCTGACCGGACCCACGCCGGTGGTCGAGCTCGGCGCCGGTGCGGGCGCCGTGACCAGGGAACTCGCCGGTCATCCGGTGACCGCCGTCGAGATCGATCCGCACTGGGCGGACGTGCTGCGCGTCCGCTGCCCCTGGGCGCGCGTGGTGCGCGGGGACGTGCTGCGGTTCGCCTTCCCCCGCACCGAGCACGTGGTCGTCGGCAACCTGCCGTACTCGCAGACGACCGCGATCGTCCGGCGGCTGCTCGCCGAGCCGTCCTGGACCAGGGCTGCGCTGCTGGTGCAGTTCGACGTCGCGCGCAAGCGCGCGGACGGCGGCTCGATGCTCAACGCGCAGTGGGCGCCCTGGTACGAGTTCCGGCTCTGCGGCCGGGTGCGCGCGCAGGCGTTCCGGCCGGTGCCGTCGGTGGACGGCGGGCTGCTGGCGGTCCGCCGCCGCGCGCGTCCGCTGGTGCCGTGGTCCGAGCTCGGTGCGTACCAGGCGATGGTCGAGGCCGTGTTCACCGGCCGCGGGCGCGGTCTGCGCGCCGTGCTGCGGAACCTGCGGAGGCCGCTTCCCAGCGGTGTTCCCGCCGATGCGCTGCCGAAGGACCTGACCCCGGAGGACTGGGCTCGACTGCATCGTTAGTGAACGTTGCGTTCACAACACTGGCGGTCGTACCTTCGGGGAACGGAAAACGTCCTCGCCGAGGAGGACCGCGGTGATCGGACTCGCCCTTCCCGGACTGCTGCTGGCGATGCTGCTCGGCGCCCTCGACCAGACGATCATGACGCCCGCGCTGCCCGCGATCGCCGCCGATCTCGGCGGGCTCGACCGGATGCCCGCCGTGGTGACGGCGTACCTCGTCGCGGCGACGGTGGTCATGCCCGGCTACGGCAAGCTTGGCGACCGGTTCGGCCGCAAACCGCTGATCCAGGTGGCCATCGCCGTGTTCGTGACCGGGGCCGTGCTCTGCGGGCTGGCCGCCTCGATGCCGCAGCTCATCGTCTTCCGCGCGGTGCAGGGCGTCGGCGGCGGCGGGCTGATGATCGGTGCGCAGGCGATCATCGGCGAGCTGGTCAGCCCCCGCGAGCGCGGCCGGTACCTGGGCCTGATCGGCGCGGCCTACGTGGTGGCCGTGGTGGGCGGGCCGCTGGTCGGCGGCCTGTTCGCCGACCACCTCGGCTGGCGCTGGATCTTCGCGCTCTACCCGCCGCTGGGCCTGGTCGCCTTCGCCGTCCTCACCGCGACGCTGCGGCTGCCGCGGCCGTCGGCCCGGCCACCGATCGACTACGCCGGAGCGCTCTCGCTCGCGGTGGCGGTCGTCGGCATCGTGCTGCTCGGCCAGACCCGCACCCCGTGGTGGCTGCTCGTCGCCCTCGCCGGGGCGGTCGCCTGGGCCGCGACGGTCCGCCGCGCGGCCGATCCGGTCCTGCCGCCGCGCCTGTTCCGCGAGCGCGCGTTCGCCGTCCCGGTCGGCATCAGCGTGCTCATCGGGTTCGCGCTGTTCGGGACCGTGACCTACATGCCCGCGTTCCTCCAGGTCGCGCTCGGGGTCGACGCGACGAGGGCCGGGCTCGTGGTGACCGCGCTGATGATCGGCGTGCTGCTGACGACCGTCGTGTCCGGTCGGCTGATCACCCGCACCGGCAGGTACAAGGCGTATCCGGTCGCCGGGACGGCGGTGGCCGCGATCGGCCTGGGGCTGCTGGCGTTCGCGCGCGATCCGGTCGCGATCGGTGCGGCGATGCTGCTGACCGGGCTCGGTGTCGGCCTGGTCATGCAGGTCATGGTGCTGGTGGCGCAGAACGCGGTCGGCCACGGCGACCTGGGCACCGCGACCTCGGCGGTGACGTTCTTCCGCCAGATCGGCGCGTCCGGCGGGGTCGCGGCGGTGGGAGCGCTGGTCGGCGACCGGCTCGCCGGTCCGGCCGCGCTCGCCGAGGTGCCGCCGGTGTTCGGCATGCTGGCGCCGCTGCTCGTCGTCGCCCTCGCACTGGCGCTGACCCTGCCCGATCGTCCACTTCGGACAACGGCGCACGTGGTGCGGACCACATGAGCAGCCCGCCGACCTCGTCACACTCGGGGCCGACGCCGGCCGGGTGACCTCGGCGGATTCGTAGGATCGAGGACATGGTCACCGACCACCGCAAACTCCCCAGGCGCCGGGGCGAGGCCCTCAACGCCGCGATCTTCCAGGCCGTCCTGGACGAGCTGACCGAGGTCGGCTACGCGAAGCTGACCATGGAGCGGGTGGCGGAGCGGTCCCGGACCGGCAAGGCGTCGCTGTACCGCAGGTGGGCCAGCCGGATGGAGCTGGTGCTCGAAGCCGTGTACCACGCGCTGCCCGACCCGGACTCGCCGCCGGAGACCGGCAGCCTGCGCGGAGACCTGCTCGCGATGCTGCGCGCCAACGCCGAGATCCTGGCGGGCCCCGCGGGCGAGGCGCTGCGCGGGCTGCTCGGCGACGCGCTCAGCGACCGGTCGCGCACCGCCGAGCTGCGCGAGCACTCGCACCATTCGGGGCTCAGGGCGATGCAGGAGATCACCCGGCGAGCGGTGGAGCGCGGGGAGATCGACGCGGACGCGGTCACCCCGCGCAGGCTGGAGGTCGGGCTGGCGATGGTGCGCGAGCAGTTCCTGTTCCAGGGTGTGCCGATCCCGGACGACGCGCTGGTGGAGATCGTCGACGAGGTGGTGGTCCCGCTGCTGCGGGGCCCCCAGAGCTGAACCGTCCCCTGCTGAACCGTCTGGTGTGGACGTCCGGATCGGACGGAATGCTTATGGTGTGCGCCATGGAGATAATCCGACGTTCTTACGACCATCCGGACGTCGTCGCCCTGGCCAGACGCCTCCAGGCGGAATACGCGCGGATCTACGGCTACCCCGATGTCTGCCGCGGCGAAGCAGCCCAGTTCACCCCGCCCAAGGGCCGGTTCGGCGTGGGTTACGTGGAAGGCACCCCGGTCGTGATGGGCGGCTGGCGCCACCGGATCGGGAAGTGCGCCGAGCTCCGCCGGATGTACGTGCCGGACGAGCACCGCGGCAACGGCTACTCGCGAACCATGCTGGCCTGGCTGGAGAACACGGCGTCGGCGTGCGGCGAGCGCAAGATGGTGCTGGAGACGAACCAGCGCCACCCGGTGGCGCTCGCGCTGTTCCGGTCCGCCGGGTACACCGAGGTCGAGCCCTTCGGCTACTACGCGGACAACCCGCTCACCGTCTACCTGGGCCGCGACCTGCCGGACGTGCTGGGGTCGTGAGTCCTCCGGGCCGCAAATCTCCGGGCCGCAAATCTCCGCGGCACCAGATCTCCGTGGCACCGGATCTCTGCGGCACCAGCCCTCTGCGGTGCAGCCCGGAGGACTCACGCCGACGTCACCGCTTCCAGGCCGACGTCACCCCTTCCAAACGGCCACCACGGAGGGCCGGGGCTGGGAGTCGCCGCCGTCCGGCCAGTGCGAGACCGGGTTGTCGGCGCTCGCCCCGTCGAGCTCGCCAGGGTGCTGGGCGGAAACGAGCACGAGATCGTCCTCGATCACCGGGCCGCACGCCTCGGCCCCGCGCGGAACGCTGAGGAACTGCATGACGTGCCCGCGTTCGGCGCCCTCCAGCGGAACCCGGTACAGGCCGTCGTTGGCGCCCAGCGCCTCGGTGGAGTCGGTGGTGATCCACAGGTCGCCCGCGGAGTCGAAGGCCAGGTTGTCCGGGCAGGTGATCGGGCTGACCTGCGTCTTGTCGAAGCCGCCGAAGTAGGTGGCCGGATCGTTCGGATCCCCGCACACCAGAAGCAGGTTCCAGGTGAACGTCGTCGGTGACGTCTCGGTCAGTTCGAGGACCTGGCCGTGCTTGTTGGTGACGCGCGGGTTCGGCTCGTCGGCGCCGGCCTTGCCGTCGGTGCCGCGGTCGGAGTTGTTGGTCAGCGCGGCGTAGACCCGACCGGTGGTCGGGTGCGGCTGGACGTCCTCGGGGCGGTCCATCCTGGTCGCGCCGACCACGTCGGCGGCCTGCCGGGCGAAGACGTAGACCTCCTCGGCGGTGAAGCCGGGAACGAAGCTTTCGCCGTTGTGCGCCAGCGGGATCCACTCGCCGAAACCGTCGAACTGCCCGTCCGAGGGCAGCTTCCCGCTGCCGTCGATCTCGGTGGCCGGGCTGTCCCCGGTGAGCTTCGCGACGTAGAGCGTGCCGGAGTCCAGCAGCGACATGTTGTGCCGCCGCGCGTGCTTGCTCTCACCGGACTTCATCTTCTCGTCGGAGACGAAGCGGTAGAGGTACTCGAACTTCTCGTCGTCGCCCATGTACGCGGCGACCCGGCCGTCGTCGAGCACCTTGATGTTGGCGCCCTCGTGCTTGAACCGGCCCAGCGCGGTGTGCTTGACCGGCGTCGACCGCGGGTCGTACGGGTCCAGTTCGATGATCCAGCCGAACCGGTTGGGTTCGTTGGGCTGCTGCGCGATGTCCCACCGGGAGTCGAAGCGCTCCCACTTGCGCTCGGTCGCCCCGCCCTTGAGGCCGTAGCGGGCGAGCCGTTCGGCGGCCTTCGGATCGGTGACGCTGTCGGCGTTGGCGAAGTAGAAGTGGATGTTCTCCTCGCCGGACAGGATCGTGCCCCACGGCGTGACCCCGCCGGAGCAGTTGTTCATGGTGCCGAAGACCCTGGTGCCGCTGGGGTCGGCCGGCGTCTTGAGGTACTCGCTGCCCGCCGCCGGACCGCGCACCTCGAACTCGGTGTTCAGCGTGATGCGGCGGTTGAGCGGATCGAGCCGCACCTTCGGGGCGGCGTCACCGGTTTCCAGCACCACGACCGAAAGCCCGTGCGCGGCCCACGCGACGCGCACCTGCTGCTCGGTCGGGTTCTCCGGGTCGTAGCCGCGGAACAGGAACTCCTCGGTCGTGTACTCGTGGTTGTTCACCATGAGCCGGAGGTCGTCGCGCAGCGGCAGCAGGGCGCAGAAGTCGTTGTTGTAGCCGAACTGCTGCTCCTGCGCCTCCGGCGTCTGGGCGTCGAAGTCGAATTCCGGCGCACCGGGCAGGATCGGGTCGCCCCACCGGATCACGACGCCCTGCTCGAACCCCTCGGGAACGACGACGGCGTCCTCGCTGTTGGGCCGCACCGGCACGAAGTCCAGCCCCTGCTTCGACGCGGCCGACGCGACGCCGGGGAGCACGGCCGAGGACACCGCGACGACGGCCCCCGCGCGGAACAGCCCGCGCCGGTCGATCACGCGCTGGACGAGGTCGCCGAAGTACGGGTTGGCGGAGGTGTTGGGCGGCTGGTGGGAACATTGGTCGCCGCAGCGGTACCGGCAGGTGACCCGCGCGCGTCCGCCGGTGAGCAGTGGAAGCGAGAACCGGCCGCGACCCGGTTGTGGTGGCACGTCAAACCTCCAGAGTCCAAGAACGCAGTGGAGGGTATGTCACAACCGGAGCGGACAGAACGTTTGAGGAATATTCGGCGAATTCTCGACGCGCGCAGGGGAAGCGCACCGAGGGCACACCGCAGGCGGCGGCACCTCGAATTCTCGACGCGCGCAGGGGAGCCCGCAGTGCAGCGGACTCCCCTGCGCGCGGGGCTCAGAACTCCTCGCCGACCAGCACCGCCTCGGCCGGGACCTGGTGCTCGTCGGTCCGGCGCCGCAGGTCGACCACCAGCAGCCCGGCCGCCAGGACGCACGCGACGGCGCCGACGAAGAACGGCGCCTGCGGCGCGCCGGTCCACTCCGCGATGTGGCCGACCAGGGTCGCGGCGACCGCGCCGCCGAACCAGCGGCAGAAGTTGTAGCCGGCGCTGGCCACCGGGCGCGGCGCGGAGCTGATGCTCATCGCAGTACCGGTGAACAGGGTGTTGAGCAGACCGGATGCCAGACCGCTGAGGATGACGGCCACGACGACGACCGGCTTGGAGCCCACGGCCATCACCACCAGCAGCACGGCGTAGATCAGCACCGCCAGCACTGTTCCGCCCGCCTCGCCGAACCGGGCCGCGAGCCTCGGGGCGAGCGCGACCCCGGCGAACGCGACGCACAGACCCCAGCCGAAGAACACCAGCCCGACCGCGATCGCGCCGAACTCCAGCACGAACGGGGACCACGCAAGCACGATGAAGAACGCCGCCGTGTAGAGCGCGGATCCGATCGAGGTGCGCAGCAGCCCGCCGTGGCCCAGCGCCCGGATCGGGTCGAGCAGCCGCACCCGGGGCCGGTCCGCGCGGTTGCCGTCCTTGGGCAGGAATCCCGCCGAGAGGATCAGCGCGATGGCCATCAGGACGGCGGTGCCCGCGAACGGTCCGCGCCACGAGATCTCGCCGAGCAGCGCGCCCAGCAGCGGACCGGTCGACAGGCCGATGCCCAGCGCCGCCTCGTAGAGCAGGATCGCGGCCTGCTGCCCGCCGCTGGCCGCACCGACGATCACCGACAGCGCGGTCGCGATGAAGAAGGCGTTGCCCAGCCCCCACACCGCGCGCAGCGCGACCAGCTGACCGATCGATCCGGCCACCGCGCACGCCAGCGTCGCCAGCACGATCAGCACCAGCCCGGTCACCACGGTGCGCTTCGGGCCGAAGCGGGCGCTGAACGCGCCGGTGATCAGCATCGCGACCACCTGGACGCCCAGGTACGACGAGAACAGCAGGGTGACCTGCTGGGGTCCGGCGTGGAGCGCTTCGGCGATCGACAGCAGGATCGGGTCCACCAGGCCGATGCCCATGAAGGCGATCACCGCGGCGAAGGCGGTGATCCACACCGCCTTGGGTTGTCCCTTGAAGACGTCCAGCAACCGCACGTCATGTGCGCCGCTCATCGGCAGCCACTCCTCGCACCCCTCGAAATCAGTTCGTTTGCAATGCTAACAAGTTTCCTCCAGGTTGAACCAGACGGACATGACGACTGTCACCGAACGCGTCCAGGACGCGGGAAGGTGCTGGGCCCCGGGAAGGTGCTGGGCCCCGGGAAGGTGCTGGGCCCCGGGAAGGTGCTGGTGGGCCCGGCAGCCGGGCCCACCAGCTCGTGATCACCCCACCTTCTCCAGCCCGCGCCGCGCGGCCCCGGCCACCGACTCGTCGGGGTGCTCCTCGGCGATCACCGACAGCAGGGCCGGAACCCCGACGTGCGCGGTCTCCGGAATCCGGTCGATCAGCGCGATCTGGTCCGCGGTGGGCCGCTGCTGGAACTCGGCCAGGAACCGGCCCGCGTCGCCGGCCACCGCGACCGCCATCCCGTCCAGCTCCAGCAGCAGCTCGTCACCGGGCCTGGCGACCACCTCGTCCGAGGACGGCCGGGCCTGCAACCACATCCGCACCGCCGGACCGGCGACAGGGTCATCTGCCAGGTCACGCGCGACCGCGACGCCTTCCTCCCCGGTCTGCTCCAGCAACCACAGCGCCGCGAGCCGGACCGCCGGGTCGTCGGCCCGCCGCAGCAGCGCCGCCAGCTCCTGGGCGCCGCCGCGCGCCCCGAGTCGTCCCAGCCAGTCGGACACCAGCACCTCGGCGACCTCGGGCGGGCTCTCCGGCAGCGCCAGGACCAGCACCTCCACCGGGTACTGGGCCATGTCCTCGACCGTCGGCGCGACGAAGCCGAACGCCTGGAGCGAACCGCGCGCGGCGAACAGCCCGGGCTTGGTCAGTTGGACCACCGTGCGCTCGGCGGTGACCCCGGCGGGAACCGCGGACTCGATGGCCGCGATCTGCTCGGCGTCGGTGGTGACGCCGGTGCGGACCACCCCCAGCGCCGCCCACTGGTCGAACATCCGCACCAGCGTCCTGCGCAGGGCCTCCGACCGGTCCCGCGACTCCTCGACCGGGTCGAGCACGTCGTCGCTGATCGCGCCGACCAGGTGCTCCAGCGCGACCGCGCCGGTCGAGGAGTACAGGCCGCACAGCGCCGCCTGCACCAGCTCGCCGAAGAGCTCGCCGCCCTCCGGGAGCAGGCCCGGTTCGCCGCCGAAGTACTCGTCGAGCAGCACGAACGTCTGCCACAGGCGGGTCCACAGCAGTTCCGGCTCGGCCAGCACCGCCGCGCTGATGTGCGTCGGGGTCAGGCGCTCGCCGACCACGCGGACGAGACCGGCCTGCCGCGCCCACTCGACCAGCAGCCCGGCCTCGAACCGGTCGACCTCCAGCAGCCCGGCGACCTCGTCGAGGTCGAACCGCCGCTGCTCGGACGCGAGCCGGGTGTGCAGCTCCCGCAGCCGGGCGGGCACGTCCAGCGGCACCTCCTCCACGTGCCGCGGCGGCAGCCAGAACGCGGGTTCGCCCGCCGCCTCGGCGGTGTCGCGCTCCTCAACGGTCTCGGCCAGCGACTCGTCGACGTCGACCTCGCCGGACTCCAGAGTCTCGAAGAACGTCTCCACCGCGTCCTCGTCGTCGGCGTCCACGCCGTGCTCGTGCAGCACGACCGACCAGAACTTGTCCGCGCCCCACTCGGCCGGGTCGGCCATCGCGGCGAGGTACGCGGGGGAGGCGCGTTCCACGGCGGCCAGCAGGGCGCGGACCGGCCGGTCGGAGGTGAGCAGGCCGGTGTCGTCCAGGAACGAGATCCACGCGGCCAGGAACTCCGGGACCGCCGCCCAGCCCTCGGCCAGCAGCAGCCGCCGGGGCGCGGACCGGACCAGGAACCGCCGCAGGTCGTCCTCGGTCCACCTGGCCAGCAGGCCGTCCGCGGACAGCTTGTCGTCGAGCAGGAACTCCACCAGACCGCAGGCGGGCCGGCCGTCCGACCACTCGGCGAAGCGCTCGGCCAGCGCCGACCTGGCTCGCTCGTACTGCTCGACCTCGCCGTGCAGGAAAACGGTGCGCATGACTCTCTCCTCGGGTTCGCGGGTTTTTTCCGAACGCGACGAGAGTAGGGAGTCGATCTTGTCAAGCAGCGTTGCGAACCCCGGGTTCGTACCGTGTGTCGGGCAACTCGAACGGGTGTTTCCGGTCTGAGTTCCTGCTCGACGAGGAGCTGTTTTTAGGTATGGGTCTCGGTAGTTGTCCCGCTCCGCGCACCGCCTCCGAGGGGCCATATTGCGAACGTGCTCCGGAAGAAGGGGCGCGCAAGTCAGGGAGGAACGGCGGTGGCCGCACGCCTCATCACCGGCCCCGCACCAGCGGCATCCGCCGTTCCCAGGGTGATCGGGCGACAGGTGAGGAGGACGCAGCAGCCGGACAGCGGGCCATGTGCCCCAACGACCCGCTGCCCGTTCCCCATAGAGCGAGGTGGGCGTTTCCGCAGGCGGCCCTGGAGGTACCGCAGCGCCCACCTCGTCGCGAGTTCAGGATGATCATGCTTCAGCAAGCTCCCCCCAAGACCGCAGAAGATCCCCGCTTCCTCGCCCTCGGCTGGCACGTCGAGGGTGGTGTGCTGGTGCTGGACGACCACGTCGAGGCGCTGTTCATGCCGGCGCCGCTGGCCAGCCGCGTCCACCACGTGCTCGCCGTGCACATGCTCGCCGGACCGGCCATCGCGTACCCGGACCACTGGGCCCTGCTCACCGGTCCTGACGTGCGCGAACTCCCGGAGGACGGCGTCTTCGGCGCGGTGCGGACCAGCCACCCCGGTGACCGCGTCCCGCTGCCGCCGCTCGACGGCGCCGACTGGGTCACCGGCCCGACCGACCCGCCGTCCTGGCAGACGGTGGTCTCCGCGACCCGCCGCGCCGCCGCCCGCTAGGGCTGTTCTGCCACCCAGGCCGCGATCTGGGCGCGCGAGCTGAAGCCGAGCTTGGTCAGGATGTGCTCGATGTGGCTGTCCGAGGTCCGCTTGGCGATGACCAGCTGCTCGGCGATCTGCCGGTTCGACAGCCCTCTCGCGACCAACTGCGCGACCTCGTGCTCCCGCTTGGTGAGCTGCTCGGGGATGTGGGCGGCGCGAGTCGGCCGGCGCTCGCCGAGCGCGTAGGCCACCGCCTCCGCGAGGGTGAACGAGGCGCCCTTCCGCTCCGCCTCGCGGAACTCGTCCGGCCGCAGCGCACGCCGTGCCGCGGCTGCGGACTCGCGGTGCCACTGCTCGTACTGCTCGATGCCGAACAGGTGCGTCCCGAGCGGTTTCCACAGTTCGCCCGCGGCCGCGAACAACCGGACCGCGCGGTGGGGATGGTGCCGCTTCGTCTCGATCCACGCCAACGCCTCCAGGCAGAGGAGGATGCCGGGCAGGTCGTGGAACAGGTCCTTGGTCCGCAGCGCCGCCTGCACGTGCGCCGTCGCCGCGGGCAGGTCGCCCTGCCGCCAGCGGCACAGCCCGAGCACCAGCTCCGCCCACGACCGCGCCCACTTCTCACCGTGCTCCTCGCAGATCTCCACGGCCTGCTCGCACAGCTGCGCGGCCCGCTCGGGTTCGCCGTCGAAGATCGCCAGCAGAGCGCGGTTCGGCAGCGACATCACGGCCAGCCCGTCGTGGTTGAGCAGTTCCGGTTGCCGCATGGACTCCTCGAACCAGTCCACCGCTCCGGCGAAGTCGCCGCGCAGGAGATCGATCACGCCGGACACGTTCGGCACCAGCGGATCTCCGAGCTCGCGCGCCTCGGCCACCATTTCCAGCGCGGCCCCGGTGTCCCCCTGCATCGCGCTGACCAGCGCGTTGATCGCAAGCACGCGGGCCCGGTGCGAACTCGGCCCGGAGGTGAGGGCCAGCGCGTCGTCGAGCCAGTCGCGGCCGTCGGCGAGCGCGCCGCCCGCGATCCAGTGGAACCGCAGCGCGGCGGCCAGCCGCAGCGCTTCCTCGCCGGGTTCGGTGCCGCAGAAGTCCAACGCCGCGCGCAGGTTCTCGCGGTCCAGCCGCAGGCGGCGCAGCCACTCCAGCTGGGACGGGCCCAGCCACTCGGCATCCGCGCACTCGGCGAGCCGCAGGTAGTGGTCGCGGTGGCGCCGGCGCAGCACCAGCTCCTCGGCGCCGAGCCGCTCCCGGCCGTACTCGCCCAGCGTGCGCAGCAGCCGGTACCTGGTCCGCGATCCTCCGGAGTCCTCCCTGGTCAGCACCGACCGCTCGACCAGCCCGGCGATGCCGAGGAACAGCTCCTCCGCGCTGACGCCGTCGCCCGCGCAGACGTCCTCGGCCGCCGCCAGCTCGAAGCCGCCCGCGAACACCGACAGCCGCGCCCACAGCGTCCGCTCGATCGGCGAGCACAGGTCGAAGCTCCACGCGATCGCCGCGCGCAGCGTGCGGTGGTGCGGAGCGGCGCTGCGGTCGCCGCCGGTGAGCAGCCGGTACCGGTCGCCGAGGCGGTCCAGGATCTCCTCGACCGACAGCGACCGCATCCACACCGCGGCCAGCTCGATCGCCAGCGGCAGCCCGTCGAGCCCGCGGCAGAGCCGGGCCACGGCCTGCTGGTTGTGCGGGCCGACGGCGAAGCCGGGCTGCACTGCCGCCGCGCGGTCCTCGAACAGCGCCAGCGCTTCGCCGCCGCCCCTGGTGGGCACCGACATCGGCGGGACGGGGCAGATCTGCTCGCCGGCGATCCCCAGCGGCGAGCGGCTGGTCACCAGCACCCGCACCTCCGGCGCTCTGGCGAGCATCGCGCCGACCAGCGTTCCGCAGGCGTCGAGCAGGTGCTCGCAGCCGTCGAGCACGACCAGCATCCGCTTGTCCGCGAGCTGGTCGGCCAGCGCCTCGGGTGTGGTCCAGGGCTGGTCGCGCAGGTCGAGCCCGGTGGTCACGGCCCGGCCGAGGAGATCGGGTTCGGCGACCCTGGCCAGGTCCACCAGCCACACGCCGTCGGGGAAGGCGCGCCGCAGACCGCGCGCGACGTGCGCGGCCAGCCGGGACTTGCCGACCCCGGCCACGCCGGTCAGCGTCACCAGCCGGGACGACGACACCAGCCGCCGCACCTGCGCGCTCATGCCTCGACGCCCGACGAAACTGGTCAGGTCGTCGGGAAGTCTGCCCACACGCCTCGTCGCCATCGCGACCACCGCATTCCGCCGGACCCAGTGTAGGCCGGAGAACCGCAGGTCAGAATCCTCTGAGCAGGGCGAACGCGCGGTCGAGCAGTTCCGCCCGCTTCACGCACCGACGGCCGCAACCGGCTCACTCTGCGAGCAGACGTCCGGAATCCGCCAGCGCGACACGCGCTGACGGGGAGAGGATCCGGTCGTGCTCAACACCGCCCGGCAGTTCTCGGCAGCCCTGTTCGACCTGGACGGCACCCTCGTCGACACCGAACCGCGCAGCCAGGCGGCCTGGGCGCGGTTGTTCCGCACGCACGGCGTGCCGCACGACGAGCGGCTGCTGGCGTCGTTCGCAGGGCGCCCCGGCAAGCAGGTGCTCGCCGAACACCTGCACAGCTTTCCCGGTCGCACCGTCGAGGAGCTGTTCGCCGAAGCCCTTTCCTACGCCACTCTGCCGGCGGCGCCCGTGTCCGAAGTCGTCGACGTGCTCCGCGCGCTGCACCGCGAAGGAATTCCGGTCGGCGTGGTCACTTCCGGCACTGCGGACTACGCGCGGGGCGAGCTGGCGGCGATCGGGGTGCTTCCGCTGCTGGGCGTGCTGATCACCGCCGACGACGTGACCGAGGGCAAGCCCGCGCCGGAGGGCTACCTCGCTGGCTGCCGCGCGCTCGGGGTCGAGCCAGCGCGGGCTGTCGTGTTCGAGGACGCACCCGCCGGGATCGCCGCGGCGAAGGCGGCGGGCGCGTACTGCATCGCGTTGACGACCACGCAGCCCGCCGCCGCTTTGGCCGGGGCGGACGAGGTCGTCGATCCGGGGCGCTAGGCGCAGGCTTGGCGGACCGCGCGCAGCCGATCACCGGTCCGGGCTGACGGCATGGCTTCGGCGAAGGGCTGCGCCCGCGCCAGGGTTTCCCGGGCGGCGTCCAGATCACCGGACCTCGCATGCGACTCGGCCAGCCAGGACAGGTACAGCGCGACCTCGCGGGCGTGCTCCGCGGGGTAGGTCTCGATCGCGGCGGACAGCAGCGGTTCCGCCTCGCCCGGCCTGCCCAGCTGGATCAGGCACCTCCCGGCCATCACGTCGATTTCGGCCCGGTTGAGCCAGTAAACCCATTCCGGCTCGTCCGCACCGCGCGCCGCGAAGGCGTCATCGACCTCGTCCAACGCCCGCCAGGTCGCTTCGGCGTCCCGGGATTTCGCCGAGGCCCACGCGAGGCGCTCCAGCAGCAGGGCCCGGACCAGCGGAGTCGCGCCTTCGGCGCCCATCACGGCGGTCCTGGCCAGAAGCACCGCGTCGCGCGGGTTCCCGGTGTTGGCGATCTGGTAGCTCAGGCTGGACAGCAGCTGCGCCCCCAAGACGCGATCCCGCGCCTGGTTCGCCGCGTCGACACCGGACAGGTAGAAGCGCTGCGCTTCGGCGAGCTTCCCGGCGTCACCGGCCACCCACCCGGCGAGCTGCGCGAGCTCTCCCACCGCGGTGAACAGGCGCTTTCCCGTGCTGTCGGAGTAGGTCGCCTCTCGGACGAGCTCCCGAGCGGTGCTGAGTTCCTCGGAGACGGCGGGTAGGAGGTCCGCGCTGCTGACCACGTCGTCGAGGTGGCGCAGCTCGACGACACGGGATTCCAGTTCCGCCGCCAGCGAGCGGCCGATCCTTCGCCCGGAGCGCAGGTGGAGGGCTGCGGGCGATTCCGAGACGAGCCATTCGTGCGCGAGCCGCACCGGGGCGCCCGGGTCGGCCGCCAACGGGAAGCCGAGGACCTGCTCGTACGCGGCGACGACGTCGGTGGGGACCGGGCGCTTCCCGGTTTCGACCATGCTGAGGTACGACTTGGCGAAGCGGGTCCGCCGCGCCATCCGCGCCAGGCTCAGCCCTTCCGCTTCGCGGGCAGCTCGCAAGTCCGCGTCGTTGGTCATCGGCACCACTCCTGCTGTGAACCCCTGTGAACAGTCGCTGACGAGGGTCATGCCCAATTCTTGCTGGACGGCACCAAGGTAACCACGTTGTGCGGCAGGCAGATCCCCGTCGACCAGTCGGGTCGTCCGAGCGGGCCGCGCCGCCCTCCCCGCTGGCGCGGCCCGCTCGCCCGCTCACCGCACGGCCAACCGCCACAGCGACGTGACCTCCGCGGCGCGGGCGGAGTGCAGCGGGTCGGTCGCGTCGTGCGCGCGGCGGTGGGTCGGGCGCGCGTCGACTCGGCCCACGACGCGCAATCCCGCCGATGCGATCATCCCGAGCAGTTCGGTGCGGGATCGCAGGCCGAGGTGTTCGGCGAGGTCCGACAGGATCAGCCAACCCTCCCCGCCCGGTGCCAGGTGGTCGGCGAGGCCGCTCAGGAAACCGCGCAGCATCCGGCTTTCCGGGTCGTACACGGCGTGTTCCAGCCGGGAGGTCGGCCGGGCCGGGATCCACGGCGGGTTGCAGACGACCAGGTCGGCGCGGCCCGGCGGGAACAGGTCCGCCCGGAGCACCTCGATCCGCGCGGACAGTCCGAGGCGGGCGATGTTGTCGCGGGCGCAGGTCAGCGCGCGGGGATCGTGGTCGGTCGCCACGACCCGGCGGACACCTCGGCGGGCGAGGATCGCGGCCAGCACGCCGGTTCCGGTTCCGATGTCGAAGGCGATCCCGGTCGTCGGCAGCGGGGTTTCCGCGATCAGGTCGACGTACTCACCGCGGGTCGGGGCGAAAACCCCGTAATGCGGGTGGATTCGGCCTATCCGGGTGATTTCGATCCCTTTGCGCCGCCATTCGTGCGCACCGACCAGCCCCAGGAGTTCCCGCAGGGGCAACAGGTACGGCTCGTTCGACGGTCCGTAGACCTCCGCGCAGGCCGTGCGCACGTCCGGTGCACGGCGCAGCGGGATCACGTGACCCGCGTCGAAGGGGACCAGCAGCATCCCCAGGACACGTGCGCGCCGTGCCTGCTGACGGCGATGCTGTTCGAAACCATCCGCTTTCGCGCGGGGAAGACGGCGTCCCAGCGCCTGCAACAACCTGCGGCCGTTGTGGAAGTCCCCGCGCCACAGCAACGCGGTTCCCTTGCGCGCCAAGCGCAAAGCCGCGTCGGCGCTTGTCCGGTCGTCGGCCACGGCCACTCTCCGCGGCGCCGGCGCGCCGCTTCCCGAACGCCAGCGGGCGCGGCGGTGCTCACCGTTTTCCGCCCAGCGAACGACATCCGTGCACATCGATTCCATCCCTGCCTCGAAATCCCGGAAAAGGGCGTGCAGAAGCGCGAGCGGTGCTCAGCGCTCGGAATCGGTGCTCAGAACAGCACGGACGCGTGGCAGGGTGCCGTCACGGAGGCGATGCTACCCGCGGACGGCGTTGGCGACGCGGTCCGCGAGCGCGCGCAGGTAGTCGATGAGCTCGGGCGGTTCGTGCACCTCGAACTCGCAGCCCAGCATCGCCAGGTGGGACGCCAGGTACTCCAGCGTGTCGGTGTGGCCGCGCAGCAGGCACGACTTCTCGTCGATCGGGACGACGTCCTCCGGGGAGTCGCCGAGGCGGCCGACGACCTGCTCGGCGGGCAGGTGCAGGGTCGCCACGGCCCGGTACGTCGGCACCTTGCCGTGCAGCTTGTTGATCAGGTACTCGCCCGCGTCCTCGGCAGGCAGCTCGCGCGGCACCGCCCGCGCCCCGGTCCCGTACGGGGCCTCGATGCGGTCGACGCGGAAGATCCGCCAGTCGTCGCGGTCGTGGTCGTAGGCCACCAGGTACCAGCGGCGACCCGCGGAGACGAGCCGGTGCGGATCGACCCGGCGGCGGCTCTCGCCACCTCCGGCGGCACGGTAGGCGAACCGCAGCTGCTCGCGGTTGGCGATCGCGGCGGCGATCACCGTCAGGTGCTTCGGATCGACCGGATCACCGGCCCACGTGACCTGGAGGGTCGCGGTGTTGAGCGCGCCGACCCGGTACCGCAGCCGCGACGGCAGCACCTGTTCGAGCTTGGTCAGCGCCCGCACCGACGCCTCCTCGATCCCCGCGACCGCCTGCCCCGCCGCGGTGCGCAGCCCGACGGCGATCGCGACGGCCTCCTCGTCGTCGAGCAGCAGCGGCGGCATCGCCGCGCCCGCGACCAGCCGGTACCCGCCCGCGGCGCCCATCGTCGCCTCCACCGGGTAGCCGAGCTCGCGCAGCCGGTCGATGTCGCGGCGGATGGTGCGCGCGCTGACGCCGAGCCGTTCGGCGAGCTCGCGCCCAGGCCACTCGCGCGGCGTCTGGAGCAGCGACAGCAGGCTCAGCAGCCGCGCCGGGGTGTCGATGGTCATGCGCTGAACCCTGCCATCCTTCTAGGCCGGAACCTGACCTAGACGCCGTCGGCACTTCCACGCGGTCCGGAACACGTGGCGGATTTCGTTGCCCCGGTCGGGGTGCTTGAGGCAGAGGTCGGCGACCTGGGCGCGCCGCGCCCACCACCGCAGGTCCGGCACGATCAGCTCGGTGAGCCGGACCAGCTCCGCCGCCGCGTCGTCCTCCCACTTCGCCCTCAGCGACAGGGGCGCCAGGTGCTCCAGCACCGTCGCGCCGAACTCCGGATCGGACATCACCCGCCGCATCAGCGCGCGGACCTCGCCAGGATGCGACTCGGCGATCTCGTCGACGTCGATGTGCTCGCTGACCATCACCCCGGCCAGCCACAGCGCGATGCTCATCGACACGACCCGCAGCCCGTTGCGCCGGTTGCGCGGCCCCGCCCAGCCGACCACCGCCCGGATCACCCGGTCCCGGTGCTCGCGGTGGCGCAGCACCCACAGCGCGCCCTCGATCACCGCTTCCTGCGGGGTCTGCCGGTCCGAACTGCCGATCCGGCCCAGCTGTTCCAGCGCGGTCTCGACGTCCCGGAGTCCGAAGGGCGACGAGTACAGCTCCGCGGCGGTCGCCTTCTGGTAGGCGTTGCCGTCGCGCGCCCACCGCAGCAGGTTCTCGTCGACCAGCGGCGCGAGGTGCTGCTGCTCGGCCAGGCCGATCATGGTCAGTCCCGCGAGGGTGCGGTCGCTCGGCTTCTTGCTCCCCGCCAGCTCGTTGACGAACTCCAGCGGATCGTGCGCGGGAACGTCCGCGATCACCGAGCACAACGCACGCCGCGCCTCGGTGCGCGGAACGCGGGTGCGCAGCCATTCCAGGAGGACGGGGTGCGCCGACGGGTACTCGCGCCACGCGTGGCGCAGCACCGCCGAAGCCCATCCCTGCCGGTTGAACCGGATGGTCTCGACCCGCAGCCCCGGATGCTTGGGGTGCTCGCTGTCGTCCGTGGTGGTCCGGGTGTCGCGAAGCAGCTGCTCCTTGGACTTGTCGAAGATCTTTCGCGGTCGCAGCGGCTTGTCCTCCGGCAGCTGGGCCGACCGGATCTGCTCGTCGAGTTCGAGCGCCTGCTGCACGACCACGTCGTAGGGCGAGTTCTCCAGCACCGCGACCGTGAGCGCCATGGCGTAGTCGAGCACGTCCCTGCCCTCGAACCACCGGTCCACCGCGACGTCGACCACCTCGCCCAGCCGGGCCAGCGCGACTCCGGTGTCGATCTCGCCGTCGTCCACCCGGATGGCCAGCTCGACCGCCCGCACCGCCTTGCCCGGAGGGTCGCCCGCCTCCAGCCCCGCCGCCAGATCCCGCTTGAGCGTCAGCCCGACGCCTTCGCCCGCCCCGGGATACCGCACCCGCAGCACCGCTCCGGCGACGTCCATCGGGTCCGGCGCGGACAGCTCCGCCCCCAGCCGAAGCCCCTCGCCCCCGCACTGCGAGCGGTCGCCGAGCAGGACCACCAGCCGGCAGCCGACCGCCCGCACCGCCCCGACGCAGCGGTCGAACGCGCTGTCGCTGAACGGCCGGTCGCCGGAGTCGCGCAGATCCCAGACGTACCCGGTGCCCGCCTCCAGCTCCTCCGCGCGCAGCGTTTCCGGGCGGCGCAGGGGATTCAGCTCGTCGATCGCGGTGCAGCCGCTCTCGGCCAGCAGCCGCAGCGCGGCGAACGACCTGCCGGAGCCGCGGCCCCACAGCACGACGATCCGGTTCGCCAGCAGGACGCGCGACGCGTCGCGGAACCCGCCCGGCTCGACGAACTGGGCCCGGACGTCGTCGAGCTCCTTCTCCGACACCCGCCGGACCAGCAGCTCGTCCGGTTCGCGGGCCGCGTTGAAGGTGACCCCGCCGTGGATGTCCCTGGCCTGCACCACCTCGCGCAGGTCGCCGCTCGTGCTGTTGCGCGTGCTTCCCCAGTTGCGAGGCGGAATCCAGCCCTGCGGTTCCTCCTCGCTCATCGCGAGCCGAAGTTGATACCGCCGTGGACCGTGTGGGTCTGCACGCCGTTCATCGGCCCGTAGGACACGTTGGTCACCTGGCCCGCCTGCGGCTCCGGTGCGGCCGGCGGCTCGGGCTCCGGCGTCGCGAACACCCCCAGCGTTCGCGCGTCGAAGCCCGGAATCCTGGTCCAGGCGGTGTCGGCGTGCTCCTTGTTGCTGACCGCCAGCTGCGCGAACTCCTCGCGGCGCACCAGGCTCACGTGGTCGCCGCCGAAGACGGTGCGCAGGACCTGGTCGGAGACGATCAGCGCGGTGTTGACCGCGTCGGCCGGAGCCTCTTCGCGGCAGCGGGCGACCAGCTGCTTGAACTCGGCGGAGTCCAGCAGCCGGTTGACCGCGATCTTCGGCTGGAAGTAGCCGGGCCCCGCCCCCACCGGGCCCACCTCCACGGCGATCCGCAGCCGGACCACCGGGTTGTACCTGCGGTTGCGCTGCGCGGCGATCAGGTCCAGGCGCTGCGCGGCGTCGAGCAGGGCGCCGAGGTCGCGGCTGGGCAGGGTCAGCAGCGCGCCGTCTCCGGTGCGCTCCCAGTGCACCACCTCGGAGAAGTCGATCCCGCTGCTGCGCAACGCGATCGAGAGCATGTCCTCGACCGCGCGCGGGATGTCGTCGAGGTGGTACCCGGCGTTGCTCGCCGAGCCGATGACGTCGACACCGAACAACGCCCGGTGGTCAGGAATAAGGTCCACGGTCCCCTCCGCATGGTTTCCCCGTCCGCGCGGACAGTCTGGTCGCGCGGCGCCGGTGGTTTCTCCCAGATATCCGGGACTACCCGGAGATTTTCGATTCGATCGCCGCCGGGTCGGGCAGGCGGTACCGCAGGCGGCCGGTTTCCAGCAGCGAGTCCCGCCGCAGCTCCTGGAGGACGGTCTCGACGCTCTGGGCCGCCGCGCAGACGCCCTCGGCGATGTCGCGCTGGCTCAGGCCGGACATGTGCAGGCCGTCCGGCCGCTGCTCGCCGTGCTCCTTCGCCCATCCGAGCAGGAACATCGCCACCCGCGCGGGCAGGCCGCGGGTCTGGGACAGCTGCCGGTCGTCGGCGTAGCGCTGGCGCTTCCACGCGGCCTCGTCGAGCAGCACGCGGACGTCACGGTCCTGCTCCTGCAACCGAAGGAAGTCCGCGGCGGGCACCCGCACAGCCGTGCCCGGGCGCAGGCCGACGATGTCGGCCGTGCGTGCGCACCGGCGCAGCACGCCCACCTCGCCCACCACGTCGCCTGCGCCGAACAGGCCGGTCACCGTCACCGATCCGCGGTGGTCGGACAGGACCGCCTTCACCAGTCCGCCGAGCAGCAGGACGACGTCCTCGCTCCGGTCGCCGAGCGCGATCAACCGCTCGCTGCGCCGGAAGGAGACCGGTCTGCCGATCGCCCGGAGTGCCGCCCGCCCCTTGTCCGCGCTGCCCACGATCGATCATCGTGCCCGGATGCGCGCAGGATTTGGAGCGCTCGATTCCCGTTCACCCGTTGAGCCCAGGATTTGGGACATGATCTGACCTGGATACCGCCTACCGTCGCCGGATGAAGTTGACCTGGAACCGCGTCCACGCGCGGCGTCTGCACCGCCACGGCCTGCTCGAACCCGCTCACGACGTCGTGGACGCCGTCGCCGCGGTCAGCGGCGCGCACGCCCAGATCCTGTCCGCCGCCGAGCTGTCCGTCGGGCTTCGGACCAGCAGTACGACGCGGGCCGACGTCTGGGAAGCGCTGTGGACGGAACGTGTCCTGGTCAAGACCTTCGGCCCACGCGGCACGGCGCACCTGCTCCCCGCGCGCGACCTTCCAATGTGGACAGGCGCGCTCTCGGCGGTCCCGGGCCGCAACCCGATGCCGGACGGGGTGCGGCTGACTCCGGAGCAGACCGACGAGGTCGTCGCGGCGATCGACGGCGCGCTGGCCGACGCCGAGCTGACGGTCGACGAGCTGACCGAGGCCGTGGTCGCCGCGACCGGTTCCTGGGCGGGTGACCTGGTGATGCCCGCGTTCCAGGGCAGGTGGCCGCGGTGGCGGCAGGCCGTGGGAACCGCGGCGCACCGGGGCGCGCTGTGCTTCGGCCCGAACCGGGGGCGAAAGGTCACCTACACCAGCCCGCGCCGCTGGCTGCCGGGATTCCGCCCCATGCCCTCGGAAACCGCGGTCGCCGAGCTCGCCCGCCGCTACCTGCGCGGCTACGGCCCGGCGACACCGGCGCACTTCGCGCGGTGGCTGGCCGCGCCGGAGCGGTGGGCGGAGCAGGCGTTCGGGGCGCTCGACCTGCGCGAGGTGGACGTCGAGGGCGAGGTGTCCTGGGTGCTGGCCGGGGACGAGGACTTCGACCACGAGCCAGGCGGTGTGCGGCTCCTGCCGTACTTCGACGCCTACGCGGTCGGATGCCATCCTCGGGAGCGCGTGTTCCCCGGCAGGGCCGCGGAACGCGCGCTGGCGAGGGGGCAGGCGGGGAACTTCCCGGTGCTGCTGGTCGGCGGCACCGCCGCCGGGGTCTGGCACCAGCGGAGATCAGGCCGGAAGGTCGACATCGCGGTGGAACCGCTGGGACGGCTGACCGCCGCGCACCGCTCGGCGCTGGACGAGCAGGTCGAGCGCATCGGCGCGTTCCTGGAAGCCCGCCCGCGGCTGACGATCGGCGCCGTTTCCGCCGGGCCGCACGCCTGAGATCAGTCCAGGACCTTCCCGAGGAGGGCGGTCAGCGCGTCCCGCTCCTCGTCGGTGAGGCTCGCGGCCCGCCGCTCCAGCTCGGCGATCACGCCCTCGTGCGACTTGTTCGCGAGCCGGACCCCGTCCTCGGTGAGCTCGATCCGGTACGCGCGCCGGTCGCACGTGTCGCGCACGCGCTCGACCAGACCTCGGCGCTCAACCCGGTCGACCAGGCCGGACATGCTCGACTTCTCCAGCCGCATCAACCGGGTCAGCTCGCCCATCCCGACCGGCCCGGCGATCAGCTGGCACATCAGCTGGGCCTGCTGCGGGGTCAGGTCGTGGTCCCGGCTGACCTCGGCGAACACGTGGTTCACCAGGTGCGCCATCCGCACCATCGCGGTCGGGAGATCGGTCATCGTTCGATTGTAGTTGACGGAGGTACGCAGCACGAACTAATCTAGTTCGTAATCCCAACTGTATGTATTACGAACTAGGAGTGGTTTCATGCGCACGACCGTGGTCGTCGTCGGTGGCGGATACGGCGGCACCGCCGTCGCCAAGGCCCTCGACGACGTGGCCGACGTCGTCCTGGTCGAGCCCCGGGACCTGTTCGTCCACAACGTCGCCGCGCTGCGCGGGCTCGTCGATCCGGAGTGGACCGACCGGATCTTCTTCCCCTACGACCGGCTGCTGGAGCGCGGCAGGCTGGTGCACGACCGGGTCGTGCACGCCGACGCGACCGGCGTGACCGTCGGCTCCGGGCAGCGGATCGACGCCGACTACCTGGTGCTGGCGACCGGATCGGGCTACCCGTTCCCGGCCAAGACCGAGGTCGACGACAGCGCCGAGGCCAAGGCGAGGCTGCGCACCGCCCGCGAGGCGCTGCTCGGCGCGAACGACGTGCTGCTGCTCGGCGCCGGTCCCGCCGGCCTCGAACTCGCCGGGGAGATCAAGGCGGTGTGGCCGGGCAAGCCGGTGACGATCGTCGACCCGGCGACCGAGGTCCTGGCCGAGTTCCCCGCCGAGGTCCGCACCGAGCTGCGGCGCCAGCTCGACGAGCTGGGCGTCGAGCTGGTGCTGGGCGACGCCCTGGGCGACACCCCGCCGTCGCAGCCGGGCGAGCTCAAGACGTTCACCGCGACCACGCGGGCGGGCAGGGAGATCACCGCCGACATCTGGTTCCGCTGCTTCGGCGTCACGCCGGTCAGCGGCTACCTGAACGGCGATCTCGCCGCCGCCCGCAGGCCGGACGGGCACGTCGAGGTGACCCCGCAGCTGCGGATTCCCGGCCAGGAACGGGTTTTCGCCGTCGGCGACCTGACCGCGCTGCCCGAGGGCAAGCTCGCGCGGGCGGCCGGGGACCACGCCGCGGTGGTGGCGGGCAACATCCGGGCGCTGATCGCGGGCGAGGGCGAGCTGGCCACCTACGAGCCCGCCGCACCGGGCATCGCGCTCCCGCTCGGCCCGGCGGGCGGCGTGACCTACACGCCCGAGACCGGTCTGCTCGGCGCCGAGCAGACCTCGCAGATCAAGGGCCAGGACCTGGCGATCGGCCGGTTCGCCGAGACCTTCGGCCTGGCCTAGCCGAGGCCGGTCACGGACAGCGCGGTCAGCCGCGCGGTGCCCGGGTCCGGCGAGCGCTGCGCTTCCCCGGCCGCGGCCAGGCCGGGGAAGCGCCGGAGCAGCCCGGCCAACGCGACCTCCGTCTCGACCCGGGCCAGCGACGCGCCGAGGCAGAAGTGCGGTCCGTGGGCGAAGCCGAGGTGCCGCGCGGCGTCACGGCGCAGGTCGAGCCGTTCCGGATCGTCGAACACGCGCGGGTCGCGGTTGGCCGACGCCATCACCGCCGTCACCATCGCGCCCTCGGGCACCGGGATCCCGCCGATCTCGACGTCCTCGCGCGCGAAGCGCGGCACGGTCAGCAGCTGCGGGCCGCACCAGCGCATCAGCTCCTCCACTGCCGAGGGCATCAGCCCGGGGTCGGCGCGCAGCGCCGCGAGCTGGTCGGGGTGGTCGAGCAGGGCGGCGACGGCGTTGGCGATGAGGTTGGTCGGCACCTGGCCCGCGAGGACGACGTTCCAGATCAGGGTGACGATCTCGGTGTCGTCGAGCTGGTCCTCCGCGCGCAGCAGGTCCGTGACCAGGTCGTCGGCGGGCTCGGCGCGGCGGGCGGCCACCGCCGCCTCGGCCCCGGCGATGATGGCGGGCACGGCCTCGGTGAGCTTCTGCCCGTGCCCGGCCGCGACCGCGGCGCCGTGGCTCCGCCACTGCGGGCGGTCGGACTCCGGGATGCCGACCAGCTCGCAGATCACGTCCATCGGCAACGGCCGCGCGAAGTGCTCGACCAGTTCCACCGGCTCGCCGGGCAGGGCGTCGAGCAGCCGCCGCACGGCCCGCTCGATCCGCGGCCGGAACTGGTGGGCCCGGCGCGGGGTGAACGCGGGGGCCACCCGCCTGCGCAGCCGGGTGTGCTCGCGGCCGTTCATCTCCTGCATCGTCCGCAGGTACGCCTTGCAGTGCTCGGGCACTTCCGGCCGGAAGGCGAAGCTTTCCTCGCTCAGCTCGAAGCGCGGGTCGGCCAGCATCGCCCTGGCCTCCTCGTACCGGGTCACCGCCCACATCGGGGCCATGCCGGGGACCGACATCCGCGCCAGCGGCGAGAGCTCCCGCGCGCGGCCGTAGGCGGCGGTCGGATCGCGCAGCACTTCGGGGTCGGTCAGATCGAGGTCGACAACGGTCACGGCTCCTCCAGATGTTCAATGCAGATGATGTCATCATCTGGATGGTGAACGTATCTTGCTGGCGGAGGCGACCGCAAGGAGGACGATGGCCCGGCTCAGCAGGGCGCAGACGCAGCAGCGCAACCGCGCCAGGGTGCTGGCCGCCGCGCGGGACGAGTTCGCCGAACGCGGTTTCCGCGACGCCCGGATCGACACCATCGCCGAACGCGCCGAGCTCACCCGAGGCGCGGTCTACTCGAACTTCCCCGGCAAGCGGGCCCTCTACTTCGCCGTCCTGGCCGATCTCGCCGAGAACGCGGAGCGAGCTCCGCAGCCGCAGACGGGCCGAAACGCGGAGGAAGCCCTGGGCGCGTTCGCCCGCGCGTGGGTCGCCCGGCTCCCGGCTCCCGGCGCCGACCTGATGTCGGAAGTCCGCGCCGACGAACGCATCCGCACCCCGTTCACCCAGCTGCTGAAGCTCGACGCGCTGCTGCTCTCGCTGGCGCTGGAACGGCTCAGCCCACCCGAACCCGCGCCCGGTGCTCCGCCCGCGCGGCTGGTCCGGATGGCCGAGACGGTGCTCATCACGCTGCACGGCGCGAGCAGGCTCGCCGACGCCGCACCCGGTTTCGTCGAGCCCTTCGACGTCATCAGCGCGTGCGAACGGCTCGCCGGGCTCGCGCTCAACGACTACTGGGCACCCCCGGCCGCGGTGCCGCCCGCGCACCCCGCCGACGAGCCCTGGTCACCACCGAACGCGATCGACCTGGTGCGGGAGCGGCCCGCGCGGCTCGACGGCGACGGCGTGCTCGTCGTCCTCGGCCTGCACCGGCTGACGGCCGCCGAGGAAGCCGCGCGCCTCGCTCCGCCCGGCTCGCCGGTTACGGCGGTCCTGGTCACCGGCGATCCGGCCGAGCTCGGGCCGCTGGCGCGGCTCACCCTCGCCGAGCTCGGCGGCTGCCTCCGGCAGGCGTTCCCCGAGCCGGCCTGGCCGGACCTCCAGGTCGTCTGCGACGAGACGGGCGCGCTGGCCGCCGCGGCGGGCGTGCCCGCCGTGAGCGACGCGACCGAGACCGCTGTCCGCATCCGGTCCGGGCGGATCACCGCTCGCGCCGAGGGTCCCGCCGCAGCCGCGGCGCTCGCGGTGGAGGAGAAGGTCAGGCGCTGAGGTCGTCGGCGTGGCGGTGGAAGGCGCGCTCGACGTCCTGCGTACTGGGACCTCGCCGTCGGTGGTCAGCCCGCTGCGACCGCTGCGAGCGGGACATTGCGGCCCTCCCGCAGCGGCGGTCAGCGTCGGGTGGGCGGTGCAGACGTCGTCGGTGGCGCCTGCGGTGACGAGGTTGCGGCGCCCGGCCGGGCGTCCATCGCGTTCACGGCCTTGACCGGCAAGCGCCTACTGCCGATCGTCACCTCGCTCAGCAACCGAGGTCGTCGGCGGTCGGGACGACCAGTCCGAACAGGTCGGTGATGGTCGTCAGCGCCGCGGACTGGAGCGCGGTCGCGGGCACCTCGCCGCCGTCCGGCGCGGTGAGCGGCCGGGTCGCGGTGGCCTCGGCGACCACGGTTGGCCGGTAGCCGAGGTTGAAGGCGCCCTGGGGGTGAAGCTGACGCACATGTGCGTCATGAACCCGGCCAGCACGAGGTCCTTATTGAGGCCATGACGTGCGGTGGTGAGTATGGGTGCATGCCCGTTCCGCACCGCGTCGTCATCTCGGTCTTCCCCGACGTCGACCTCCTCGACGTGACCGGCCCGGCGGAGGTCTTCGCGCTGGCCAACCGGGAGACCACGGGCCGCGCCCGCTAGGAGGTCCGGCTCGCGGGGCCGGTCGCCGGTGAGGTCCGCACGTCGGCGGGCGTGCGGCTGTCGACCGAGACGATTCCCTGTCACATCCGGACATCGCCGGGGCCGGGTTCGACGGCCGCCGAACCCGGCCCCGTGGTCAGTTGGACAGGATGCCCGCCACGACGTTCCAAACCTGGACCACCAGCGTCACGAGCGCTCCGATCGCCTGCCAGGGCACGGAACGCTTCGGGCACCCGCGTCGGCACACCGGGCACTGCTCGTCCATCGTCACCTCCTGGAACTGGTTTCCCCTGCGAGCGCAGGGGCCGCGGGCGAAGACCTCGCCCGGGGTCTGCGTGATCAGGCCCCTCGGCTTTCGATGATCTGCTGGATCTCCGAATCGGTCCTGGCCATCTCCAGCAGTTCCTTCCACGACCGGACGTCGGGCCGACGACGCAGCAGCGCACGCCGCTCCCGCTCGGTCATGCCGCCCCAGACACCGAACTCGATCCGGTTGTCCAGCGCCTCGCTGAGGCATTCGGTGCGCACCGGGCACCCGAAGCAGACCATCCTGGCCATGCGCTGTTGCCCCCCGCGGACGAAGAGCTGATCCGGCTCGTCGCCGCGGCACGCCGCGTCGAGCCTCCAGTCGTGCCTGTCCGGCGTGATTTCCTGAGCGGCAGCACCGATCGACGGGTGCGGATGTCCGACCGGGGTCCGCACGGGCACAGCCGAAGGCATCTCCAGCGCGATGATCCGGTCCTCCAGCGCCTGACGGGCCGCCACGACGTCGTAGTCGGAGTACTCGGACCGCAGGAACCGCGCGGTGTCCTCCATCGCTTCCTCAAAGTCCACGACGTCCCCCCTCCTTGGTGAACCTCTTGGCGAGGTGCCGGCGCGCGAGGTACAGGTGCGTCCGGACCGCCGACACGCTGATCTCCAGGTAGTCGGCGATGGCCCGGGCGTCCTGGTCCAGGAACGCGTGCAGCCGCATGCAGTCCGCCCGGCGCTGCGGCAGCTGGTCGATCGCCCGTTCCAGGTCGACCCGGGTGACCACAGCGGTGACCTCGTCCGGCCCCGGGCGGTCGTCGACGGCGGCTGTCGGCACCGGTTGCCGGTCCTGGCGGCGGCAGTGGTCGGCGACGGCGTCCCGGACGACCTTGAAGCCGAGCGCGGCCGGATTGTCGCTGTTCGCAAGGCGTTCCCGGTTCCGGTACAGCTGCACGAAGGCGTCGTTGACCACGTCTTCGGCGTCGTGGAAGGAAAGTCCGCGAGCACGCGCGTACTTCAGGAAGTTCACCCGGTGCGCGTCGTGGAACGCCGTGAAGGCCGCGCCCAGCAGTTCGCCTTCGGACACGTCCGGTTCCAGGGCCGGGCAGCTACCCGACCGCAAATCCCGCAGAGCGCAGGCGCATGCCGCGCGGGGACAAGCGCTGGTGGCGGTCATGGGCGCCTCGCACGTTGATGCCGCACGACATCTCCTCGTTCGAATCGGTCATCCGCTACCACCTATGCCGTTGGCGGTGGCGGATGTGTCCAACCCGAATCCGGATCACCGCGAGCGGCGCGCTCGCAGGACGGTGTCGTGGGTGTGGTGCGTCCCGGCGGGTGTGGCGCGCGGGCGGGTTTCGTCGACCAGCACGGTCCAGTCGTCGCCGAGGATCCCGGCGACTTCGCTGGGCTGGTAGTAGTCGCGGGGGTCGAAGCCCTCTTCCGGACGCGGGGTCAGGTCCGCGAGGTCGTGGCTGGCGAAGAGGAAGGTGCCGCCGGGTGCGACGGCGTCCAGCAGGCCGCGCAGCGCGGCGTGGCCGGGCTGCCGCACGAGCGGGAAGTACTGGACGGACACCAGGTCGAACGCACCCGCCGGGGGCGGCGTGCTGATCAGGTCGGCGTTCGTCCACGTCACGCGGCCGGTGGTGTCCGCGGCAGCGGCGCGTTGCAGGGCGACGGGGGAGATGTCGACCGCGGTGACCTGCCAGCCGCGTCCGGCGAGCCAGAGCGCGTCGGCGCCTTCACCGCACCCCACGTCGAGGGCTCGCCCCGCGGGCAGTTCGGTGACCTCCGCGACGAGCACACCGTTGGGTTCGCCGCTGAAAACCTGGTCGCGGCTGCGGTACATCTTGTCCCAGTGCAGCGGGTCCATCCACACGACCATACGGAAAAACCGGTCGCAACGGCGTTCTCCGCGTACTACACAGGTGCCATGGCCTATCCGCTTCGTCCCATCACCGAAGACGAGTTCGAGGCGTGGGCGCGGATGATCGCCGACACCTACGGAATGGACCGCTCCCACCAGGAGATCGCCAACCAGCGGGCGGCCACGGACCTGCGGCGCACCATCGCCGCGTTCGACCAGGACACGCCCGTGGGAGGGGCTTCGCTGTACCCCCGGATGCTGACCGTGCCCGGTGCGGTCACGCCCGTCGCGGGCGTCGCCACGGTCGGCGTGACGCCAACGCACCGGCGCCGCGGCATCCTCACCTCGATGATGCGCCGCCAGCTCACGGACCTGCACGAGCAGGGCTTGGAGCCGATCGCCGCGCTGCGCCCCGCGGAAGCGGCGATCTACGGCAGGTACGGCTACGGCCCCGCCACGCGGGGGAGCCGGCTCCGGTGCGAGAAGCGCGCGATGTTCTTCCGCCCCGGCACGGATTTCGGCGGCGGTTCGATCCGGCTCGTCAACCGCGCCCAGGCGCTCCGGCAGATCGAGAAGGTCTACGACGCGGTCAGAACGACGTCGGTCGGCTGGCCGGACCGGGGCGAAGAGCACTGGAAGGTCCGCTTCTTCGACGAGCCGCACGCGCGCGGCGGCGCGACCTCGCTGCGGTTCGCCCTGCACCAGGAACCGGACGGCCGGACCACCGGCTACGTCAGCTACCGCCATCGCGAAGCGCGCGGGAACGACGTCGGCACTGTGGTGGTGGAGGAGCTGGCAGCGCTCACCCGTTCCGCATACGCCGCGCTTTGGCGGTATCTCGTCGGAATCGACCTGGCTCCGTGGATCGAGTACGAGGGCGCCGTGGACGAACCGCTGCAGCACATGCTGACGGACCCGCGTTCCCTGCGTCCATCCACAGTAGACAGATTGTGGGTCCGGCTGGTCGACGTCGACCGCGCGCTGGAAGTGCGCCGGTACTCGGCGCCGCTCGACGTGGTGCTGGAGGTCGACGACAGCTTCTGCCCGTGGAACACCGGCCGCTACCGCCTGCGGGCGGACGGCGATGCCGTCAGCTGCGAGCGCACCGAGGAATCCGCCGATCTGCGGCTGGACGTGGCGGAGCTCGGCGCGGCGTTCCTGGGCGGCACGACGCTGACGTCGCTCGCGGCCGCGGGTCTGGTCGAGGAGCTGCGACCGGGTGCGCTGGCCCGGACCTCGGCCGCCTTCCGAGGCGACCGGGAACCGTTCTACCCCGGCGGCTGGGCGTTCCCGCTGTACTGATTTCACCAGCAGCGATAACGGATTCCCGGCCTGCGTCGGCGGATCTACTGTGGCCGCATGCGCACAATCACGGGCACTGCCGCCGACGTCCCGTTCACCGCACTGCCACCGGCCGACGGCGGCAGCGCGCCGCTGATCGTCACCTGGCACATGCTCGACGCACCGAGGTCGGACGCCGCGTTCGCCGCCGCCCTGCCGATGCACGACCTGCCCGCGTGGCGGGTGCACCTCGGCATGCCGATGTGCGGAGCGCGCATGGTCGACGGCAGCACGGACGCCATCGTGGAGCTGTTCAGCACCGACCCGTTGATGTCCTTCCTGCACCCGTTCGTCCGGCAGGCGACCGAGGAGTTCCCGGCCGCGCTGGCGTCGATCCGCGCGCAGTTGCCGGTCGACGACGGCCCGATCGGCGTGCTCGGGGGCTCGCTGGGCGGGGCTGTCGCGCTGCGGGTGCTCGCCGAGACCGGGACGCCGGTCTTCGCAGGCGCCGTCGTGAACGCGGCGATCCGGATCCGCTCCGTCGTCGACCTGTTCCCCGGCGAGTACGCCTACGACGCCGAGTCCGGGAAGATCGCCGACAGCCTGGACTTCGTCACCAAGGCGGACGCCATCACCGCACCGCTGCTGGTCGTCAGCGGCGAGCAGGACCACCCGGCCCTGCGCACCGACGCGTCCGACCTCGTCGGCGCGCTGGGGGAACGGGCCGAGCTGCTGCGGGTTCCCGGGTTGGCGCACCCGCTCGCGGACGAGCCCGGCATCGAGCCCGCTCCGCAGCTGCCGCAGGCGCGGGCGGTGGACACCGGGCTGACCACGTGGTTCCGCCGCCATCTGGAGCTGCGCTGAGGCACAGCGTCAGGGTGCCTCAGCGTTGAAGCGCGCGAGCTGTCCGGCAACGTGGTCCAGCGCAGCATGGTCGAACAGCTCGCGGTGCCCGACTGACGTGCCTCAGGTCGCGTACTGCGGGCGCCCGCTGGGCCGGTAGACCTGGATCGTTATCCCCGTCGCGGTGACCCGCGAGTCGACCAGGTCAAGCGCCGCATCCGGGCCGGCGTCGGGGAACAGCCGCGTGCCCTGGCCGACGACCACGGGATAGATGAGCAGGGTGATCTCGTCGACCAGCTGGTCGTCGAACAGCCGCCGGACCAGGCTGCCGCTGCCGTGCACCTGCAGCTCACCACCCGGCCTGGCCTTCAGCTCGCGGACGGCGGCCGCGACGTCACCGGAGAGGACGGTCGTGTCCGCCCACTGCGGGTCGGTGAGCGTGGTCGACGCGACGTACTTGGGCCGCGCGTTCAACGCCGCTCCGATGGGACTGCTGCTCGGATCTTCCATCGCACCCCAGGAACCGGCGAAGATCTCATAGGTCCGCCGACCGAACAGGAACGCGTCGGCGCGCTGGTAGACCTCGCCGAGCAACGTCTCGGCCTCGTCGTCGAACAGCGGCAAGGCCCACCCGCCGCGCTCGAATCCGCCCCTGCGGTCCTCGTCCCGCCCGCCGAGTCCCTGCATCACTCCGTCGACGGAGATGTTCGTGATCGTCGTCAGCTTCACGGTGTCAGCTCCTCCGGGTTGGGCGCGCTTCGTGCGGCAGCCTCTCACCTCTGTGTGACACCGCCACCGCGCAGCGCGGGATGGTGTCGTCGAGCCCCTGCAGCTGTAGGGTCTCACCGTGCGTGACATGTCGATCTTGTGTCACCTGGGGTTTTTCGGTTGTCTCACCGTGATGTCATCAAGATCAGTCTCAAATCCGTGACGTTTCCTCGGCGGCTGGTCGTGGCCGAGTCGCGTGGCGAGAAAGGCAAGGATCTCGTCTCTGGCGCGCAGCGTGGGGTGTCCCTGCTGGTCGACGAGGTGAGCGGTGACGACGCTGTGGGGGCAGCCAACGATGTCGCGGAAGAACGGCGGCGGATTGGGATTGGCTGCCTCACCCGGAAGGACACGGTCGTCGAACGCGTCGCCCAGCAGCGCCCGGTAGGCGGCGAACCGCTGCCCTGTGCACCACCGGTCGTTGTCGAAGCGGTAGGCGAGCACCGTCAGCCCATCGCGCTCGATGCGCTCGCGGATCGTGACGGCGTCCTCGTCGCTGATTTCCAGTCCGCCAGGGTCGTCCAGGGGCAGCGAAGGATGGTTGACCACCGGCGCGATGACGGCCGATTCGAGTGTCATGGTGAGCGCGAAGTTGCCGGTGAAGCAGAGCCCGATCGCACCTACACCCGGCCCGCCACATTCCGCCAGCGCCGTCCTCGCCAGCCCCCGCAGCCAGGCTGTGACGGGGCTCGTACCGCCACCGGCGAACGCCCGGAACTCGGCGCTGACGCAGGCGCGTCGGACGACCTTCTCCCCCTCGGCGGTGGTGGGGAAGGCGCCGTCGACACCGAACAACGACGGAAGGTAGACCGTGAATCCCGCGTCCCGTATCCAGCGCGCGAAACGGATGACATCTGGGCTGATGCCGGGCATTTCCGGCATCAGCACAACACCCGGTCCAGACCCGGCCACGCAGACGGTCTTGCTGACACCCTCAACGTCGACAAGCCGCGCCGAAAAGTCCGCGAGTGTGTCGTCCGCCCGTCCCTCGGTGATCGCCATCGCATCACTCTCATGCGTTGCCCCTGCCTCCGACAAGAGGCGAGATCGCCACATATCCGGGTAATCTCGCCACCATGGCGATCCCACTTCGCGTTGGCGTGCTTGCCTATCCAGGGTGCTTCGCTTCAGAGGTGTTCGGGGTGCCCGATCTGCTCACCATGGCCTCGCACGTCGCCGCCGGCAGCGCGGCCAGTGGTTCCTCGTACGAGGTCTCCATCCTCTCGCCACGGCGGCGCGTGGTCGCCTCCGGCGGCGCGGTGCTCACCGTCGCCCCAACACGTGACGTCGACGTCCTCGACGTCCTCGTCGTACCGGGATTCGAGCTGCACACCGCACTCGACCTCGACGTGACACTGCGCTCCCTCGGCCCCGAAATCGACACCATCAGATCCGGCGCGCAATCGGGAGTCGCTGTGGTTTCGATCTGCGTCGGAGCGTTCCTGCTGGCCGACGCCGGCCTGCTCGACGGGCGCCAGTCAACAACCTCGTGGCTGTTCGCCGACCGGCTTGCCGACCGATGCCCACGCACGAACGTGCGGCCAGAAAAGCTCGTGGTCACCGACAGCGGGATCACCACAACGGGCGCGTTCAGCGCGATGTACGACTTCGCCCTGGGCCTCATCCGCGAACACGACGGCAACAGCGTTGCCCGCGCCACCGCTCGCATCGCACTCGTCGACGACGCGCGATCGAGCCAGACGCCCTATGTCGACGCGGCACTGTTGCCGGCGACGGGCAGCGAGTTCTCCCACAGCGTCAAACGATGGCTCGACCAGAACATGCGCGAGCGTTACGACCTCGGGCTGCTCGCCGCAACGTTCCACGTCAGCACCCGAACCCTGCTACGGCGATTTCGCCGCGAGACCGGCCAAACCCCGCTCGACTACCTCCAGGCGAGGCGAGTGCGCAAGGCGAAACATCTCCTGGAGACCACGGAAAAGACAGTCGCCAGCATCGCCGTCGAGGTCGGATACCACGACCCTGGAACGTTCAGCACTGTCTTCGCCAGGCTGACCGGACACCGACCGCGCACATACCGCGCCACGTTCAGGCCAAACGTCAAGCCAACGTCCTGACCAACCGACCTGATCAGCAGCAGCTCGGATACGAGGTGCCCACGACCACCACCCGGACGCCCCAGTCTCATCTTTACTTCACAGATGAAGCGGAGATGAAGTGGCTGCCGAGGAAATGAAGCCAGCTTGGAGACCCTACAACCCTGCCCTATTCCTGGGCCATGTCGACGAAACGGCTGTAGTGCAGCTGGTGCGCGACGGTCACGGTGGCCTGCGGGCCCGCACGGTGCTTGGCCAGTATCAGGTCCGCTTCGCCCATGCGCGGGTCGTCGCGCTCGAAGGCGTCGGGGCGGTGGATCAGGATGACCATGTCGGCGTCCTGCTCCAGCGAACCGGACTCGCGCAGGTCGGACAGCTGCGGCTTCTTGTCGGTGCGCTGCTCGGGTCCTCGGTTCAGCTGGGAGATCGCCACGACCGGGACTTCGAGCTCCTTGGCCAGCAGCTTGAGGTTCCGGGAGAACTCCGAGACCTCCTGCTGCCGGGACTCGACGCGCTTGCCCGAGGTCATCAGCTGCATGTAGTCGACGACGATGAGCTGGATGTCGTTGCGCTGCTTGAGCCTGCGGGCCTTCGCGCGGATCTCCATCATCGTCAGGTTCGGCGAGTCGTCGACGAACAGCGGCGCCTCGCTGATCTCGCTCATCCGCCGCGCGAGCCGGGTCCAGTCGTCATCGGTCATCCGGCCACCGCGCATGTCCCCGAGGCGGATGCGCGCTTCGGCGGACAGCATGCGCATCACGATCTCGGTCTTGCCCATCTCCAGCGAGAAGATGACGCTGGCCATGCCGTGCTTGATCGAGCAGGACCGGGCGAAGTCCAGGCCCAGCGTCGACTTTCCGACACCTGGACGGGCCGCGACGATGATCATCTGGCCCGCGTGCAGGCCGTTGGTGACGGCGTCGAGGTCGGTGAAGCCGGTCGGGATGCCCTGGGACTCGCCGCCGCGGGACGCGATCGCGTCGATCTCGTCCATCGTGGGTTGCAGCAGGTCTTCGAGCGCCGCGTAGTCCTCGCTGGTGCGGCGTTCGGTCACGTCGTAGATCGCGGCCTGGGCGCGGTCGACGACCTCTTCGATCGGTGATCCCTCGGAGCCGTGGTAACCCAGCTGCACGATGCGGGTGCCCGCCTCGACGAGCCGGCGCAGCAGCGCCTTCTCCGCGACGATCTCGGCGTAGTAGCCGGCGTTGGCGGCCGTGGGCACGGTCGCGATCAGCGTGTGCATGTACGGCGCGCCGCCGACGCGCAGGAGTTCCTGCCTGCGGTCGAGCTCGGCGGAGACGGTGATCGCGTCCGCGGGTTCGCCGCGGCCGTAGAGGTCCAGGACGCAGTCGTAGATCGCCTGGTGCGCGGGCCGGTAGAAGTCGCTGGGGCGCAGCACCTCGACGACGTCGGCGATCGCGTCCTTGCTCAGCATCATGCCGCCCAGGACGGACTGCTCCGCGGCGATGTCCTGCGGGGGCTGCCGTTCGAAGGACCCGTCGTAGTTCGCGGGTCCACCACCGTTGGGGGAGGGCTCGACTCCCCGTTCGTCGGCCAACGCCACCGGTACCAGTCACCTCCTGGAAGGCCCCGCCACCGCGCACGGCGGGCGGCGCAACGACGTCGGTCGCAGCCTATGCCGCCAACGCGCAAGATCACGCGCGGTTGCGCGGACACACGCGCGGCGAAGCTAGATCGCCCGCTTGGAGCAGGCAAGTCGAGCTGTGGACAAACCCGGGGACAGCATGTGGACAGGTCGGGAAAGCCTGGGGACAACTCCACGAAGTTCTCCCACCCAGCTGGGGATAACCTGGGGATAACCAGACATGATCGACTGGAAACCGCAGGTCAGCGCCTGTGTACAAGCTGTGGAAAGAATCCGTGGAAATGTCTCGGCGTGTCGCGGCCGAAGTGCTTCTTCGGCGTGTCGGAGTCAGCCGTCCCCGCCGTGGCAGCAGTGATCACGACTGCGACATCCGAGTGAGGGCGTGATCACACCACACCTGAACGGGCGAAAGCAGGTTCGTACCGGACGCCGAGCCCGGGAGTGCCGGATCCCGCGCGGAGCCGACGAGGCCGACTCCGCGCGGAACCGCGGTGGATCAGTTCGCGGCAGCGGCGACCTGAACGCTGACCGACGCCTTCACGTCGGGGTGCAGGCGCACGTCGACGACGTGCCTGCCGAGGGACTTGATGTGGCCCCGCAGGTCGACCGAACGCTTGTCCAGGTTCGGGCCACCGGCCTTGCGCACCGCCGCGACGATGTCGGCGGAGGTGATCGAGCCGAACAGCTTGCCCTGCTTGGAGACCTTGGCGGTCAGCGTGACCCCGCCGAGGCCCTGCAGCTGCTGCTTGAGCTCGTGGGCGTGCTCCAGGTTGCGGACCCGGCGCGCCTCCTGGGTGCGGCGGATGGTCTCGACCTGCTTCTGCGCGCCCTTGGTGGCGACGATCGCCAGGCCGCGGGGCAGCAGCAGGTTGCGGGCGTAGCCGTCCTTGACCTCGACGATGTCGCCGGACTCGCCGAGGCCGGTCACGTCAGCGGTGAGGATGATCTTCACGACGTGTCTCCCTTCGGTCAGCGAGCGGTCGAGGTGTAGGGCAGCAGCGCCATCTCGCGGGCGTTCTTCACCGCGATGGCGACGTCGCGCTGGTGCTGGCTGCAGTTGCCGGTCACGCGACGGGCACGGATCTTGCCGCGGTCGGAGATGTACTTCCGCAGCAGCGTCGTGTCCTTGTAGTCGATGCTCTGCGCGGCCTTGTCCTTGCAGAACACGCAGACCTTCTTCTTCGGCTTGCGCACGGGCGCCTTGGCCATTGGTCTTCCTCCTGAGCGAAAACTTCTGTGTCAGTGGGTGCGCGCCGTCAGAACGGCGGCTCGTCGCTGAACCCGCCGCCGGAACCGGCGGGGGGAGCGGAACCCCACGGGTCGTCCGCGGGCGGGGCGCCACCACCGGGGCCGCCGAACCCGCCGCCGCCGGAGCGGCTGACCTTGTTCACCTTCGCGGTCGCGTACCGCAGCGAGGGCCCGATCTCGTCGACTTCCAGCTCGACGACGGTGCGCTTCTCGCCCTCCTTCGTCTCGAAGGAGCGCTGGCGCAGCCTGCCCTGCACGACCACCCGCATGCCGCGGGTGAGCGATTCCGCCACGTTCTCCGCTGCCTGCCGCCAGATGTTGCAGCGCAGGAACAGCGCTTCGCCGTCCTTCCACTCGCCGCTCTGGCGGTCGAAGGTCCGGGGCGTGGAGGCGACCGTGAAGTTCGCGACCGCGGCGCCGGACGGGGTGAAGCGCAGTTCCGGATCGGCGGTCAGGTTGCCGACCACCGTGATTACCGTTTCACCAGCCATCGCCTGGGGACTCCAGTCTCCTAGATGCGGGTTCGCCTGCCGTTGCCGGCGATCAGGCGGACGCCTCGGCGCGGGTCTTGGCCTTGGCCGCGGCGCGGGCCACCCGGGCCGCCTTGCGCGGCTCCACGATCCGGCGCAGGACCTTGGTCCGCAGCACCGTCTCGTTGAGGTTCAGCTGGCGGTCGAGCTCCTTGACGGAGGCCGGCTCGCTGTTGAGGTCCAGGACGACGTAGATGCCCTCGGCGTTCTTGTCGATCTCGTAGGCCAGCCGGCGGCGGCCCCAGACATCGACCTTCTCGACGCTGCCACCGTCGTTGCGGATGACGTTGAGGAAGTTCTCGAGGGACGGAGCGACGGTGCGCTCGTCCAGGCTCGGGTCGAGGATGACCATGAGCTCGTAATGACGCATGAAGACCACTCACCTCCTGTGGACTCACGGCCACGGGCTCTCCGTGGCAGGAGGGTCGTCGCGTCGACGATCCGTTCCAAGGTAGCAAGCCCGCCCGGCAGACCCGCGACCTGGGGGTCCCGCGACCTGGGATCACTGCCTGCGCAGGACCCAGCTCCGAACCAGCGCGGCGGTCAGGGCCGCGATGGAGACGGCGGCCAGCAGCACGGGCAGGGCGACCCGCTTGCCGCCCGCGGTCGGCAGCGCCTCGGCGTTGCCCACGGCCCGGACCTGCTCCTGCTGCTCGCGCTCCTTCTGCTGCTCGGCCCACGGCTTGGTCAGCGTGCCGACGTCCGGGGTGAAGCCGGGGACCTGACCGTAGCGGGCCCAGGGCGGCAGCGAGCCGGGGACGTAGGTGTAGGCGCCGGGCACCGCGCGGTACGGGGTGCTGCCTCCCGCCGACGGGTACTCCGGAGGCGGCAGCACCGCCTGCGGCGGGGGTGCGGCCGAGGACTCCACCGGCGGGGCCGGGGCGGGCGGAGCCGGTTGCGGTGCGGGCTGCGGCTCGGGCCGGGGCGAGGGCTTCGGGGGCGGCGGCGGTTCCTCGGCGGCCTCGGCGTTGACCGTGAGCGCGTTGGCGATGCTGACCAGGTTGCCGAAGTGCCAGCTCACGGCATCGACCTTGTCCTCCGGCAGGCCGATCTCGGCGATCTTGGGCTTCGCCGCCCGCGCGATGTCGCCGCCGGAGAAGAACGTGCGGCCCTCGTCGGCGGTGCCGAGCGGGATCGGGGACAGCGCGGCGAAGCGGTCGCTGGCCTTGTCGGCGGCGCCGAAGTTCAGCGGCATCGCCAGCAGGACGGCCTCGCGCACCTTGAAGTCGAGGGTCTTCGGGGAGACCGCGATCGACTGGCCAGGGGTGGCTTCGACGATCGCCAGCGAGCGGTCGACCACGAGCGTGTCCGCGGCGGCGGTGCCCGTGCAGAGGAAGGTGCTCGCGGTCATCGCCAAGCCGACGAGTCCCGCGGCGGCACCGCGTCTGATCAGCGGGTTGACCCCGGAACGCCGATCGGCTCCGCCCATGGCTGCCCCTCCCCCGTTATCCAGTCCGTGAATCTTGTTCACCATCTCAGAGGGAACAACGTGTGAACACCCTCATAGGTGATGGGTTGCGCTGAAATTTCCCTGAAACAACCCACTTCGCCCAGTCCACCAGCGGTTTCGGCGGCCGGAGCAGCGCGGGCGGGCCGTCCCGGAGTCCGGGACGCGTTCCTCCGAAGCGCCGTCGGTGGTCCGGTGGGCAGGTCCTAAGCTGGGCCGCATGCGCATCGGTGCTCACGTCCGCGACGACGATCCTCTGTCCGCCGCCGCCGAGCGCGGCGCCGAGGTGGTGCAGTTCTTCCTCTCCGACCCGCAGAGCTGGAAGGCTCCGCAGCCGCACCCGCAGGCCGAGCAGCTGCGCGGCAGCGAGCTGGAGGTCTTCATCCACTCGCCGTACACGATCAACGTGGCGTCGCTGAACAACCGGATCCGGATCCCGTCCCGCAAGGCGGTCGTGCAGCAGGCGAAGGCGGCTGCCGAGGTGGGCGCGCGCGGGCTGGTCGTCCACGGTGGACACGTGACCAAGGACGACGATCCGGCCGAGGGCATCGCGAACTGGCGCAAGCTGTTCGAGCGGCAGGCGGCCGACGGCGGTTTCGACGTCCCGATCCTGATCGAGAACACCGCGGGCGGGGCCAACGCCATGGCCCGCCGGTTCGACGTGCTGGCGCGGTTGTGGGACGCGGTGGGCGAGTTCGGCGCCGGGTTCTGCCTCGACACCTGCCACGCGCACGCGGCGGGCGAGGAGCTGCTCGACATCGTCGACCGGGTCAAGGCGATCACCGGCCGGATCGACCTGGTGCACCTCAACGACTCCCGGGACGCCTTCGGTTCCTCGCGGGACCGGCACGCCAACATCGGTGCCGGGGAGATCGACCCCGAGCTGCTGGTCGCGGTCTGCGCGAGCGCCGGGGCGCCGGTGGTCGTGGAGACGCCGGGCGAGGGCCAGGCCGACGACATCGCGTTCCTGCGGGAGAGGATCGGCTAGTCCCCGCACCGACCCCGGGAGGTACGCCATCACCGCACGTCGGATGACGATGGCAGGGCTGGTGACGTTGTGCCTGCTGACGGCGCTGACGCTGGTCCTGGGCTACGCCAACAAGGCGCGCTGCACCGGTCCCGAGTTCAACGAGTGGGGCCGGTCCGAGCCCGCATACCAGGAGCGGGCCTACGGCGACGTCTGCTACTCCGACATCCAGAACCTGTGGATCGGCCGGGACATCGACCGGCACACGTTCCCGTACGTCCACGGCGGGATCGAACCGGACGGGTCGCTCTACGGCGGGGTGGTCGAGTACCCGGTGCTGTCCGGGCTGGTGATCTGGCTCGGCGCGCTGTTCGTCGACACCGACGCCGGCTTCCTCGCCGCGTCGGCGTTGCTGATGGCGCCGTTCGGGCTGGCGGTCGCGTGGTGGCTCGGGCGGTTGAGCGGGTGGCGGGCGTTGCTGTGGGCGCTGAGCCCGCCGCTGGTGCTCTACGCGTTCCACAACTGGGACCTGCCGGTGGTGGCCTGCTCGGTGGCCGCGGTGTTCGTGATGCGGTGCTGGACAACGGCTTCGCTGCGGCGACGGGCGATGCTGGCGTCCTTGCTGCTGGGGCTGGGGTTCGCCTTCAAGATCTACCCCGGGATCTTCGTGCTGCCGCTGGCGCTGCACGTGCTGACCAGCGGTTCGAAGCGCTACGACGTCAAGGGCGCGTTGCAGGTCGTGGGGGTCGCGGTCGCGACGGTGGTGGTGGCGAACCTGCCGTTCGCGCTGGCCGGTTACCGGGGCTGGCTCGCGTCGTTCCAGTTCCAGTCGGACCGAGAGGTGGACCTGAGCACGAACTCGGTCTGGTACTGGGGACTGCGGTCGCTCGACGACGGCGAGGGCTTCCAGTCCGCGATGGGCGTGGTGTCGCCGCTGGCGGTCCTGGTGTCGTTCGCGGTGGCGTGCGCGCTGGGCTGGCGCCGGTACCGGCGCACCGGCGACTACCCGTGGATCCAGGTGTCGGCTGCGATGCTGTGCGGATTCCTGTTGCTGCACAAGGTGCATTCGCCGCAGTACACGCTGTGGCTGCTGCCGTTCTTCGTGCTCGTGTCGGTGCGGTGGGAGTGGATCGCCGCGTACCTGGTGGCGGACGCCGCGATGGGCATCAGCATCTTCCGCTGGCTGTACCTGAACATGACCGGCGAGTCCAGCGGGATCCACGACGGGTTCACCGCGCAGGCGCTGATGATCGGCGTGTGGGGACGCGCGGCGCTGCTGGTCGGGTTGTTCTTCGCGTTCCTCGCCGCGCGGTCCGCCGGGGACGCTACGCGCGACGAGCGGGAAGTCCGGGCAGCGTGAAGACGTCCCGGGTCCCGTCGAGGAAACCGCCGCACGGGTCGTCGGCTACCTGCTCGCCACGACCGCCGCGCACCGCGAGCGTGGTGCGCACGCGGTCCAGGGCGGGGTTGAGGATTTCCCGGACGACCAGCGTGCAAAGCACGACGACCAGGATGTCGCGGACCACGACCGCGCCGAGGAACCAGCCTTCGGGCAGGCCCTTGTTGCCCGTGCCGAGGTAGTAGTACATGCGCGGCGCCCACACCAGGGCGTCGACGGTCATCCACACCAGCAGCAGCCGCCAGCGCGGGATCGCCAGCACCGCCAGCGGGACCAGCCAGAGCGAGTACTGCGGGCTCCAGACCTTGTTGGTCAGCAGGAAGACCGCGACCACCAGGAAGCACAGCTGGGCCAGCCGCGGTCTCGTCGGCGCGGCCAGCGCCAGCCAGCCGATTCCCGCGCACGCCAGCAGGAACAGGCCCATGCTGACCGTGTTCAGCACCGACGGGACCTGCCCGCTCTGCAGCTGGCCGTCCAACCCGGCCCAGCCGGTGAAGTACGACAGCACGTTGTAGAGCGAGTCCGGGTCGGCCGGGCGTTCGCCGTTGAGCCGGAAGAACTCCTGCCAGCCGGTCGGGTACAGCAGCATGATCGGCACGTTGACGACCAGCCAGCCGCCTGCCGCGGCGAGCGCGGTGCGCAGCCAGTCGTGCAACCTGCCGGATCGCAGGCACAGCACCAGGAGCGGGCCGAGGAAGAACAGCGGGTACAGCTTGGCCGCGCCGCCGAGTCCGATCAGCACGCCCGCCAGCACCGGTCTCCGGCGCGCCCACGCCAGCAGGCCGGCGGTGCCGAACGCGGTGGCCAGGGCGTCGAAGTTGGTGAAGGCGTGCACGAAGACCAGCGGGCTGACGGCGGCCAGCGCCGCGTCCCAGGCGCGTCTGCGGCACAGCAGGAACAGCGCCCACACCGTGGTCAGCCAGGCCGCCGCCAGCCAGAAGGCGCTGATGTCGAAGTACAGCACCGTGATCATCGTGGCCGGGAGCCAGCCGGTGCCCGCCAGCGTCGTCCAGCCGTCCGCGATCTTGGCGTTGATCCACTGGAACAGCCCGGTCAGCACCGGGTACTCCATGTACCGGACCTTCTCCTGCGGAGTTCCGGCCTTCTCCAGCCACGCGGTCTTGTACGGGAACACCCCGTCCGGCGCGAGATCGCCCATGCCGTAGCGCGGGATGATGTCGGTGTAGCACATGGCCGTGTACTGGCGGCTGTTGCGCCAGTCCAGCTGCTGGCCCTGCGTCGTGTCGTAGGTCTGCAGGCACGGGGCCTTGAACAGGAATCCCGCGGCCAGCATCAGCGTCGCGAACAGCAGGACCACCCGCAGCGGGGTCCAGAACGGCTGCCTGCCGAGCTGCGCGTGCCTGCCGAGCGGCCCGCCGACCAGGCGGCTGATCCGCCGCGCGACCGGCTCGGTCCAGGTCGGCACGACCCGGTCGGCCGGGCCGAGCGAGTCGGCGTCGACCGCCGCGCCGGTGGGCTCGGTCTTCTCGGGGCTGGCTGGCTCGGACGAGGTGGGCACGGCCCCGGATGCTACGGCGTGGGCGGTGCCGGGGTAGGAGCGGACGGAAAGCCGAACCGCCGGCCACGTTCTGCGACGTGACCGGCGGTTCGGTTCGGCTAGCCGTATTCGCGGGTTGGCGGGACGGCGTTGCCCGGCTCTTCCCCGTCGTTGCCTCCGCTGTCGTTGCAGCCCCACAGCGGGTGGCAGTTGTCGTCGGGCTGGCTCGTCTCGGTCTCCGACGGCTCGGAGGTCTCCGACGTGGGCTGCGACGGCGGGGCCGAGGTCGGCGGCGGCTCCGAGGTCGGCGGGGTCGACGGCGGCGGAGGCGGCGGCAGCGGTTCGTCGACGTACTGGCCGATCTCCTTGGCCTTGGTGAACGGCAGCTGCGGCTGGCCCGTCAGGTACTCGTCCATGAACGCCCGCCAGACCTCACCCGGAACGCTGGAGCCGTACATCGGGGTTCCGTTGGCGTTCTTGACCGGGGCCGGCCTGCCGTCCTTGTCGGTGGCGCCGATGGAGACGGCGGCCGAGATCTGCGGGGTGTAGCCGACCATCCACGCCTTGGAGTTGTCGTCGGTGTCGAAGAACTGGTGGGTACCGGTCTTCGACGCGACCGGGCGGTTGCCCTTCAGCTTCAGGTCGGCGGCCTCGGCCACCTTCAGCATCGTCTCGGTGACGTTGGCGGCGATGTTCTTGCTCTTGGCCTCGTCATCGCCGAACGCGACCTGGGCGGTGTCCTTGGTGTGGACGTCCTGGACCCCGTCGGAGTTGGAGATGTTCTGCACGAACCGCGGCTTGATCCGCATCCCGTCGTTGGCGAAGGTGCCGTAGGCGCTGGCCATGTCGATGGTCCGGACCGGATACGCGCCGAGCGCGATACCACCGTCGACGGAGCCGTCGGCGTTGGCGAGCGAGGGCTTGCCGCCGTACTGGTCCGGGATACCGGCCTCCTGCGCCGCCTTGGCGACGTTGGTCGCACCGATCTGCGAGGCGAGATCGACGAAGACGGTGTTGACCGACTTGGTCATCGCTTCGCGGATGCCGCAGTGCGTCGGAACGTCGCAGCGGACCCCGCCGGAGTTGGCGAACTCGACTCCGAAGATGGTGCGCGGCGAGCTGCCGTCGTAGGTCTCGCCGATACCGCGGTCCTTCTCCAGACCGGCCGCGACGACGAACGGCTTGAACGACGATCCCGGCTCCTGCGGTGCGTTCGCCCAGTCGAAGCCCTGCAGTTCGTTGCCGCCGTAGTAGGCCCGGACACCACCGGTCTTGGGGTCGACGGCGACCAGCGACGGGTGCAGGTTGTCCCGCTCGCCCTTCATCCCGTTCTCGACGGCCTTCTCCGCGGCCTGCTGCGCCTTCGAGTCGATGGTGGTGGTGATCGTGTAGCCGCCTCGGGACAGCGCCCCGGCGTCGTAGCCCTTGTCACCCAGCTCGGCCAGCACCTGCTTGAGGACGTAGCTCTGGCTCGGCGTCATGGCGGAGTTGGTCTTCCACTCGTTGCGCTCGAGCGTCTCCGGCAGGGCCATCCGGGCGCGGGTGGACGAGTCGACGAACCCGTTCTTCTCCATCTGCCCGGCGACGTAGTCCCAGCGCTTCTGCCCCTGCTCCTCGTTGACCCGCGGGTCGTTCTCGGTCGGCCGCTGGACCATGCCTGCCAGCAGCGCGGCCTCGCTCTCGTTGAGGTCCTTGGGGTCCTTGCCGAAGTACGCCTGGGCGGCGGCGTGGATCCCGTTGGCGCCCCGGCCGTAGTAGGCCGTGTTCAGGTACGCCATCAGGATGTCGTCCTTGCTCTGCTCCTTGGTCATCTTGAACGAGAGCACGATCTCCTTGATCTTCCGGACGTAGTCCGGGTCGCTCTTGTTCAGCTCCAGTTCGAGCTTGATGTACTGCTGGGTCACGGTCGAACCACCGCCGACACCGCTGCCGGTGGCCAGGAAGTACATCGACCGCACGATGCCCATGAGGTCGAAGCCGGGGTTGGTGCGGAACGACGCGTCCTCGGCGGAGATCGTGGCGTTCTGCATCGCGACCGAGACCTCGTCGAGGTGCCGGATCATGGTGCGCTGCGCACCGCCGTCGGGCACGTACTTGGCCATCGGCTTGCCGTCGGCGTAGTTCAGCGTGATGGTCTGCTGGGTCTTGGCCGCCAGCTCCTCGGGGTTGGGCACCTGCCAGGCGAAGTAGCCGTAGGCGAAGACGCCCGCCGGGATCAGGATCATCAGCGCCGCGGCGACGTAGCAGGTCCGCCGGATCCGGCGCCAGAGCGTGCGCTTGCGGGCCTTCTTGGCGTTCAACACTTCGTCCGGGTCTGCGAGGTCGTCGTCGGCATACCCACCGTCCCGGGGGTCGTCGTCGGCGTAGCCGCTGTCGTGGGCTTCGGCGGAGTACGGGTCGTCGTCGAAGTCGTAGGCGTCGTTGGCCGAGGAGTCGTCGGAGTAGTAGTTGTAGCCGCTGGAGTCCTGGTGCGTGAGCAGCTTCGGCTCCGGCGTGCCCGCTCCGGCGGATCCGGCCGCGCGACCCGCGGCGCCTGCCGCACCGGCAGCGCCTGCCGCACCGGCGCCCGCTGCGCCCGCAGCACCCGCGCCCGCGGGTCCTCGG
>NZ_BAAAUX010000026.1:63904-88030 GCF_039534165.1 Saccharopolyspora taberi | reverse complement strand
CGCTGCGGTCGCCGCCACCGACCGCCACCGCCCGCCGCCAGCCGACCGACCGCCGAGATCGCCGCCGCGGCCGACCACCGCCGCCGACCGCACCACCCCCACCGCTCACCCCCGCCGAGCGTTGAGCCGAGCGGCCTGCCGAGTGAGATACTCCCGCTCCCCGAGGTTCGCCGCCTTCTGCGCGGCCTCGGCGTACAACCGTGCCGCCGTCGCGAGGTCGCCGTCGCGTTCGTGCAGGTACGCCGCGACGGCGGAGTACCGGGGCAGCGAGTCGTCCAGTTCCGCGAGCGCCGCGAGTCCGGCGCGCGGCCCGTCGGCTTCGCCGACCGCCACCGCGCGGTTGAGCCGGACGACCGGGCTGCCGGTCAGCCGAGCGAGCTCGTCGTACCACTCGACGATCTGCGGCCAGTCGGTCTCGGCCGCGTCCACCGCGTCGGCGTGCAGCGCCGCGATGGCGGCCTGGGCCTGGAACTCGCCCAGCCGGTCGCGGGCGAGCGCCGCCTGGAGGATCTCGACGCCTTCCGCGATCAGCGCGGTGTCCCACCGGCCGCGGTCCTGCTCGGCGAGCGGCACCAGCCCTCCGTCCGGCGCGGTCCGGGTCGCGCGCCGGGCGTGGTGCAGCAGCATCAGGGCGAGCAGCCCCGCGACCTCCGGGTGGTCGATCGCCGCCGCGAGCTGCCGGGTGAGCCGGATGGCCTCGGCGGCGAGGTCGACGTCGCCGGAGTAGCCCTCGTTGAACACCAGGTAGAGCACGCGCAGCACGGTCGCGACGTCGCCGGGCTGGTCGAACCGCACGCCGGAGACGGTGCGCTTGGCGCGGCTGATCCGCTGCGCCATGGTCGCCTCCGGCACCAGGTACGCCTGGGCGATCTGGCGGGTGGTCAGCCCGCCCACGGCGCGCAGCGTGAGCGCGACCGCCGACGACGGCGTCAGCGACGGATGCGCGCACAGGAAGTAGAGCTGGAGCGTGTCGTCCGAGGAGGGCCCGGGCTCCGGCGCGGGCTCGGCCTCGACGTGATCCTCCCGCCGCCGACGAGCCGCGTCGGCCCGGGTCGTGTCGAGGAACCGGCGCCAGGCCACGGCGACCAGCCAGCCCTTCGGGTCCCGCGGCGGATCGTCCTGCCAGGTGCGGACCGCCTCCACCAGCGCGTCCTGCACGGCGTCCTCGGCCGCCGCGAAGTCGGCTCCGCGGCGGACGAGGATTCCGAGCACGCCCGGGATGAGGCTCCGGATCAGGGCCTCGTCCACGGTCACTCCGAGACGATGGGCGGCGGCGCCATGAACGGCCGCAGCTCCAGCCACTCGTGGATCGGCTTCCCGCCCGCCCCGGGCGCGGCCGACAGCTCCCCGGCCAGCTCGACGGCGCGCTCGTAGCTGTCGACGTCGATCACCATCCAGCCGGCGATGAGGTCCTTGGTCTCGGCGAACGGCCCGTCGGTGACCGGCGGGCGCCCCTCGCCGTCGTACCGGACCCAGGCCCCCTCTTCGGCGAGCGCCTGACCGTCGACGAACTCGCCGGTCTTCTCCAGCCGGTCCGCGAAGTCCTGCATGTACCGCATGTGCGCCGAGATCTCCTCCGGCGTCCACTGGTCCATCGGCACGTCGTTGACCGCGGCCGGAGCGCCTCGGTAGTGCTTGAGCAGCAGGTACTTGGCCATGATGTTCTCCTCGGTGCTGGTGCGACCCATTCTGGTCGCATTCACAGCCTGGGACGGAGCCGATCGCGGGTTCTCGACATCGCCGCCCAGAATTTTTTTCCGGGGCGGAGCATGCGCCTGGCCGACGTCCCCCGCGATCCCGATGTTGACCGGAGCTAGCCTCCACGCGTGACTGCTCTTCTGCCGATCCTCCACTACGACGACACCCGCGCGGCCTGCCGCTTCCTCGTCGACGTCCTCGGATTCCGCGAGGAGCTGGCGGCCACGGACGACGTCGGCGACATCGTGCACGCGGAGCTGTCCTGGCCCGAGGGCGGCGCACTGGTCGTCGGCGGCACGAAGCACGTGGACAGCGTTCACGGTCAGATGCGGGCGGGCAGCAGCGCGATCTACCTCGCGACCGACGAGGTGGACGCGGTCCACGACCGCGTGCGCGAAGCAGGCGGCGAGGTGCTTGAGCCCCCGCACAACGCCAGGTTCGGCTCGGGAGCCGAGTCGTACACGCTGACGGTGCGCGACCCGGAGGGCAACCTCTGGACCTTCGGCACCTACCGCGGCGCTTCCTGAGCCCGGAGAAGCCACCGCTGTGCCGACGCCGGGGCGCGATCAGCCCGCCAGGACCCGTTCGAGCGTGGCGTAACCCGCCGGTTCCCAGGTCGGCTTGCCCCCGGGCAGGCCGAGCCTGCCGCGCTGCCCGATCCAGATCAGGTTCAGCGCGCGCATGACGGCCCAGCCCCGGGCCCGCGCGGTGGTGGCTTCGTCGGCGTGCTCGTAGGCGTCGAAGAACCGGCCCGCCGCGCCGGAGGGCAGCAGGATCCAAGCGGCGGAGAGATCGGTCGCGGGATCGCCCGCGCACATGTCGCCGAAGTCGATCACCCCGGCGAGCACCCCGTCCCGGACGACCACGTTGGCCGGATGCAGATCGCCGTGCAGCCAGACCGGCGCGCCCTGCCAGGCGGGCGCCGCGACGGCCTTCTCCCACACCTCCCGCACAGCGTCGGCGTCCGAGTGGTCGGCGATGACCTCGAGCCAGCCGCCGATAACCTCCTGCAAACCGGCCAGGGGGATGCCGCGCGTCTGGCTGGCCGGGGCGTCGGCCGGAGCCTGGTGGTGCAGCGCCCCGAGAAACTCCGCGAGGACCTCGGCGGCGTCGACGCGGGTGATCGGTGCGCGATCGGCAGGCTCACCATCGACCCAGCGCACGATCGTCCAGGTGTGCTCGAACAGGTTCGAAGGCTTGCCGATGCGAACCGGGGTGGGCGTCGGCAGCGGCAGGCGCTCGGCCAGCACCGGAAGCCAGGTCTGCTCGGTGTGCAGCAGATCCGGCGCCCGCTCGGAGCGCGGCAGGCGCACGGCCAGTTCTTCCCCGAGGCGCCAGTGCTGGTTGTCCCAGCCTCCGGCGACGTCCCGGAGTTCGAGGTCGGCGAGATCCGGATGCTGATCCCGCAGCAGCGCCCGCACCAGGTCCTGCTCGAACTTCAACTCGCCCATCGCGGAACTCCGATCATCGGCAGCGGCCGGGGTGGCGGTCGCCGGACCGCCACCCCGTGATCTTGCTCAGTCGAGCGAGCCCGACTTCAGGTGGGTCAGGAACGCCCGGAACGCGTTCGGGGTGAACTCCAGGACCGGGCTGTGCTCGCCCAGCTTGGAGTCGCGGATCCCGATCACGCTCGCGGCGTTGCCCAGCTCGACGCAGTTGCCGCCGTCGTTGGTGCTGTACGACGACTTGGTGAACTCGACGTCCGTCCAGGCGATGCCCAACTCAACGCAGTTACCGCCGTTGGTGCCGCTGTACGACGACTTGGTGAAGCGGACATCTGCCCAGTTGATGCCTAGGTTGGCCATATGGCTCCGTCCTTCCTTGCTCATCTCCCAGCGAACTGGCTTGCCAGCTCACGGATGAAGTTACGCGACTCGACAGGACCCAAGGCAATCCCATAGAGCCTGCTCAGGAGTTCGTGGTAGCGGCCCACGGCATCCGCTGGCCTATCGATGTAGATGGCGTTGTCATACATCTCGATATAGACGATGTCGGTGCTGGTGTCCTCGTCGAAGCGAAAGATCACGAAGGCATAAGCGATGTCTTCGTATGACAGCGTGTTGAACGGGACGACCTGGATGTTGATGTTGGAGCGCAGGGCGAGCTCGGCGAGGTAGTCGAGCTGATCGGCCATGGTCGTGGAATATCCGATCTGCCGCCGCAGGGCGGATTCACTGAGCACGAACGAGAACTGTCCCGCGCCCTCACGAGTGAGAAGTTCCTGTCGCTCCTTGCGAATCCGGACATGGTCCTCGACATCCTTGCCGTTGGGATCCGAGCCACGACCGGCGAACATGCTCCGCGTGTAGTCCTCGGTCTGCAGGATGCCCGGCAGAATCTCCGAGCCGACCATCATCACCTCGGTCGCGCTCTGCTCGAAGTCCCGGAACGGGCGGAACCACTTCGGACCGCGATACAGCATCGGCTCGCTCGGACGTCCGCGTCGGCGGCGGGCACCCTTGGCGAGTTCGCGGCACCACAGCTTGTCCTTCGGCGTCGCCTTGTAGAGCTTGAGCAGCGACTCCAGGTCCGGCTCGGAGATGCCGACCTTGCCGCTCTCGACGCGGGTGACCTTGTTGTGCGCCTTGCCGAGATGTTCGGACGCCTGCTCCTGCGTGAGCTGGGCGGCTTCGCGGAGCTTGCGCAGCTCGTTGCCGAGCTGGCGCTGCTGCATGGTGATGGAGCTGGAGGTCGAAGACACTGCCGGTCCTTTCGCCGGTTCCCGGACATCACCGGAAAGGTGTATGTACAGGAAAAGCGGACGGTCCTAATCTTGGTCTCGCCGGTTCGGCGGAGTCAAGAGCTGCGGGGCTTGTAGGTACAACCGTAGCGAACTTGGCTCTGTTAACCGGAAATCCCCCGATCGGCCGACCGCACCGTTCCCCCTCCCCCGGCGGTGTGGTCAGCTGTGGCACGCGGTGACTCCGCGTGAGCCCGAGGCTCACGATCGCGTGCTGCCGGGGTCCGCGCGGCCCGGAAAACCTCCCAGCGCCGGGCCGCGCGGGCTTCTCGGGTCCACGCCGACCACCCGAACAGGTGCCCATGTTTCTCAACGAACTCAACGAATCCGTGCGCCGACGGCTCGACCTGCTGGCCGAGATCGCCGACCGCGGCGACGACCACGCCGTCAGCGAGGTCGCGCGCACCGAGATGCCGTCGCTGGTCGCCGCAGTACGGGCGCTGATGGCCGAGCACGAGCCGGACGAGACCGGCCAGTGCCCCGCGTGCTCCCGGATTCTCCGGCGCTGGCAACGACTTTGGCGGCAGCCCAAGTCGCCGTGCCGCGTCTACCTCGCCGCGCGCTGGGCGTTGCTGGACGAGCAGGTCGGCGCGGCGGGGGAGAGATGATCGACCGTCACTTCTGGCACCCGGTCCCGAACGCCGGCGCGCATGGCGGTGCCCGGCATGCCTTCCGGGGTCGCCGCTGGGAAGGCGAACCGTCGGCAGTCGCCGTGTGCGGCGAGCAGGTCCCGCTGGCGCGGCCGTCCGAAATGGACTGGATCGTGCTGCCTTCTTGTCCGGGCTGCGCCGGAATCCTTCGCCGCGAACAGGATTCGTGATCAGCGCCCGGCGCGCCTGCGCGCTCGGTAGGCTGCGGCCTTGACCCGGTTGCCGCACTCCTCCATCCCGCACCACGTGCGCCGGGCGCCGCGCGAGCGGTCCAGGTAGATGCGCGTGCAGTCGGCGCGACCGCACTCCTTGAGGCAGGCGCCAGGATCGGCGAGCAGGGTGATCGCGCTGCGGGCGATGTGGCTGAGCGTCGCGCGGAGGTCGCCCGACATGCGCAGTCCCGCGTCGCTGAGCTTGATCGCGAGGACCGGCCAGGTGGCCGTGTCGTTGACGGTCCGCAGGCTGCTCCGGTTGAAGGCGCGGCCGTGCACGCGATCGAGGGCGAGCCGGTAGATCGCTTCGCGCAGTTCCAACGCGGACGCGAACGTCTCCGCGTCGGCGGTGACGCGGTCGGGCAGCTCTTCGCATTCGGCCACCCAGCGTTCGAGGTCGGCGGGCTCGGTCAGGGTGTCGACGGGCGCGTCCCGCCGAGAGCCCACGGTGCCTGCCAGGTCGAGTGCCGGGTTGCCGCTGACGAACGCGAAATCCACGTCACCATCTTGACCGGTGACGCGGCTCGAGGCAATATCGTCACCAGTTGAACCAGTGACGGGAGTGCGCATGATCCGCGATGTCGATGTCGTCGTCTTCGACGTCCTCGGAACCCTGGTCGACGAGCCCGGCGGGCTCGGGGCGGAAATCCGCGCCGCGGCGCCGGAATCCGGCGGCGAACTGCTCGCCCTGTGGCAGCAGCACGTCGAGACCGAGCAGCAGCGGATCGCGCGGGGGCACCGCGCGTACGCCAACTCCGAGGTCATCGACGCCGAGGCCGCTCGACGGGTGGCCGACCGCGCCGGGCTCACCGATCCGGCGGCCATCGCCCGGCTCGCCACGGCTGGTCAACGCCTGCCGGCCTGGGACGACTCCGCGGCCGGTCTCGCGCGGCTCGCGGAGCGATTCCCCTTGGTGGGACTGTCGAACGCGAGCCGCGCCGCGCTGCTCCGGCTCAACGCGCATGCCGGGCTGCGCTGGCACCAAGCCCTGTCCGCCGAAGCCGTCCGGGCCTACAAACCGGCGCCCGAGGTGTACCGGCTCGCCATCGACACCGCCGGATGTCCACCGGAACGCGTGCTCATGGTGGCCGCGCACGCCTGGGACCTCCGCGGCGCCCAGGCGTGCGGCATGCGCACCGCCTACGTGCACCGGCCCGGCGGGGACCCGCCGACCGGTTCGGACACCTTCGACTGGCAGTTTGACGGGCTGGCCGAGCTCAGCTACCAGGCAACCGGCAGCTCCCGCACCGAGTAGAAGACCGCGTTCTCGTCGAACTCCGGGGAACTCGGTCATGGCGTCTCCTTGCCCCGGACGGTCAGTGCGGCGATTCCCGTTGCCACGACGAGGATTCCGGCCGCGAACCCCAGCGCCGTGGTGTATCCGTGGACGGACGTGGTGCCTTCGGGGGAGGAGCTGACCGCGATGGTGTTGAGCAATGCCGTTCCCAGCGCGGCGCCGAGCTGCTGGGCGGCGTTGTAGGCCGCCGACGCGGCTCCGATGTCCTCCCCGCGCACGCCTGCGGTGGCGAGGCTCGCGGTCGGGGACATGACGCAACCGAGCCCGAGCCCCGTCAGCACCAGCGCGGGGACCAGGTACAGCGCTGGTTCGCGTGTCAGCAGGAACATTCCGGCGGCAGCGGCGATCAGACCCGGCAGGATCAGCGCGGCCGGTGGCACGCGGTCGTGCAGCCTTCCCGCGATCAGCGTCGACCCGGCCAGCGCGGCCACCGCGTTGATGATCAGCATCAGCCCGGCCTGGACCGGCGAGAAGCCGAGGACGGTCTGCGCGTAGTAGCTCATGAACAGGTAGAAGCCGAACATCGCGGTGAACATCAGCCCGACCGAGGCGAACGCGCCCGCGCGGGCGCGGTCCCGGAGCACGCGCATCGGCAGCAGCGGGTGGGGCGCGCGGCGCTCGACGGCCACGAACGCGGCCACCAGAAGGACCCCGGCGGCCAGCAGGCCCAGCACGATCGGCGAGCCCCAGCTCCGGGATTCGGCCTGGCTGAAGCCCTGCACCACGGCGGCGAATCCGGCCGCGCTCAGCAGCGCTCCCGCGACGTCGAGCCGTCCGCCCGTGGAGGGCCGGTCGCGCGGGACGGACGCCGTGCCGAGCGCGGCGAGCAGGGCCACCGGCACGTTGACGTGCAGGCACCACCGCCAGTCGGCGTACTCGGTGAGCAGTCCGCCCGCGATCAGGCCGACGGCCGAGCCACCGGCGCCGACCGCGGCGAACACGCCGAACGCCCGGCCGCGTTCGCGCGGCTCGGTGAACGTGGTGCTCAGGATCGACAGCCCGGCGGGCGCGAGCACGGCGGCGAAGGCGCCTTGCAGCGCCCGCGCGGCGAACAGCGTTCCCGGGCCGGGGGCGGCGCCGCCGAGCGCGGACGCGGCGGCGAAGCCGATCAGTCCGATGCGGAACGCGCGGCGGTGGCCCAGCGCGCTGCCGATCCGGCCGCCGATCATCAGCAGCCCGCCGAAGGCCAGCGCGTAGGCGGTGATCACCCACTGCCGGTCGGCGTCGGACATTCCCAGCGCGTCCTGCGCCGAGGGCAGCGCGATGTTGACGATCGTGCCGTCCAGGACCACGAGCAGCTGGGCCGCCGCGACCACCGGCAGGGTCAGCCATTTTTGTTCTGGGGCAAGGGATTCGGCCCGCAGGCCGTTGTGACTCATGACTTCGAGTCTGTCGTTGAAATCGCCCCGGAAAGTTTTCCTCAACGCCGCAGGGGAGATGCGCGCTGAACCCTCAAGTCGCGCTTGAAACCACGTCGCTCTGGAGCCGCACGGTCGTCCAGCGCAGGAACTGCTGGACGAGCGGGCCCATCGACACGGCGATCAGCAGCGTGCCGAAACCGGCGGTGCCGCCGAGGAACCAGCCGATCGCCAGGACGACGAGTTCGATCGCGGACCGGACCATCCAGACCGGCTTGCCGGTGACCCGCACCGCCCCGGTCATCAGCCCGTCGCGCGGCCCGGAGCCGAACCGGGCTCCCAGGTAGACGGCGTCGAAGAAGGTCAGCATCAGCAGTCCCACGGCGTAGTAGACGACCTGCTGGGTCAGCGAGCCCGGCGGCGGCACGAAAAGCGCGGCGAAGTCGGCGGACGTTCCGACCAGGACGACGTTGAGCACGGTCCCGATGCCCGGGAGTTCCCGCAGCGGGATCCAGAACAGCAGCACGGCGACGGCCGTCAGGTTCGTCGCCCAGCCGAAGGTCATGCCGGTGCTGCGCGCCATGCCCTCGGCGAGGACGCTCCAGCTGGACGCGCCCAGCGCGGACTGGATCAGGAAGGTCAGGGAGGTTCCGTAGCCGATGAGGCCCACGAGCAGTTGCGGGAACCTGCGCGCCTTCTTCTCGGCGCGGAGCTGCTCGATCGCCGTCATGCGGCGGGCTACTGTCGTCACGGCGCCCATCGTCTGATCCGATTGGCGTCGGTTGAAAGGGCCAGTTCCGGGAAACTGGACCTTCAGGAGTCCGCCACGGACCGGATGCCGGACAGGCGGAAATGCTGTCCGTCCGTGGTGCCACGAGGTCAGTCGTGGAGGCTGTCCCGGTGGACCGGGCGCTTAGCCCGAGCGCGTTTTCGGCTTCGCGCAGGGGAAGCGTGATGTGCAGCGTTCCGTCCTGTTCGGGCCATCGTGGCGCAGTGCGGCGAGCGGGCGGTCGAGGGCGTCGGTGCCGTGCAGCCAGGCGAGCGCGCCCATGGTCGCACGATCGGGTCAGGTGCGGGCTGACTAGCCTGGCCCGATGTCGTTGCTGCTGAAGGGAAAACCCGCGCTGCTGGCCTTGCTGTGCGCGCTGGCGTTCCCGTTCGCCCCGGTCTCGCAGCCGGTTGTCGGTTACCACTGGGAGGGCGGTCCGGCGGCGATCCCGCTGGTGCCGTACCAGCCGGTGCGGCTGTCGGCGACGTGGTCGTGCGCGACGGTCCGGCAGTCGCCGCCGTCGGTGCTGTCGGTGCTGTCCACGAGCCCGACGCCGTTCGGGCTGCGCGTGGAGCGGGTCGGGGAGAGGCTGCGGATCAGCAGCTACGACACGGTGATCGGCGAGTCACCGGTGCCTGCGGGGAAGTGCGCGTGGGAGCTGACCAGCGACCCCCGGCGCACGGAGGTGCGGCTGGGGGGAGCGGTGGTCGCGGCGTTCGCGGGGGACGCGCGGCCGGTGGTGGCGGAGGTGTCCGCCTCGGCGCCGGGGGTGCGCGTGGATGTCGAGGCGGACACGCGGTTCGAGACTTCGCCGGGGTGGTTGAAGCTCGCACTGGGGGCGGGGTGTTTGGCGGGGTTGGGGGCCGCTTTCGGTTCGGTGCGGGGTGGTCGGGGTGGCGGCGGCGGTCTTGGCGGGGTGCGGTGGTGGCCGCGGGGCGGGCGAGTGGTTGCGGGGGGTTGGTCTTTCCGGTGGCGTGGTGGGGCTGGTGGTCGTGGTTCCGGGGTGTGGTCGCGGTGGCGTGCGGCCGTGCGGCGTAGCTCCGGCTCGGCTGGGTCTTCCCAGTCGGCGGGGGGCTGGTTTTCCCGGTGGAGTGGTGGGGCTGATGGCTGTGGTTCCGGGGTGTGGCGCGCGGCGGTGCGGGGTCGTTCCGACTCGGCTGGGTCTTCCCGGCCCGCGCCGGGCTTGTTCTTCCGGCGGCGCGGTACGTCTGGTGGCCGTGGTCCCGGCGTGTGGTCGCGCTGGCGTGAGGCTGCGCGGCCTCACCCCAGTCAAGCCGCGCCACCTCCGTCCGCATCCGGCCTGCGCGGTGGTTTCCGGTGGCGGCGCAGCGGCTCTGGTGGTCGTGGTTCTGGGGTGTGGCGTGCGGCGGTGCGGCGTAGCTCCGGCTCGGCTGGGTCTTCCCGGTCTGTGCGGGGTTGGTTTTTCCGGCGGCGCGGTTGGGTTGGCGGCCGTGGTTCTGGCGTGTGGTGCGCGGCTGAGGGGGATGGTCTCGCGCGCCGTTCCGGCTTCTGGTCGCGGTGGGGCACGGCCGCGTCGGATCACGCGTGCCAGCCCGCGCCACCCCGCCCCGAGACCGGCGTCGGCTGGCGGCAACGCGCCGCCGACGCGACGGTGGTCGCAACCCTCGCCCTCTGGACCCTGATCGGCCCCATCACGGTCGACGACGGCTACATCGCGGGCATCGTGCGAGGCCGGGGCGAAAACGGCTACGTCGGCAACGTCTACCGGTGGCTCAACGCCCCGGAAGCGCCGTTCGGCTGGTTCTACGAGCTGTACCACCTGTGGTCGCAGGTGTCGGCGGCGCCGCTGTGGCTGCGGCTGCCGTCGACGCTGCTCGGCATCCTGTGCTGGATCCTGTTGTCCCGCCTGGTGATTCCGCGCGTCGGTGTCCGCTCGCGGTGGCTGACCGCCGTGACGTTCCTGGCCTGGTGGCTCCCGTTCAACCTCGGCCTCCGGCCGGAACCGTGGGTCGCCGCAGGCTCCCTCGCCGCCTTCTGCCTCGTCGAGCGCGCGATCGCGCTGCGCGCTCCGCGACCGCTCGCGCTCGCCCTGCTCATCGCAGGGCTCACGACCGCGGTGACGCCCTCCGGGCTGATGGCCTTCGCGCCCGTCCTCGCTGCGCTGCGTCCGGTCCTCCGCCTGGTGCGGGCGAACCCGGCGCTGCCTGCGGCAGCGATGGCCTGCGCGCTGCTGCCGATGTTCGCCGACCAGAGCTTCGCGGCGGTGGTCGAAGCGACCCGGGTGCGCAAGCTCATCGGCGGCGACCAGCCGTGGTTCGAGGAGTTCGACCGCTACGCCCGGCTGCTCGAACCCGGAACGTTCGAGGGGTCGCTGGCCCGCCGCGCGCCGGTGCTGCTGACCCTGCTCGGACTGCTTGGCTGGGTGCGCGGCCGGGCCGCCGCCGACCGGATGGCGCTGGCCGTGGTGCTGTCGCTGGGGGTGCTGGTCATCAGCCCGACCAAGTGGACCCACCACTTCGGCGCGCTCGCCGGGATCGGCGCGGCGGTTCTCGCGCTGTGCTTGGCTTCTTGGTCGGCGGGTCGGGTCGGGCGGCCGTGGTCGGGCGGGGGCGATCCGGTGGGGGTGTCGGGCCGGGGTGGCGTGGTGGGGGCGTTGGGCGGGGGCGGCTCGGTGCGGGTGTCGGGACCGGGCGGCTCGGCGCGGGCGTTGGGCGGGGGCGATCCTGCGCGGGTGTCGGGCGGGGACGGCGTGGTGGGGGAATCGAGCGCGGGCGACCCGGTGCAGGTGCCGGACGGAGACGGCGTGGCGCAGGTGCCTGGCGCGGGCGATCCGGAGCGGCCGTCTGGTGAGGACGATCCGGCGGGGGTGCCGGATGGCGCAGACCCGGCGCAGGTGCCGGGCGCGGCCGACCTGCCGCAGTCGTCGGGTGGTGCCGATCCGGTGGGTGTGTCGGGCGGTGCCGACCTGGCGTGGCAGTCGGGTGGCGCCGATCCGGTGGGTGTGTCGGGTGGTGCCGACTCGGCGCGGCAGCCGGGTGGCGCCGATCCGGTGGGAGTGCCGGGCGGTGCGGACCCGGCGTGGCAGTCGGGTGGCGCCTACCCGGCGCGGCAGCCGGGCGGCGCCAACCCAGTGGGAGTGTCGGGCGGTGCGGACCCGCCGGGAACGCCGAACGCGCCCGCCCCAGCAGGAACGCCGAACGCCGCAGCCCCGGCGCGGTCACCGAATGCCGCCGCCCCGCCGGGAACGCCGAACCCGCCCGCCCCGGCGGGAACGCCAAACGCCCCCACCCCCACCCCGCCCGAGAGCGATCTCCGCCGCTACCGCGCCGGCCTGATCGCGGTCGCGATCACCGTCGGCCTGGTCCTGGCGGGCTGGAACCGCTGGCCCTGGATCTCCGACTACGGCCTGACCTGGAGCACGATGGCCCCGGCCCTGCTGGGAATCCGCCTGTCCGACCTCGCCCTGCTCGGCGCTCCGCTCGGCGCGCTGCTGGCGACATGGTCGCTGCGCCGCCGGGCGCCGTCACCCGGGCTGATCGTGACCGCGCTGCTCGCCGCTGTCGTCGTGTTCACCGTCGGCACCCTGGCCCGGGCCGATCGCGGCTACCTCCGCGCGCCCTGCGGCCTGGCCGACGAGCTCCAGGTCGAGACCGACCCGACCCGAGGCCAGCTGCCCGCCGTCGACGGCTGGTTCGCGCTCGACCCCGCCCGGCGCGACCTGCCGGTGGTCACGACGAGCCGGGGCGAAGTGGAGATCGTGTTCGCACGCAAGGACAAAAGCATCGTCAGCACCCAGCGGAGCTCGGGCGAGGTGCGGGTTCTCGCGCCGGAAGGTGCCGAACTCGTCCGGTTCTCCGGCCCGGCCGACCCGCCGAGGTCGCCGGTCCTGACCCCGATGGCCGAGATCCTGCCGCCCGGCACCACCGCCGTGCTCGACTGGCCGGTGGCGTTCCTGTTCCCCTGCCTGCGCCCGGCCGCGATCAGCGGCGGCGCCGCGGAGATCCCCGGCTGGCGCGTCGCTCCGCCGAGCACCGACGGCTCCGCGCACATCACCTACGACCTGGACAAGGGCGGACCGTTCGCTTCCGCCCGCGTGCGTGAGCAGCAGCTGCCGGTGTACCTGCGTGACGACCCGACTCGCGATGTCGCGCGGCTCTACCGGTGGGAGCCGATTCCTTCGGTGCAGCCGTCATTCGGCACCCGCACGGTGCCCGGCTGGCACCGGGACGGCCGGACCGGTGTGCCGGGGCTGTGAGTCACGCGGGTTTGCGGGCCTCGATGAGGAATCGCGTGGTGGTCGCGACGAACCGGCCTTCCGCCTCGATGCGGTCGTGCAGGGACTTCAGCTCGGCGCGGTACCCGTCCACGGTGAAGCCGGGAACCATCCAGATCACCTTGCGCAGGAAGTAGACCACCGCGCCGATGTCGAAGAACTCGGTGCGCAGCTCCTCCAACCGCAGGTCGGTCACCTCCAGCCCGGCGGCTTCGGCCTCGGCGCGGGCCTCGCCCGGATCGCGGCGGTTGCGGACCTCCGGCGGTTGCGGCCCGAGGAAGTGCTCCACCAGCTCGAACACGCTGGCCGGGCCGACCTGCTGGGAGAAGTACGTGCCGCCCGGCCGCAGGACCCGCGCGATCTCGCCCCACCACGTCGTCACCGGATGGCGGCTGACGACCAGGTCGAACGCCTCGGCCGCGAACGGCAGCGGCGGCTCGTCCTCGTCGGCGACCACGACGACCCCGCGCGGATGCAGCAGCGCGGTCGCCCGCGCGAGGTTCGGCGGCCAGGACTCGGTGGCGACCGCCAGCGGCGGGAGCACCGGCGCTTCGGCCAGCACCTCACCGCCGCCGGTCTGGACGTCCAGCGCCGCTTCGGCCCGCGCCATCCGCTCGCTCATCGAGCGGGCGTAGCCCCAGGACGGGCGCTGCTCGGTGGCGCGGCCGTCGAGCCAGGAGAAGTCCCAGCCGTCGACCGGGGTTTCGGCCGCTTCCGCCACCAGGTCGTCGAAATCTCGCATTTCGCGAGGGTCGCAGGCGGGGCTTGGTCGGGGCGAGTCGATTTTCGTTTCCGGGACTCTCACCGACCCCGAACCCCGCCTCGTGCGTGAGGACTTTTCCGGCTGGGCGCGTTGGGTGGGTTGGCTGCTGGGGCGCTTGCTCCGACCCTCAGCGCTCGAACACCCGCCGCCAGCGGTCGAGTGCGGTCATCCGCCCGAACATCGCCAGGTAGCGCCGTTGCAGCCGGGGGAAGCGGTGGGCCAGTTCCAGGTGCAGCCGGACCGAGGTCACCAGCAGCCGCCAGAACTGCGCGCGGTCGCGCTGGTACAGCCGCACCCCGCGGCCGTCCGGCGTCGACACCGTCGCGGTATCCACATTGGACAGAACATGCCAGCGGGCCTGACCCGGCGTTAGGTTGAGCTGCGGGCGTTCGCGGTGCTTGGGGTCGACCGGGCGGGCGTTGTGGATCAGGCCGCGGACCAGTTTCGCAAGCGCCGCAACGCTGTTCGCCCGCTGGGGCGGGATCGCTCGCGCGTCCGCCGACGGCTGGGGCAGGTCGCCCGCCGACCACAGCATCCGGGTGTCCTCGAACTCCCCCGCCCGGGAGCGGACCGCGCCCAGCGCGCTGCCGAGCTTGCTGAACAGCGTCTCCGGCCCGGCCAGGAAGTCGCGGATCGCCATCTCCCGCAACGCCACCGTCGAGTACTCCAGCGACAGCAGCCGGTGCAGGTTCAGCTTCAGGCTCTCCACCAGCAGCCGCCTCGGGCGCGGCGTTCCGTGCAGCGCCGCGACGACCAGCCGGTTGCGGGTGTGGAAGTACTCCTGCCAGTTCAGGCTGTCGTGCTTGTCCGCGAACGACATGTGCCAGATCGCGATCCCCGGCACCGTCACCGTGCGGAACCCGGCGGCGCTCGCCCGCAGCCCGTACTCCACGTCGTCCCACTTGATGAACAGCGGCAGCGGCAACCCGATCCGCTCGGCCACCGCGCGCGGGATCATGCACATCCACCAGGCGTTGTAGTCGACGTCGACCCGGCGGTGCAGCCACGGCGTGTGCCGCAGCGGGCGTTCGGCGAAGTCGTGGTCCGGTGTGGTGTCCGGGTGGTGGGTCCAGTGGAACCGCCCCCAGTCGATGACCTCGCCCATCACGTGCAGCTGCGACCGCGCGGGCAGGTTCAGCATCTGGCCGCCGACCAGCATCGGCTCCCGCGCGAACCGGGAGAACGCCAGCGCGCGCAGCACCGAGTCCGGTTCGAGCAGGACGTCGTCGTCCATGAACAGGATCTGCTCGCAGTCGGTTCCGGTCAGCGCCTCGTACATGATCCGCGCGTACCCGCCGGACCCGCCCAGGTTCGGCTGGTCGACCACCCGCAGCCGGTCGCCCAGCACCGCCCGGACCTCGGCGAAGCCGTGCTGGTCGCGGACCTTGTCCGCGCCCTGGTCCGGGATGATCACCGTGCTGACGACCTCGCGCAGCAGCTCGTCGCCCGCGATCGCGCGCAGCGTGGCGACGCAGTCGCCGGGCCGGTTGAACGTCGGCATGCCCAGCGCGATCGACGCCCGCCCGGGCGCGGGAACCAGCGCGTACCAGCCGCCCGAGTGCAGCACCACCGGCTCGTCCTCAGTGGTCAGGTCGAACCAGTACCAGCCGCCGTCCTCGAACGGCCCGAGGTCCAGCACCAGGTCGAAGTCGTGCGCACCCGGCGTGTCGAACGCCGCGCTGTGCACGTGGACCCGGCTGCCGTCGGCGCGCGACCGGTACACGTCGACCCGGCCCGGACCTTCCAGCACCAGGTTCAGCCGGATCGAGGTCAGCGTGGTCCAGCGCCGCCAGTAGCCCGCCGGAAAAGCGTTGAAGTAGGCCGAGAACGACACCGTGCTGCGTTCCCGCACGCGGACCGCGCCGCGCGAGAGCGGCCTCGCGCTGCGGACCGGGCCGCCGACCGGGCGCGGCGGGGCGGTCCGGCGCTGCTCGCCGCGCTTCGGCGGGGGCGGGTGCTCGTCGAAGTACAGCGACCGCACGTCCAACGGGTCGGTGGCGCGCGGCAGGACGATGCGCTGGAGCAGCGCGGGCGGCGACGAGACCGGCTTCGGCTCCGGGTGCGCGCGGTGGTCGGCGAGGTTGGTGGGCATCGGGTTCCTTCCGGGGAAGTCGGGCGGTCGGCGGGGGCGGGAGATCAGCGGGGCCGGCGGGCGGTCGGCGGTCAGTGGGCGGGGCGGTCGGCAGGGCCGTGGTCGGTGGGGCCGGTGGTCGGTGGGCTGGGGCGGCCAGCGGGGATCAGCGGTCGGTGGGGCGGGTGGTCAGCGGCCCGGAGGATCTAGCGGGACAGGGCGGTGAGTGGGGCAGGGCGGTCGGTAGGACAGAGCGGTCGGCGGGGACAGATCGGTGAGCGGGGAGAGAGCGGTCAGGGGGACAGGGCAGTCAGGCGGACAAGGCGGTGAGCGGGACAGGGCGGTCGGCGGGACAGGGCGGTCGGTGGGGATAGAGCGGTCAGCGGGACAGAACGGTCGGCAGGACCCCGGTCAGCGGGACCGGAGCAACAGCCGACCCGGGCAGCGGCCGGGAGATCAGCGGGGCCGGGAGAACAGCCGGTCCCAGTTGGCGGCACTGCCGAGCCCGTCGGCCGCGTCGCGGTAGCGGCGGGCGGTTCTGCCGCCGTGCCGGAGGAACCGCCACAGCTGGACGGCCCCGCGCCGGGCCAGCCGCAGCAGCATCTCCCGGTCGAAGCGGCGCATCCGGACGCCTCGCTGCGAGGCGTCGGTCACCACGGCGGCGCGGAACCGCGAGACGTGCCACCAGTGCGCGTCGGCGGCCGGGACGGCGGCGGTCGCCTTCGGCCGGTTGCACAGCTGGCCCGCGAGCCGGGCGAGCATGGTCAGCCGGGGCAGCCGCGGCGCCCGGCCGGGCTCGCGCCGCTCCACCCCGGGCGCCACCTCGAAGGCCGGGACGCACTGGGTTTCCGGGAACTCCGCGCGGAGTTTGCCGATCTCGGCGAAGGACTCCGCGCCGCCGTCGGCCAGCACCTCCGGCCCTCGCAGGAAGTCCTCCACCGCTTTGATCCGGGTGGCGGCCTGCCCGTAGCGCATCGCCAGCAGGTCCTCGACGAGCTCGGCCAGCAGCCGCCGCGCCCGGCCGCGCGGGCGCAGCTCGTCCCGGAGCGCGGCGGTGACCAGGTCGTTGCGGGCGCGGAAGTAGCTGGTCCAGTCGTCGTCGTGCCAGTCGGAGTCACCCTGCCAGATCCCCGCGCCGGGCAACGTGATCGCGTCCATCCCGGCGGCGCGGACGCGGGCGGTGAACTCGGCGTCGTCGTGCTCGCAGAACAGCGGCAGCGGGTAGCCCGCGCGGGCCACCGCCTCGGCCGGGACCAGCCCGCGCCAGCGACGCGGCGATTCGTCGAGGCGGTCCGGGTGCAGCTCGTCCAGCGCCTGCGCGCCGAGCAGGACCGGATCGGCGGTGCAGGCGGCGAACGACGCCAGCCGCGAGACCGTCTCCGGCTCCAGCCGGACGTCGTCGTCGACCAGCACCGCGTTCACCGGGCCGGGTGTGATCTCGCGCAGCCCGCGGGCGATGCCGCCCGCCACGCCGAGGTTCGGCTGCCGTAGGTAGTGCAGCTTGGTGCCGAGGACCCGGCGGACGAAGCCGAACCGGTGCGCGTCCAGGACGAGGTCGTCGCCCTGGTCGACGACGTGCACGGCGCCGAGCCGGTCGAGCAGTTCGGTGTCGCGGACCAGCTCGACCAGCACGTCGACGCAGCGCTCCGGCCGGTTGTGGGTGCAGATCACCAGATCTGTCGCGCGGCTCGGGCGCGGCGTCTGCACCAGCCAGCGGACGTTCTCGACGGTGACCCGCTCGTCGTCGGTCTCCACGTCGAGCCACAGCGCGCCACCGTCGGCGAACCGGTCGATGTCGGCGTGCAGCCGGACCGTCTGCTCCTCGGGCCCGGCGGCCACCGTGGTGGCGACGGTGCGCGGGTGGCCCTCGCTGTCGTCGGCCGCGACGGAGATCCGGCCGGTGCCGTGGATCTGGGCGGTGATCTCGACGCTGCTGATCTCGGTGCGGCGCTGCCAGTGGTCGGCGGGGAACCGGCCGAAGAACGTGTTGGTGGTCAGCCGGGTGTGCGCTTCGAGGGTGACCCGGTCCCGCTCCCGCAGCACCGCGCCGGTGAGCGCGCGGGAGTAGAGGTGGTCGGGGGCCGATGTGGACGGCCCGGCGAACAGGGTTCGCTGGGCCAGCAGGATTCCGCCGGTGCGCGGGCGGGGCGGTGCCGGTGCGGACATGGGTGCGAGGCTCCTGTGGGTGCGGACTGTCCCGTGCGGCTCGGCAGCGGTGGGGTCCGGGAGGTGGAGGAGTCCTGCAAGCGGCGCGGGAACGGGTGCCCGGCCGTGCTTTGGCCGGCGCAACAGGCTGCAATGTAGGAGACCGGATCCCCCGCACCGGCACCGGAAAACCGATGATCACCTGCATCGGTGACGGATTCGCCCTGATCGAGTTGCATCGCGGACCCTTCTTGGCGGCGGCAGCAGACAAGACGGCGCGTCTCGTCCGGGTTAGGGTGCGGGCATGACGCAACGCAGGACGCCCGACTCGGCCCGGCGCAGCCTGCGCTCGCGGGACGCGATCCTGGCCGCGACCCGGGAGCTGATCGCCGAGCTCGGCTACGCGAAGCTGACCATCGAGGCGATCGCCGCCCGCGCCGGGGTCGGCAAGCAGACCATCTACCGCTGGTGGCCGTCGAAGGGCGCGGTCGTGTTCGACTCGCTGCTCGCGCTCAGCGAGGACGAGCAGGGCATCGAGCTGCCCGACACCGGCGATCTGGAAGCCGACCTCAAGCTCGTCCTGCGCGCCACTGCCGAGGAGTTCTCCGACCCCGCCTTCGAAGCGCCGATCCGGGCGCTCAACATCGAGCTGATCGGCGATCCGGAACTCACCGCGCAGTACCGCGAGAAGATGGAGGCACCGGTCCGCGCGGCGAAGCTGCGGCGGCTGCGCAGCGCGCAGGACGCCGGTCAGCTGCCCGCCGACACCGATCTCGATCTGCTGCTGGACATGCTGTACTCGCCGTTCACCCAGCGCTGGCTGACCCGCTCCGGGCCGCTGACCACCGACTACGTCGACAGCCTCGTCGAGCGGACGCTGCGCGCGTTCCGCCCGTGATCAGCGGCGGGGGAGGCCGATCGCGAGTTCCCGCGCCGCCGCGCGCAGGTGCGGCAGGTGCGCGCGCAGCTCGTCCAGCGAACTGCGGAACGCGGGCGCGGCACTGGACAGCGCGGCCACCGCGATCCCGCTGGGGTTGAGCACCGGGACGCCGATCGCGAGGATGCCCGCCTCGTGCTCCTCGTCGGCGATGGCGTAGCCGTCGCGGCGCACCTGCTCGATCTCGGCGCGGAACCGGTCCCGCTCGGTGATCGTCCTCGGTCCCAGGCCGGGCAGCTCGATCCGCGACAGCAGGTCCTCGCGGGACTGCGACGGCTGGAAGGCCACCAGGCACTTGCCCATCGACGTGCAGTGCAGCGGTCCGCGCTGGCCGGGCTCGCCGGTGATCTGCACCTGCTGGGTGCCTTCGACGTAGTGCACGTAGAGCTGGCTGTCGCCGTCGAGGACCGCCATCAGCGTCGACTCGCCGGTCTCGCGGGTGACGCGTTCCAGCACCGGCGTGGCGATCTCGGTGAAGCCGCGCGCGTGCAGGACCCGCTGGCCCAGCTCGAACATCCGCAGGCCGAGGTTCCAGCGGCGCTGCTCGTCGAGCACCGCGAACTCCTCGCGGGCGATCGAGTTCAGCAGCCGGTGCGTGGTGCTGACCGGGTAGCCGGCCCGCCTGGCCAGCTCGGACAGCCCGATGCCGCGCGGCGACTCGCCGAGCAGGACCAGCAGGCGCAGCGCCTTGCCCACCATGTCGCCGCGCGGTGCGGCCTCCGACGACTCCGGCACGCTGCTCCTCCCTCCCGGCGGATCGGTGGATGTTAGCGGCCGCTGTTGACCGGTCCGCCGGTTTCTCCTTAGGCTTCCGCGACACAGTAAAGCTTCCCGCATCGTGGAAAGCAAGCCTGCACGTGGAAAGCACCCCGCACGTGGAAAGCACCCGCATGTGGAAAGCAAGGCGTACAAGGGAGTCCGCCGTGACCGCACCTTCCCCCGCGGAGCTGGGCCGGCAGCGCTGGCTGCGGCTGCTGCCGGTGGCGTTCGTGACCTACTCGCTGGCCTACCTGGACCGGTCCAACTTCTCGATCGGCGTCGCGGGCGGGATGAAGGAGGACCTGGCGCTGTCCGGCGCGATGTCCTCGCTGATCGGCGCGTCGTTCTTCCTCGGCTACTGCGCCTTCCAGATCCCCGGCACGCTCTACGCGGAACGCCGCAGCGTCCGCGGGCTGATCTTCTGGTGCACGCTGGCGTGGGGACTTCTCGCCGCGGTGCAGGGACTTCTGCACAGCGCGGTGCTGCTGATCGTCGTCCGGTTCCTGCTGGGCGCGGTGGAGGCGGCGGTGCTGCCCGCGATGGTGGTGTTCCTGGCGCGGTGGTTCACGAAGCGGGAGCGGGGCAGTGCCAACGCGATCCTGATCCTGGGCAACCCGATCACGGTGATGTGGCTCAACGCGGTCTCCGGCTACCTGGTGGAGCTGACCAGCTGGCGGGAGATGTTCATCATCGAGGGTCTGCCAGCGGTGGTGTGGGCGTTCGTCTTCCGGGCCCTGGTCTCCGACCACCCGGCAGAGGCGAAGTGGCTCAACGAAGCCGAGAAGAACGCCGTCCAGGCCGCGCTCGACGAGGAGCGCAGGCACGCCACGCCCGCGAGCACCTTCGCCGCCGCGTTCCGCTCGCGCCCGGTGGTGCTGCTGTCGGTGCAGTACCTGCTGTGGAGCGTCGGCGTTTACGGGCTGGTGTTCTGGCTGCCCAGCATCGTGGCCGCCGGATCGGGGCGCGGCATCGGGATGAGCGGGCTGCTCTCGGCGATCCCGTTCGGCGTGGCCGCGCTGCTGATGGTGCTCAACTCGCGGATGTCGGACCGCGCGGGCAGCAGGCCCCGGTTCGTCTGGCCGTGGCTACTGTTCGGCGGGATCGGCTTCTACGCGTCGTACCTGGTGGGCCCGGACTCGTTCTGGCTCGCGTTCGTGCTGCTGGTGCTCGCCGGGGGCGCGATGTACGCGCCGTACGGCCCGTACTTCGCGCACGTTTCGGAGATCCTGCCGAAGAACTTCGCCGGCGCCGGGGTCGCGTGCGTCAACACCGCCGGTTCCGTCGGCGGGTTCTTCGGGACCTACCTGGTCGGTTGGCTCAACGACAGCACCGGCGGCACCGCCGCTTCTTTCCTGATGATGGCTTCGACCATGGTCGTGGCCGCTCTGATCACCCCGCTCGTGCGGGCTCCCCGGGCCCTCGCTCCGGTGGCCGGGGTGCGCTGACCGGGACGTCCCGGCCGCACGGGACAGTCCGGTTGCACGGGACAGCCGGGCCGCACGGGACGGTCCGGGCTGCTGGGCAGACGCCTACTCCGCCAGCGTTCCCAGCACCTCGGGAAGGCCGTCGGTGTGCACGACGCCCAGCCGCTGGGTGGCGCGGGTCAGGGCCACGTACAGGTCGTTGAGGCCGTGCGCGGACTCGCCGAGGATTCCGCCGGGGTCGACCACGATCACCGAGTCGAACTCCAGGCCCTTGGCCTGCTCCACGGTCAGCAGCACCGCGGGCGACTCCAGGCCGTCCGGCCGGGTGCCGATCACGGCATCCGGCACCGCCTCCGCGACCTGCTCGCCCAGCTCGCGCAGCCGCTCCGGCGGCAGCAGCACCGCGAGCCGCCCGTCGCCGACCGCGCGCAGCTCCTCGGCGACCACACCGGGCAGCTCCGCTGCCAGGTCCGCTTCGGACACCCGCCGCAGCCACGGCTGGTGCCCGCTGGTCCGCACCGACACCGGCGCCTCCAGCGACGTGTCCATCGCGTCGAGCACGTCGGCGGCGACCGCCATGATCTCGGCCGGGGTGCGGTAGTTCACCGTCAGCTCGGCGAGCTTCCAGCGGTCGGCGACGTAGCGGCTCAGCACGTCGTGCCAGGACCCGGCTCCACCCAGCGCGCCGGTCTGGGCGATGTCGCCGACCAGCGTCATCGACCGGCTCGGGCAGCGCCGCATCAGCACCCGCCAGGCCATTTCGGACAGCTCCTGCGCCTCGTCGACGATCACGTGCCCGAAGGTCCAGGTCCGGTCGTCGGCGGCGCGTTCGGCGGCGGTCAGGTCGCTGCGGGTCTGGTGCCGCTCGGCGAGCAGCTCGGCGTCGAGGACGTCGGAGACGCGCAGGCGCTCCTCGTCGGCGATCTCCTCGTCCTGCTCCATGATGTGCAGCACGCCCTGCGCGTAGGCGAGTTCCTCCCGCGCCTGGCGGGCGCGCTCCTCGCGCTCCTTGGTGTCGTCCTCGCCGAGCAGCTCGGCCAGTTCGTCGAGCAGCGCGACGTCGGCGGGCGTCCAGTCGGCGCCCGGTTCGCGCAGCAGCTCGGCGCGCTCGTCGTCGTCGAGGTGCTTCCTGCTCGCGGTGCGCAGGCGCTCGGGGGAGCTGAGCAGGTCGTCGAGCAGTTCCTGCGGGGTCAGCTCCGGCCACAGCTGGTCGAGCGCGTCGTTCACGCCCGCGTCGGCGCGCAGCTCGACGTTGATCTCGTCCAGGTCGCGGCGGTCCAGCAGGTCGCGGCCGAGCCGGTCGGCGACCCGGAGCGTCAGCGCGGACAGCATCTCCTGGCGGAACACCCGCCGGGCCAGGTTGTGCGGCTTGCGCGACCGCCGCGCGCGGGTGCGGGCCTGGGTGACCGCGCGCCGGTCGATCCGCAGCGGCTCGCGGTCGAAGATGATCTCGAAGTAGTCCTTCGGCGCCTGCTGCCGGTCGCGGACCGCCGCGGTCAGCACGTCGACCATCGCCAGCCTGCCCTTGATCTCGGCCGCCCGCGCCGAGTCCTCGGCGGTCGCGGTCACGCCGGGGAACAGGCCGCCGACGGTGGACAGCAGCACACCGGTCTCGCCGAGCGAGGGCAGCACCTGGCCGATGTAGCTGAGGAACGTCGAGTTCGGGCCGACGACCAGCACGCCGCGCTTGGTCAGCTGCTCGCGGAACGTGTAGAGCAGGTACGCCGCGCGGTGCAGCGCCACGGCCGTCTTGCCGGTGCCCGGACCGCCCTGCACGACCAGCACGCCGTTCATCCCGGCCCGGATGATCCGGTCCTGCTCGGCCTGGATGGTCGCGACGATGTCGCCCATCTGCCCGGTGCGGCGGGCGTCCAGCGCGGCCAGCAGCGTCGCCTCGCCCGCCAGGCCCAGGTCGCTGCCCTGCTCGGCGGCGTCGAGGTCGAGCACCTCGTCCTCGAAGTCGACCACCTCGCGCCAGCGGGTGCGCAGGTGCCTGCGGCGCAGCACGCCGTCCCTGGCGGCCGCGGTGGCCAGGTAGAACGGTCGGGCGGCCGGGGCGCGCCAGTCGATCAGCAGCGGCTCGTACTCGTTGTCCTCGTCGAACAGGCCGAGCCTGCCGATGTGGAACCGCTCCCCGCCGTCGAGGTCCAGCCTGCCGAAGCACAGCCCGTGCTCCACCGCGCTGAGCTGGGTCAGCTTGTCGGTGTACATGGTGGTGGAGATGTCGCGCTCGGTGCGGGCCTGCGGGGTGCCGCCGGTCTGGCGCAGCGTTTCGGTGAGGCGCTTGGTGGTGTAGCGGCGCAGCTCGTCCAGCTTGCCGTAGAGCATCGTGACGTAGGTCTGCTCGGCGGCGATCTCGTCGGTCCGGTCGGATTCCCGATCAGCTCGGGGGTTGGACAATGGGTCCACCTTGAGGCTCCACCTTGCGCACTCGACCACGGGAACGGGCGCGTCCGGCGCGGCCCGACCCGCCAATATACCGGCTCCCGCGGGGCGGAAGCGGGGGCGAAGCAGAGGCAGGCGGCCGGTCCTGGGGGAAGGGACCGGCCGCCTGGGTCGGGGGATCGGCGCGGGATCAGTACCCGCGGTAGCTGCCGCCGGAGCTCACGCCCACCACGCCGGGGACGTTGGAGATGGAGCCGTAGCGGTCGATCGAGTACCGGACGCCGGCGATGATGTTGTCCACCGGGTTCAGGATGTCCTGGTGCTGGGGCAGCGCGTAGGACTCGAAGGTCGGCTCGATGGTCTGCATCAGGCCCTTCGACGGGGTGCCCGCCGCGGCGTTGGAGTCCCAGTTGTTGACCACGGAGGGGTCGCCGCCGGACTCGTGCTCGACGATGGTCCGGATCGCGTCGGCGTCCAGGGCCTCGGCCGGGGTGCCGTTGGCCTGCAGGACGCGCACCGCTTCCTTGATCCAGCCGTCGAGCTGGTCCTTCGGCTGCTCGACGGGCGGCTGCTCCGCGATTTCGGGGGTCGCGGAGTCGCCGCTGCGGTCCTGGGCGGGGACCTCGGCGGGAGCCGGGGCGGCGGCCGGGGCGACGGCGGGGCCGGCCGGGGCAGGCGCGTCCA
>NZ_BAAAUX010000026.1:0-63852 GCF_039534165.1 Saccharopolyspora taberi | reverse complement strand
GGCGGCTGCCGCGACGTGCGCCGTGCGCACCTCGTGCGGGGCCGTTGCCTGTCCGCCGACACCGGTCAGGATGCCGAGGACGCCCGCGGCGGCGATGGCCGAGCCGAGCTGGACCGACCGCATCCGGGGGGACAGCCGGTGCCGGACGCCCGCCTCGTCGGAACGCCACCAGTTCGCGATTCGCGCCCCCCTCTCCCTGAGGCGCGAGACCGGGTTCGGGGTACCGGGGGCTGTTTCGGGGTTTCGGGGTTCGTCGGGGGTCACGTACTCAAGAGTGCGGATACGGAGAGTGCAAGACACCGAGGTTTGCACGGGCCTCGGTACCTAGATTAAGCCGAATGGGTGGCTACTTGGGGCGATCTGGTGACGGTGCGTAGGTTTGTGGGGCGCTCGTCACGGGACCTCGGGCAGCAAAAGTGCGGCCGGGGGTGCGGGGTCGATGCCTGCGCGCCGAGGCGCGAGTTCGACACTGCGTGTCGGGGTGCGAGGTCGGCGCCTGCGTGTCGGGGTGCGAGTTCGATGCCCGCGCGCCGAGGCGAGAGGTCGACGCCTGCGCGTCGGGGCGCGAGACGAACGTTTGCGCCCCAGGGGTGCGAGTTCGGCGCTTGCGCGCCGCGCCGCGAGACCGACGGCGAGCGCCTCAAGCGCCGCCGGTGTCGGCGGGCGCGCTCTGCTTCTGACCGGCCACCCACCCGGCGATCTGCGCCCGCGAGGTGAAGTCGAGCTTGGTCAGGATGTTCTGCACGTGCCCCTCGACGGTGCGCTGGGCGATCACCAGGCTCTCGGCGATGTCCTTGTTCGTCCGCCCCTGCGCCACCAGCTCCGCGATCTCCCGCTCCCGCCGCGTCAGCGGCATCGGGTGCACGTTGTCCCGCCGCGCGGACGTGCCGCGCTTCTTGGACTCCAGCGCGAAGTCGTGCGCCGCGCTCGGCGGCATCTCGTAGCCCTGCTCGAACGCGTCCTGGTACGCCTGCTCGCCCAGCGCCTCGCGCACCCGCTGCATGTGCTCGTTGTGCCCGATCTCGAAGGTCGAGTAGTACGTGGGCGCCGCTCGCAGCGTGTCCCAGGTCGCCGCCGCCGCGCCGAACAGCCGGGCCGCCCGCTCGAGCCTGCCCTGCTCCTCCGCCGTCCAGGCCAGGGTGTCGAGGGTGAACGCCGAGGCCAGCCGGTTCGACAGCCTGCGCTGCAACCGCAGCGCCTCCTTGGCCACCGCCTCGGCGTGGGTCACCTCGCCCCGCGAGACCTCCACGTGCGCCATCGCCCACAGCACGTGCGAGCGCCAGAACAGCTCGCCCAGGTCGGTGCTGAGCTTCACGGACTGCTGGAGCAGCTCCAGCCCAAGCGCGTAGTCCCCGCCGAGCCCGCGCGCCAGGCCCAGGCCGAACAGCGCGAACAGCTCGCCGCCCGGCACCTGGAGCTCCTGGAAGGCGGTCAGCGCCTCCTGGTGCAGTTCGGTGGCGCGGTCGAGATCGCCGCCGAAGAACGCGGCCATCCCGAGGGTCTGGTTCAGGTGCGCCCGCTCGACCGGATCGGGGTGCCGCGACATCAGCTCCCGAGCCTCCGCGAGCAGCGGCTCCGCCTCCTCGTGGTCGCCCTGCAGCAGCGCGAACCAGGCGCTGCTGCGCAGGGCCGACGCGCGTGCCGCGCTGGGCTCGGTGCAGACCGCCAGCGCCTGGTCCAGCCAGTACCGGGCTTCGCCCGCCAGCCCGCGCACGCCCCAGAAGATCGCCATCTTGCGGGTGATCCGCAGCGCGGTGGTGCCCGGCGGGGTCTCGGCCAGCGCCGACTTCAGCGCGGTGCGCAGGTTGGACTGCTCGCTGGTCAGCCGGTTGACCCAGGCCACCTGCTCCGGCCCGATCCACTCGGCGGCGAAGCGCGTGATCATCCGCGCGTACCAGTGCAGGTGCCTGCGGCGGATCTCGTCCTGCTCGCCGGAGTCGGCCAGCCTCTCCTGGCCGTACTCGCGCAGCGCGTGCAGCAGCCGGTAGCGGACCTGCCCGCCCTCCTCGTCGCGGATCAGGATCGACTTGTCCACCAGCGAGTGCATCGCGACCAGCACGTCGAGCCCGTCGCCCGCCACGTGCTCGGCGGCTTCCAGGTCGAAGCTGCCGGAGAACGCCGACACCCGCGCCCACGCCAGCTTGTCCTGGTCCGAGCACAGCTCGTAGCTCCAGTCGATCAGCGCCCGCAGGCTCTGCTGCCGCTGCGGCGCGCCCCTGCGGCCCTCGCTGAGCAGGTCGTAGCGCTCGGCCAGCCGCTCCTCCAGCTGCTGCGGGGACAGCGAGCGCAGCCGGACCGCGGCGAGCTCGATGGCCAGCGGGTTGCCGTCGAGCTGGTAGCACAGCCGCATCAGAGGGCCCGCGTTGTTCTCGTCGACCTCGAACTCGGGCACCGCGGCCTTCGCGCGGTCGACGAACAGCCGGACCGACGCGTACTGCTCGTAGGCGTCCGGCGGCGGGAGGTTGTCGATGTCGGGGACCTGCAACGGCGCCAGCGCCATCGTCGACTCGCCCGCCACGCCGAGCGACTGCCTGCTGGTGGCCAGCACCCGCACGCCGGGGCACCAGCGGATCACGGTGTCGACCAGCTCGGCGACGGCGTCGACGATCTGCTCGCAGTTGTCGAGCACCAGCAGCATCTCGCGGTTCTTCAGGTGCTCGACGATGGTGTTGACGTCGTCGCCGGACGACGGGCTGCCCAGGCCGAGCTGGTCGATCACGGCGTCGGTGAGCAGCCGGGGGTCGAGCACGTCCTCAAGCCCGACGCACCAGACCTTGTCCCGGAACGAACGGCGCATGTTGGCGGCGACCCGCAGCGCCAGCCGGGTCTTGCCGACCCCGCCCGGACCGGTGATCGTCACGACCCGGGACTCGGCGAGCAGCCGCTTGGTGAGCGTGATCTCGCGCCTCCGGCCGACGAAGCTCGTGACGTCGACCGGGAGGTTGCCCGCCGGTTCGCGAACACGGGCCTGAGCAGTGGAGACCACACCCCGAGCGTAACCCGGTCGCGCAGCGCTGGCCTGCGACGACGACCGTTCACACGATGGTGTGAGTAGCGGCCGGTGGAGGTTGCCGACAGTGGTCACGTGCGGGGGCCGCGCGCGGGTGCACGGGAGCGTCATCGGGATTTCATCGGTGCCGCCTAACTTCGCGTGAACCGGCGGTCCCGTCCGGGGGAGGACGTGCCGGGACCGCTCGACGCGACTCGACCTGGAGGTCATCTTGAGCGAACACCACACCCGCCGCCGGGTGCTGAAGGCGGTCGGCGGGATCACCGCCGCACTGGCCGTCGGCGGCGGCAGCGCCCTCGCGACGGCACCGGCGGCAGGCGCGGCGGAGGACGGGCACGGGCTGCACGTCGTGGACCGGCTCGAAACCGATCCGCGCATGTGGTTCTACCGGTTCCAGACCGACGCGATCGGCTGGCAACCCGCGGTCAACGTCCTGCTCCCCGACGACTACCACACCAGCGGGCGCACCTACCCCGTGCTCTACCTGTTCCACGGCGGCGGCACCGACCAGGACTTCGCCGCCTGGGACCGCGCGGGCATCCGCGAGCTGAGCGCGGGCAAGCCGATCATCATCGTGATGCCCGACGGCGGGCACGCGGGCTGGTACTCCAACCCGGTCAGCTCCAACACCGGTCCCCGGAACTGGGAGACCTTCCACATGGCGCAGCTGCGCCCGTGGATCGAGGAGAACTTCCGCACCTACGCCGAGCACGACGGCCGCGCGCTCGCCGGGTTCTCGATGGGCGGCTTCGGCGCGCTGAAGTACGCGGCCAAGTACTTCGGCGACTTCGCCTCGGTCAGCGCCCACTCGGGCCCGGCCAGCCTGCGCCGCGACCTCGGCGCGGTCGTGCACTGGGCGAACGCGTCCTCCGCCGCCGTGGACCTGGCGGGCGGAACGGTCTACGGCGCGCCGCTGTGGGACGAGGCCAGGGTCACCGCCGACAACCCGATGGAGAACCTGGAGCGCTACCGCGACAAGCGGATCTTCCTGGTCGCCGGTACTTCTCCGGACCCGGTGAACTGGTTCGACCAGGCCAACGAGAGCCAGGTGCTCGCGGGCCAGCGGGAGTTCCGCGCCGCGCTCGACGGCGCGGGCATCCCGCACGAGTCGTACGAGGAGCCGGGCGGCCACGTCATCCGCGGAGACCTGGTCGTCCGCGATCTGGACGGCATGATCGAGCGGCTCCGCAAGGCGTAGCCGGTGGTCGGCCGCGTCATGGCTTGCGCTGGGTGACGCGCCACAGGCGGCGCGGCAGGGAGCCTTCTTCGAAGGGGTGCACTTCAAGGAGCTGCCAGCCGCTCGCCAGCGCGTCGACGTGCTCGCGGCTGAAGAAGTGGACGGCGAAGCCGCCATGCTCGTAGATGTCGTCGCCGTGGGGCGTCCCGGTACCGTAGTGGGCGTCCCCGGTGTGCCGGACGGTGTAGACGAGGTGGCCGCCGGGGCGGAGCACGCGGGCGATTTCGCTTGTGGCAGCCCGGATTTCGCCCGTGGACAACGCCATGCACAGGAGCATGTGGGCGAAGACGACGTCCATGCTGGCGTCCTCGTGGGGAAGCGGCTCCCGGACGTCGTGGACCGCGGTGTGGACGTCGAGCCCTGCCGCGCGGGCGTGCGCGCGCAACTGCTCCAGAGCGGACTCGCTGATGTCGGTCGCGTGGACGTTGAGCCCGCATCGCGCGAAGTGCAGGGCGTCGCGGCCGTGACCGGCGCCGAGTTCGAGGACGTTGTGCGCCTGGTGCTCGCGCATCAGTTCCGCCGCGAACAGGGCGGGCTCGGACGGTTCCAGCCCGTACATGTCCGGGTTCTCGCGGTAGACCTGCTCCCAGTGCCTCCGCTGTTCAGCAGGCAGGTCGTGCTCGTGGTGCATCCGGGGAGCCTAAGCGGGCGGGGTCTCGCGCAGATCGACGAACAGCCGCCCGCCGGGCGCCAGGGCCGCCGCGATCCGCTGCCGAGCCTGCCGCTCGATCCCGGGATGGCGCCCGTCCAGCACGCCGACCCGCACGGCGAAGGCGAGGTCGAAGGGCGCTTCGCCGGGCTCCAGCACGAAGTCCTCGACGGCGACCAGCCGGAGGCTCAGCCGCCCTGCGGCGATCTGTTCCGCGGAGGCGGCCCTGGCCTGCGCGATCGCTTTGGCGGAGCGGTCGATGGCGAGGACGTGGCCGGTGGTCAGCCGCGCGGCGACGGCCCTGGCGGCGGCCCCGGGCCCGCAGCCGATCTCCAGCACGCGCAGGTCCGGCGCGAGCGGCAGGGCGTCGACGACCCGGGCCAGGCGGGGTGACAGCTTCGGCGGCATCCGCCGACGGTAGCTCCAGTGCTAGCCGCCCACGCTGAGACCGGCTTCGGCGGCGATCAGGACCGCGGCCGAGATCGCCTGCTCCGCCGTGATCCGCGCACCGCGAAGCCCGAGCAGACCGTGCGCGACCTCGTCGATCCGCGATGTTCGCCGCCCGTCGTTCGACCTCGATGATCTCGTCGCAGCCGAGTTCGCGTTCCGGGGTGAATTCGACGAGGAAGAACTGCTCGTCGAGTCCGGGGAGTTCTCCGGGGCCGGGGGAAGGGGAACGCTCGCGCGGTCGCTGGTCCGTTCCGCCGACCTGTCGGAATCGCGGATGTCGCCGCTGGAACTGGCCGACGTGCGGTTCGAGGACGTCGACCTGTCCAACGCCTCATGGCAGGCCGTCAAGCTGCGCCAGGCCGAGATCGTGCGCAGCCGTGCGATCGGGTTCCGGCTGTCGATCGCGTCCGCCGATGACGTCCGCGTCGACGGGTGCCGCTGGGACTACGCGGCGATCCACGTCGAGGGCGTCAAGGGCGCGCTGGTGTTCACAACGGAATCCGATTCGCGGAGGTCCATGCCGGGACCGTACCGGGCCGCCTGCGGTCGCCGTGGCGGGACAAGATCACATCCCGCCGCGGGTAACGCCCCGCCGGCACCAGGCGAAGACGTGGTCAGGTCGGGGAGGGAACCGCGGAGGGGGAGAGGCGAATGGCTCGGATGAGATCTTGGGCTTTGGCCGTGGTCGCGCTGGTCGGGTGCGTTCTGGTCGTGGTGTTCGGGGGCGGGCGCCCGTTGGCGCCGGAGGTCGGGGACGATCCGCTCGCCACCCACACGACGCGGTAGAAACGGCGCGGGAAACGGTTTACCCGGGTGCGTCGGAAAATCCTTCACTTGAAGGAGTGGGGCCGTCTTTCGATGTGGTGATCGGGCGGGCACCGATCCGGGAGCTGGGGCAACGTCAAAAGCGTCCGACCGGCAATCGAAGAAAGGTGCGTCATGATCAGGAAAATCGCGGTCGTCCTGTCCTCCGCCGCCGCGCTGGTGTGCCTGAGCGGAGGCATCGCCGCCGCCGACCCCGTCAAGGACCTGACCGGGGGCCTCCCGATCGTCGGCTCCCTCCTCGGTGGACAGGGCCAGTGACCCGCGTCAGGTAGATCGAGCGCCCCCGCACCGCACCGCGTGCGGGGGCGCTCCGCGTTCGGCACCCGTCTACCTACCTTCCGGATGGTTGGTAGGGTGGAGCCGTGACTGCGAACTCCCGTGATCAACTCCTCGGCCTGGCCCTGGAGGTCCTGCGCTCCGGCGGAACCGTGTCGCTGGACTCCGTCGCCCGGCAGGCGGGCCTGACCAAACCCGGGCTGATGCACCACTTCCGCACCAAGGAAGCGCTCATGCTCGCGCTGGTCGACCACGTCATCGACTGCTGGGAGCGTGAGCTGGCCGACCGCCTGCCCGGCCCGCTCGCCGAAGCGCCCGCGCACGAGCGGATCCGCGCCTACTTCGACCTGGCGCTGTCGGGTACCGCCGACGAAGCGGACCTGGTCATGCTGGCCGACCCGAGGCTGCGCAGGCAGCTGACGGCCAGGTGGAAGGAACGCCTCGGCCCGTGGGTCGAGCTGCCCGCCGATCTCCCGCCCGGCGAGCGGGCGCGGCTCACCGCGGTGCGCCTGCTCGCCGACGGTGCCTGGTTCGCCGACGCCACCCGCACCTTCGCCCTCGACGACGACGAGCGGGCCCGCGTGCGCGCGCTCGCCCGGGAGATGTTGGAGGACCGGGCGTGAAGAAGTGGTTCCTGCTCGCCGGTGCGGTCTGCAGCGAGGTCACCGGTTCGCTGTCGCTGAAGGCGGCGACCGGCCACCCGGGCTGGTACGCCCTGGTCGTGCTTGGCTACGCCGCCTCGTTCGTCTTCCTCGCCGCCGTGCTGCGCAACGGCATGGCGTTGGGCGTCGCCTACGGGGTGTGGGGCGCGCTGGGCGTGGGCCTGACGGCGGCGCTCGCGGCGGTGTTCTTCGGGGAGGCGCTGACCACGACCGTGATCGCCGGGATCGGCTTCATCGTCGTCGGCGTGCTCCTGATCGAGCTCGGGTCGCACCGGGCGGTCCGGGAGGAGGTGGCCGCGTGATGGCCTGGCTGTTCCTCGGGCTCGCGATCCTGGTCGAGGTCGCTGCCGCGCTGTCGCTGCGCGCCGCGAGGACCGGCCGCAAGACGTGGTACGCGGCGGTGACCGCGGGCTACCTGCTCGCCTTCGCCCTCCTGGCCGCCGCGCTCGGGCAGGGGATGGCCCTCGGCATCGCCTACGGGATCTGGGCGGCCATGGGCGTCGCGCTGACCGCCGTGGCGGGGAGATTGCTGTTCAGGGAACCGCTGACGTGGGTCATGGCCCTCGGCATCGCTTTCGTCATGGGCGGTGTGCTCCTGGTCGAGACCGGATCGGTGGGGTGACTGATTCGTCCTATGTGGACTTCTCCTGATTCTCGCGTTCCGGCCGGACGGAGCGCGGCGTCTGGTTAGACTGCCGCCCGCGAATCGCGGGTAGGGGGGCACGTGGACGAGTTCTCAGTGGTGGTAGCGGAACTGGACGCGCAGGCGCGGGCCTGCGCGCAGGCGGGGGAGTTGCTGGCGGACGCCGGTTCGGACGCGGCTCCGGTCGCGGACTGCGATCCCGGACAGGCTGATCTGGCAGCGGCCTGCCAGGAGTTCACCGATGCGGTGGGGCACAGCCTGACGATCCTGAGCCGTCAGTTCGCCGAGATCGGCGACAAGCTCGCGCAGAGCACCGATCACTACGCGGACGTCGACAGCGATCTCGCCGCGGTGTTCGCGAGGCTCGAGGAGTCGTTGGTCAGCTCCGTGCCCGCGACCGGTCCCGCGTCGGCAGGCGAACCGAAGTCCTACATCGAGGACGTCATGGACGGTGATGAGTGATGGGTCTGCTGGACTCCATCGGCGACGCCGTCGCGGATTTCGCCGACTTCCCCGCGCTCGGCTTCAACCCGGCACCGGGAGACGCCGCGTCGGCCGCCGATGCCGCGGCGGTCCTGAGCAACGTCGCCGAGCAGCTGGCCGAGGTCGGCCCGGTGCTGGACAACCAGCTGGAGAACTGGACCGGCGACGCGGGCGACGGCTACCGGCAGATGGCCGAGATGATGCAGCGGCGCCTGGCCGGGCGGTTGCAGGCGGTGGAGACCGTCCACCAGGCGCTGCTCGCCTGGTCCGGGGAACTGGCGGCGAACCGGGAACACGCGTTGCGGCTGGAGCGGGAGGCCCAGGCCGCGAAGCGCGAGCTCGCGTCGAAACCGCCCGTCCAGGCGGCGATGTCCCCGGAATCCGGTGCGCAAGCCGCCGCGGCCCAACAAGCGCTGGACGCGATCATCGCGCAGGCCAAGGAGTTGCTGGCGGGCCACGAAGCGCGGGCCGCCGAGGTGGCCAGGGCGATCCGCGGCACCGAACCGCTGCTGGAAACGTCGATCGGCGCTTCCGGCAACTGGATCGGCGGGATCGCCGAGTGGTTCACCAGCAACGAGGAGGAAGGCATACCGAAGCCGTCCGACCCCGCTCCCCGGGACTGGGCGGAGAACCCGGGTTCCGGTCCGTGGGGCGCCCGGGAGCCGACCTGGCAGGACTACGTGACCTCGGCGAAGTTCAACGCGATGGCCGGCGCGGCGGACGCGATGGGTTACACCAACGCCGCCCGCCACATGGAGCACTACCTGACCAACACCGGCGAACCTCTCCAGGTGGATCCCGGGCTGATGCTCAGGGACTCCGCCGGTTTCCGCGAGAACCTCCAGGAAGAACTCGCGGGCAACGACGAGGAATGGCGGAAGCGCGCAGTTGAGGAGTTCAACCGGAACGGAGGTCAGCCCACGCGGATTCCGGTTGAGACGCAGTGGAAAAGCCACTCCTTCGACCAGGAGACCGAACCCGACTGGTACTACGCCAGCGGCAGCATGCACTACAAGGTCACCGGGGCCGTGGAAGTGACGCCGTCACCCGGCGGCGAACCGAACGTCGAGATGAAGTACAAGGTGCACGTGGAAGATCCGTACAACTGGGACAAGGGCAAGGGTGTGGACATCTTCGGCACGGGCGTGGCCGATGTCGAGCCGGGCACCCTGCACCAGACGGGTCTCGCCCGCGAGTACCAGCTCAGCGGGTCGTCCGACGTCATGCACAGGCCCGTCGGCGACGGGAGCGCGCCGCCGATCGAGCCGCCTGCCGGAGATCGCGACGGAGGAAGGACGGACCCGACCCGATGAGAGCCAGATCCGCCGCGGTCCTGCTCACCGCCGTACTCGCGGCCGGCTGCGCGAACAGCGGCACGAACGGCAGGATCGTCGGCGACAACTCCGACCAGTGCGATCCGGCTGCGAAGCTGCCGGAGTCGGTCCAGCGCATCGGGTTGCAGCTGCCCGCGAACCGAGCGGACGAGAAGTTCTGCTACCGCCCGCGCCAGCAGGACGAGTGGATCCTCCAGCTGAGCTTTTCCGCGGCCAGGGGAGAAGTCGAGTCCTTTCTGTCGGGGAACGGTCTTCCGGCGCTGAAGGAGGGCTACTCCCCGATAATCTCCAGCGACGCCAGGAAACTGGGGTGGGAACTGGATTCGCTCAGCAGATATTCAGGCGGCGAGCAGTGGAACGGCGACGGCTACCAGAGCGTGGTGGTCGACCAGAGCGACGACGCCCGCTGGCACGTGTATTTCAAGTTCGCCAACATGTAATGTGCCGAATCGGTGGCGTTCGACCTGGGAGCAGCAGTGGCGCGCGAGGAGGCCGGACCGAGGTTCGAGGGCTTCGGCGACGGGGCGGTGGAGTTCTTCGACGGGCTCCAGGCGGACAACTCAAAAGCTTTCTGGGCCGATCACCTCGACCTCTACAAGCAGGACGTGCGGGCGCCGATGGAGGCGTTGATCGCGGAGCTGGAACCGGAGTTCGGCCCGGGTTTCGGGGCGGGCAAGGTGTTCCGGCCGCACCGGGACGTGCGGTTCAGCCCGGACAAGTCGCCGTACAAGACGCACTGCGGAGCCGTGATCGAGCAGGGGCGCGGTGGTGGCGCCTACTACGTCGAGATCAGCGCCGCCGGGCTGATGGTCGCGGGCGGCTGCTACCACACCGAGTCCGACCAGCTCGCCAGGTTCCGCGCCGCGGTGGACACCGAGATCCACGGCGAGCGGCTGCGCGGGATCCTGGACGGGCTCAAGGGGTGGGAGATCGGCGGCACCACGCTGAAGAGCCGCCCGCGCGGCGTGGCCGCCGACCACCCGCGGCTCGACCTGCTCCGCCACCGCACCCTGTACGCCTTCCGCCGCTGGGAACCCGACGACGTGCTGCACGAGCGCGCCTGCCTGGACCGGGTGCGCCGGAGCTGGCGGCAGGTCGCCGAGCTGAACCAGTGGTGCGCCGACCACATCGGCGTCTCGGACAAGCGCCGCTAGCCGTTGTGGCCGGTCCCGGTCTCGGGTGCGGCAGGCGTCCTCGGGCGGATGACCGCCGGGTGATCAAGGCCGCAGCCGCGGAACGACTCGACGACGTCCTCGACCAGCCACAGCACCGACGGCCCGAGGAGGTTGCCCGCCGCGAGCACCCGCACCGCCCATGGACGCGAGACGAGCTCGTCGTGCAGCAGCGTGCACAGCCCGGTCAGCCCCGGCCAGCGAATCAGCCGCGCCGCGAATCAGCCGCGCCGCGCCGGGGCCACCACGGAGCGTGGCCGCCTCCGGCGCGCCAGCGCCACGGCGGACCAGCCCGCCAGGGCGCCCGCGAGATCGACACCGATGTCGGCGAGCTCGAAGCTGCGGCCCAGCGGGAGCGTCACCTGGAGCACCTCCGAGACCACCGCGTACGCGGCCAATCCGGGCAGCAGCACCGGAATCCGGGCGATCCGGCCGCTGGCCGCCAGCGCCGCGAACAGCACCAGGTGCACCACCTTGTCGGTGCCCGGCGGCGCGTCCGGGACACCGGAGGCCGGGGTGAACAGGACCGCCAGGCTCGCCAGCACCGCGATTCCGAACGGGACCTTCGTGAGCTGCGTTCTGTAATGATCCAGCAACAGCCCTCTCCGATCCGAAGCTGCGTACTGCACCTGGCGGTCAACAGACTAGGCTGACCCAACGTGAGTCGACGAGCCAAGATCGTTTGTACCATGGGGCCCGCCACCGCTTCTCCGGAACGGATGGCGGAGCTCGTAAGCAGCGGAATGGACGTCGCCCGGCTGAACTTCAGCCACGGCAGCCACGCCGATCACCAGCAGGTCTACGAGATGGTCCGGACGGCGGCCAAGGAGTCCGGCCGCGCGGTGGGCATCCTCGGCGACCTGCAGGGACCGAAGATCCGACTCGGCAAGTTCGCTGCCGGGCCGGTGGAGTGGCGGACCGGCGACGTCGTGCGGATCACGGTCGACGAGGTCCAGGGCACCCACGACCGCGTGTCCACCACCTACAAGGGCCTGGCCGGCGACGCCAAGGTCGGCGACCGGCTCCTGGTCGACGACGGCAAGGTGGGCCTGGCGGTGACCGCCATCGAGGACTCCGACGTCGTCTGCGAGGTGATCGAGGGCGGCCCGGTCTCCGACAACAAGGGCCTGTCCATGCCCGGCATGGACATCTCGGTGCCCGCGCTGTCGGACAAGGACGTCGAGGACCTGGAGTTCGCGCTCCAGCTCGGCGTGGACTTCATCGCGCTGTCGTTCGTGCGCAGCCCGGCCGACATCGACCTGGTGCACCAGGTCATGGACCGGGTCGGCCGCCGGGTGCCGGTGATCGCCAAGCTGGAGAAGCCGGAGGCGGTCGACAACCTGGAGGCCATCGTGCTGGCCTTCGACGGCATCATGGTCGCCCGCGGTGACCTGGGCGTGGAGCTCCCGCTCGAACACGTCCCGCTGGTCCAGAAGAAGGCGATCCGGATCGCGCGGGAGAACGCCAAGCCGGTCATCGTCGCGACCCAGATGCTGGACTCGATGATCCAGAACTCGCGCCCGACCCGGGCCGAGACCTCCGACGTCGCCAACGCGGTGCTCGACGGCACCGACGCGGTGATGCTCTCCGGCGAGACCAGCGTCGGCCGGTACCCGGTCGAGACGGTGCAGACCATGGCCCGCATCGTCGAGGCGGTCGAGGCCGGTTCCACCGCGCCGCCGCCGCTGAGCCACGTCCCGCGCACCAAGCGCGGCGTGATCTCCTACGCCGCCCGCGACATCGGGGAGCGGCTCAACGCCAAGGCACTGGTCGCCTTCACGCAGTCCGGCGACACCGTGCGCAGGCTGGCCCGGCTGCACACGCGGCTGCCGCTGCTGGCCTTCACCCCCGAGGAGTCGGTGCGGAGTCAGCTCGCTCTCACTTGGGGGACGGAGACGTTCCTGGTGCCTAAGGTGGACACGACCGACCGGATGGTTCGCCAGGTGGACCAGGCGATGTTGTCCCTCGGCCGCTCGCAGCGGGGTGACATGGTGGTCGTCGTCGCCGGTTCGCCGCCGGGAACCGTCGGTTCGACCAACCTGATCCGCGTGCACCGGCTGGGCGAGGAAGACCACGTCTGACCGGACCCCGCCCGGAGGTGGCAGTTTTCCGGCCCCGGCCCGGAAAACCCGCCCCCCGGGCCAGTGACCCGAGGAGTCCGCAGTGACCGAAGCCGCACGTGCCGCCGCCGCAGACCCGGCAGCCGCCCGGACCGACGGCTCCGTTCCGCTGGACCACGGTGTGCCGCACGGCCAACCCGTGCTGGACCGCCTGGTCGCGCTGCTGGACCTGGAAACCATCGAGGAGAACATCTTCCGCGGGGTGAGCCCCGCCGAGTCCCCGGTGCGCGTGTTCGGCGGCCAGGTCGCCGGGCAGGCGCTGGTGGCGGCGGGACGCACGGTCCCGCAGGACCGGGCGGTGCACTCGCTGCACGCCTACTTCATCCGGCCGGGAGACCCGAGCATCCCGATCGTCTACGAGGTGGACCGCACCCGGGACGGCCGGTCGTTCACCACCCGGCGAGTGGTCGCCGTGCAGCGTGGCAAGGCGATCTTCTCGCTCTCGGCCTCCTTCCAGCTGGAGGAGGACGGCATCGACCACCAGGAGCCGATGCCCGAGGTGCCCGACCCGGAGACGCTGCCGACCTACGGCGAGCAGGCGGGCGAACTGCTGCAGCGGATGGGCCGCGTGCAGCCGCGCCCCATCGACGTCCGCTACGTCACCGATCCGCCGTGGGTGGTCCGCGAGACCGGCGAGCGGGTGGCCCGCAGCCAGGTGTGGATGCGCGCCGACGGAGTGCTGCCCGCCGACCCGCTGCTGCAGGTCTGCATGGTCGCCTTCGCCTCCGACCTGACACTGCTGGACGCGGTGCTGGCCCGGCACGGCGTCTACTGGGGCCTGGACAACGTCTCCGGCGCGAGCCTGGACCACGCGATGTGGTTCCACCGCAGGTTCCGGGCCGACGAGTGGCTGCTCTACGACTGCGCCTCGCCGAGCGCGTCCGGAGCCCGCGGGCTGGCCACCGGCCGGTTCTTCTCCCGCGACGGCCGCCTGGTCGCGACCGTCGTGCAGGAGGGCCTGCTGCGCGTGCAGGACTGATCACGCGCGGTCGAGCGCCCGGCGTCCACGGGTTGGTGGCCACGCCCCGCGCGTCGAAGGCGTAGTCGGGAGCAGCTGGACGCCCTACTTGCGGCGGCGCTTCGGCCGCAGGTGCGCCGGAGCGGTCAGCGCGCGGGTGTGGACCTGCTCCAGCACGATCGAGCTGGTGAAGTGCCGGACCTCCGGCCGCGACGCCAGCTTGTCGACCAGGAAGCCCTGCAGGTGCGCGCTGTCGGCGACGGCCACGTGCAGCAGGAAGTCGGCCTGACCGCTGACGTGCAGCAGCGAGCGGGTCTCCGGCTGCGCCAGCACGAACTTGCGGAACTGGTCGACGACCTCGCGGGTGTGCGGCCGGACGTTGATCGACACGATGGCCTCCAGCGTCAGGCCGGTGGCCGCCGGGTCGACGTCGATGTGCGAGCCGGTGATCACGCCCTGCTCGCGCAGCCTGCGGACCCGTTGCAGGCAGCTCGACGCGGCCAGCCCGACCCGCTCGGCGAGCACCCGGTTGGGCAGCGTGGCGTCGTTCTGCAACTCCTCCAGGATCAGCCAGTCGACCGAATCCAGTTCGACAGATTCCCGCATATCCGAACATCCTACGGTGGATGTGGTGAACCGGCGAACTTCCAGCGCACGATATCGCCCGGCTTGAACGTGCTGGTCGACAAGGAGGAGTCGTGCACATCGCTTGGGGGCCGTTCCTGCTCGCCCTGCTGGTGATCATCCTGGTACCCGGACCCGATTTCGTGATGGTCACCCGCAACGCGGCGAACGGTGCGAGGTGGGGGTGGCTGGCCGCTGCGGGCGTGACCTGCGGGCTGCTGGTGCACGCCACGGCGGCGACGCTGGGGCTGTCGGCGCTGCTGGTGACCGTGCCCGCGGCGCTGATCGTGGTGAAGGCGGTCGGCGTGGTGTACCTGGGGTTCATGGGGATCCAGATCCTGCGCAGGTCCGGGGCGGCGCAGGCGCCGGACGCGGCGGCGGAGCAGCCGCGCTCGGGGCGCTCGGTGTTCCTGCGCGGACTGCTGATCGACGTGCTCAACCCGAAGGTCATGCTGACCTTCCTGACGCTGCTGCCGCAGGCGATGGACCCGGCGGCCAACCCGATGGCGCAGGCCGGGATGCTCAGCGCGGTCGCGGTCGGGGCGTTCGGGCTGTGGTGGCTGCTGGTGGTGCCGTCGGTGCGGTGGCTGGCCGCGCTGCTGGCCGATCCGCGCAGGCGCAAGGTGTTCGAGCGCTGCTGCGGCGGCGCGCTGATCGCGATGGCCACCTCGATCGCGCTGTCCTGACCCGGTCGATCCCTGTCCGGACGCAGTCGATCCTGGAAAAATCCTCACCTCGGCCGGTTCCCGCGCCTAGGCTTTCCGGCGAACTATCCGAGGACGAGGACGGAGTGGCGGCATGCGTCGTCGATGGGGTGTTGCGATCGGTGCGGCGTCGGTTCTGGGGCTTTCGGTCGGGGCCGCCGTGCCCATCACGGCAGCCCCTACCGGACCGGACGCCCTGCGGATCGACCTGGACAAGATCCTGGCCGACCCGCGGCTGGACGGTTCGCACGCCGGGGTCGTCGTGCGCGACCCGGAGACCGATGAGGTGCTCTACAGCCGGGGCGCCGACGACCGCGCGGTCCCGGCGTCGAACCTGAAGCTGCTGACCTCGGCCGCCGCACTGGAGACGCTGGGGCCGGACTACCGGTTCAGGACCGAGGTGCTGGCCGGCTCCGAACGGCTGGGACCGGTCCTGCTCGGCAACCTGTACCTGCGCGGCACGGGTGACCCGACCACGACCGCCGCCGAGTACGACAGGCTGGCCGCGCAGGTCGCCGAGTCCGGCGTCCGCGAGGTCAGCGGCAAGGTGATCGCCGACGCGAGCTGGTTCGACGACGTCCCGCTCGGCTTCGGCTGGGCGTGGGACGACGAGCCGTACTACTACGCCGCGCCGATCTCGGCGCTGTCGGTCTCGCCGAACGGCGACTTCGACGCCGGGTCGGCGACCGTCCGGGCGACCCCGGGCGCCGAGGGCGAACCCGCGGAGGTCGTCGTGGAACCGGCCACCGGCGTGGTCGAGATCGACAACCGCACCACGACCTCGGAGGCAGGCAGCGAGCCGAACCTGTCCGTGCAGCGGGAGCACGGTTCGAACCGCGTCGTCGTGAGCGGTTCGGTGCCCGCCGAAGGCGCGCCGGTCGAGGACTACACCTCGGTCCCCGACTCCACCTCCTACGCCACCGACGTCTTCATCCGGGCGCTGGAGGCGCACGGCGTGAAGGTGAACGGCAGGGGCACCGGCACTACTCCGCCGGACGCGCGTGCGATCGCGTCCCGCGAGTCGATCCCGCTGCGCGAGCTGATGGTCCCGTTCATGAAGCTCAGCAACAACATGCACGCCGAGATCCTGGTGAAGGCGATGGGCCGCGCGTCCGGCGGCGCGGGCAGCTGGGACGCCGGGCTCCCGGTGCTCGCCGAGAAGCTGCGCGGGCTGGGCGTGGACCCGGCGGTGCTGCGCACAGTGGACGGATCCGGACTGTCCACTGCGGACAGCGTGACGCCCGGTCAGCTGAGCCTGCTGCTGGACAACGCCCGGCAGCGGCCGTGGTTCCAGTCCTGGTACGACGCGCTGCCGGTGGCGGGCAACCCGGACCGGATCGTCGGTGGGACCCTGCGCTCGCGGATGACCGGAACCCGCGCGGAGAACAACGTCCACGCCAAGACCGGGTCGCTGACCGGGGTGAGCTCGCTGTCCGGCTACGTCACCGCCGCCGACGGCAGGCCGCTGGTGTTCTCGGTGGTGTTCAACGACTTCCTGGGTTCCTCGCCGCGGGATCTGGAGGACGCGATCGCGGTCCGGCTCGCCGAGTACGACGGCGCCGGGACCCAGCAGGGTGCGCCGCGGGTGCGCCGCGCGCCCGTCGCCGCGGACGACCCGGGCACCGCGGTAGACGAGTCGGCGCTGGAATGCTCCTGGGTGAAGTCCTGCTGAAACGCAGCGCAGAAGGGGCCGGTCGCGCCAAACGCGGCCGGCCCCTTTTGGCGTCCCGGACCGGAAAGCGCGCCGGATGTCCATCGACTTTCGGCGGTGATTTCGCCCGCAAGCACCGGGAAAAACGGGAAAACGTGAATGAAGAGGTTTCGCGTTCTGGGTTAAATCATGATGTCGAAATCGGTGATATTCGTCCCAGGAGTCGGATCCGGCGGGCTCGGGCATTGGTTCCAATGGCTGTGACCTGGGGCGCAGAACTCGGGTCCGCTGAAGCTTCGGGTTGCTTTGAACAGCGGAAACAACTGATTCGGGCGGAGTTCGTCAGGTCTTCGGGAAGGTGAAGTTGGTTGGAAACGCAACAACTCCAGCATTTGGTTAGTTGTTGCCGCGACCTGAGGTTCTTTCTACTCTGCGGGCTGCTGATCGGGCGAATCTGAAAGGAGCACCGCCGTGCAGGCCGCACCGCTTCGGGAAAGGGCCGAACCACCGGACGCCGGAGAAACCCGAAGGCTCAACGTTCCCCGGTTGTCCATCGACGCCAACGCCGTGGTCACCCCCGATCCCAGGATGACTCCGCTGGAGGACTGGCGGGAGGTCGCCGAGCGGCGCGTCGGGCGGCGGTCGCGGGGCGGGCGGGCACCGGTGATCGCCGTGCTGCACCTGGTCAAGCACCAGGTGGTGGAGAAGAAGTTCGGCCGCCGCGGCGTCGGCACCGTGCTGTCGAGCGCGGCGTTCGTCATCGGCACCGAGCTCTCCGACCACGAGCTGGTCGCCGTGGACAACCACGGCGGGCTCGTCCTGCTGCTGCACGGCGGGCCGGAAACCGAGCTGCGGCAGCGGTTGCGGTCCATGCTCAACCGGCTCAGCCGGGTCACCGTGACCCTCGGCGAGGAGCACCTGCAGATCACTCCCGTCGTCGGCTACGCCTCGGCCGCCGACCTGCCCGGCGACGCCGGTGCCGAGCTGCTGCGGGAGCGGGCCTCCGACGCCGCCGACGTCGCCGCGCAGCAGCTGGACCTGGTGCCCCGCAGCTGGACGCCGGAGGCCAACGCCCGCCACCGCAGGCCCAGCGCGCTGCGCACCCCGTTGCAGGTTCTGCTGACCATCGCATTCGGCTTAGCCGCGCCGTTCCTGGCGCTGGTCGCGCTGTTCGGCGCGGGCATCGACCTCGGAACCCCGGCCTACCTGGTGGTCACCGCGGCCCTGGTGGTGACGGCCGCGCTGATCTGGATCGAGGGGTTCACCGCGCTCGACCCGCCCCGCCCGCCGGAGCGGCCCGCGGGCGCGTACCCGGCGGCGACCGCGCTGATCCCGGCGTACCTGCCCAACGAGGCGGCCACGATCGTCGACACCGTCCGCGCGTTCCTCGCCCAGGACTACCCGGGCGAACTCCAGGTCGTGCTCGCCTACAACACGCCGCGCCCGCTGCCGGTGGAGGTCGAGCTGCGCGCGCTGGCCGAGGAGGACCCGCGCCTGGTGCTGTACCGGGTGCCGTTCTCCACGTCCAAGGCGCAGAACGTCAACGCCGCGCTGCAACTGGCCAAGGGCGAGTTCACCGGGATCTTCGACGCCGACCACCAGCCCGCGCCGGACGCGTTCCGCCGGGCGTGGCGCTGGATCTCGCACGGTGCCGACGTGGTGCAGGGCCACTGCGTGGTCCGCAACGGCGATTCGTCGTGGGTGGCGCGCATGGTCGCGGTGGAGTTCGAGTCGATCTACGCGGTCAGCCACCCCGGCCGCGCGAAGCTGCACGACTTCGGGCTCTTCGGCGGCTCCAACGGGTTCTGGCGCACCTCGCTGCTGCACAAGATCCGGATGCGCGGCGAGATGCTGACCGAGGACATCGACTCCTCCATCCGCACGCTGCTCGACGGCTGCCGGGTGGTCAACGATCCGGCGCTGGTCAGCAGGGAACTCGCGCCCGCGACGCTGAAAGCCCTGTGGCACCAGCGGATCCGCTGGGCGCAGGGCTGGTTCCAGGTCTCCCGGCGGCACCTCGGCGCCGCGCTCCGGAGCAGCAAGCTCAGCGTCCGCAACAAGTTCGGGGTGTTCTTCCTGCTCGGCTGGCGCGAGGCGTACCCGTGGCTGTCGGTGCTGATGTACCCGGTGATCGCGTTCCTGATCTGGCGCGACGGCTGGGGCGGGATGGACTGGCTGGTGCCCGCGTTCGTGCTCACCACGCTCTACACGCTGTCGGTGGGGCCGGGCCAGGTGCTGTTCGCCTACCGGCTGGCGGTGCCCGAGATCCGCGCCCACCGCCGCTGGTTCGCGGGGTACCTGCTGCTTTCGGCGGTGTTCTACGCCGAGTTCAAGAACCTGATCGCCCGCGTCGCGCAGGTCAAGGAGCTGACCGGGGAGCGCCGGTGGGTTGTGACCCCGCGGCAGGCCGTGCGGGGTGCGCAGGTGGAGGAGGCGGCGTGAGCGACACTCTTTCCCCGCTCAGCGCGGCCGACCGGGTGCGGGTGTCCCGCATGGTTCTGGAGGCAGCGTGAGTGACACTGGTTTCCTGCTCAGCGTGGCCGATCGGGTGCGGGTGTCCCGCAAGGCTCTAGAGGAGGCGGCGTGAGCGACACTCTTTTCCCGCTCAGCGTGGTCGACTGGGTGCGGGTGTCCCGCATGGTTCTGGAGGCGGCGTGAGCGACACCGTTTCCCCGCCGAGCACGGCCGATCGCGCGTCCCACGCGACGACGGCGGTCCGCCCGGCGGGTTCCCGCCGCTACCGGCTGGACGCCTTCCGCGCCATCGCGGCGATGAGCGTCGTGACCTTCCACGCCTACCAGGCGAACCGGGTTCCGCCGCGCTGGGAATGGCCGTTGCAGGGCACGTTCCTGCACGAGGTCATGCTCGCCACGGACCTGTTCGTGGACCTGTTCTTCGTGGTGTCCGGGTTCCTGCTCACGCTGCCCTACCTCCGGGCCGCGCTCGGCGACGGCGCCCCGCGCGGCGCGCGGATCTTCCTGCTCAAGCGGGTCGCCAGGCTGGTCCCGGCCTACTACGCGGTGGTGCTGCTGGTGTGGTCGGTGACCAACCCGGCGCTGCCCGGGCACTGGGAAGACCTGCTGCTGCACCTGACCTTCACCCAGGTCTACAGCGAGGACTACATCTTCTGGACCGACGGTCCTACGTGGACGCTCGCGATCGAGATCCACTTCGCGCTGCTGATCGCCGTGCTCGGGGCGCTCGCCCAGACCGCCTGCCGCCGGCTGCCGCGCGGCGGACGGGTCGCGGTGCTCGTGGCGGGCACCGGCGGTCTGGTCCTGGCAGGCGTGGCGTACAAGGCGTGGGCGGTGTACGTGCTGCGGGCGCCGGAGACGAGCTGGCCGGTCTGGTTCGGCCCGCTGGCCAAGCTCGACGTGTTCGCGATGGGCATCGTGCTGGCGCTGGTGGCGGCCTGCGGGATCGAGCTGCACCGCAGGTCCGCGCGGGCGCTCACCATCGCAGGCGGGTTCGCGCTGGTGGCAGGCGGGCTGGTGCTGCGGGAGGAGATCGAGGTGCCACCCGCCTTCGTGCACACGATCTTCGCCGCCGGTTCGGCGCTGGTCATCGGCGGATTCGCGACGCTCACCCCGGCCGGGCACCCGGGCGCGCGCTGGCTGCGGTGGCGGTTCCTGCTGTTCGTCGGGCTGATCAGCTACAGCCTCTACCTCTGGCACGAGCCGCTGCTGCGGTTCATCGGGTTCGTGGGGCTGCGGCCGGAGCGGGACTCCGCGCTCGCCTTCCCGGTCACCGCGATCCTGGTGCTGGGACTGGGAATTCCGCTCGCGTGGTGCAGCTACCGGGTCCTGGAGCAGACCGGGATGAAGATCCTGGCCGCCTTCGACGCCAACGGCCGCCCGCGCGACTACTACGCCGACGCCGAGGTCAGCCGCGCCAGGTAAGCGTCGTAACGGACTCGGCGGGGACGTCGTAGGTCAGGTACCGGTCGCCCTCGATGAGGGTGGCGGTCCGGGCCTGGGGATTCGGGTTGCTGAGCAGCACCGCGGTGGTGCCGTCCGGGTTGCGGAAGGCGACGGTCTGCAACGCCTGCGGATCAACCGAGAACGAGTTGATCCGCACCGCGCCCGGGCGGACGAACCGGCTCGCGTGCCCGAGCGCGTAGAACCCGGCCTCGCGGCGGACCTCGCCGGTGGCCGGGTCGATCTCCAGCAGGCCGTCGCAGGTCGAGCACCCGCCGTTGTGCGGTCCGTGCGCCGGATCCAGGGCCACGTTCCACAGGACCACCGAACGCGCCCAGTTCCGGGTCGCGCCGATGACGACGTCGCGGGTCATCCACATCAGCGTGTCGCGGAACGTGCTGCCGGGGTCGGAGGACTCGGTCGGCGAGCACTCGGTGAGGTGGATGTCCTTGTCCGGGAAGGAATCGTGCAGCTCCGACTGCCGTTGCGCGTCGCCGTGGTAGCAGTGGTACGCGGTTCCGGCCAGGTGCTTGCGCGCCTTGGACATCAGCGTGAACGGATAGCGCGGATCGCCGTCGTCGTTGGGATGCCGTGCCCAGTTGTGGTCGAAGCCGAGGATTTCGGGCGATCCGCCCAGCCTCGGCCGGAGCTCGCGCACCAGCCTGGATTCCTCCTCCGGGGACAGCGCCATCCCCGGGTAGTCGCCCGGATCGCCGAGCAGCGGTTCGTTCTGCGGCGTGATCGCGTCCAGCGGTGTTCCGGCGCGCTCGTACTCCCGCGCGACCCGGGCCAGGTACTCGGCGTACACGGGGTATGCCTCGTCGCGCAGGTCGCCGCCGATCAGCGAGCGGTTGGTCTTCATCCACGCGGGCGGGCTCCACGGCGTGGCCGTGAGGTGGGTCCGCGGCTCCATCCGCCGCGCTTGGCCGACCAGCTCCAGCGCGGTGCGGTCGCGGCTCATGTCGAACTCTCCGAGGTCCCAGTCCTCGCCCCGCGCGTCGTCGTAGGTGTAGTGCGGCCCGGTCGCGAAGTCGCTGGAGCCGATCGGCTGGCGCAGCGCGGAAAGGGCGGCGCCGTCGGGATCGGCCGGGTCGAACAGGTCGCGCATCAGCTCGTCGCGCCGCGGGTGCGAGGCGACCAGGGACGCGGCGGATTCGGTGAAGGAGGCGCCGAAACCGGCCATGGTCTGGAAGGTCTCGCCGGGCTTGACGTGGATCCGGACGCCGTCCACGTCCGGGCCGGGGCGGAAGTCCAGCCCGTCCCGTTCAGCGAGCAGGTACCGGGCGTCGGCGGTGGTCAGCCAGACCCGGACGTCGGGTTCTTCCGGGGGCGCGGCAGCGGGCGTGCTGAACAGCAGGACCGCTGCCGCCAGGACTGCGGTGGGACGACATATCGCCCTCCATCCTCCGGACCGGTTCCGGCGTTCGGCGGGTGTGATGTCCGTACCTCCCGGTGAGTGTGCGCGCGTGATCCCGAGGTTCTCAGCCCGCGACCGCGAAGTCACCTGGACGGCCGGTGACGAAGGTTGTAAGGGATCGCCCGGAGGAGTGACCCACATCTCAGGGGCGGTAGCGGGGGATTTCCGGACCTGCGGCGTAGGCGGGCTCGGTAGCGTGAACGCCTAATAGCCCGTCCGTGTGTACCGAGGAGAGTTCAGTGACCTTCATCAGCGACTTCCTGGCGACGATCGCTGGACTGCCGCGACCGCTGCTGGTGCTGATCACCGGAGCGCTGGTGCTGGGGGAGTGCACCCTCGGTCTCGGGTTCCTGGTGCCGGGGGAGAGCGGTCTGCTGATCGCCTCGGCCGCGGTCACCGACATCGGGTTCTTCCTGACGCTGTCGCTGGTGGTGGCCGCGTGCGCGGCGATCGGCGACAGCATCGGGTTCTGGCTGGGGCGGCGGTACGGGGTGCGGCTGCGCGAGACGAAGGCGATCCGCAAGCTCGGCCAGAAGCACTGGGACCGCGCGACCGACCTGATCCGCCGGTGGGGGATCGGCGCGGTGCTGGTGGGCCGCTTCCTGCCGGTCGCGCGGACGATGACGCCCGCGGCGGCCGGGGTCAGCGGCCTGCGCTACACGCGGTTCCTGCCCGCGTCCCTGCTCGGCGCCACCGGGTGGTCGTTCCTGCACGTGAGCATCGGCTGGACGGCGGGCGCGTCGGCGAAGTACATCGAGCAGATGCTCGGCCGCGCGGGCGGAATCGTGCTCGGCGCAGTGGTGGTCATCGGCGTCGGCGTGTGGCTGTGGAAACGCTCGCGGAAGAACCGGCAGGAGACCGCCGAGGTCGAGCCCGAGGTGGAGAAGGTGCTCTGAGCGGCCCGGGGGCGCCAGCCGCCGGGAAAGGCCCTCCCGCGGGGTGAAGACTTCCCGGCGACCGGTCGGCGAGTTCGAAGGCAGGCACTGAGATTTCCCGCCATGCGGCGGGAAATCACCGGACGTAGCCGAGCACCTTCGTCAGGTGCGCGCGAGCGGCGTTGCCCGCGCGCTCGACGTCGCCGTCCCGGATCGCGTCGACCACCGACTGGTGCTCGCTCTGGTCGACCGGCCGGTCGCCGTCCAGCAGCGCCAGCATGTCGAGCATCGCGGCGCGCACGCGCGCGGTCATCGAGACGAACAGACCGGTGATCACCGAGTTGCCCGCCGCGTCGACGACCGCGCGGTGGAAGGCGAGGTCGGCGTCCACGAACTCCTCCGCCGAGCCCGCGGACGCACGACCGCCGATCGCGTCGTCGATCGCGCGCAGGTCGGCATCGGTGCGCTTGGCCGCGGCCAGCCGCGCGGCCTCCACCTCCACGGCGATCCGGGCTTCCAGCACCTCGCCGATGGCCGCCTTGCGCAGCAGCACGGCCCACTCCTCGACCGGCTCGGTCCCGACGACGTAGACCCCGGAGCCCTGGCGCGGTTCGAGCAGGCCCTTGACGGCCAGTTCGCGCAGGGCCTCGCGGATGGTCGACCGGCCGACGCCGAACTCGGCGGCCAGCGCGGTCTCGCTGGGGATCCTGCCGCCCAGCGGCCATTCCCCCGAGGTGATCAGCTCCAGCATCGCCTCGGTGGCCTGGCCGGACAGCGGGCTGCGGCGAAGGGACGGCATTTCTCCTCCGGTCATAAGGTTGTCTGAGGACCTGATGTCTTGTAGGTTCTCCGGCATGCGTTCACCGAGGCGCGACCTTACCCGCCGCGGCAGGGGCTGACCGGGACCGGCACCCTGCCGCGGCGCAGGGCTGTCCGCCGGTCCACCCCGACAGCGACAACCGGAAAGACCTGATGAACACCTGGAATCCGCAACAACCCTCGGGAATGCCGCACCACCGCTACCGCGACGTCTTCGACCGCGTGGAGGTCCCGGAGATCGCCCGGCGCTGGCCGGGCAACCGCATCGCGCAGGCCCCGCTGTGGGTGCCGGTCGATCTGCGCGACGGCAACCAGGCGCTGGCCGAGCCGATGGACCCCGACCGCAAGCGCCGGTTCTTCGAGATGATGGTTTCGGTCGGGTACAAGGAGATCGAGGTCGGCTATCCGTCGGCGTCGCAGACCGACTTCGACTTCGTGCGCCTGCTGGCCGAGTCCGACCTGGTCCCCGACGACGTGACCGTCGTGGTGTTCACCCCGGCCCGCCGCGACCTCATCGACCGGACCTTCGACGCGATCGCGGGCCTGGAGCGCGTGGTCGTCCACATGTACACCGCGACCGCACCGCTCTGGCGCGACCTGGTCCTGCGCGCGGGGCGGGAGGAACTGCGCGAGCGCATCCGCACTGCGGGCGAGCACGTCCTGCGCCGCGCGGACGACCGGGTGCGCTTCGAGTTCTCCCCGGAGGTCTTCAACCTCACCGAACCCGACTACGCGCTGGAGATCTGCGACATGATGACCGGGCTCTGGCAGGCGAGCCCGGAGCGGCCGGTGATCCTCAACCTGCCCGCGACCGTCGAGGTCGCCACCCCCAACGTGTACGCCGACCAGATCGAGTACATGAACGACAACCTCGCCCGGCGGGACGGCGTCATCCTGTCCGTGCATCCGCACAACGACCGCGGAACCGGTGTGGCCTGCGCGGAACTCGCCATGCTCGCCGGCGCCCAGCGGGTCGAGGGCTGCCTGTTCGGCAACGGCGAGCGGACCGGCAACGTCGACCTGATCACCCTGGCGCTCAACCTGTACGCGCAGGGGGTCGACCCGATGATCGACCTCTCCGACATCGACGCGGTCCGCGACACCGTCGTCCACTGCAACCGGATCGGCGTGCACGAACGCCACCCGTACGTCGGCGAGTACGTCCACACCGCGTTCTCCGGAACGCACCAGGACGCGATCAAGAAGGGCTTCGAGCGGGATTCCGCGCAGCGGTGGGAAGTTCCGTACCTGCCGATCGATCCCGAGGACATCGGCCGCTCGTACGAGGCGGTGATCCGGGTCAACAGCCAGTCCGGCAAGGGCGGGATCGCCCACGTGATGCGGACCGAGCACCAGCTGGACCTGCCGCGCGGCCTGCAGATCGACTTCGCCCGCATCGTCCAGCGCCACACCGACTCCAGCGGCACCGAGATCGACTCCGCCACCCTGTGGGAGCTGTTCACCACCGCCTACTGCGGCGGATCGGTCGGGCTCAAGGAGTGGGCGGTCGACCAGGGCGACCGGCTCACCGCGACCCTCGAAATCGACGGCGAGCTGGTGACCCACACCGAAACCGCCGACGGAGCGGTGTCGGCCCTGGTGCGGATGCTCGAAGCGCACGGCCGCCGGGTCGAGATCGTCAACCTCGTCCAGCAGTCGATGGGCGCGGGCAGCTCCGCCCGCGCCGCGACCTACGTCGAGTACCGGACTCCGTCGGGAACCGCGTGGGCGGCCGGGATCGACGACTCCGTCGTCGCGTCGAGTCTTTCCGCCGTGCTCAACGCCGTGTGAGCACACCGTGGGCGGTGTTTCCGGCTTCCGGCCGGGGACGCCGCCTCAAACCCGAGCCCGCCGCCCCCGCCGCACGCGCGCCGCGACGAACCACACCACCGCGGCCACGGCGGCGACGAGAACGACCTTCTGGAACACCCCCACGTAGCCCTCCACGATCCACCAGCTCTGCCCCAGCAGGTACCCCGCCAGCACGAGCGCGGTGTTCCAGATCGCGCTCCCCAGTGCGGTGAACAGCAGGAACACCGGCATCGACATCCGCTCCACCCCCGCGGGCAGCGAGACGAAGCTGCGCACGACCGGGACCATGCGGCCCAGGAGCACCGCCTTCACGCCGTGCCTGGCGAACCACGCCTCGGTGCGGTCGATGTCGGTGATCTTGACCAGTGGGAGCTTCGCGGCGATGGCGCGCGTGCGGTCGCGGCCCAGCAGCGCGCCCAGGTAGTACAGGACGATCGCGCCGGCCACCGATCCGGCGGTCGTCCACAGGATCGCCCCGGCCAGGCTCAGCGTGCCCTGGCTCGCGGCGAAGCCCGCCAGCGGCAGCACGACCTCGCTGGGGATGGGCGGGAACACGTTCTCCAGGGCGACCACCAGGCCAGCGCCCGGTCCGCCCAGCGCGTCCATGATGCCGGTGATCCACTCGGTGATCCCACCGGCGGGCTCGGTCGGGAAACTCATGCTCAACTCTCCGGAATTCGCTGTTGTGCCGACGTTTTCGACGCTAGGAACAGCGGGGACGCGCGACCATGAGGCTTTCCCCGGACTTTCCCGGGGTGCACCCCAGGTACCGGGGTGTGGAAAACCACAGCTGCAAACCACAGCTGTAGCCTCGGCGAATGCGCCAGATCCGGTTGTGGATCGCCAGCCTGCCGCGGATCGCGGCCGGGCTGCTGCTCGGTGCGATCAGCGCGGTCGCCGAGCTCGGCATCGCCCTCGTCGGCGGGCTGGCGCTGCGGCAGTCGGCTGTGGTGACCGGATGGGCGCGGCGCGTGACCGAGTTCGAGCGGTGGCGGCTGCGGCGGTTCTTCCACGCCACCACCGCTGAGGACACCGCAAGAGCGCTGCCGTACCTGGCCGTCCGATGCTGGGTCGGGTTCATGGGCGGCGTCGTGCTGCTGATGCTGGTCTACGGATTCGTCGCCAGCCCGGTGGTCCTGATCGAGCTGTGGACAGCGGAGTTCACCTTCGCGGGCAAGCTCATCCGCGCCGTCTACATGGTCGTCCTGGGGATCGCGCTGCTGTTCCTCGGCTTGGCCGGGCTGTGGGGGCTCGCGGCCATCGACCGCGTCGTGGGGCAGCACTTCCTCGGTTCGGGCCGGGAGGAAGCCCTCAAGCGCCGGGTCGCCGAACTGTCGTTCTCCCGCGCCGAGGTGATCACCGAGATCGACGCGGAACGCCGCCGCATCGAGCGGGACCTGCACGACGGCGTGCAGCAGCGCTTGGTCGCGCTGGGCATGCTCATCGGCCGCGCCCGCCGCGCCGACGGCCCGCGTGCGGCGGAGCTGCTGCGGCAGGCGCACGAGGAATCCCAGCAGGTGCTGCACGATCTCCGCGAGGTCAGCTGGCAGGTGTATCCGTCCGCATTGGACGGTGACGGGCTGCACGTGGCGCTGGAGAACGTGGCCGAGCGAGCCGGGATCGACGTGCGGCTGCACTACGACCTCGACGACCGGCCACCCGCTGCGGTCGAAACCGCGGCCTACTTCGTGGTGTCGGAAGCGGTGACCAACGCGGCAAAGCACTCCGGTGCCCGGTCGGTGAATGTCCACTTGGGATGGAAGGACGGGTGCGTCGTGGTGGAGGTCGACGACGACGGGCGGGGCGGCGCGGACGCCTCCGGGGCCGGGCTTTCCGGCCTGGCCCGCCGGGTTGCCGGGCTGGACGGGAGCTTCGCCGTGCGCAGTCCGCAGGGCGGGCCGACGACGATCACCGCGGAGCTGCCGTGCGAGTGATCCTGGCCGACGATTCGACCCTGCTGCGCGAGGGCCTGCTGCGGCTGCTGTCCGACGAGGGGCACGAGGTCGTCGGCGCGGTCGGCGACGGCGAAGCGCTGCTGGCCGCGGTCGCCGAGCAGCAGCCGGACATCGCGGTCGTCGACGTCCGCATGCCGCCGACGCACACCGACGAGGGCCTGCGGGCAGCGCTGGAGATCCGCCGCCGCTGGCCCGGGGTCGCAGTGCTGGTCCTGTCGCAGTACGTGGAGAAGCGCTACGCCGTCGAGCTGGTGTCCGCCGGGACCGGCTCGGTCGGCTACCTGCTCAAGGACCGCGTGGTGCAGGTCGACGACTTCCTGGAGGCGCTGGAACGCGTCGGCGCCGGAGGCACGGCGTTCGATCCGGAGGTGGTCCGCCAGCTGGTCGTGCGCAGCGCGCGGGAGGACCCGCTGGGCAAGCTGACCGCCCGCGAGCGCGACGTCCTCGACCACATGGCGCAGGGCCGCACCAACGCCGGCATCGCCGAGCACCTGCACATTTCCCAGAGCGCGGTGGAAAAGCACGTCAACGCCATCTTCGACAAGCTCGACCTCGCACATCTCACCGGCTACAGCAGGCGGGTGCTCGCCGTGCTGCGGTATTTGGGGTGACTCCGGGTTCGCTATCGTTGACACCCCGAATCGCTGGGGGTGCGATGACGCAGAACTCCATGGACGGCAACGTCCAGGGGCCGTCGGTGCAGGCCGGATCGATCCACGGTCCCGTGGTGTTCAACGGAGCTGCCGACCGCGGAGGACCGGGCCTGGTCTCGCTGGCCGCTCCGGTCGAGCGGCTGGTGTACGAGGTGCACGGCCGCGACGAGCTGGTCGGGGCCGTGGTCGATCAGGTGCGCTCCGGGCGGAGCTGCACGGTGCTGCACGGAGCCGGTGGATACGGAAAGACCACCGCGGCGTTGCGGGTGGTCGAGTCGGTGGCCGCTGACACCGAGGTGTGGTGGGTGGACGCGTCCTCGGAGGAGAGCGTGCGCGACGGCCTGCGGGAGGTCGCGCTGCGCGCCGGCGCGAGCGCCGAGGAGGTGCGCCAGGCATGGGAAGGGCAGGCGTCCGCGCCGGATTTGTTGTGGCGGCAGCTGAATCGGCGCACCGCGCGCTGGCTGCTGGTGTTCGACAACGCCGACGACACGCGGATTCTCGGTGCGGGGCAACCGGTTTCCGACGGAACCGGCTGGCTGCGCGCTCCCGGTAGCGGTGCGGTCCTGGTGACCAGCAGGGACGCGGGAAGCTGGGGGAGATCGGCGCGACTGCACGCGGTCGGGCAGCTGCCGGACCCCGACGGCGCTCGAATGCTGCTGGACAGGGCGCCTGCGGCTGGTTCGGTTGAGCAGGCCGAGGAATTGTCGCGGCGGCTGGGCGGCCTGCCGCTGGCGCTGCACTCAGCGGGGCGTTATCTGGCGGTGGCGGGGAAGACTCCGGCGCTGCCGGGGTTGGAACTGCCCCGGGATTTCGACGGTTACCGGGCGGCGTTGGACGATCGCTGGCCGGAGGTGACGGACCTGCCGGGGCACCAGGAACGGGAAATCCTCAGCCGGACTTGGGAACTGTCGCTGGATCTGCTCGCCGAGCGCGGGCAGCCGTTGGCCAGGCAGCTGTTGCGGCTGCTGTCGCACTTCGCGGCTGCGCCGATTCCGCAGGAGGTGCTGCACGCGGAGGTGCTTGCCGAGTCCCCGCTTTTCGATGGGCTGACTGTTCACCACCTCGCGCTGCTGATCAGCGCACTGGAGTCGGTGGGACTCGTGCAAACTGGCGTGGAAGGCCAAGAAGTGCCGGTGCTGCGGCTGCATCCTGTTGTGCGGGAGGCGAATCTGAACCAGGGCGATGCCGCCGAAAGCAGTGGTTACGCCGAACTCTGCGAGCAACTGCTGGTGACCTGCGCCGGTGACATCGATCAGATCGATCACATCACCTGGTCGCGGTGGATTGCGCTCCTGCCGCATTGCCTTCGGGCAGTGGAGCTCGCCACGACCGGGGACGGTGACGAGGAGGACCAGCCGCGTTTCTCCGACATCACCTGGCTCTGCGAACTTTCGGCGGATTTCTGCTGCTGGGCGGGCTTGTACGGCCTAGCTCATGACCTCTTCCTGACCGCTTTGTCACGTCGTCGTGCGACCGCGGATGATCGCGATGCCGGCACGTTGTCCACGCGGCTCAACCTGGCTGGCGTGTTGCGGGTTCGTGGTGCGTTGGCTGAGGCCGAAGCCGAGTATCGGGTGGTTCTGGCGGCGCATCGTGAGGTTCTCGGTGAGCGGCATCCGGATATTTTGATGACGCGGCATAATTTGGCGTTGGTGTTGTTGGAGCGTGGTGCGTTGGCTGAGGCCGAAGCCGAGTGCCGGGTGGTTCTGGCGGCGCGGCGCGAGGTTTTCGGGGAACGTCACCCGCACACCCTGGCCACGCGGAACAACCTGGCGCTCATGATGCGGGAACGGGGTGAGTTCGACGAAGCGGAAACCGAGCTTCGATCGGTGCTCGACCTCCACCGCAAAGTTCTGGGCGAAGATCACCCGGACACCCTGGTCACGGAAAAGGACCTCAACGACCTCCTCTCCCGGCGAAACCAGGACTAGACCCTCACCGCCGGGCCTGAACGGCCCCGCCGGAGAGCCGGTAAACGGCCTGCCACACCTGGCTCGGCTGCACCCCGCTGCCGTTGAGGGGCAGCGCCAACCGGCCGACGCGGCCGATCCAGTTCAGCCTGCCGACCTCGGCGGCCGGGCCGCCCCAGTCCACCGCGTCCACCACGACGAACGGATTTCCGTGGTGCATGCGCAGGCGGACCTGGCGGACGTCCGACCACGGGGCGAAGAACGTGCCCGCCGACGAGCGGTACGCCACGCCCTTCGGGGTCAGGGCGAGCTGGAGGTTGCGCATCGCGCGGTTGAGGCGGCGCAGGCGGATCTGGGTCCACATGCCGAACATTCCCAGTCCGCTCGCCATTAACGGAATCACCGCGAAGGAAACGGGAATTCCCAGGTCTCCGCCCGCTATCCACAGAATTGCCATCAGGGTGCACGTGATCGTGGTGAACAGCTGGGCGAGTATGCTGACCAGGGAATACCGTTGGATCCGCCGTTCTTCCTGCGGGCTGCGTGCGATTACCAGCAGGTCTGGAAACGGCGGCATGCCAACCATTGTCACGCGCTTTGTCCACCGTGACCAGATCGTTGTTGTCTTCTTCTCGCCGGGTGGATCAGCGCGACGGCGTCGGCGACCAGACACCGGCGGCGGTGCCCTCGCGGACGTGCTCCTCGTAGACGACGACCTTGCTCCGGATGATCTCCAGGTCCGCTTCCAGGTCGGCGATCTTCGCCCGCACGGCCCGCTCGTGCTCGCGCAGCAGCGCGAGGCGTTCCGGCTCGTTGCCCGGGCCCGACCGGACCAGCCGGGCGAACTCCTTCAGCATGGCGATCGGCATGCCCGACGCGCGGAACCGGTTGCACAGCAGCAGCCATTCCACGTCCGCGGGCTCGTAAACCCGTTGCCCGCCGCTGGAACGCGGGATCTCGCGGAGGAACAGGCCCTCGCGCTCGAAGAACCGCAGCGCGTGCACGCTCAGCCCGGTCGCTTCGGCGACCTCCCCGATCGAAAGCACGCCGGCGAGACTACCTTGACCTAGAGCGCGCTCTAGTACCTAGCTTCGCCGCCATGTTCACGCAGCAACGCAAGGCCGGCAGCGGATTCGGCGCCCGCAGCACGGCGGACGACGTCCTCGCCGGGATCGACCTGTCCGGCCGCACCGCCCTGGTCACCGGCGGCTACTCCGGCATCGGGCTGGAGACCACGCTGGCCCTCTCCCGCGCGGGAGCGCACGTCATCGTCCCCGCGCGCAGGCCCGCCGAAGCGCGCAACGCCCTGCCGGAGGCGGAGGTGCACGCCCTCGACCTGGCGGACCTGGACAGCGTCCGCGGGTTCGCGGCGGACTTCCTGGACACCGGCCGCACCCTCGACATCGTCATCAACGGCGCGGGCATCATGGCCTGCCCCGAGACGCGCGTCGGCCCGGGCTGGGAGGCGCACTTCGCGGTCAACCACCTCGGCCACTTCGCGCTCGTCAACCGCCTCCGCCCGGCGCTGGCCGACGGGGCGAGGGTGGTGTCGGTGGCCTCGTCCGGCCACTTCCTCTCCGACGTTCGCTGGGACGACCTGCACTTCCGCGGCACCTACGATCCGTGGCTGGCCTACGCGCAGTCCAAGACCGCGAACGCCCTGTTCGCCGTGCATCTGGCCAAGCTCGGGTTGAACGCCTTCGCCGTCCACCCGGGAAGCATCCTGACTCCGCTGCAACGGCACGTCCCGCGAGAGGAGTGGCTGGCCCTGGGCTGGATCACTCCGGACGGCGCACCCGCCCCCGGGTTCAAGACGCCGGCGCAGGGCGCGGCGACCGCGGTGTGGGCGGCGACCTCGCCGCTGCTCGACGGCCGCGCCGGGGCGTACTGCCAGGACTGCGACATCGCCGAACCCGCCCGCACCGACGACATGCTCGTCGGCGGGGTCAAGCCCTGGGCCGTCGATCCGGAGTCGGCCGCCCGGCTCTGGCAGGTGTCCGCCGAACTCACCGGGCTGGACCTGTTCAGCTGACGAAAAAGCGGGGTGGCGCCATCGGCACCACCCCGCTTCCGCGGCTGGATCAGGACTTGACCGGCTCCGGCGTCCGCTTGCGGGTCGCCAGGTAGCCGACGGCGACCGCGACCGCCAGCACCGGGGTGATGTAGAGCGCGATCCGGGTCTCGGCGTCGAACGCCAGCAGCACCACCACGAACGCCAGGAACGCCAGCACCACGTAGTTCGAGTACGGCGCGAGCGGCATCCGGAACTTGCCCTGCGGCAGCTCGCCGGCGGCCACCTTGCGGCGGTAGCCGAGGTGCGCGACCACGATCATGCCCCAGGTGAAGATGGCGCCGACGGTGCTCGCGCTGGTGATGTAGGTGAACGCCTGCTCCGGCACGAAGTAGTTGAGCACCACGCCGATCAGCATCGCCACGAACGTGACCCCGATGGCCCGCGCCGGGACCGCTCGGGCGCTGAGCTTGCCCACGCCGCGCGGCGCCTGGCCGTCCTCCGACAGCGTCCGCAGCATGCGGCCGGTGGAGTAGATGCCGCTGTTGCACGACGACAGCGCGGCGGTGGTCACCACGAAGTTGACGATGCCCGCCGCGGCCGGGATGCCGATCAGGGTGAAGGCGTGCACGAACGGGCTGCCGTCGGCCGGGAACTGCATCCACGGCACCAGCGCGGTCAGCGCGGCCAGCGCACCGACGTAGAAGATCAGGATCCGCCACATGATCGAGTTGATCGCGCGCGGCAGCACCTTCTCCGGGTTGGTGCTCTCGCTGGCGGTCTGGCCGACCATCTCGACGCCGATGAAGGCGAACATGACGATCTGGAACGCCAGCAGCGCCGAGGTCCCGCCGTTGGGGAAGAAACCGCCGTGCGACCAGATGTTGCTGACCGCCGCGGTGTCACCGACGTCGCTGAAGCCGAAGGTCAGGATCGCCACCGCGAGCACGATCAGGCCGACGATCGCGATCACCTTGATCAACGCGAACCAGAACTCGAACTCGCCGAACAGCTTGACCGCGATCAGGTTCACGCCGCTGAGGATGATCAGCGCGCCGAGCGCCGGAATCCACTGCGGGACCTCGGGGAACCAGAACTGGAAGTACTCACCGACCGCGGTGATCTCGGCCATGCCGGTCACGATCCACACCAGCCAGTACCCCCAGCCGGTCGCGAACCGGGCCCAGGGGCCGACGAACTCGCCCGCGTACTCCGCGAACGACCCGCTGACCGGGCGGTACATCAGCAGTTCGCCGAGTGCCCGCATCACGAAGAAGATCATCACACCGGCGATGGCGTAGATCAGGATCAGGCCGGGGCCGACCTGGTTGAGCGCCTTGCCGGAACCGAGGAACAGCCCGACACCGATCGCGCCACCGATGGCGATCATGTTGATGTGACGGGTGCTCAGGTCCTTGCGGTACTCCTCGGCCGCTGGCTGGGACATGGAAGGGACTCCTTAGGGCTTCCGGCCTCTTTTGGAGGCCGTTCTCCTGCTGCGTGGCGGTGGCCGTCGGGAGAACGGCAGGTCACCGGCACGTGAAACCCGGCGTGGGGCCGAGCGCTGCGGGAGATACTGGGCCATCCGGGCGACCCTGGCAAGGGTGGAAACCCTTGTCGGGCCGAGGTTTTCCGAATCGTTCCCAAGTGACGTCCACTGTGGACACGAAAAGCCGCATCTCGGACGAAAAGTCCGAGATGCGGCTTCCGGGTCAGCTGCGTGTTACAGGTTGGGGTAGAGCGGGAAGCTCGTCGCGAGGGCCTCCACCCGGGCACGCAGGCTCTTGCTCTTGGCATCGTCGAAGTCGGGCTTGAGCGCCTCGGCGATGATGTCGGCGACCTCGGTGAACTCGGTCCTGCCGAAGCCCCGGGTGGCCAGCGCCGGGGTGCCGATGCGCAGACCGGAGGTCACCATCGGCGGGCGCGGGTCGTTCGGGACGGCGTTGCGGTTGACCGTGATGCCGATCTCGTGCAGCCGGTCCTCGGCCTGCTTGCCGTCGAGCTCGGAGTTGCGCAGGTCGACCAGCACCAGGTGCACGTCGGTGCCGCCGGAGACCAGCTGGACGCCGGCCTTCGCGCTGTCCTCGGCCAGCAGCCGCTGGGCCAGGATCTGCGCGCCCTCCACGGTCCGCTTCTGCCGGTCGGCGAACTCGGGCTCGGCGGCCAGCTTGAACTGCACCGCCTTGCCCGCGATGACGTGCTCCAGCGGCCCGCCCTGCTGGCCGGGGAACACCGCGGAGTTGAACTTCTTGGTGAACTCCTCGTCCGAGGACAGGATCACGCCGCCGCGCGGACCGCCGAGGGTCTTGTGCGTCGTGGTGGTGGTGACGTGGGCGTGCGGCACCGGGTTCGGGTGCAGACCGGCGGCGACCAGACCGGCGAAGTGCGCCATGTCGACCATCAGGTACGCGCCGACCTCGTCGGCGATCTCGCGGAACCTCGGGAAGTCCAGCTGGCGCGGGTAGGCCGACCAGCCCGCGATGATCAGCTGCGGCTTGTGCTCGCGGGCGAGCCGGGCGACCTCGTCCATGTCGACCCGGTGGTCGTCCTCGCGCACGTGGTACGGGACCACGTTGTAGAGCTTGCCGGAGAAGTTGATCCGCATGCCGTGGGTCAGGTGGCCACCGTGGGCCAGGTCCAGGCCCATGATCGTGTCACCCGGCTTGAGCAGCGCGAACATCGCCGCGGCGTTGGCCTGGGCGCCCGAGTGCGGCTGCACGTTGGCGAAGGTGGCGCCGAACAGCTTCTTGACGCGGTCGATGGCCAGCTGCTCGACGACGTCGACGTGCTCGCAGCCGCCGTAGTACCGCTTGCCGGGGTAGCCCTCGGCGTACTTGTTGGTCAGGACCGAACCCTGCGCCTCCAGCACCGCCTGGGGCGCGAAGTTCTCCGACGCGATCATCTCCAACGTCGTCTGCTGCCGGTTCAGCTCAGCGCCCACCGCAGCCGCGACCTCGGGGTCCACCGCGGAAAGCTGGCTGTTGAACAGGCCGGATGTCGACATGTGTTGCCTCCTGATTTGGATCTCGACGTCGGTCTGGGTCAGGCGTTGCGGCGGTAGAACGGCAGCTCCACGACCTCGGCGGGAACCTTGGTCCCGCGGATGTCGACCTGGAGCCCGGTACCCGGCTCGGCGTGCTCGCGGTCGACGTAGGCCATGGCGATCGGGTGGCCCAGGGTGGGCGAGGGAGCGCCGCTGGTGACGACGCCGATCTCGGCGCCGTCGGCGTCGAGCACCTGGTAGCCGTGCCGCGGGGCGCGGCGGCCGTCGGCGCGCAGCCCGACGAGGGTGCGCGCGGTGGGCTGCGCGGCCACGGCGGCCAGCGCGGCCCTGCCGACGAAGTCGGCGGTCTTGTCGAGCTTGACGACCCGGCCCAGGTTGGCGTGGAACGGGGTCAGCTCGGCGGACAGTTCGTTTCCGTAGAGCGGCATGCCCGCCTCCAGGCGGAGCGTGTCGCGGCAGGACAGCCCGGCGGGCTGGAGCCCGTGCGCGGCGCCGGAGTCGGTCAGCGCCTGCCACACCGCCGGGGCGTCGGCGGGGGAGGTGAACAGCTCGAAGCCGTCCTCGCCGGTGTAGCCGGTGCGGGCGAGCAGCACTTCCCTGCCCGCGACCTTGCTCGGGTAGCCGGCGTAGTACCTGACCGCGCCCAGGTCGGTGTCGGTCAGCGGCGCCAGGATCTCGACCGCCTTCGGGCCCTGGACCGCGATCAGCGCGTAGTCGGCGGAGACGTCCTCGTGGGTCGCGTCGAAGCCGCCGACCCGCTCGGCGAGCGCGGCCGAGACCACGGCGGCGTTGGCCGCGTTGGCCACGATCAGGAACTCCTGATCGCCGAGCCGGTAGACGATGAGGTCGTCGAGCACGCCGCCCTCGGCGTTGCAGATCATGGTGTAGCGGGCGCGGCCGACGCCGATGCCGGAGGCGTTGGCGACCAGGGCGTAGTCGAGGGCCTCGGCGGCCTGCGGGCCGCTGATCCGGATCTCGCCCATGTGCGTCAGGTCGAACAGGCCCGCTGCGGTGCGGACGGCGTTGTGCTCGGCGGTGTCGCCGGAGTAGCGCAGCGGCATCCGCCAGCCCGCGAACTCGGTGAAGGTGGCCCCGAGCGATTCGTGGACCTGGTGCAGGGGTGTCTGTCGAGGCGACGACATTGGTGCGGGACTCCTCCTGGTGGGCGCCGGTCGGCAGTCGGGCCGGTCCGCTCCAACCATATCGGGGGGACCGCGACTGCGACCCGCGCGGGTTAGCGCTGGTCGGCGGTCTCCCCGGAGTCATTGGCCTGAGAGTTTCACCGCGGCGGGCCGCGGCTTGCACCGTGGGCGAGAGGCGTGCGCGCCCCTGCTTTTCTCCGTGTTCGCCTGATGTCGCGCGGTGACTGGGCCTGAGAGTTTGACGGGGAGTATTGCTCCTTCGGCGCCCCGCCCGGCGGCGGGGACTCTCCCGCACGACGTCGTCGGCTCGGTGTTCAGTTGTCCCTCTGCGCGAGGACGCTACGGAGCCGGGGTGACCTCGTCAACCGGACGGGTGAGTGATGTCGAAGTCGGGGCGGAACCCGCCCAGCCGGTCGCGCGGCGGTCGTCCGAGCTGCTCGGGACGGCTCGCGGGAGCTGTGCCGCTCCGCTCGGCACGGCGGCTCAGCCCCGGGTCAGCTCGGTGTAGAGCTGCCGGAGACCGTCGATGAGCGCGCCGAGCGCGAGCTCGAAGCTGTCCTGGTCGATCTCGGCGTGCCTGCTGAGCAGGTGCGCGCGCTCCAGGTGCGGGAACCGGTCCTCGTAGACCCCGGCGTCGTCCGGGAAGCCCCCGGAGAACGAGCCCATCGCCGAGCCGACCACCAGGTACTTGGTGGACGCGCCGATCATCGTCGCGTAGCGCTGCGGCCAGCCCGCGCTGGTCAGGCCGCCGTGGACGGCGTCGGCGCGGCGCAGCGCCGCCTCCCGGCGGGCCGGGCCGGAGGCCAGGTACGGCACCAGGTGCGGGTGCGCCGCGAGCGCGGCGCGGTAGGAGCGCGCCCAGGTCCGCAGGCCGGTCGGCCAGTCGACGGCGAAGCCGGAGACGTCGACGCCCGCGGTCACGTCGTCGGCGATCTCGTGCAGCAGCTGGTCCTTGGTCTGGACGTGGTTGTACAGCGAGGCGGCTCTGACCCCGAGGTGCTCGGCGAGCCTGCGCATCGACAGCGCCTCCAGCCCCTGGGCGTCGATGAGCTCCAGGCCGGCGCGGCGGATGCGCTCGGCCGAGAGCAGGGGGTTGCTGGGTCTGGGCACGGTCGGTCTCCATCGGTCGCCCTCTTGCGGCTGTCGCCGGGGCAGTCCTAGGCTGCCATAAAACTAACGTCGTTAGTTAGGAAGCCCTGATGGTCGACTTCTCCCTGACCGACACCGAGCGCGACATCCGCGACTGGGTCCGCAACTTCGTGCAGCGCGAGCTGGTGCCGCTGGAGCCGGAGGTGCTGCGGCGGGAACGCGCGGGCGAGCGCGGGCTGACCCCGGACGAGCTCGCCGGGCTCCAGGCCAAGGCGAAGGCCGCCGGGTTCTGGGGCGTGCAGACGCCGGAGGAGTACGGCGGGATGGGTCTGTCGGCGGTGCTGACGGCACTGATCGAGATCGAGCTCGGCCGAACCTTCGTGCCGTTCCGGTTCGGCGGCTACGCCGACAACATCCTCTACCACGCCAACGAGGAGCAGAAGCAGCGCTACCTGCTGCCGACCATCGCGGGCGAGCGCAAGTCCTGCTTCGCGATCACCGAGCCGGGAGCGGGTTCGGACGCCCGGAACCTGCGCACCACCGCCTACCGCGACGGCGACGAGTGGGTCATCAACGGCGAGAAGACGTTCATCACCGGCGGCATCGACGCCGACTTCACGATGGTGTTCGCGGTGACCGACCGGGCCAACGGCGGGGTCACCTGCTTCCTGGCCGACCGGGACATGGGCTGGAAGTCCGAGCCGATCGAGATCATGGGCGAGCGCGAGCGCCAGCCCGCGGCCCTGGTGTTCGACGACGTGCGGGTGCCGCACGCCAACATCCTCGGCGAGGAGAGCAAGGGCTTCGCGCTGGCGATGCAGTGGATCGGCCGGGGCCGCTACCTGCTGCCCGCGCGGGCGCTCGGCGGCTGCGAGCGGATGGTCGAGATGGCCGTCGAGTACGCCAAGAGCCGTGAGACCTTCGGCGAGCCGATCGCCGAACGCCAGGCCATCCAGTGGATGCTCGCCGACTCGGCGGTGGAGATCGAGGCGCTGCGCTGGCTGGTGCTGCAGGCCGCCTGGCAGGTCGACGCCGGGATGGACTCCCGGCACGCCCAGTCCATCGCCAAGCTCTACGGCGGCGTCCGCGCCAACGAGATCGTCGACCGCGTCCTGCAGATCCACGGCGGCATGGGCTACACCAGGGAGCTGCCGATCGAGCGCTGGTACCGCGACCTGCGGCTGCTGCGCATCTTCGAGGGCACCGACGAGATCCAGCGCCGCACCATCGCCCGCAACCTGCTCAAAGGCCACGCCTCGGTCAGCGGGGTGCTGGGCTGAAGGTGGTCGCGGACGTCCGAATCGCCGGTACGCTGGACGGCACCTGATCCAGATGCCGGGGAGCACGTGATGTCGCTGTTCAAGAAGGTCGCCCAGTTCGCCAAGAGCCCGCAGGGCCGGATGGTGATCAACCAGGCCAAGAAGTACGCCTCCGATCCGAAGAACAAGCACAAGATCGACCAGGTCAAGAACAAGCTGTTCGGCAAGGGCGGACACCGCTGACCCCGACCGGGCCCCGTGCCGGCGGGGCCCGGCGGCCGTGGATCAACGTCTGGGACGACGTAGCGGACAACTCCTGGTGGGTCTGCCAGGCGCGGCTGGCGGCTCAACGGGCGTCGACGCGGTGCGTCGACCTCCTGGTGGGTCTGCCAGGCGCGGCTGGCGGCTCAACGGGCGTCGACGCGGTGCGTCGACCTCCTGGTGGGTCTGCCAGGCGCGGCTGGCGACTCGACGGGCGTCGACGCGGTGCGTCGACCTCCCTTGATCGCCGGGCTGCGGCGGGGGCGGCCGGGTCAGTAGAGTCGCCGCCGGTCGCCGATGATCGGGAGGATGCGATGCGGACCGCCTACGTCGCCGGCACGTTCGACACCAAGGGCGCCGAGCTCCGCTACGTCGCCGGCCTCCTCGCCGCGGCCGGCGTGCCGGTGCTGACGGTCGACCTCAGCACCTCCGGTGGCGCAGCCGCCGCCGCCGACGTCACCGCCGCGGAGGTCGCCGCGCACCACCCGGACGGCTCCGCCGCCGTGTTCACCGGCGACCGCGGCTCCGCCGTCACCGCGATGGCCACCGCCTTCGAGCGGTTCCTGCCCGGCCGCGCCGTGGGCGGGGTGATCGGCCTCGGCGGTTCCGGCGGCACGGCCCTGTGCGCGCCCGCGATGCGGGCGCTGCCGGTCGGTGTCCCCAAGGTGATGGTGTCCACGGTGGCCTCCGGCGACGTTTCGTCCTATGTGGACGCGACGGACATCGCGATGTTCCCGTCGGTGACCGATGTCGCCGGGCTGAACCGGATCTCCCGGCAGGTTCTGGCCAACGCCGCGCACGCGCTGGCGGGCGCCATCGCGCACCCGGTCCCGGAGGAGGCGGACAGGCCCGCGGTGGCGCTGTCGATGTTCGGGGTGACCACGCCGTGCGTCACCGAGGTCGCGAACCGGCTGTCGGAGCGCTACGACCCGCTGGTTTTCCACGCGACCGGCACCGGCGGTCGTGCGATGGAGAAGCTGGTAGACGACGGGCTGATCGGCGCGGTGCTCGACCTCACCACCACCGAGGTCTGCGACCTGGTCGCGGGCGGGGTGATGAGCGCGGGCCCGGAGCGGCTCGACGCGATCGCCCGCACCGGGGTTCCGTACGTCGGCTCGTGCGGGGCGCTGGACATGGTGAACTTCGGTGCGCTGGAAGCGGTTCCGGCGCGATACGCCGACCGGAACCTCTACGTGCACAACCCGCAGGTCACGCTCATGCGCACGAATCCGGACGAGTGCCGCCGGATCGCGGAGTTCATCGCGGGCAAGCTCAACGCCTGCGCGGGCCCGGTGCGGTTCCTGCTCCCGGAGGGCGGGGTGTCCCTTTTGGACGCTCCGGGGCAGCCGTTCCACGACCCGGAGGCGGACGCGGTGCTGTTCGAGGTGCTGGAGTCCCTGGTGCGGCAGGACGAGCGGATCGTCCGGGTGCCGCACAACATCAACGATCCCGAGTTCGCCGACGCCGTGTCGGCGGCGTTCGACGAGGTGCTGGCCATGAGCGGGAACGGGCAGCCATGAACGGGAACGGGCAGCCATGAACGGGAACGGGCAGCCATGAACCAGAACGAGCAGGAGGCGCGGTGAACCGAGCGGACCTGGTGCGGCGGTTCCGGGACAAGGCCGACCGGGGTGAGCCGATCGTCGGCGGCGGTGCCGGGACCGGCCTGTCGGCCAAGTGCGAGGAAGCGGGCGGCATCGACCTGATCGTGCTGTACAACTCCGGCCGCTACCGGATGGCGGGCCGCGGATCGCTCGCGGGCCTGCTGGCCTACGGAAACGCCAACGACATCGTCGTGGAGATGGCCCGCGAGGTGCTGCCGGTCGTCAAGCACACGCCGGTGCTGGCTGGGGTCAACGGCACGGACCCGTTCATGCTGCGCGGGAAGTTCCTGGCCGAGCTGCGCGACCTGGGGTTCGCCGGGGTGCAGAACTTCCCGACCGTGGGGCTGATCGACGGCACCTTCCGGGCGAACCTGGAGGAGACCGGGATGAGCTACTCGCTGGAGGTCGAGCTCATCGCCGCCGCCCGCGAGGCGGACTTGCTGACCACGCCGTACGTGTTCTCCAGCGCCGACGCGGCGGCGATGACCGAGGCCGGGGCCGACATCATCGTCTGCCACCTGGGCCTGACCACCGGCGGCTCGATCGGCGCGGAGACGGCGAAGACGCTGGACGACTGCGTCGCGCTCATCGATGAGTGGTCGGCCGCCGCGGCCGAGGTCCGCGACGACGTGCTGGTGCTCTGCCACGGCGGGCCGATCTCGATGCCAGAGGACGCCGCGTACGTGCTCTCGCGCACCCAGCGCTGCCACGGTTTCTACGGCGCAAGCAGCATGGAGCGGTTGCCCACCGAGCGGGCGCTGATGGAACAGACCCGGGCTTTCAAGAACATCTAGGAGGGCACATGGCGAAGTCCTATGCGAGCGCGGTGATTCCGGCTTCCGTCGACGCGGTGTGGTCCGTGGTACGCGAGTTCAACGGGCTTCCCGAATGGCACCCGGGGGTGGAGCACAGCGAGATCGAGGGCGGCGGCGAGGTGGTCGTCGGCTGCATCCGCGCGCTGCGCCTCGCCGACGGCGCCCCGGTCCGCGAGCAGCTGACACACCTGGACGACCTCGCGCGCAGCACCGGCTACGAGATGCTGGAGGGCCCGTTCCCGATCCGCCGGTACCTCGCGACGGTCCGGCTGGCCCCGGTCACCGACACCGGGCAGACCTTCGCCGAGTGGTGGGTGGATTTCGACGCCGAGGCGGCTGACGAGCCCGAGCTCGTCCGCACCCTCGCCGGCACGGTGTTCGCCCCAGGGCTGGCGGCGCTGCGCGAGCGGTTCGCGGGCTGACGGCGACGACCACGCTCCGCAGGTGATCCAGCGCGGGGCGTCACAGCGCCGGGGAGCGCTGCGGTTAGAGTTTGGCGCGTGATTGCGCCGAACAGAGCAGTTCCAAATAGCCCGAACGACCGCGTGGTGATCACCGGCGGGTCCGGGTTCGTCGGGCGCGCGGTGGTGCGCGCTTTCGTCGAGCGCGGCCTCCCGGTCACGGTCGTCGACTCGAACCCGGTTCCCGAGCCGCTGCGCGGCGAACTGGTGACCCACGTGGCCGGTGCCCTCGGCGACGCCTCGGTCCGGGAAGCCGCGGTCGCCGAGGGCGCCGCCGGCATCGTGCACCTCGCCGCGATCACCTCCGTGCTGCGGTCGGTCGACCGGCCCGCCGAGACCTACGCCGCCAACGTCGCCCTCACCCAGGAACTCCTGGAACTGGCCCGCACCAGGGGAATCGGCCGGTTCGTGCTGGCGTCCACGAACGCGGTCGTCGGCGACATCGGCCGGGGCACGATCTCCGAAGAGGTGCCGCTGAAGCCGCTGACTCCTTACGGCGCCACGAAAGCCGCCTGCGAGATGCTGCTGTCCGGCTACGCGGGTGCCTACGGGCTCGCGGCTTCCGCCCTGCGGTTCACCAACGTCTACGGACCGGGCATGGCCCGCAAGGACAGCTTCATCCCGCGCCTGATGCGCGCGGCCGTGTCCGGCGAAGGCGTCGAGATCTACGGCGACGGGTCGCAGCGCCGCGACTTCGTGCACCTCGACGACGTCGTGCGGGCGATCCTCGCGGCCTGGGACAAGCAGTACGCCGGCACCGCGATCATCGGCTCCGGCCGGTCGGTTTCCGTGCTGGAGCTCGTCGACGCCGTCCGCACCGCCACCGGACGGCCGCTGCCGGTGACGCACGTGCCCGCGAAGAACGGCGAGATGCCCGCGGTGATCGTGGACATCGCCAGGGCGCAACGGGAACTCGGCTATCAGCCGGAGGTCGGCCTCGCCGAGGGCCTGCGCGGGGTGTGGGAAGACTTCCGCGCGGCATGAGGTCGCACTGGCCGATCGCCCTGCTGGTGCTGGGCGGTGCCGCGCTGCGGGTCGTGGTGCAGCTGGCCTATGGGCCCGCGCTGCTCTACATCGACTCCTTCCGCTACCTGGACGACCTGGGTTACTTCTTCCCCGGGCGGATCAATCCGATCGGCTACGAGCTCTTCCTGCTCGGTCCGCTGCTGGTGGTCGGGGACCTGAGCTTCGTCGTGGCGGTGCAGCACGTGCTCGGGCTCGCGCTCGGGGTGGCGATTTACGTTCTGCTGCAACGTTTCCGCGTGCACCGGTGGGTCGCCGCGCTCGCGGCGGCGCCGGTGCTGCTGGACGCCTACCAGGTGCAGATCGAGCACAACATCATGTCCGATCTGCTCTTCCAGGTCCTGCTGCTGCTCGCCGTCGTGGTGCTGGCCTGGCGAGCTCGCCCGGGGCCGGTTCCGGCCGCGATCGGCGGCGTGGTGCTCGGCGCGGCGGTGCTGGTGCGGATCGTCGGCGTGACGCTGGTGGTACCTGCCGTGCTTTTCCTGTTGCTGGCGGCGGGAAACAGGAAGCGGCGGCTGCTCGCGGCGGGAGCGCTGGTGACCGCGTTCGCGGCGGTGCTGTTCTCGTACGCGATGTACCACCGGTCGTGGAACGGGGTGCTGGCGCTCGGTGGCTCGACCGGAAGCGTCGTCTACGGCCGAACCGCGGCGGTCGCCGACTGCGCGAACCTCGACCTCACCGCGGACGAGAAGCTGGTCTGCCCGGACGAACCGGTCGAGGTCCGCAAGCGCAGGGGCATCGATTTCTACGTCCAGTACTACAACATCCCGCGCAACGTGCAGGCGCTGCCGGAGGACTTCGACCACATCGCGGCGCAGGGTTCGCTGGCGCGCAAGGTGTTGCTGCACCAGCCGCTCGACGTCCTAGGCGGCATCGCCGGGGACTTCCTCAAGGGATTCGCGCCGACCCGCACGCAGAGCCCCGGCGACGTGCCGCTGGACCGCTGGCAGTTCCAGACGACCTACCCGATGCACGCGTCGCCCTGGTACGTCGCGGAGTGGGCCGAGCGGCACGACGACGGGAAGCTGACGGCCGATCCCGAGCTGGCCGGATTCCTGCGCGCGTACCAGCTCGGCGGCGGCTACACCTCGGGCATCGCGCTCGGCGTCGCGCTGCTGCTCGGAATCGCGGGAGCCCTGCGCCGCTCCGCACCGTGCCTGCTGACGACCGGGCTGGCCGCGACCGCCCTGCTCACCTCCGCCGCGATGGAGTTCTCGTGGCGCTACCAGCTGCCCGGGCTGGTCCTGCTGCCCATCGCGGGGGCCCTCGGCATCACCGCGATCACCGAACGCCGCCCGAAGACGAAGGAGCCCGCAATGCCCACCCCGAAGCAGGCCATTCCGGAGCAGGCCATCCCGGAACAGGTCGCGCTTGACGACTACGCCGCGCGCTACGGGCAGCACGACTTCGCCCCGGTGGTCGTGCTGATCGCCGCCTACGACGAGGAGGAGTCCATCGGCGCGGTGCTGGACGCGGTCCCGGCGTTCAGCTGCGGGCTGGCGGTCGACGCGCTCGTGGTCGTGGACGGCGCGACCGACGGCACCGCGGAGGCCGCGCTGCGCCACGGCGCGCGCACCTGCGTCCTGCCGGCGAACCGGGGCCAGGGAGCGGCGCTGCGGCTGGGCTACCGGCTGGCCGCCGAGCACGGTGCCCGCTACGTCATCACCACCGACGCCGACGGTCAGTACGACCTGCGAGAACTGCCGAAGCTCCTGCAGCCGCTGATCGACGGCGACGCGGACTTCGTCACCGGATCGCGCAGGCTGGGCAGCAGCCAGCGCCCCCAGCTGACCCGCCGGATCGGCACCCACGTCTTCGCCTGGGCGGTGAGCGCCATGACGGGGCAGAAGGTCACCGACACCTCGTTCGGCTTCCGCGGGATGCGGGTGGAGGTGCCGAACTCGGTGACGCTGGAACAGCCCCAGTACCAGTCGGCCGAGCTGCTGGTCGGGGTGCTGACCAGGGGCTACCGGGTGCTGGAGCAGCCGATGGCGATGCTCGCGCGCACCGCGGGGCGGAGCAAGAAGGGCAACAACCTGCTCTACGGCTACCGGTACGCGAGGGTCGTCATCGGCACCTGGCTCCGCGAGCGCCGCAGGGCGACCGCCGCGGCCCCGGTGCGCTTGGAGTCGGTCGCGTAGGTGGCATCAACGCCGCCCGCGGAAAACCACCCGATCGACCAAGAAGAACTTCACCAAGAACATCACGCCGTAAGTCCCGAGAAAAGCGCCCCAAACGACGCCGACCTGCGAAGCCCGGGACGCGGGAAAAGCCGACACCGCAACGGCCTCCGCACCGCTGGTGGCCGCGGCTGCGAGCAGCGCGGTGCCCACCGAGATCACGCCGTAGCGCAGGATCTCCCCGCGCAGCGCCGCCCGCCCGCCGCCGCCCCAGGTGCGGCGGTTGAGCAGGAAGTTCGGGATCGCCCCGGACAGCCACGCGAGCACCGTGGCCAGCACCGGCACCGCGCCGAGCGCGTAGGCGGCCAGGAACACCAGCTGGCTGATCCCGGTCGCCACCACCGACGCCGCCGCGAAGCGGCTCAGCAACCGCCAGTACCGCCGGGTGCGGCGGCTCTCGGCGACCTGCGGCACGGTTCCTCCCTGCGGCCAGCTCCGGGCAGCCGAACGATACCCAGCCGTTAAGCCATCGGTGTGCGCTGGTGCGGAAATCTTCGCGCAACGGCCCGTTGATGAGAGCATGCGCGGTGATGTGTGCGTCGGGTGGGCACCGGCCTCACCCGCGGGCTCCGCTTGGAGGAGTAAGCGTGCGAATCCTCGTCCTCGGGGGCGACGGCTACCTCGGCTGGCCGACCGCTCTGCACCTGTCCGACCGCGGCCACGACATCGCTGTCGCCGACAGCTACGTGCGCCGGGCCTACGACCACGAGATGGGGGTCGAGAGCCTGGTGCCGATCGAACCGATGCGCACCCGGATCGACGCCTGGCGCGCGGTGACCGGAAAGGAGATCCGCTCCTACCACGTGGATCTGGTCGACGGCGAACGAACCGTGGAGATGATCCGCGACTTCCGCCCGGACGCCGTCGTGCACTTCGCGGAACAGCGCTCGGCGCCGTACTCGATGATCGACCGCAGGCACGCGGTGCACACCCAGCACAACAACGTCACCGGCACCCTCAACGTGCTGTTCGCGATCCGCGAGGTCGACCCGGACATCCACCTGGTCAAGCTGGGCACGATGGGCGAGTACGGCACGCCCAACATCGACATCGAGGAGGGCTGGCTCCAGGTCAACCACAAGGGACGCACCGACCGGATGCTGTTCCCGAAGAAGCCGGGCTCCTTCTACCACCTGAGCAAGGTCCACGACAGCCACAACATCGAGTTCGCCTGCCGCGTCTGGGGACTGCGCGCCACCGACCTCAACCAGGGCGTGGTCTACGGGCAGGAAACCCCGCAGACCGCGCTGGACCCGCGGCTGGCGACCCGCTTCGACTACGACGCGATCTTCGGCACGGTGCTCAACCGGTTCGTCATCCAGGCCGTGCTCGGCCACCCGCTGACGGTGTACGGCAGCGGCGGGCAGACCCGCGGCCTGATCGACATCCGGGACACCGTCGAATGCGTCCGGCTGGCCGCGGAGAACCCGGCCGAGGCGGGGGAGTTCCGGGTGTTCAACCAGATCACCGAGAGCTTCTCGGTCGAGGAGATCGCGAAGGTGGTGGCGACCTGCTTCGACGGCGAGATCACCATCGAGTACCTGGACAACCCGCGGGTCGAGCAGCAGGAGCACTACTACAACCCGGTGCACACCGGGCTGGTCGAGCTCGGGCTGGAGCCGCACCTGCTGTCGGACACGCTGATCAGCTCGCTGTTCGGGGTGGCCTCGCGGCACCGGCACCGGGCCGATCTGGGAGCGATGCTGCCGTCGGTGCAGTGGCGCTCCGCGTCCAGTCCGTTGCGCAGCGGATGATCACGCGGGCTTCGGCTGGGCTGTCCGACGCAGCCGCGGCGGCGGATTGATCGAATTCGCCGTGTTGCGTCTGGAATATGCCAAAACCTCGGTGCACACTGGTATCGCAGCGCCGAGGTGAGCGTCGGACACCGCCTGAGGCGATGCGTCGCCCGCGGGCGACGGCGTAGCGGTCGCGCAGAAAGGCCGCGGTACGGGGAGCGGCGCCCCGGGCGCGGAGGACGATCTTGCACCCGGGGTGCCTACCGTGTGTCGGGGGGCTTCCACACGGACTACTGAACGGTAACCCCATTGGGTCGATCCGGCACTACTACACGTGGGTAATCTTCACGTTTTACGGCTCCGCTGCCGGAAAGCGCGAAATCGCGCGGAACCCGCAGGTCCAGCGCGATTTCGGGGTCGATCGGGATTCGGGGTCGATCAGCTCAGCTGCCGACCGGCTCGGCCTGCTCCTCCGGCTTGGTCTCCGGGGCGGCCGCGCGCTCCCGCACCACGCCCAGCACCGTGTAGGCGATGGCCGCGATCCACGCGACGGTGATCACGCCGTAGATCAGCGCGGGCGGGGGAGTGGTGATGTCCAGGCCCTTGATCAGGGTCCGGGCGTTGGTCAGCACGATCAGGCCACCCGCGCCGACGCCGATCAGCCGCATCGGCACGATCCGGACCAGGTAGGCCGCCAGCGGCGCGGCGATCACGCCGCCCAGCAGCAGCGCCGCGACCGTGGTCCAGGAGAACTCCTGGTGCGCCAGCGAGGTGAGGAACCCGATGCTGGCGGCAAGCGCGACCAGGAACTCGCTGGTGTCCACCGAGCCGATCACCTTGCGCGGCTCGATCCTGCCGGTGCTCAGCAGCGTCGGGGTCGAGACCGGGCCCCAGCCACCGCCGCCGGTCGCGTCCACGAAGCCGGCGACCAGGCCCAGCGGGGCGAGCAGCTTCGAGCTGACGCCGGTCAGCTGGCGGCGGCGCACCGGGCGCAGCGCGAACTTCAGCGCGACGTAGAAGCCGAGGACGAACAGGATGGCCGCCATCCACGGTTCGGCGGCCTCGGTGGACAGGTTGCTCAGGACCGTCGCGCCGAGGAACGCGCCGATGGCGCCGGGCACGCCGAGCAGGCCGACCATCTTCCAGTCGACGTTGCCGAACTTCCAGTGCGAGACCCCGGAGACGACCGAGGTGCCGATCTCGGCCAGGTGCACCGAGGCGGAGGCGAGGGCGGGCGTGAGCCCGGCCGTGAGCAGGATCGTCGTCGAGGTGACTCCGTAGGCCATTCCCAGGGAGCCGTCGACGAGCTGAGCGATGAAGCCACCGATCGCGAACAAGAGGAATGCGGGCATGGGTGCTCCGTGTGGATGCGTCGAATGCGGACCGGATTGCGCGCGGCGAAGTGCGCGCCGCGAGCGGTGGTGCGTCGCGGTGGATCACCGGCGAATGGGGCAGAAGGGGGCGGGGTTACTGCTCGCGCCGACACCCTGCGGAGATGACGCGGAGCAGGTCGACGTGGAGGCGCTGCGTCAGCAGGTCCCACTGATCACCGGGCGTCATGCGCGACAGTGAAGCAGATCCCGCGTTCGGGTGGCAGGTCCTCTCAGAGAGCGGGACACCCGGCAACGGGCACCGAACAGCCCATTGCGGGCTAGCCGCCTTTCGTGCGAGCGGCCCATCCGTCAGGGGGTAATCCGAGCTCAGCGGGACGGCCGGTCGACCTACCGCGCCTGCGGCCGTTCTCCGGCTCCGGACAGGGCGGAAAGCCCTGGTTCCAGCCGGTTGTGGCCAAAGCCACTCCGGGGCCGGAACGATCTCCTCGACGGCTTCCGCGCGGAGATCGAACAGGTCGTTGCGCGGGGTTGAAGAACAGGTGTCGGCGGCTCCGCGGCGAAGATCGACCCGATTCGGCCCGGTTCCGCTGTGGTTGCCATGCCTGCGAAAAGTCCGGCTCGGCCGAGATCCACTCCGACGGCCCGTCCCGGGCGCGGTGATCGGGAAGCCGTCGTTATCGGATGGTCATCTTTGTTGGTCACGGAAAGTGCATAACTGGGTGACGTGAGTGTGGTGACATCCCTGCTGATCGGGTGAACCTTGAAGCCGTCGGTAACCCTCCGCTACCTTCGCTCGGCGTACGTCACGGTTCGGTCACGAGCTGCCTCGCCCCCGAAGAGGTGCCCCGCAACCCCCGAGCGGGATGGGCCGGATCTCCCCGAGACGGAAAGGCGAGCATGAGCAAGCACCGCAAGGAGGACGGTCATACCCCGGTGGCCGCTCTCCGCGACTCCCTCCTGAACACCTTCAAGGCTCGGCCCGGCAAGTCCGGCGTCCCGACTCGCAACAAGGTCGCGGCGGCCGTCGTCGCCGCGGGCGCGTTCGCCGCCGTCGGCCAGCCGCTCGCGGCCAGTGCCGACGCCGACCACTCGGTCCGCCCGGTCGCGCAGCGCACCGACCTCGGTGCCGCGGTCAACGGCACCGCCCAGTCCCCGGCCGCCGTCGAGCTGCTCGCGGCCGAGACGCGGTCCGGTTCCAAGGCCGAGGCCGACAAGCTCGGCAAGAGCGTGGCCATGGAGCAGGCGCGGGTGGCCAAGGAGACCGCCGAGCGCCAGGCCCGCGAGGCCGCTGCCGCCGCCGAGCAGGCCCGGATCGCGGCCGAGCAGGAGGCGGCCAGGGCCAAGGCCGCGTTCGTCAAGCCTGCCGAGGGCACCTTCACCTCCGGTTTCGGTGCTCGCTGGGGCACCACCCACAAGGGCGTCGACATCGCCAACAGCATCGGCACCCCGATCAAGTCGGTCGCCGCGGGCAAGGTCGTCAGCGCCGGTCCCGCCAGCGGCTTCGGCCAGTGGGTCCGGGTCCAGCACGACGACGGCACCGTGACCGTCTACGGCCACATCAACACCATCGACGTCAGCGTCGGCCAGCGGGTCGGCGCGGGCGAGAAGATCGCCACGATGGGCAACAAGGGCCAGTCCACCGGTCCGCACCTGCACTTCGAGGTGCTCCAGGGCGGCAGCACCAAGATCAACCCGCTGCCGTGGCTGCAGGAGCGTGGCATCACGCTCTGACGCGGCTCGCACAGACCGCTGCCCGGGATCCGACTTCCCCCGACGGATCCCGGGCAGCTCTCTATCTGTGCGGTTCTCGGTCTGGGGGCGGCTCACTGGCCGCCGGGCAGCCCCAGCGAGCTCAGGATCGCCTGACCGGGGTTCTCGCTCGGCACGCCGAGCACCTGCACCGGGTGCTCGTTGGCGTGCACGACCCCGGCGGCGCCCAGCAGAACGGCGGCCGAGATCCCCGCGGTGGCAAGCAGTTTCGCTGCGGTGCGGTGCATGTTCGTTTCCTCCTGTGGTTCGGACACGGCTTCGGCGGCAAACCTTCCGCGTCCCGGCCCGGCGTTCCAGGTCCTTCACGCCTTCGTGCGTCCCCCGGACGCCTAATTCTGGAGGCGGACGCGGACCGCGGTCGCGGCGCAGGCGATCACCGCGACGCCGCCGAGGACGGTCGGCCAGGTGAGCTGCTCGCCCAGGAACAGGGCGGCCCAGCAGATCGTCATCACGGGCTGGACCAGCTGGACCTGGCTGACCGGCGCCATCGGGCCGATCGCGAGCCCGCGGTACCAGGCGAAGAAGCCGAGGTACATGCTGACCACGGCCAGGTACGCGAACGCGGCCCACTCGACCGGCGTGGCCTCCGGCGGCTGCTGGACCATCGCCACGCCGGTGAGCGCGGTCATCAGCGGAGCGGAGAGCACGAGCGCCCAGGACACCGTCTGCCAGGCGCCGAGCTCGCGGGCGAGCAGACCGCCCTCGGCGTAGCCGATCGCGGCGGCCGCGACCGAGCCGAACAGCAGCAGGTCGGACCAGTGCACTCCGCCGAGCCCGCCGCCCTGCAGCACGGCGAACACCGCCGCGGCGATCGCGCCCGCCGCAGCCATGATCCAGAACGACCTCGGCGGCCGTTCGCGCCCGCGCAGCACGGCCGTCACCGCGGTCGCGGCGGGCAGGACGGCGATCACGACAGCTCCGTGGCTGGCGGGTGCGGTGGTGAGGGCGAACGACGTCAGCACGGGGAAGCCCACGACCACGCCGCCGCCGACGACCGCCAGCCGGGCCCACTGGATCCCGCGCGGGAGCCGCTGCTTCGTGATCGCCAGCGCGGCGGCGGCGAGCAGCGCGGCGATCACCGCGCGGGCGGAACCGGTGAACAGCGGCGACATCCCGCCGACGGCGACGCGGGTGAACGGGACGGTGAACGAGAACGCCGCGACACCCAGCAGTCCCCACCCGAGCCCGGCTCGGCTTGTGGGTAGCACCGGCGGCTTCGGAAGAGTAGCGCTACTATTCTCTGACATGTCCAACGATAGCAGTGCCCGGATCGTCGCGAGCCTCCGCGAGTGGATCGCCACGGCTGCGCCGGGCGCGAAGCTGCCGTCGACGCGGGAGCTGGTCGCGCGGCACGGGGCGAGCCCGGTCACCGTGCAGAAGGCGCTGCGCACGCTGACTTCCCAGGGAATGGTGGAAAGCCGTCCAGGAGTGGGCACCTTCGTGCGCGCGGTCCGGGTGGCCCGCCCGAACGACTACGGATGGCAGACGGCCGCGCTGGGCCCGCAGCCGAACCGCAGTCCGGCGCTGTCCGCCGCGCTGCGCATGGCGCCGAACGACGTGGTAGCGCTGCACTCGGGCTATCCGGATCGGGAGCTGCTGCCCGAACGGCTGGTGCGCGCGGCGTTCACCCGCGCGGCCCGGTCGGACGCGGCGGTCAGCAGGCCGCCGGCCGCGGGTCTTCCGGAACTCCAGGCGTGGTTCGCCACCGAACTCGGCGCAGCCGCGCCGGTCGGGGTGGCGCCGCCCGTGCCGGGTGACGCGGTCATCGTGCCGGGCAGCCAGAGCGGGCTGAGCACCGCTTTCCGCGCGCTGGTCGGAGCGGGCAGGCCGCTGCTGATGGAATCGCCGACGTACTGGGGCGCGATCCTGGCCGCCGCCCAGACGGGCGTGCCGGTCGTGCCCGTGCCCAGCGGCAGCGGTGGTCCGGGTCCGGACGAGCTGGACCGCGCGTTCCGGCGCACCGGAGCCCGCGCGTTCTACGCCCAGCCGAACTTCGCCAACCCCACCGCTGCCCAGTGGTCGCCCGCTCTCGGGGATCAGGTGCTGGAGGTCGTGCGCGGGCACGGCGCGTTCCTGATCGAGGACGACTGGGCGCACGACTTCGGGATCACCACCGACCCGGTGCCGGTCGCGGCCCGCGACGACGGCGGGCACGTCGTGTACCTGCGCTCGCTGACCAAGAGCGTGTCCCCGGCGGTGCGCATCGCCGGGATCGTCGCGCGCGGCCCCGCGCGCGACCGCATCCTCGCCGACGTGCAGGCCGAAGCCATGTACGTCAGCGGCCTGCTCCAGGCCGTGGCGCTCGACGTCGTGACCCAGCCGGCCTGGCGCACCCACGTGCGCAACCTCGGCCAGCAGCTGGCGGCCCGCCGGGACCTGCTCGCCGAAGCGCTCCGGGAGCACGTCCCCGCAGCGCACCTGGAAGCCGTGCCCGAGGGCGGGCTGAACCTGTGGGTGCGGCTGCCGGACACCACCGACCTGGCGCGGCTGGTCCGGGAGTGCGAAGCCGCGGGGGTGCTGGTCGCCCCTGGCGACGAGTGGTTCCCGGCCGAACCCACCGGCCGCTACCTCCGGCTCAACTACTCCGGCCCGAACCCCGGAGCCTTCCCCGAAGCGGCCCGCGTGCTCGGCCGGGTGATGGCGGGAAAGCCTTGACTCTCACACCGGTGTGAAGGTCGAAGATGGTGCCATGCCTGAAACCGATCCCCGTGCGCTGCTCGCGGAAAGCCGGCTCGGCGTCCTCGCCACGATCAAGTCGGACGGCCGCCCGCAGCTTTCCCCCGTCCTGCCCTTCTACGACCGCGATGCCGGGGTCATCCACATCTCGACCAGGGAAGGGCTGGCCAAGACGGCGAACCTGCGCCGGGACCCGCGGGCCGCGCTGGAGGTCACCAGCCCCGACGGCCTGGACTGGGCGACCGCCGAGGGCGAGGTGACGCTGATCGGCCCGGGCACCGACCCGAACGGCCCGGAGGCCGACGCGCTGGTGGACTACTACCGCAAGGCCGCGGGCGAACACCCGGACTGGGCGGAGTACCGGTCGGTGATGGTCTCCGACCGCAGGGTGCTCGTCACCATCGCGGTCGACCGCGTCTACGGCGACAGCGTCCGCTGATTCTCGTGCGGGGTTCTTGGGCGCGGTGCGAGCACCGAACCTCAGGGCTCTTGGTGCCGAGTCACCCGTCCGCCCGAGCCTGCTCGGCGGGAACCTCGGCATCGGCCTCCAACCGCTCCCGAAGCCACCCGAGGGTGCGAGCGAGCAACCGCGAAACGTGCATCTGCGAGATGCCGATCTGCTCGGCGATCTGGGTCTGGGTCATGCCGCGGAAGAACCGCATGACCAGGATCCGGCGTTCCCGTTCGGCCAGTTCGGCCAGCAGCGGGCGGATCGTCTCCCGGTTCTCCACCTCGGCCAGCTCGGCGTCGTCGGAGCCGATGGCGTCGCCGAGCGGGATCTCGTCGGTGTCGGTCAGCAGCTCGTCCAGCGAGGCGCTGCGGTAGGCGTTGCCCGCCTCCAGGCCGTGGTAGACGTCCTCGGTGCTGATGCCCAGGTGCTCGGCGAGCTCGCTCGGCGCGGGCGCGCGGCCCAGCTCCTGCGACAGCCGGGCGATCGCCGCCGACACCGACAGGTGCAGCTCCTGCAGGCGCCGGGGCATCCGCACCGCCCAGCCGGTGTCGCGGAAGTGCCTGCGGACCTCGCCCATGATCGTGGGCACCGCGTAGGACAGGAAGTCGACCCCGCGGTCCGGGTCGAACCGGTCGACCGCGTTGATCAGGCCGAGGGTGGCGACCTGCGCCAGGTCCTCCTGGGACTCGCCGCGATGGCTGAACCGGCGCGCGATGTGCTCGGCCACCGGCAGGTGCTCGGTGACCAGCCGGTCCCGCAGTTCCTCGTGGCGCGGGTCCTCCTTGCGCACCTTCGCGAACTCGGCGAACAGCGGAGCCAGTTCGTCGTAGCGCTGGTTTCGCGAAGCGGCGGCGGGCCCGGAGTCCGCATGCTTCACCCGTGAGCCGTCCGTCCCTTGGTCAGTTCGATACGCACCAGGTGGCTCCCGTTGGAGCCCGCGTCCGACTGAACCGAGGTTGACACACTGTCGGCCAACGCGCTGAGCACGCGCCAGCTGAAGGTGTCCTTGCGCGGGCCGAACGCGTCACCGCTGAGCACCTCGGCGCTCATCGACAGCCCGCCCTCCAGGGTGCGGAACCGGCATACCAGCGATGCCGACGGCGCGGCCAGCCGCACCAGGGACGAACACGCCTCGTCGACCGCCAGCCGCAGGTCGGCGATCGAGTCGACGTCGAAATCCGCGCGCATGGCGAGGTCGCCGACGACCGCCCGCATCACCGCGAGCTGGGCGGGCTCGGCGGCGACGCGGACCTCGACCACGTCCGACGTGGCCGACTCGGGTTCGGCGTACCCGGTCTCGCGCTCCAGGCTCATCTGCTTGCCACCTCTGTTCCTCCGTCGGTGCGCGCGGTGGCTCCCGCTCACGGCTACCTGGTACCCGAGCCCGCCGCCGGGCAAACGATGTTCGCCGGGCGCCACCACCGCCGTACTACAGCAGCGTCGTCCAGTAGTCCCAGAAGGCTTGCAGGCACAGCACGACGACAGCCAGGAACCACAGCGTCAGCACGAGGCTGTGGAAGCGGCCGAGCGCCCTGCCCGCAGGTCCGGACCGGATGTTGTGCAGCGTGGTGTACCAGAACATCGGGATCGTCACGGCCCACACGACCATGCAGTACGGGCAGAGCGCGCCGATCTCGTAGAGGCTCTGGAAGATCAGCCAGTGCACGAACACCACGCCGAGCGTGGTGCCCGCCTGGGCGCCCGCCCAGAACCAGCGCGGCGCGGTGAACCCGGACAGCAGCGCCGCGCCGAAGACGATCATGACCGGGAACGCGGCGATGCCCAGCAGCGGGTTCGGGAACCCGAACAGCGAGCCCTGCGGGCTGTCCATCACCGAGCCGCAGGAGATGATCGGGTTCAGGCTGCAGGTCGGCACGTAGCCGGGGTTGGCGAGCTTGGCCAGCTTCTCCAGCATCAGCGCCGCCGAGGCGGCCAGCCCGACCGCCCCGCCGACCACGTAGAACCAGGCGAGCCCGCGCGGCGCCGGGGTCGTCGTCCCGGTCGCGGCGGGGGCGCTCTCGTCGGTCACGGTGGCCGTCACTTCGCGAGTTCCCTGTCGATCTGGGCCCGGAACTGGTCGGCGACCTCCTGGTAGGTCTTCGCGTTGCCCGAGGGTGAGAACTGCTGGCCGTTGATGAACAGCGTCGGGGTGCCGCTGACGCCCGCGGCCTCGCCGTCCTTGACGTCCCGGTCGATCTTGGCGTTGACCTGCGGGGACTTCATGTCCTGGTGGAACCGGTCGAGGTCCAGGCCGATCTGCCGCGCGAACTCGTCGAACGCCGCCGCGGCCTTCTGCTGGTCGGAGCTGACCTCGCCGTTCGGCGACGCGGCCCAGCCCTGGTAGTTGTCGTAGAGCGCGTGGTACATCTCGTTGAACTTGCCCTGCATCCCGGCGGCCTCGGCGGCCTGCGCGGCCGGGCGGGCCAGCGGGTGCATGTCGAGCGGGAAGTTGCGGGCGACGAAGGTGATCCTGCCCGCGTAGTCCTTCTCCACCTGCTTGGTGATCCCGTTGTAGTACTGCCAGCAGGCCGGGCACTGGTAGTCCAGGAACTCCGAGACCACGACCTTGCCCTCGCCGCCCTCGGTAAGCACGCTGCTGTCCGGCTTGCGCAGCACCTCGGCCGGGACCGCCGCGCCGGGCTGCTGCTGGGTGCCGCCACCGCCGCGGTTGATCCACAGCACCCCGCCGATCACGACCACCGCTATGAGCACCACGATCAGGGTGAGGATGATGTTGACCGACAGGCCGCTTTTCTGGGTGACCGGATTCGTCGTCTTCGGCATCGGGCGGCTGCACCTTCGGGCGTCGGGGCGGGCGGACCCGCTTTCGGCTACGTACCGTTTCCAGTTTGCACGGTTCACACGATGGTGAAATCGTCCGGGGGGCAACTCTCAGGCGGTTCTCAGGCCGGTTTGGGCCCGCCGCGTGACGGGGTAGACAACTGGGAACTTCTCCGGTCCCGGGAACGACCATGTGTGAATCCGGACAGGGCGAGCTGCTCACCGACTCCGAGCGCGCGCTGGTGCGCGAGTGGACCGGCGGCGACTGGGCCCAGCCGCAGCTCGCGACCCTCGCCGAAGGCCCGTTGCCCGGCCCGGACTGGGTGTTCGAGCGCAAGCTGGACGGGGTCCGGGTGATCGCGGGCCGCGACGGCGGCGACCCGGTGCTCTGGTCGCGCAGACACTCCTCGGTCGGCAACGCCTACCCGGAGATCGCCGAGGCACTGGCCGGGCAGGCGGCCGACCGGTTCGTCATCGACGGCGAAGTGGTCGCTTTCGAAGGCGACCGCACCAGTTTCGAGCGCCTGCAACACCGCATCCACCTGACGAATCCGCGCGAGGCGAGAGCGACCGGTGTGCGGGTCTACTACTACGTCTTCGACATGCCGGCCTTCGGCGGAGTGGATCTGCGCCGATTGCCCTTGCGGACGCGGAAAAGGCTGTTGTCGGAATGCTTCGACTTCGAGGATCCGCTGCGGTACAGCCAACATCGCGCGGGCGACGCCGAGGAGTTCTTCCGCCGCGCGTGCGAGCGCGGGTGGGAAGGGCTGATCGCCAAGCGCGCCGACGTCGGCTACCGCGCCGGCCGGACGCGGGACTGGCTGAAGTACAAGTGCGTCCGCGACCAGGAGTTCGTGATCGGCGGTTTCACCGAACCTTCGGGGAGCCGCATCGGTTTCGGCGCGTTGCTGGTCGGTTACTACGAGCAGCGCAAGCTCCGCTACGCCGGGAAGGTCGGGACCGGGTACGACCAGGCCACGCTGCGGGATCTGCGGTCGAGGCTCGACCGGTTGTCGAGGGACGGCTCACCGTTCGCCGACGAGGTGCGGGAACGGGCAGTGCACTGGGTGGAGCCGGAGCTCGTCGCCCAGGTCGGTTTCTCCGAGTGGACCGACGACGGCAAGCTCCGGCATCCGCGGTTCTCGGGCCTGCGCAACGACAAACCCGCGGCCGAGGTGGTCCGGGAATCCGGGGGGCAGGAGTTCTAGTGGGCCACCAGGATGGTGCTCGACGACACCGGAGCCGGGGGCTGGGGTTGGGCAGGCGACCACGCGGCGAGCACGATGGTCGCGAGGACCATCGAGACGGTTCCGACAACCGACACGAGTGTGCGGCTGTTGATGCGCATGGCGGAGCCCTCACATTTCTTGATCTCGGGGAGAGGGGAGTCGGGGCGAAGCCGGACCAGCGGCTTCACCTGCAGTGTCGCCGCCAGGAGGGCAAACGTTAGCGGGGGGTGGCATTGTTTCCCGGTGTGATGTGAAACTCCCCGCCGGGCAACGGGATCAGCGGTCGTCGCGCCACATTCCGCGTTGCTCCAAGTGATGGATCAGTAACCGTCCGGTGTGCGTGACGTGCTTGTGCATCGCGATCCGGGCCGCGTACGAGTCGTGGGAGCGCAAGGCGTCGAGGATCTCGCCGTGGTCGGCCACGGCCATCTCCGGCCACCCGGAGACGTCGGCGACGAACCGGCTCGGCGCGTACCGGGCGGTGATCCCGAGGAACCAGGCGAGCTTGGCCGACTCGGCGATCTGGTTGACCTCGCGGTGGAAGCGCAGCACCGCGTCGTCCACGCCGCCGCCGTGCGTGCGGGCCCGCACCATCTGGGCGTGCAGCGACTCCAGCCGGGACAGCTGCGCCGGGGTGATCCGGCGGGCCGCGCGGGCGACCAGCTCGCCTGCCAGGGTCGCCTGCAGCCGGTGGGTGTCCTCGACGTCGCGCCTGCTCAGCGCCGCGACCGTGAAGCCCCGGCGGGGCTGGAACTCCACGAAGCCCTCGCCGCGCAGCGCCAGCAGCGCCTCCCGGACCGGCGTCACGCTGACGCCGAGCTCTTCGGCCAGCCGTTCGAGGTGCAGGTGCGCCCCGGTGGCCAGGCCGCCGGTGAGGATGCGTTCGCGGATCCAGGTGCCGATCTCGTCCGGCAGCTGGGCGCGGTGGGCTGCTGAGGGCATCGCACTCTCGATCGTTGATGAGCGGATCGGCGGGGGAGGCAGCGGTGAGCGCGCGCGGTGGGCGGCGCTGGTCACCGCGGACTTGATATCACCGGCGGCCGACGTCCCGCCGACCCTCCGGTACACAGTGGACGCGAGGAGCGCGGCCACCCCTTGGCGGCGCCGTGCGGGTATCGTCGAGGGGCGTGGTAGCCGATCCTGCCGAGGCCGCCGAGGAGATCACCCACTCCCTCGCCCAGGCCCGCCTCAACGACGTCCCGATGCTCGCCGATCGGCTGATGTCGGCCATCTTCACCGACAACCCGGAGTGGACCGACTACAGCCCGGTACCGCGCGAGGACCTCCTGGAGGGCTGCCACCGCTACCTCGAACGCGTCCTGCAGATCCTCAGCGGCGCGGTCGCGGGCCCCGATGACGACGACGTCGCCGCGGCCATCGGCCGCCGCCGCGCCGAGCAGGGGGTGCCGCTGGAGGTCATGCTGCGCACCTTCCGGCTCGGCGGCCGGATCGTCTGGGAGGCGCTGGTCGAGCAGGCCCACGCCGACCGGGCCGACCCGGACGTGGTGCTGGGCGCGGCGACCTCGATGTGGACGGTGATCGACGGGCTGTCCTCGACGCTGTCGACCTCCTACCGCAACACCGAGATGGAGCAGCTGCGCCGGGACGACCAGCGGCGGCACGCGCTGGTGGAGGACCTGCTCAGCGGCCGGGCCAGGGACACCGCGTTCGCCCAGCGCACGGCCAAGGAGCTCGACCTGCCCACCGGCGGCCGGTACCTGGTCGTGGTCGCCGAGATGCGCACCGACGGCAGCTTCGCGCTGCGCGGTCAGCAGGCCGCGCTCAGCGGGCTCAACGTCCGCTCGGTCTGGCAGGTCCGAGCCGACACCCTGGTCGGTCTGGTGGCGCTGGAGCAGCGCGACGAGGAGCAGGTGCTGGAGGCGCTGCGCCCGCTCGCGCGCGGCCGGGTCGCCGCCTCGCCCGCGGTGCGCGGGCTGGCCGAGATCGGCGTGGCGCACCAGCTGGCGCTGACCACGCTGGGCACCAGCTCGCACGGCGTGGCCGAGCTGGTGTCGCTGGAGCAGCGCTACCCGGAGGCGCTGCTGGTGCAGTCGCCCGACCTCGCGCAGCGGCTGCTGGAGTCGCAGCTCGGCGCGGTGCTGGAGCTGCCGGTGCGGGAGCGGGACATGCTGCTGGAGACGCTGACGGCCTGGCTTGAGGAGAACTGCTCCACGGCCAACGCGGCGGTCCGGCTGCACTGTCACCGCAACACCGTGCTCAACCGCCTGCACCGGATCACCACCCTCATCGGCCAGCCGCTCTACGGCCGCGACGCCTACGTCGCGCTTTCGCTGGCGCTGTCCGCGCTGCGCCTGCGCGACGGTCTCCGCGGCTGATCTTCGGATCCTGGCACGGCCGCGGCCCGATCCTGGCCGCGTGCGCCGACGGTGCGCCCTTTCGGAGCAGCGCACCCCGGACGAGGTATCGGTGCCGGTCACGCTGCGTTTGCAGCCCAGCGGGGCCGGCGGGATGCACACCCCGCACAACCCGGTCGCGGCGGCGGGTGCTCGCGGGACCGGCCGCGAAGGCGTCTCCAATACGGGCGGCGGGCTCGGCTGTCGAGTGCTCGCGCTGGCAATTTTCCGAGAAGTTCCGGCCGAAAAAAATCGGCCGAGCCGCCGTTGCTCCGAACGGCCGCATGCGTGTGGTTTCGGGCACACTCCGTGCTCGGAAGTAACTCTGTGGTGCCCATCACGTTCTCCGGCTGTGCACTGTGCACATTCGCTCGTCGCGAAGTCTGGGCGGCCGGGCATGGCGCGGAAGTGGTCGCGCTCACGACACTCTGAGTGAGATTCGCTCGGCTGATCCGGGCCCTCGCAACCAGCGCGTGCAGTACAAAGGAGCACAGCGAAGTGCAGGAATTCGACGTCCTCGTCATCGGCGGCGGCCCTGGTGGTTACGTCGCCGCGATCCGGGCAGCGCAGCGCGGCCTGTCGGTCGGCGTGGTGGAGAAGGAGCGGACCGGCGGCGTCTGCCTGAACTGGGGCTGCATCCCGACCAAGGCGATGCTGCGCTCGGCCGAGGTGTACGAGACGGTGCTGCACGCGGCCGACTACGGCGTGCGGGTCGACAACGTCTCCCTCGACTACGACGCGATCAGCCGGCGCAAGGACGGCATCGTCAAGGGCCTCACCGACGGTGTCGCGCAGCTGCTGAAGGCCAACGGCGTCACGGTGATCTACGGCCACGCCCGGTTCACCGGCCCGACCACGCTGGACGTCTACGCCGTCGGCGAGTCCGCCCTCGGCGCGGGCGGCCCGCGCTACGCCGCGGACCCGACCGGCGACCAGCCGGTCGAGCGGGTCTCGGCGCGCGACGTCATCATCGCCACCGGCTCGGTCCCCGTGCAGCTGCCGCTGCCCGGCGCGGACCTGCCGGGCGTCATCACCTCCGACGGCGCCTTCGGCCTGACCGAGGTGCCGAAGCGGATCGCCGTCATCGGCGGCAGCGCGGTCGGCGCGGAGTGGGCGAGCCTGTTCAACACCCTGGGCAGCGAGGTCTCGATCATCGAGATGCAGCAGACCCTCGCGCCCGCCGAGGACGTCGAGGTCGGCAAGGCGCTGGGCCGCTCGTTCAGCAAGGCCGGCATCAACGTGCTCACCGGCTCGACGGTGTCGAAGATCGAGCAGGGCGACGGCGGCCTGAAGGTCACCGTCGAGGGCGCCAAGGCCACCGAGATCGAGGCCGACGTGGTGCTGGTCGGCGTCGGCCGCAAGCCCAACACCGGCTCGCTGGACCTGGACAAGGCCGGTGTCGCCACCGACGGGCGCGGCTTCGTGCCGGTCGACGACCAGCTGCGCACCAACGTCGAGCACGTCTACGCCATCGGCGACGTGACCGGCCGGGTGCTGCTGGCCCACGTCGCCTCGCACCAGGGCGTCGCGGCCGCCGAGACCATCGCGGGCAACCACGCCCGGATCGACTACAACGTGGTCCCCGCCGCGACCTTCACCCACCCCGAGATCGCCAGCGTCGGCCTGACCGAGGCCAAGGCGGTCGAGGCCGGGCACGAGGTCGTCACCGCGAAGTTCCCGTTCGCCGCGATCGGCCGCACCAAGACCACCGGCGACTCCGAGGGCTTCCTCAAGATCGTCGCGGGCAAGCAGTACGGCGAGGTCCTGGGCGTGCACATCATCGGCCCGTCCGCCAGCGACCTGATCACCGAGGGCGCCCTGGCGATCTCGCTGGAGGCGACGCTCGACGAGCTCGCCGAGACCATCCACGCCCACCCCACCCTCGGCGAGATCGGCATGGAGGCGGCGATGTCCGCGCTGGGCCTGCCGATCCACGTAGCCCCGCCCAAGAAGCGCTGACGAAAGGACCTCCGAGATGGCTGACACGGCTACCCGCAGCAAGCCCTCCTCGCGCGGCGCGGCGAAGTCCCGCCGGGTGCGCTCCTCCGGCGGCGGCCCGTTCGCCGGGGAGTCGCCGGAGCTGCTCCGCGACTACTTCCACCAGATGACGCTGATCCGCCGCTTCGAGGAGCGCGCGGCCCAGGGCTACACCCAGGCCAAGATCGGTGGCTACTGCCACCTGAACCTGGGCGAGGAGGCCACCGTCGTCGGTCTGATGTCGGCGCTGCGCAAGACCGACTACCTGTTCACCAACTACCGCGAGCACGGCTACGCGATCGCCAAGGGCATCGAGCCCGGGCGCGTGATGGCCGAGCTGTACGGCCGCACCACCGGCACCTCCAAGGGTTGGGGCGGCTCGATGCACATGTTCGACGTGGAGTCCCGGCTGCTGGGCGGCTACGGCATCGTCGGCGGCCAGATCCCGCTGGCCACCGGTGCCGCGCTGGCCATCGACTACCGCGGCGGCGACGAGGTCGTGATGTGCCAGATGGGCGACGGCACGACCAACATCGGCGCCTTCCACGAGTCGCTGAACATCGCGGCGCTGTGGAACCTGCCGGTGGTCTTCGTGGTGATCAACAACTACCTCGGCATGGGCACCACGGTGGAGAAGTCCTCGGCGGAGTCCGAGCTCTACAAGCGCGCGGTCGCCTACAACATGCACGGCGAGCGGGTGGACGGCAACGACGTGATCGCGGTCCGCGACGTGGCGACCCGGCTGGTCGAGCGGGCCCGCGAGACCGGCGCGCCCGCGCTGCTGGAGGCCACCAGCCAGCGGCTCAAGGGCCACTCGGTGGTCGACCCGGCCAAGTACCGCAGCGAGGAGGACAACGCCAAGGCCCGCGCCGCGGACCCGGTGTACAACTTCCGCTCGCAGCTGATCGAGAACGGCGTCCTCGACGAGGACGGCGCGGCCGAGATCGAGCAGAAGGCCCAGGCCGACGCCGACGCCGCGGTCGCCTTCGCCGACGACAGCCCGCACCCGGACGTCTCGACGCTGTTCGACTACACCTACGCCACCGCCGTGGCCAACGACTCGCGACGCCTCCCGGCCGACCCGGTCTTCTGACGCCACCGCGCACTTTCCGACACCCCGCCACTGGACTGCGAGTCGCGTGATCGCGGCTCGCAGTCCACCAGTGCCCTTTTCAGCAGGAGAACTTCCCTTGGCTGTCATCTCTTACCGCCAAGCGCTGCACGACACGCTTCGCGACGAAATGCTCCGCGATGAGGACGTGTTCCTCATCGGCGAGGAAATCGGGATCTTCGAAGGTTCCTACAAGATCACCGCCGGGCTGCTCAAGGAGTTCGGCGAGAAGCGGGTGCGCGACACCCCGATCGCCGAGGAGGGTTTCGTCGGCGCCGCCATCGGTGCGGCCATGCTGGGCCTGCGCCCGGTCGTGGAGCTGATGACGATCAACTTCTCGCTGATCGCGCTGGACCAGATCGTCAACCACGCGGCCAAGATCTACGGCATGTTCGGCGGGCAGACCCCGGTGCCGATGGTCATGCGCACCCCGGGCGGCGGCGGGCAGCAGCTCGGCGCGACCCACTCGCAGAACATCGAGCTGTACTACAGCTTCGTGCCCGGTCTGAAGGTCGTGGCGCCCAGCACGCCCGCCGACGCCAAGGCGCTGCTGCTGGCCTCCATCCGGGACAACGACCCGGTGCTGTTCCTGGAGAACCTGGCGCTCTACAACACCAAGGGCGAGGTGCCCGACGTCGTCGAGCCTGCCGAGATCGGCAAGGCGAAGGTGACCAAGCAGGGCACCGACATCACCATCATCGGCTACTCCCGGATGGCGATGGTGGCCCAGCAGGTCGCCGAGAAGCTCCAGGCCGACGAGGGCATCAACGCCGAGGTCGTCGACCTGCGCAGCCTCCGGCCGCTGGACCGCGGGACGATCGTGGAGTCGGTGCGCAAGACCGGCTGCGCGGTGGTCGCCGAGGACGACTGGCTGACCTACGGCATCGGCGCCGAGATCGCGGCGTCGATCTCCGACGGCGCGTTCGACTACCTCGACGCCCCGGTGCGCCGGGTCGCCGCCGCCGAGGTGCCGCTGCCCTACGCCAAGCCGCTGGAGAGGGCCGCGCTGCCCTCCGCCGAGTCCCTGACCGCAGCCGTCCACCAGACCCTGGACGCGGTCGGCCGTCGTCGCTGACGGACTGCCGGACCGCTTCCGGCCACAAGACTTCTGGACATGAGGCCCCGAGGAAGACGATGACTGAGATTCAGATGCCGAGGCTCTCCGACACCATGGAGGAGGGCGTCATCGCCAACTGGCACAAGAAGGTCGGTGACAAGGTCAGCCGCGGTGACGTGGTGGCCGAGATCGAGACCGACAAGGCCGTCATGGAGCTGGAGGCCTACGACGACGGCGTGCTGGAGAAGGTGCTCGTCGGCGAGGGCGAGACGGTGCCGATCGGCACCCCGATCGCGATCCTCGGCGACGGTTCCGGCGCCGCTGCCGAGGCCGCCTCCGCTCCGGCTCCGGCGGCTGCTCCGGCTCCGGCC